>NZ_JBAGLP010000116.1:0-574662 GCF_036689775.1 Isoptericola haloaureus | reverse complement strand
GGCGAAGGAGAACGCGGTCGTCTGGCCGGTGTGGGTGCCGGTGAGTCCGGTGGCCTCGAAGACGGCGGGCTGGTGCGGGGTGCCGTCGTGGTTCTGGCCGCCGGCGGAGGTGAGCTGGACGGTGCCCTCGGGTCCGGCCTGTGCGGGTAGGGAGCCGTCGTCGCCGAGGTAGCGCACCGGCCCGGCGCCCGGATCCTCGCTGGGCTCGGGGCTGGGCTCCGGAGTCGGGTCCGGCGTCGGCGACGGTTCCTCGGAGGGCTCCGGCGTCGGCTCCGGGGTCGGGCTCGGCGTCGGGCCACCGGTGGCGTCGCCGCCGGCGAAGGTGTGCGCTCCCGTGGCCACCACCTGGCCGGCCGGGACGTCGACGACGGCGCCGTCGGAGAACGTCACCGTCCGGTCGGCGGCGGTGACGTTGGAGGCGACGTACGTGCGTCCCTGGTCGCCGTCGAACGCCGCGGCCAGCGGGTCGTCGGCGCGGGTGTCCGTCGCGAGAGTCCCCAGCGCCGCCAGGTTGGCGATCCAGTGGTACGTGTGCGCGGGCGTCTCACCTTCCTCGGGGGTGAAGGACGTCGACTCCAGCAGCGACAGGGCGCGGTCGGCGTCGCCGAGCGCGAGGTACTGCCACAGGATGTCCTGCCAGACGGTCGGGGGGCCGCCGTTGACCTGCTCCAGATGGTCGTACGCGGCACGCACCGTGGCGGGCGAGGTCCCGAGATAGAGGTGGGAGCCGGTGATCGGCAGGGTGTTGATGCCCTGGATCTTCTCCGCTTCGGCGCTGAACCACGTGGCGTACGACCCGCCGTCGCCCCAGACCATGCCGACCACGGGGTGCCCGAAGCTCTCGGGGTAGGCCGCGCCGTCGACGTCGAACCAGTACCGCTGGATCGCCGCGGCCTGCGTCGCGTAGAGGTACACCCCGGCGTCGCGCACCGCGTTGTCCCCGGTGGCCTCGCCCCACTGGACCAGGGCGCCGGCGAAGTTCATGCCCTCCGAGCTCGACTCCTGGTTGTTGCCCGCCGCGAAGGCGCCGTGCCCCGAGGCCCAGTCGTGCCCGGCGTAGACGTCGAAGTCGCGCAGGTAGGGGAACCGGGTCTCGTCGCGGTCGTACCCGTTGGCGTCCCGGATCAGCAGGTCCACCATCTCGCCGTAGTCGGCCGCCCACTGCGGGTCGAACCGGGCCAGGGTCGCGGCGGCCGCGATGTAGTAGCCGTAGTGGAAGTGGTGGTCGTTCAGCTCGGTGTCCGAGCCGTAGGAGCCGGGGTGCCCGACGAGCGTGCCCCACCCGTCGTCGTAGGCGAAGACCTGCTCTGTCTTGCCCGCGGTGGCGGTGAACCAGTCGGTCAGCACCGCGCGGACGTCGGCCAGTGCGGCGTCCCGCTGAGCCGTGCGGCCGAGCTGGTCGGCGATCTCCACGACGCGGGTGGCTCGCCCGAGCGCCTTGCCGGTCCAGTAGGTGTCCGCCTTCTGCTGGTCCAGGGGGTCGCCGAGCTGGTCCAGCAGCGCCTCGAGGCGGTCGCGCTCGGCGCCCGACGACGTCGCCACCGCGGGCAGCTCGGTCAGCACGCCGGTGTACGGGGTGGTCGTGGTGAACTGCGCGGTCCCGGTGAGCACGGCCATGTCGCCACGCGGCGAGGTGTAGGTCGCCCCGGCGGCCTCCGCCCCGGTGAGGTACGCGCTCTGGTGCGGGTACAGCGCCGCGACGGTGCCGCCGTCGTCGGCCCCCGGCCAGGGTGTGGTCTCCAGGTGGTACGTGGTGCGCACGACGCCGGCGCCGGCATCGTAGGCGTAGTCGGCCCGGGTGCCGGTCACGGGGGAGCGGGCGGCGTCGGTGTACGTCTGGACGAGGTCGTCCCGCGCGGCGGGTCCGACGTCGGGCAGCAGGGCGACGGCGAAGGTCGCGGCCGGGGCCGTCAGCGACGTGCCGCTCGTCGTCCAGGACACGTCGGACGGCAGGACGGCCAGGTAGTCGGCGCCGCCGACGCTCAGGCCGACGCGGCCCGGCTCGTCCAGCCAGACGTCGGGCGAGCCGGCGAGCGTCAGCAGGGCGTCGCCGCCGGTCGCCTCGAACCAGGAGATCGGCAGCCCGTGGCCGATGGTGGCGCGCAGCGACTGCTCGCCGTCGTCCCAGACCGGGTCGACCGTCCAGTCCGTCCAGCCCCCGACGGCCACGTGGGGGGCGTCCAGGCCGACGACGCCGGCACGCAGGTCCTCGGCGTACTCGTAGTGGTACTCCGAGATCCCGGCGGGATCACCGGTGACGGTCGCCTCGGTGGTGTAGGAGATGCCCAGTCCGCCGGCCGTGGGCAGGTAGCTCGCCGGGTGCGCGTGCAGGGGTGGGCTGAACGAGCAGTCGAAGACCTTGTAGGCCAGCGAGGTCCACCAGTCGTTGGTGGGCAGCGGGGTGCTGGGCGCGTCGTCCGTGACGAACGCGCGGGGGTCTGCTTCGACGGCGGCGCACCCCTGGGGTGGCGGGCCGACGGTGTCGGTCGTGTAGCTGCCGGCGCCCACGTCGACGACGTCGGCGTGGGCCGGGGTGGTCGTGGCCACGAGACCGCCGGTCAGGATCGCGAGGGCGGCCAGAGCGGCGGTCCGGCGCGCGGGTACGGGGTCGTTCCAGGGTGTGGACATGCGTCACCTCATGGTTGATGTGCTCCGTCACGGCTTCCGTCCGGAAGCCCCCTGTCGGCCCCGTTGCCGACTCCGGACGAGCTCGTGGGAGCGATACCACCACACGATACGGAGTGTGGTGACACGTGCAACCGGTGACACCCACGTGTGCTGGGGCGCGGCTCGTCCGGGGGTTCAGCGCCGCCACTCGTCGCGATAGTCCGGGTGGTCGGAGAAGTCGGCCGCACGTTCGCGCATCAGGCCCTCGACCCACGACGCCTGGCCGGGGCCGAACAGGCCCTGCTCGTACTGGTCGGCCTGGGCGTGCAGCTCACGGAGCTCCGCCTCGCGTTCCGGCGTCAGCGGCGGGTTGCCGTGCTCCTCGCGGTGCTTGCCCTCGTGGGACAGGAGCTCGGAGATCCGGGCCTTGAGGAACTCGCTCAGCGTGGACATGGCGTCGGTCCTTTCACCACCCCGACGGACCGCGCGGCGTGCGTCCCGTCACCCCTGACGCTACGCCGGGACGGCCCGCGCGTCGCGGGATGGTGCTGGTGTTCGGCTGTCAGGGGCGCGCGCAAGCATGCGTTCATGAGTCGTACGAGGAAGTACACCCGTGAGCTGCTCCAGGACGCTGTGGACCACTCCGACTCCGTCGCTGGTGTCTTGCGCTACCTGGGTCGACCGCAGGCCGGTGGAACGCATTCGCACATCGCACGGACGATCCGCCGATTCGGGATCGACACTAGCCACTTCCGGCGCAACCAAGGCGGGCTGAAGCGGCCGACTCGGAAGGCGCCGCACCAGATCTTCGTGGTGCTTCTCCCGGGTAGCCGACGCGCCAAGCCGGCCCAGCTGCGGCGAGCACTCGTCGAGATCGGTCGACCGTACTGCTGCGAGTGCTGTCAGCAGCAGGGCATGTGGCGTGGCCGGCCGCTCGTGCTCCACGTGGATCACATCGACGGCGACTACTGCAACAACGCATCCGACAATCTCAGGTTTCTGTGCCCCAACTGTCACAGTCAGACCGCGGACTACGCCGGACGGGGGCGCGGCAAGTACGGCGCAAGCACGCATCCGCAGGTCGGCGAGCGATCGACGCCGTCGCGGCGGGCGCTAAACTGACCGACCGGCCGGAGTGGTGGAACAGGCAGACACGCGGCATTTAGGTTGCCGTGCCCCAGGGCGTGCGGGTTCGAGTCCCGCCTCCGGCACATCAGAGCTCAGGCGGCGTCGAGCCCGAGCTTGGTGCGCAGCCGGGCGACGTGCCCCGTCGCCTTGACGTTGTACTGGGCGAGCTCGACGGTGCCGTCGGCGCCGACCACGACGGTCGAGCGGATCACCCCGACGTAGGTGCGGCCGTAGTTCTTCTTCTCGCCCCACGCGCCGTAGGCTTCGAGGACCTCGTGCTCCGGGTCCGAGGCGAGGGGGTAGGTCAGCGCGTCGCGCTCGACGAACCGGGCGAGCTTCTCGGGCTCGTCGGGGGAGATGCCGACGACGGCGTACCCGGCGCCCTGCAGGGCGTCCAGCGAGTCGCGGAAGTCGCAGGCCTCCTTCGTGCACCCCGGGGTCATGGCCGCGGGGTAGAAGTAGACGACCACGCCCCGCTCGGCGCTCTGTCGCAGCGTCGCCAGCGAGACGGTGCTCCCGTCGGCGGTCGGCAGGGTGAAGTCGGGCGCGGTGTCGCCGACGGCGAGACGGGTCACGGGAGCTCCTGGTGCTGCGGGGACGGGGCCGCGCTCAGCCTAGCCCGACCGGGTGTGCGGGAGCGGTCGGGCGATGCGGGGACGACGGCGGTTCTCGCGTAGCGTGGCCCTCGTGAGTTCCGCAGCACCTTCTCCCGCGTCGACGGGCGGCGAGGCCACCGAGCCGCTGCCGATCCGCATGCTCCACGACCGCGTCCTGGTCGACCCCGAGGTGGACTCGGCCGAGCGGCAGTCCGCGGCCGGTCTGGTCATCCCGGCCACGGCCACGGGGCCGAAGCGGCTGGCGTGGGCGAAGGTCGTCGCCAAGGGCGAGCACGTCCGCCAGGTCGAGGTCGGCGATCGCGTGCTCTACGACCCCGAGGAGCGCGCCGAGGTCGAGCTCGGCGGGACCGACTACGTGCTGCTGCGCGAACGGGACGTGCACGCCGTCGCCGAGCGGTCCGACGAGAGCGGCGCGACGGGCCTGTACCTGTGACCTGCACCGCTGTCGCGGAGGTCACACGCCGGAGGGTCGGATCCAGGTACCGCGCCGCGCTGAGGTGCTGGTAGAGTTTCACACCGCTACGCGCCATTAGCTCAATTGGCAGAGCAGCTGACTCTTAATCAGCGGGTTTGGGGTTCGAGTCCCTGATGGCGCACCACGCACGGTCCGGTCACGTCGTGTCCGGACCGTCGTACCGCGGTCGGCGTCGAGGATCTCGTGCCGGACGTGACGCGCCATTAGCTCAATTGGCAGAGCAGCTGACTCTTAATCAGCGGGTTTGGGGTTCGAGTCCCTGATGGCGCACCAACGAGGCCCCCGTCGCACCGGCGACGGGGGCCTTCGTCGTTCTCGGTGGCGTCCTCAGCCGTCGACGGTCAGCGCCAGCACGCCGCGCACCGCCGCGGTGGAGCGCGCCACGGACGCCGACGCGAGGTCGTCGCGCACCTGCCGTTCGGCGAACGTGTGAGCCTGGCGCACCCATCGGTCCGCGGCGTTCCAGTCGCCGTCGTCGGCCGCCTCCAGGGCGCGGTGCATCCGGTCGACGATCCGTGCGCCGACCTGCTCGCGGACGAGGCCGGACTCCACCCGGTCCTGGACGAGCTCGGCGACGTCGGTGTACCACGACGGGTCGGCCGCGACGTCCGCTGGGACGTAGCCCGCCTCGACGGCGGCACCGGTGACGGCCACGACCTCGTCGACGTACTGTTCCTCGTCCGGGTACCAGGCGGCCAGCGTCGCGTCGTCGACCGGACGGGACGACCCGTCGATGAAGCAGAAGCCGGGGCCGGTGTTGAGCCCCGAGTTCAGCCGCACCGGGACCTCCTGCGCGGCCAGCCGGATGCCGCCCCGACCGAGACCGAGGTCGTCGCGGTCCACGGATCCGTCCGCGAGGAGGTCGATGGCGGGCGCCGACGGCGGAGCGTCCCCACCGGCCGCCCAGTCCGCCACGTGGTCGTACGCCGCGCCCTGGACCATGTGCTGCGGGACGCGGGAGCCGGACGGCTCGTCGCACGTCTGCGGCGTGCCCGGGTACCCGCCGGGGGCCGTGCCGATGTCGCGGATGCGCAGGCGGCCGTAGTCCGTGATGAGCTTCCAGTCGCCGTGGGAGGCGCCGGCGACCTCCCAGGTGCGCAGCGTGTCGCTGTCCGGCTGGCGCTGGGCCGCGCCCAGCAGGTCGATCGCGACGTCGGTCTCGCTGTTGATCTTGAGCACCGGGGTCTCGACCGCGTCACGGAGGGGCCCGCCGCCGCCGTGCAGCACGACCGCGTCGACGACGTCGCCGCCCGGGTCGACGGAGTTGACGTACGACCACAGGCGCCCGGCCGACTGGGAGTGGCCGGTGGCGACCACGGTCTCGGCCTCCAGCGGGCCCAGCGGGGCGGTGCCGGCGGGCTCGCGGACGGCTCCGACGGCCTGGCTGAAGACGTCCCAGGACAGTGTGTCGTCGGTGACCGTGCCGCCGTCGGTCAGGTCGAGGGAGCCGTACCGGTCGGGGCTCCACGACCGCAGTCCGGTGCCGGAGTGGACCCCGGCCCGCTGCGCCGAGACGCCGACCCAGGCGTAGCCCTCGCGCAGGAGGTGCTCGTGGGTCTGGAACCAGTCGACCTCCTGGTCCCACTGGTTGGAGACGTTGTACCACTCGGTGATGACGGTGCCGTTGAACGCGCCCGGGTCCGTGGGGCGCCGCACGACCATCCGGGTGCGGTACTCGTGGCCGGTGCTGATCACCTCGGCGTCGGAGGCGCCGTCGGCGTCGTAGCGGGTCGCCTCGCCGGAGAGGAAGAACTCCTGCTCGACGTAGCCGTGGTCGGCCAGGTCGACGTCGGTGGCGAGGAAGGGGTACCCGTGGGCCGGGTCCCCGACGGCAGTCGTGGCGGGGACCGGGCCGGTCACGGCGGGGTCCGGGCTGTCGGGTGCCGCCGAGGCGGCCGGGAGGGAGAGTGCGGACGCCAGCAGGGTGAGGCCTGTTCCTGCGGCGACGGCACGTCGTCGGCTGACGGACATCGATGACTCCTTCGTCACGGCCCGACAGGCGGGCCCGTTCGTCGGTCGTCGGCAGCCTAGGAGCGGTGCAGCACTTTGTCCATCGATTGAACAAGTTCTGGCGTGTCGCTGCCAGAAGTGGTCGGCGCACGGTCGCCCGGCGGCAACAGGACCGCATTGTCCGGTCAGCGTCCAAGGTCCTGTCCGACGGGGCGGTTCGGCCCTGTGCGCAGTCCTGGTGCAGCGACACCATCGGAAGGACACACCAGGGACCGCCGCCGCCCCAGGTGGGGCGGACCGTCGGCGGCGGTGCCGACGACCGGAGCTGTGAGGCGAGTCATCATGATCGTGCGGTCGATGCGACGAGGCATCGCGTTCTTCGCCGGAGCCGTCCTGCTGACGGCGATGAGCATCACGGGTGCTCAGGCAGCACCGGGGGGCGGCGGGCCGCCCCACCCGCCCGGCGACGAGGGTGAGGTGGCGGCGAACAACCTGTCCGTCCCGACCGTCTTCGTGCCCGGCGCGGCCGGGTCACCGTTCGGAGGGACCTGCACGGACGGTGACGACTCGGTCGACCCGTCCGGGACGAAGGGCGTCGACACCGACGGCGACGGGATCCCGGACGAGCACCTCGACTACTGGGTCCAGGGGATCGCGACGTGGCAGGCGGACTGCGCCGAGGCGGCGGCCGGCACCCTGACCGTCGGCGCCGGGTGGGGGGACAACCTGCAGAACGCCCCCCTGAAGGCCGGGACCCCGATCCGGGTGGAGATCGGCCTGTTCGCCGACCCGACCGCGTTCCCGATGCCGGGGTACACGGTGGTCAAGCTGGACCCGACGCTGCTGGACCGCGAGTCCCACTACGGGACCCTCGGTGTCGAGGAGTCTCCCTACCCCGAGGTCCGGGCCTGGGACAGCGGTACCACCCTCGACATCCGCACCACCGACGGCTCGGTCGTGGTGGTGGACGAGGTGCCCTACGGCGCCGAGGTCAACTCCACCGGTCGCGTCGTCTACGGGTACAACTGGCAGAAGCCCGTCTCCGGTGAGTACCTGGTCACGGTCAGGACCCCGTCCGTCGCCCTCGGGGCGACCGACGGCGGCACGCTGAGCGACACCGACGGCGACGGTGCCGCCGACACGGTCACCCTCGTGGTGAACGTCGGGAACAAGGGCGGCGGCAACGGTGGCGGCAACGGGGGCCGGCCGGCCGATCGTCCCCGAGGTGGCAACGGCGGCGGCGGCAACGCCTTCGGCCGGAGCTGATCCGGCCGCGCCGCGCGGGTCGGGTGCCGCCACGGGTGGCACCCGACCCGACCGGCCGGCGGAGAGGAGTGGGACATGTCCAGGATGATGAGAAGGCTGTCGGGGACGCTGCTCGCGGTGCTCCTCGTCGGAGCGACCGCCCAGGTGGCCGCGGCGGCGGAGGGGGAGTCCACGCCCGGCGTCACCGTGACGGCGGTCAACCCGGTGTCCGCGCTGCGTGACGGCGGGCTGCGGGTCGCGCTCACCGCGCACAGCGGGACGGACGGGTCCGGCGTGACGTCGTGCCGGCCCCAGGACGCGACCATCGACTGCTGGGGCTCGCTGGTCCTGCAGACGCCCGGGCCCGACGGGATCCGGCTGGCCGACCTCGAGGTCCACCGCGTCATGGTCGGCGGTCCCGGGCTCGGTCACGGCCCCGGGGGCCCCGGCGGTCACGTCGGCCACCCGGGCGCGACCGCGGCCGGTGCCGGTCAGCAGGCCGTCGTCAGCGGGCAGGCCGTGCTGCGCGACCCGGGGAGCACGGGGCTGCCGCGCGGCAGCGCGGTCCAGGTCAGGATCCACCTGGCCGACGTCTCGCAGGTCGCGGGGCACGACCTGGTCGACGTGCAGGTCAACGAGCTCGTGCACGGGCCGGTGAAGCCGGTGCTGTACGAGTCGGGCCCGCAGCCGGTCCTGCAGGTGGGGATCCACCCGCGGGGCTGACCGACAGGGTGCACGATGGGGAGATGATCTCCACCGAGCTCGCCACCCGGTTGCGCGACGCGGGACTGATCTGGAAGCCGGCCGACGGCGACCGGTTCCACATCGACGCGCCGGACCTCCTCGAGGACGTCTTCACGATCTCCACCCTGGTCGTCGAGACGCACCACGTCGACACCGGCACGGTGCTCGGCTTCAACGGGACCACCGAGTGGGCCCTGGACTCGGTCGACATCGACGACACGCTGTGGCTGCCGCGCGAGGACCAGCTCCGCGACCTGCTGGGCGGCACCTTCCGCTCGCTGCACGCCGAGGACGACGTCTTCACCGTCGAGGTCGAGCTGCTCGGCGAGCGCCGGAACTTCGACGCCCCGGACGCCGCCGACGCCTACGGGGAGGCGCTCTTGGCTCTCATCGGACTCTCGTCGGAATGACGTGGGCGGGGTCCCGGCCCGACTACCCTGGTCCGGTGCCGAACTCACCGCAGGAGAACCCGGACGTCCCGCAGGACACCCCCGTCGAGGACTCCGTCGACACCCGACACCACCGCCGTCCGCTGAGCTACGTGCGCCGGACCGCCCGCCTGACCGCCGGGCAGCAGAGGGCGTGGGACACCCGCCGGCACCGCTACCTGATCGAGGTCCCGCGCGAGCACCGCGACATGTCGGTGCACCCGGACTGGCAGCTCGACCCCGCCGCGGAGTTCGGCCGTACCGCGCCCCTCGTCCTGGAGATCGGGACCGGCCTGGGCGAGTGCGTCGTGCACGCCGCGGCGACGCACCCCGAGCATGACCACCTGGCCGTCGAGGTCTACCGTCCAGGCGTCGCGCAGACCATCGTGCGCGCGGGGCACGCCGGGGCCGACCCGGCCGTCGCCGGCGGCGACCCGGGCCACGAGCTCGACAACCTGCGGATCATGCAGGTCGACGCCGCCGAGCTGCTCGGGCACGGCCTGCCCGAGGCGAGCCTGGACGAGCTGTGGGTGTTCTTCCCGGACCCCTGGCCCAAGAAGCGCCACCACAAGCGCCGGCTGGTCACCCCCGCCTTCGCCGAGCTGGCGGCTCGCGCGATCAAGCCCGGTGGCCGGTGGCGGTTGGCCACCGACTGGGCCGAGTACGGCGAGGTGATGCTCGAGGTGCTCGACGCCGCCGAGGGCTTCCGCAACGCCCACGGCCCCGGCGGGCGCGCCCCGCGCTTCGAGGGCCGCGTCATGACCAGCTTCGAGCGCAAGGGCCTGAACGCCGGGCGCAGCGTGACCGACCTGGAGTACGTCCGGCTCTGACCTCAGTCGTCCAGGCCGCGCGCCGCCAGGGCCTCGCCCAGGGCGTCGGCACGCCGCAGCGACCCCACCACCAGCGGTACCGCGAAGGCCCGCACGTCGCGCTCGCGGCCCCGGGCGCGCTGCGCGTCCCGCACCCGCGCGGCCAGGTCGGTGAGCACGGGGACGGACCGCAGGGTCAGGGCCAGCACCAGCGCGGCACGCTCCGGGTCGAGGCCCCACCGGCGCCCCGGCCGCAGCACGCGCTCCACGACGTCCAGGACCTGCGCCGTCGGGGTCGTGGCCGTGACGAGACCGGCGAGGGCCACGAGGGCCACGAGCCGCGTGCTCAGGACCACCGCCTCGACGGGGCCCAGCACCCACCACTGGACCGCCAGCAGGCACACCACGACCCAGCGCAGCGGCCGGACCTGGGCCCACAGCGTCCGCGGTCCCAGCCCGGCCAGGCCGAACAGCGCCACGACGCCGACGACGGCGAGGGCGGCTCCCCGCGGTCCGTCCACGGTGAGCAGCGCCAGCGAGCACACGCACAGCCCGGCGAGCTTCGTCCCCGCGCCGAGCCGGTGCACCGGCGACGTAGAGGTCCTCGGGGGTGCCGTGGCGGGCGGCGGGCCGGCAGTCATCGGACCGGCGCGCCCATCAGCGCGCGGTAGGCCGGCACCGCCACGGCCGGGACGTCGTCGACCACGACCCGGCCCTCGTCGACCACCAGCACCCGTTCGTAGTCGCCCACGAGGTCCAGGTCGTGGGTGACCAGCACCACCCGCTGCTCCAGCGCCGCCAGCCGCTGCGCGACGAACCGGGTGTTGCGCAGGTCCAGCAGGGTCGTCGGTTCGTCGGCCACCACGACGTCCGGGCGGGACACCAGCACGCTGGACAGCGCCAGGAGCTGCTTCTGGCCCCCGGAGAGCAGGTGCGCCGGATGGCCCGCGTGCCCGGCCAGGCCGTGCCGCTCCAGCTCGGCCGCCACCCGGGCGCCGACCTCGGCGCGGGACAGCCCGGAGCCGCGCAGCGAGAACGCGACGTCCTCGGCGACGGTCGGCATGACGATCTGGGCGTCCGGGTCGGTGAACACGAACCCGACCCGCCGGCGCACGGCCCGGCCGTGCCGGGCCACGTCCAGCCCGTCGACCAGCACCCGGCCCGACGTCGGGGCCACCAGACCGTTGAGCAGCCGCGCGAGCGTGGACTTGCCCGAGCCGTTCGCGCCGATCACCGCCACCCGGTGCTCGGTCAGCCGGACCGACACCCCGCGCAGCACGTGCCGGCCCTCGCGGCGCACGTGCACGTCGTCCAGCACGATCCCGGTCACCGGACCACCTCCACGAGCACGGCGACGCCGATCCCGCCGGTCCCCGCCGCGGCGGCGAGCCCGAGCGTGCCCGCCGGTGCGCCGCCGCGCACGAGCCGGGAGAACAGCCGGACGACGGCGACCGCCCCGCTCGCCCCGAACGGGTGACCGCCCGCCAGGGCCCCGCCGTCGGGGTTCCAGCGCGGATCGGTCAGCGGGTCCACGCCGAGGTCCCCGGCCACCGCGAGCGCCTGCACGGCGAACGCCTCGACGAGCTCCAGAGCGGCTACGTCCGCGAGCCGGACGCCGCCGCGCGCGCATGCCGCGCGCACGGCGGACACGGGGGTCAGCAGGGGCATCGCGGGGTCGCCGGCCACGGTCGCCACCGTCCGGACCCGCAGCCCCGGGGCGCCGCCCGGCGCCAGGACCACGGCGGCCGCCCCGTCCGCGGCCGGTGCGGCCGAGGCCGCCGTCACCGTGCCGCCGGGGGAGAAGGCCCCCGGCAGCCGGTCCAGCAGCCTCGGGGACAGCGCCGGGGCGTGCTCGTCGCGGTCCAGCGGCCCGACGGCCACGGTCTCGGTGGTGAACCGCCCGGCCGTGTGCGCGGCGCGCAGCCGCTCGTGCGAGGCCACGGCGTAGCGATGCTGCAGCGCGCGAGAGATGCCGCGCTCGTGGGCGAGCCGGTCCGCGGCCCGGCCGGCCTCCGGGTCCGCCCACGGCGGGGCGGTGAAGGACGCGCGGTCGTAGCCGAGCGTGCCGTGCGCGCGCCCCGGTGCCCGGGTGGCGCTCTCGACGCCGCCCGCCAGCACGACGCGGGCGTGCCCGGCGTCGACCAGCGCGGCAGCCGTGCCCACGGCGGCGAGCCCGGAGGCGCACTGCCGGTCCACGCTCATCCCGGGCACGTGCCGGCCGACGGCGGTCAGCGCCGCACGGCGCGCCACGTTGCCGCCGTGGCCCGCGGCGTTGCCCAGCACCACCTCGTCCACCGGGCCGGCGGCCGCGTCGTGCGCTGCGTCGTGCGCTGCGTCGTGCGCGGCGGCGCTGAGGACCGCGGCGGCCAGCCGGGCCTCGTCGGCCCCGGCGTGCCCGCCGCCGCGCCGGCCGGTCCACGTGCGCCGGGCGGCCACCACCACGCTCACCGCAGCACCGCGAGGTCACCGACCTGCGCGGCCGGGTCGTGGCCCGCGACGGCGGCACCGAGCGCGGAACGGGCCACCTTGCCGTTCGAGGTGCGTGGCAGGGCGTCGACGCGGAACCAGCGCCGGGGCCGCTGGGCCGGGGCGAGGGTGGCCCGGGCGACCCGCTCCAGGTGGGCGCGCAGCCCGGGGTGGTCGTCGGCCTCGACGACGGCGACGACGACGGCGCCGAACCGGCGGTGCGGGGCGCCGGCCACCACGACGTCACGGACCCCGGGTACGGGCCGCAGCGCGGCCTCGACGTCCTCGGGCACGACGGTGGCACCCGCGGTGAGGATTGCGCCGTCGCCACGGCCTCGCAGCCGCAGCACGCGGTTCCCGGCGTCCGCCGCGCCGCCGTCGGGAGGGTCGGGCAGGTCAGGCAGGTCGGCCAGGTCACCGACCGTGCTCCAGCCGTCCCGGGTGCGCAGCGGCCCGGTCGCCCCGGCCAGGTAGCCGCTCGCCGTCCACGGCGAGCGCACCCACACCTCGCCCAGGCGCGTGCCCGGCTGCGGCCGGACCTGCACCTCGACCTGCGGGAACGGCACCAGCCCGTCCCCGGTGTCGATCGCGACGAAGCTCAGCTCCACCGCCCCGTAGTACGCCACGACCTGCACGCCGTGGGCATGGGCCCGGGCCCGCTGGGCGGGGTCCGTGCCGGCGCCGCCCACCACGACGGTGCGCAGCCGGGACGGCACGCCCGCGTCGAGGGCGTCCAGGACGTCGTCGAGCCGGGAGGGGACCAGGTGGGCCAGGTCGGCCCCGGCGAGCGCCGCCGTCGTCGCCGACACGGTCGGTGCGAGCTCCACCGACGCCCCGGCCGCCAGGGCGTGCACCGCCGCGAAGCAGTGCAGCGAGCTGGCCAGGGGGCCCGTGACCAGGACGGTGTCCCCGGCGCGGGTGCCGGTCAGGCGCGAGACGTGCTCGAAGGAGCCCGTCCAGGACCCGCGGGAGCGCAGCACGGCGCGCGGACGCCCCGTGCTGCCCGAGGAGAACCCCGCCCACGCCGCCGCGGCGTCGTCCGGGGTCGGCCCGGGAGGCGGGGGAGGAGCACCGTGACCGCGCGGCAGCGGCACGTGCACGACGACGGCGGGGGTCAGGGCGTGCAGCACCTCGGCCCGCTGGTGCACCGGCCAGGCCGGGTCGCCGACCAGCCCGACGGCACCGGCCCGGTCCGCGGCGAGCAGCGCGACGAGCGTGTCCAGGGGGTCGGCGAGCGACAGGGCGACCAGGTCCCCGGGGCGCGTCCCGGTCGCGGCCAGGTGCTCGGCGCCCGCGACGAGGTCGGCGGCCAGCTCGGCGTAGGTGCGGCTGCGCTCGCCGCAACGCACCGCGACACGGTCCGCGGCGGGGCCGTGCGCGTGCTGCAGGACGTGGTGGGCGACCGGCACTCAGCCCTCCCGGCCCCCGCGGCGCACCGCGGCGGGGTAGGCCCGCGCGACGGCGGCGGTGATCGCGGCGCAGGCCAGCGCCTTGAGCAGGTCCCCGGGCACGAAGGCGAGGGACAGCAGGGCCGTCTCGGCCAGGGGCACACCGGTCAGCACGGCCTGGACGGGGATCCCGACGGCGTACACCACGCCGACGCCGCCGACGAGCGCGGCGAGGAGCACGCCCAGGAACGTCACCCTCCGCTGCCGCTCGACCAGCAGCCCGACGACGAAGGCGCCGGCCACGAACCCGAGCAGGTAGCCGGCCGACGGTCCCACGAACACGCCGAGACCGCCCCGACCGCCGGCGAGCAGCGGCAGCCCGGCCGCGACCAGGGCGAGCAGCTTCAGCACCGCCAGCGCGCCGCGGCGGGCGCCCAGGATCGCCCCGGCGAGCATCACCCCCAGGGTCTGCAGCGTCACCGGGACGGCGTTGCCGAACAGCGCGATCGACCCGGGCAGGCCCAGGACGGCGATCAGTGCCGCGAAGGTGGCCATCCGTGCGGCGTCGGCGGTGGTCGAGCGGGCCGGTGTGCGGGTTGCGGCGGTCTCGGTCACGCTGCTCCTTCGTCGCGGGCGGTGCGGGGACGGGTACCACTGTGCTGCCCGCACGGTACGCCGGGCGCCGGTCCGGTCACCCAGCCCCGTGCCGCCGTCGTGCACGGATCCCACAAGCGGTTGTCGGGTCCGCACAAGTCGCCCGCGCCCCGGTCGTGGGACACCGCCACGCGGGCGCGGGCCGTCCCACGCTGCAGAACGGGCCGTGACGCGACACCATGCCCGGATGGAGCAGACGTACGACGTGATCGTCATCGGTGCCGGCCCCGTGGGGGAGAACGCGGCCGACCGCGCGGCGCGCGGCGGGCTGTCCGTCGCCGTCGTCGAGGCCGAGCTCGTGGGCGGGGAGTGCTCGTACTGGGCGTGCATCCCCTCCAAGACCCTGCTGTCGCCCGGAGCCGCGCGGCAGGCGGCACGGGAGGCGCCCGGCGTGGGCGACCCCGGACCGCTGGACGTGGACGCGGTGCTGGCGCGCCGCGACGAGATGACCGGCCAGGGCGACGACTCCGGCCAGGAGGAGTGGCTCGACTCCGTGGGCATCACGCTGGTGCGCGGCCACGGCCGCCTGGCCGGGGAGCGCACGGTCGAGGTCGTGCCCGCCACGGGCGTCGACGACGACGCGGCCGGCGAGACGCACCGCCTGCTCGCGCGTTGCGCCGTCGTGGTCTCCACCGGCAGCGCCGCGGTCGTCCCGGACCTGCCGGGTCTGGCCGAGGCCAACCCGTGGACCTCGCGCGAGGCCACCGCCGCCGAGGCGGTGCCCGCGTCGCTGGTGATCCTGGGTGGCGGCGTCGTCGGGGTGGAGATGGCCACCCTCTACGCCGACCTCGGCGCCCGGGTGACCCTGCTCGCCCGGGGCGGGCTGCTCGCCGGGGCCGAACCCTTCGCCGGGGAGATGGTCGCCGAGGCGCTGCGCGACGCCGGCGTGGACGTGCGCCTCGGGACCACGGCGCGCCGCGTGGAGCGCCCGGCCCCGGGCGGACCCGTCACCGTGACGGTCGGCGGGGACGACGGCGCGGAGATCGTCACCGCCGCCGAGCTGCTGGTCGCCACCGGGCGCCGGCCCCGCACCGGCGACGTCGGGCTCGACACGGTCGGGCTCGAGCCCGGTGCGCCGCTGACGATCGACGACACCACGGCCGTGGAGGAGGTCGGCCGGGACGTCGTCGGCAAGCCGTGGCTGTTCGCCTGCGGCGACGTGACCGGACGGGTGGGCACCACCCACCAGGGCAAGTACCAGGCCCGGGTCACCGGCGACGTCGTGGCCGCGCTGTACGGGTCCGGCGGGGACCGGGAGGCGATCGTCGCGGCCTCGGGCGCGCGATGGAGCCGGTACGCGGCCCGGGCCGACCACGGCGCGCAGACGCAGGCCGTGTTCGCCCGCCCGCACGTCGCCTGGGTCGGGCCCACCGAGGCCGAGGCCCGGCGTGCCGGGCTGCCCGTGCGCGCCGTCTCCTACGACCTCGCCTCGGTGGCCGGGGCCGCCGTCACCTCGCCGGACCACGGCGGCCGGGCCCAGGTCCTGGTGGACACCGAGCGCGACGTCCTGGTGGGCGCCACGTTCGTCGGGCCCGACGCCGCCGAGATGCTGCACGCCGCGACCGTCGCCGTCGTCGGCGAGGTGCCGCTCGACGCCCTGTGGCACGCCGTGCCGCCGTTCCCCACGGTCAGCGAGGTGTGGCTGCGGCTGCTGGAGGAGCTCGGCCTGTGAGAGCGGTGGTCCGGCAACCGGGCGGACCCGCCGCCGACGCACAACCCCGCTAGCCTGGGGCCCGTGACCACCACGACGAAGCGAGTCGGACTCGCCACCTGCTCCGTCCTGCCCGACCTGGACGCGGACGACCGTCCGATCGTCCCCGCACTGGCCGCGCGCGGCGTCACCGCCGAGCCCGTGGTGTGGGACGACCCGGACGTCGACTGGTCCTCCTACGACCTCGTCGTGGTGCGATCCACGTACGACTACTCCCCGCGCCGCGACGAGTTCATCGAGTGGGCGCGCTCGGTGCCGCACCTGGCCAACAGTGCCGACGTCATCGCCTGGAACACGGACAAGACCTACCTGCAGACCCTCGACGAGGCCGGGGTGCCGGTCATCCCCACGATCTGGCTCGACCCCGAGCGGCACCTGGGCAAGCGCGCGATCCACACGCGGATGCCGGCCTTCGGCGACTTCGTGGTCAAGCCGGTCGTCTCCGCCGGGGCGCAGGACACCGGTCGCTACCAGCCGGTCAGCGCCGAGTCGCGGGCCCTGGCCATCGAGCACGCCAAGACGTTGCTCGACGACGGCCGCGCCGTGATGATCCAGCCGTACATCACCAGCGTCGACACCGCGGGCGAGACCTGCCTGATCTTCGTCGAGGGCGAGGTCCAGCACGCCGTGCGCAAGAACGCGCTGCTCACCGGGCCCAGCCGGCCGACCCAGGGCCTGTACCGCAAGGAGCAGATGCAGCCGGTGGAGCCGACCGCGGCGCAGGTCGACGCCGCCCGCCAGGCGATCGCCGTCGCGCACGAGCGGCTCGGGGTGACCGAGCCCTTCCTCTACGCCCGCGTCGACCTGGTCGGCGGTGAGGACGACACGCCGACGGTCATCGAGCTCGAGCTCACCGAGCCGTCGCTGTGGCTGAAGCACGCCGGTGACGCCGGAACGGTCGGACGGCTCGCCGACGCGATCGTCGCCCGCCTCGGCTGAGGCAGGACGCACGAAGGTCGGGCCCTTCACCCTGCGCGGTCGTCAGACCGGAAGCGGAGGGCGCGCAGCGTCCGTGAGCGCGACCGCGCAGGGGGAAGGGCCCGACCTCGGACTCGTGGTCAGCCGATGCCGTTCTCGCTCAGCCAGTCGGCGGCGATGTCCTCGCTGGAGCGCTGCTCCTCGGTGGACTGGACGTTGAGGTCGACCAGGCCCTCAGGCGTCAGGGCGGCGCTGACCGGGTTGATGACGTCGGCCACCTGGTCGGCCACGTCGCTGCTGACCAGCGGCACCACGTTGGAGGCGAGGAACAGGCCCTCCGGGTCCTCCAGGGTGACGAGGTCCTCGGTCTGGATGCGCGGGTCGGCGCTGAAGACGTTCGCGACGTCCACCGTGCCGGCCACGAGGTCCTGCACGGTCGTGTCACCGGTGGCCTCGAAGGCGACGTCGACGCCGTAGACGTCGGCCAGCCCCTCCGGGCCGTAGGGACGCTCCTCCAGCTCGGCCGGGCCGCCGAGGGTCAGGCCGTCCAGGTCGGCGAGATCGCCGATCGTGGTCAGCCCGTTCGACTCGGCGAACTCGGCGGTGACGTTGTAGGAGTCCTGGTCGGTGGCCGGGGACTGGTCGAGCACGGCCAGGGTGTCCGGCAGGGCGTCGCTGAGCTCGGCGTAGACGTCGTCCGCGGTCGTCGCGGTCGTCTCGGGGTCGTAGTACTGCAGCAGGTTGCCGGTGTACTCCGGGAAGACCTGGACCTCGCCGGCCTCCAGCGCGGGCATGTAGGCGTCGCGCTGCCCGATGGAGTAGTTGCGCTCGACGGTGAACCCGTCGGCCTCGAGGGCCTGGGCGTAGATCTCGGCGACGATCTCGTTCGAGTAGTACGCCTGCGAGCCCACGACGATCGTGTCGGAGGACGTCTCCTCGCCGTCGTCGCCCGCGTCCTGCGCCAGGGGATCGGCGTCGCCTCCGCAGGCGGTCAAGGTCAGCAGAGCCGCGGCGGCTCCGGCCACGAGTGCGGTGGTGCGTCGGGTGGTGCGCATCGGTGTCCCTCTCTCCCAGTGCCGTCGGTCGGCCATGAGCCGTCCCAGTCAAGCATGCGGTGCCCGGTTCGTCCTGTTCAGGAGGACGTCTCGTGCCGCGCCCTGACACCCCGCGGGACGACCGCCCGCTCGAGGAGCGCGAAGAGCAGGTCGAGCAGCACGGCGAGGACCACGATCACCAGCGCCGCGCCCAGGATCTGCGCGAAGTCGCGGATCTGGATGCCCTGGACGATGTAGAAGCCCAGGCCCCAGCTCCCGACGTAGCCGGCGAGCGTGACGGTGGCCACGACCTGCAGCGTCGCCGACCGTAGACCGCCGATCAGCAGCGGCAGCCCCAGCGGGATCTCGACCCGGCCCAGCACCTGCCGGGGCGTCATGCCGACCGCGCGGGCGCCGTCGACCACCCGCCGGTCGACGGCCTCGACGCCGGAGTACGCGCCCGCCAGGATCGGTGGGATCGCGAGCAGGACGAAGGCGGTGGTGGACGCGCCGACCTTGTGCGTCACCCCGAAGACGAGGACCAGCAGCAGCACCAGGCCGAAGGACGGGACGGCGCGGGCGGCCCCGGACAGCGCCACCGCGGCCTCACGGCCCCGGCCCGTGTGCCCGACCACCCAGCCGGCCGGGACGGCGATCGCGGCGGCGAGGAGCACGGAGACGAACGTGAACGCCAGGTGCGTGGCGATCGCCTCGGACAGGGGCAGCGACCCGGACTGCGCGTCGGAGGAGAAGATCCAGGCGACGGCCTCGGCGAAGAGCTCCATCTCAGGCCCCCTTCCGGGTCCACGGCATCAGGACCCGCCCGGCGAGCACGAGCAGCCAGTCGACCAGCAGCGCGATGACGACGACGGCGACCACCCCGGCGAGGATCTCGGGGACGATCTGGCGCTGGTAGCCGTTCGTGAACAGGTAGCCGAGGTTGTCGATCCCGATGAGGATTCCCACCGTGCACAGCGAGATCGTCGACACGGCGGTCACCCGCAGCCCGGCCAGGACGACGGGTCCGGCCAGCGGCAGGTCCACCTGCCAGAACCGGCGCCAGGCGCTGTACCCGACGGCGTCGGCGGCCTGCCGCACCTGCGGTTCGACCGAGGCCAGGGCGTCGGCGACGAACCGCGTCATGATCGCCACGGCGTAGATCGTCAGCGCGATGATCAGGTTGACCTCGGACAGGAAGCTGATGCCGAGCAGCGGCGGCAGCAGCGCGAACAGCGCCAGCGACGGGATCGTGTAGAGCAGCCCGACGGCGGTGAGCACCAGGCCCCGCGTCAGGCGGAAGCGGAACGCGAACCAGCCGGCCGGGATCGACAGCACCAGCCCCAGCACGATCGGCAGGGCGCTCTGGCGCAGGTGCTCGACGGTGAGGCGACCGATGAGGTCGAGGTTCTCGACGACCCAGGTCATGCGGCGCCCTGACCGCCCTCGACGAGGCGGCCCTGGGTGCGTCCCGTGCCGTCCACGAGCACGGTGCCGTGGCCCGTCTCCTTGGTGTGCAGCGCCCGCGCGCCGCGCTCGGCGCCGATGAAGCTGGCGACGAAGTCGTCGGCCGGGTTCTCGATGATCTCGCTCGGCGAGCCGATCTGGGCGACCTGGGCGCCGGTGGACAGGATGACGACCTGGTCACCGAGCAGGAACGCCTCGTCGATGTCGTGGGTGACGAACACGATCGTCTTGTGCAGCTGCTGCTGCAGGCGCAGCGTCTCGGTCTGCAGCTCGGAGCGTACGATCGGGTCGACGGCGCCGAACGGCTCGTCCATGAGCAGGATGTTCGGGTCGGCGGCCAGCGCGCGCGCCACCCCGACGCGCTGCTGCTGGCCGCCCGAGAGCTGGCTCGGGTACCGGTCGGCCAGGCCGCGGTCCAGACCGACGACGTCGAGCACCTCCAGGGCCTGCTGTCGTGCCTCGTTCTTGGGGGTGCCCTCCAGGCGCAGCACCGTGGCGACGTTGTCGACCACCCGGTGGTGGGGGAGCAGCCCGCCGTTCTGCAGCACGTAGCCGATGCTGCGGCGCAGCCGCACGGGATCACGGTCGCCGATGGGCTCGCCGTCGATCTCGATGGTGCCGGACGTCGGCTCCACCATGCGGTTGATCATGCGCAGCAGCGTGGTCTTGCCGCTGCCGGACGAGCCGACCAGCACCGTGGTGGTGTGCGCCGGCACGACCAGGGAGAAGTCGGCGACGGCGTCGGTGCCGTCGGGGTAGGTCTTGGTGACCGACCGGAACTCGATCATCGGGTCTGCTCGCCTCCGGGCGCTCGGTGGGGTCCGAGGCCCCAGCCGATCACACCTGGGTCCGGTGTGCGAGCGAGAACGCCGGTGGCCGGGCGCGCTCAGTCCACCAGGTCGGCGCCGAGGAGCGTCTCGTTCTGCTGCGGGTCCCCGTCCGGCGACGGCTCGGTGAGGTACTGCTCCCACGCGGTCCCGGTCGGGACGAGCCCCTGGGCGGCGACCCAGTCGAAGAGGTGCTCGTAGGCGGGGGCGATCCGGTCGTACGCGCCGCGCACGAGCATCGTGGCCGCGCGGCCGGCCGGCCGGGTCTCGCCGGTGACCTCGCCGTCGTCGGTGAATCGCTCGGCGACCGGGACCGCGACCGACAGGTCGAGGGTCTCGGTCGGCATGCCGTGGCTGATGCCCATCGGCGGGGCCACGGGTTCGAGACCGGCGCGCCCGAGCGCGGCGAAGATCAGCGGGAACGCCCGGTCGTACAGTGCAGGGATGTCGGCGAGCGCCACCGTCTCGCGGACCACGGCCAGGTGCTGCTTGCCGCGGGTCTCGATCGTGGGCTCGGCGAACGGCGGTGCGGACATGATCGGACTCCCTCGCGTCGGTGCGGTGGTTCGATCGTAGCCAGAGACGACGAGACGGTCCCGGCGCGAACGCCGAGACCGTCTCGATGGGGGTGGCTAACCGGGCTTGAACCGGCGACCTCCTGGACCACAACCAGGCGCTCTACCGACTGAGCTATAGCCACCATGACCGCTGCGCGCGAAGCGTTGCGGCCGTCGAAAAGTGTACATGGTCTGCGGCGAGATCAGGACACCGTGCCGGACTTCGTGACCGAGGTCTCCTTGATCCGGGCCGAGACCTCGCGGGCGGTCCTGGTGTCGGGGCCGGGCTGGGGCACGAACAGTGCCTCGCGGTAGTAGCGCAGCTCGTCGATCGACTCCAGGATGTCCGCCAGCGCCCGGTGGCCGCCGTCCTTGGGCGGAGAGGCGAAGTAGACGCGCGGGTACCAGCGCCGGGCGAGCTCCTTGACGGAGGACACGTCCACGATCCGGTAGTGCAGGTGGCCGACGAGCTCGGGCATGTCCCGGTCGAGGAACATCTTGTCGGTCCCCACGGAGTTGCCGGCCAGCGGCGCCTTGCGGGCCTCGGGCACGTGCTCGCGGATGTAGGCGAGCACGCGGGCCTCGGCGTCGGCCAGCGTGGTGCCGCCGTCGAGCTCGGTGATCAGCCCGGACGTGGTGTGCATCTCGCGCACGAAGTCGTTCATCTGCTCCAGCGCCTCGGCGGGCGGGCGGATGACGACGTCGACGCCGTCCCCGAGCACGTTGAGCTCGGAGTCGGTGACCACGGCGGCCACCTCGACCAGGGCGTCGGCCCGGGTGTCGAGGCCGGTCATCTCGCAGTCGATCCACACGATGCGGTCGTTCGGGTTGCTCGGACTCACGGAGACCACCCTACGGTCCGCCGCCGACGGCCGGCGCGCCCCGGACGGACGAGCGCCCCGGGTGCCTGGCCTCCGCGGGGAGGTCGGGCGCCCGGGGCGCTCGGGGGTGGGGTCGGGGCGGCCGTGGTGCGGCCGACCCTTGTCATGCGGGTCGTCCGACGAGGGGTCGTTCGACGCGCAGCCGCCGCAGGAGGCGGTGGACGCGGCGCCGCGCCCTGCTCAGGGACGGCCGGGCGGCCGGTGACCGCCGTTGCCGGCGTGCCCGGCGGGCGCGCTCGGCGTCCTCCAGGCGTTCGGTGTGGATCGCACGCGCGACGGCGTGCATCTCGATCGGGTGCATCGTGCTGTCCTTCGTGACGTGGGTCGATCGGCCCGGGCCAGTGGGCCACCCGTGCGTCCGGCGGGTGCCGGACGACGTCACCGCGGTGTGGTTCGAGCATGCCCGGCCGGGGCCGCAGCATGCACGTTCTTTTCCTGTTGAGAGGCTTCCGCCGAGCACTGAGTACCGTGTCGTTCTGAGTTCACCCGGCAGCGCTGGCCGCTGTGCCGCTGTCGGTGCGAGCGTGCCTGGTGTGCGGGGCTCGCGGCACCGCGCCTGCGTGCTCAAGCGGCAACACCCGAGTAGCTACGATGGGCCCGCGCCTCCATAGCTCAATGGATAGAGCAACGGCCTTCTAATCCGTAGGTTGCAGGTTCGAGTCCTGCTGGGGGCACCAGCTGAACCCGCCCGGTACGGTCGAGGGGACCCGCTCCCGTCGCGAGAGGACCGTCATGGCCAGCAGCGAGCTCCGGCTCCAGGTCGACCTGCCCACCGAGCACGAGACGGGGGTGCCGGCTGACTTCGCCTCGGTGTGGCACACGTCGGCGTCGTTCGTCCTCGACTTCGTCGCGGCGAAGTCCCCGGCCAAGGCCGCCGTCGACAAGGCCACCGGGGCCGAGACCGGCGGGCGGGTCATGCCGGCCCGGGTCGTGTCCCGCGTGCGCATCCCGCCCCAGCAGGTCTTCGAGCTGGCGCGCGCCCTGACCCAGCAGCTCGACGCCTGGGAGCGGGAGACCGGCCACAAGGCCGACGGCTCCGGCACGGGGGACTGAACCCGCCCGTGCGCAGGGTCGAAACCCTCGGCGGTCGGCGCGCGCGTTTGGCACCGACCGCCCGGCACGCCAGGATGTTCGCGTGACTACCTCCATGCGTACGGACCGGCTCCTCGGTGGGCGGTCCGACGTCGATGCGGACACGGAGATCGGTCTCACCGTCTACGACGTCGCCAGGGACCTCCGGCGTGACGTCGCGGCGGTGCGGCTGCCGATGCCCATCGACGGAGCCGCCGAGGCGGAGGGCTCCCGCGACCGGCTGCTCGCCCAGCTCGACGAGCACCTGCTGCCCCGCCTGGCCGAGCTGAGCTCGCCGGCGATCGTCGTCGTCGCGGGCTCCACCGGTGCGGGGAAGTCGACGCTGTACAACTCCCTGCTGGGCGAGGAGGTCTCCGCCGCCGGCGTGCTGCGCCCCACGACCCGTGAGCCCGTGCTCGCCTTCAACCCGGCCGACGCCGACGTCATCGCCGAGGGTCCGGTCACCGAGCTGTCCCGCGTCGTGCACCACGCGGGCGTACCCCGGGGCACGGCGCTGCTGGACGCCCCCGACCTCGACTCGTTCGTCCAGGAGAACCGCTCCACCGCCCAGCAGCTCCTCGAGGCGGCCGACCTGTGGCTCTTCGTCACCACCGCCTCGCGGTACGGCGACGCCCTGCCCTGGCAGGCCCTGGCGCGGGCCACCGAGCGCGGTGCGTCGGTCGCGATGGTGCTCAACCGGGTCCCGCACGAGGATCTCGTGACCATCCGCGGTGATCTGATGGGTCGCCTGCGCTCGCACGGCATGGTCGACACGCCGTTGTTCGTGGTGCCCGACGTCGGCCCGCACGAGGGTCTGCTGGACGACAAGCCCGTCGCGCAGGTCAAGCGCTGGCTGACCATGCTCGCCGGCCCCGAGCGGTCCCGCGCCGTCGTGGTGCGCACCCTCAAGGGCTCCCTGAACGCGCTGCCCGGCTGGGTGACCTCCCTGGCCGACGCCGTCGAGGCCCAGGCGGGTGCCGCCACCGTCCTGCGACGGGCGGTGGAGGCCGAGGTGCCGGCCGCCGAGCAGCTCGCCCGCGACGCGGTGGGCGCCGGGGTCGTGGCCGGTGCCGCCGTCGAGGCGCGCTGGCGGGAGCTGTCCGGCACGGCCAAGATCGAGCGCCTCCGGTTCCGCGGCGACCAGGTGCGCAGCTCGCGCCGGGCCGGCCGCGCCCGCTCCGCCGCGCTCGAGGTCCTGCGCGCGGACGTCCGCGAGGGCGCCGCGCACACGCTGACCGCGTCCGGGGCCCGGGTCGCGGACCGGCTGCGGGCGGTCCTCGACGGACCGTCCGCCCCTCCCGGCGGGTCGTCGGTGCTGCCCGACCCCGACGACCGTGCCGCCGACCGCGAGACGGCCGTGCCGGCCACCGTGACCGCCTGGGCCGACGCCGCGGACGAGCGGCTCGCCGCCCTCCTCGCCGAGGGTGCCCCGGGGCCGGTCACCGCGGCCGTGCGAGCCTTCGGCGACCGGGGGCTGGCCACGCTGGTGCTCGCCGCCGCGGCCGGCAGCGACGACGCGCGCCGGCTGCTGGACCGGGTGCTCGGCGACGCTCTCGACGAGCAGGTCGCCGCCCTGCGCGACGACCTCGCCGACCGGGCCGCCGCCGTCGTCGACCGCGAGGTCGACGCCGTCCTGGACGCCCTCGACTCACCCGACCTGACCGACGACGCGGCCACGGCGCTGCGGTTGCGGCTCGCCGAGCTGAGGAGACTGACATGAACGCCTCGCACGACGCGACCCTGCGGGCGCGCACCGAGGACC
The DNA here is from genome assembly GCF_036689775.1 of Isoptericola haloaureus. Lineage (NCBI taxonomy): Bacteria > Bacillati > Actinomycetota > Actinomycetes > Micrococcales > Promicromonosporaceae > Isoptericola > Isoptericola haloaureus. The sequence goes on along the minus strand of NZ_JBAGLP010000116.1, from coordinate 549,926 downwards.
TCGCCGAGGCGCTCGCCCTGGCCGGGCCGCGCCTGGACTCCGTGACCGCCCAGCGCGTGCAGACCGCCGTCGACGGGGTGCGCCAGCGCCTCGCCCTCGGGGTCGACCACACGGTCGTGGCGCTCGCGGGAGGCACCGGCTCGGGCAAGTCGAGCCTGTTCAACAAGATCTCCCGGCTCTCCTTCGCGGACGTCGGGGTCAAGCGTCCGACGACGGCGCGGGTCACGGCCTGCTCCTGGTCCGACGCCGCGGAACCGCTGCTCGACTGGATCGGCGTCGACCGGGAACGGCGCATCACCCACTCCGAGGTCCTCGAGGGCGACGGCGCCGGGGCGATGGCGGGGCTCGTGCTGCTCGACCTGCCGGACCACGACTCGGTCGAGCCGGCCCACCGTGAGGTCGTGGACCGGGTGCTGCCCCTGGTCGACCTGCTCGTGTGGGTCGTGGACCCCCAGAAGTACGCCGACGACGCCCTGCACTCCGGCTACCTGCGCGACCAGGTCGGGTCGGAGTCCTCGATGGTGGTCGTCCTCAACCAGGTCGACACCGTGCCGGACACCCAGCGCGAGAACCTCGTGGAGGACCTGGAACGGCTGCTCGCCGACGACGGGCTCCACGACGTGCTCGTCCAGCCGGTCTCGACCCGGACCGGCGAGGGCGTGGCCCGCGTGCGCGAGGTGCTCGAGGAGGCCTGCGCGCGGCGCTCGGTCGCGGCCGGACGGGCGGCCGCCGAGCTCGACGCCGCCGGCAAGGCCCTCCTGACGCAGACGCCCGCGGACGTGCCGTGGCAGCTCGACACCGCCGTCGACCGTGAGCTGGAGCCGGTGGTGGGCGCGACCGGGCTGGACGCCGTCGCCAACCAGGTCGGCGCCGGGGTGCGCAACGGCTACGGCATGCCCGAGCTGCCGGTGCCCGACCGGGACACGATCGCCCTGGCCCGGGCGCGCTGGCTGACCCGCGCCGGGGCCTCGCTGCGCCCGGGGTGGCAGCGCTCGCTCGCGGAGTCCGCCGCCAGCGCCGACCAGCTGCGCGCCGCGGTGACGACGGCGCTGCGCGGCGTCGACCTGGACGTGAGCGGACCCCGGCACTCGCGGGCGCTGCGGCGCACGGCCTGGGTCTGCCTGGCCCTCGGCGTGGTGCTCGGGGTGGTCGGCGGGCTCGCCCTCGGCGACGTGATCGGGATCGCGGACCCGTGGGGTCCGGTCCTGGCCGTCGCCGGCGGTGTGCTGCTGGTCGCCGCCGTGGTGCTGGCCGTGGTGCGGGTGGTGCTGCGGCGCCGCCGTGCGGCGCGGCGACGCGAGGAGGTGCGCACCCAGGGCCGCCGGGCGATCCGCGAGGTGCTGGTGACACGTCTGGGCGAGCCCACCCAGCGGGTGCTCGTCGAGCACCGCCAGGTGCGCGACTACGCGCTGTCCGCCCGGGAGCTGCCGTCGGCGGCGCCGCTGACCGGCAGCGTGCGGCTACCCACAGGTGACGAGCTCGCCACGTCGTCCACAGCCCGTGCCGAGGACGGAGCCCGTACCGACGCGACCGCGTGAGGCTGGGTCCCACGGCCGGCACCGCGCCGGCCCGAGGATCCCAGGAGGACGCGATGAGCGACGCGAGGACGACCGTGACCGGCTACGTCGGCACCACGCCGGTGCTGCACCTGTCGGCCAACCAGGTGCCGTGGACGAGCTTCCGGGTGGGCAGCACCCGCCGATTCCGGGACGCGGCGACGGGGGAGTGGCGCGACGGCCGGACCACGTGGTTCACCGTCAAGGCGTTCCGCGGTGCGGCCCGGACGATCTGCGAGTCCCTCACCCAGGGCCAGCCCGTGGTCGTCACCGGCCGCGCCTCGACCGAGGAGTGGGTCGACAAGGAGGGGCGCGACCGGTTCGCGCTGATCGTCGACGCCGACGCCGTCGGCCCCGACGCGACGCGCGGGCTGACGCGGTTCACCAAGGTGGTCCACGACGACGCCCCCGCCGAGCGGCCGACGCAGGGCTCGGCGTCGACGCCCGACCCGTGGGGCCTGCCGCCGGCACCCCGCGGCGACGCAGGGGCTGTCGCGGACGCCGGCACGCCGGACGGCGAGGACGACGTCGGGGACCCGCTCGTGGGGTCCGACGACCAGACCGAGCCCGCCGCCGAGCCCGCCGTCGCGTAGGCTGGGTCACCGGCCGCACGCCGCGAGGCGGCGTGCCTGCCGGAACCCCTGACGAAGCGCGATCGAACGGTGGAAGCGAGCCAGTGGCTGAGTTCATCTACTCCATGTACAAGGCGCGCAAGGCGCACGGCGACAAGGTCATCCTCGACGACGTGTCGCTGAACTTCTTGCCCGGCGCCAAGATCGGCGTCGTCGGCCCGAACGGTGCCGGCAAGTCGACGATCCTCAAGATCATGGCCGGACTCGACCAGCCCTCCAACGGCGAGGCGCGGCTCTCCCCGGGCTACACGGTCGGCATCCTGCAGCAGGAGCCGCCGCTGAACGAGTCCAAGACCGTCCTCGGCAACGTCGAGGAGGGTGTCGGCGAGATCAAGGCCAAGGTCGACCGGTTCAACGAGATCTCCGGTCTCATGGCCGAGCCCGACGCCGACTTCGACTCCCTCATGGCCGAGATGGGCGAGCTGCAGGAGGCCATCGACGCCGCCGACGCCTGGGACCTGGACAGCCAGCTCGAGCAGGCGATGGACGCGCTGCGCTGCCCGCCGCCGGACGCGGAGGTCTCCGTGCTCTCCGGCGGTGAGCGCCGCCGCGTGGCGCTGTGCAAGCTGCTGCTCGAGAAGCCGGACCTGCTGCTGCTCGACGAGCCCACCAACCACCTGGACGCCGAGTCCGTGCTGTGGCTCGAGCAGCACCTGGCGACCTACCCCGGCGCCGTCCTGGCCGTGACCCACGACCGGTACTTCCTCGACCACGTCGCCGAGTGGATCTGCGAGGTGGACCGCGGTCGCCTCTACCCCTACGAGGGCAACTACTCGACGTACCTGGAGAAGAAGCAGGCCCGTCTCGAGGTGCAGGGCAAGAAGGACGCCAAGCTGTCCAAGCGCCTCAAGGACGAGCTCGAGTGGGTGCGCCAGAACGCCAAGGGTCGCCAGACCAAGTCCAAGGCGCGTCTGGCCCGCTACGAGGAGATGGCTGCCGAGGCCGAGCGCACCAAGAAGCTCGACTTCGAGGAGATCCAGATCCCGGCCGGCCCCCGTCTGGGCAGCCTGGTGCTGGAGGCCGACAAGCTGCAGAAGGGCTTCGGCGACCGCCAGCTCATCGACGGGCTCAGCTTCACGCTGCCCCGCAACGGCATCGTGGGCGTCATCGGCCCGAACGGCGTCGGCAAGACCACGCTGTTCAAGACGATCGTCGGCATGGAGCCGCTCGACGGCGGCGACCTCAAGGTCGGCGACTCGGTGAAGATCTCCTACGTGGACCAGTCCCGTGGCGGGATCGACCCGGACAAGTCGCTGTGGGAGGTCGTCTCGGACGGTCTGGACTTCATCCAGGTCGGCAACGTCGAGATCCCCTCGCGCGCCTACGTCGCCTCGTTCGGCTTCAAGGGCGCCGACCAGCAGAAGAAGGCCGGTGTGCTCTCCGGCGGTGAGCGCAACCGCCTCAACCTGGCGCTGACGCTCAAGCAGGGCGGCAACCTGCTCCTGCTCGACGAGCCCACCAACGACCTCGACGTCGAGACCCTGGGCTCGCTGGAGAACGCGCTGCTGGAGTTCCCGGGCTGTGCCGTCGTGGTCTCCCACGACCGTTGGTTCCTCGACCGCGTGGCCACGCACATCCTGGCCTACGAGGGCACCGAGGAGGACCCGGCGAACTGGTACTGGTTCGAGGGCAACTTCGCCTCCTACGAGGAGAACAAGGTCGAGCGCCTCGGCGCCGAGGCCGCGCGTCCGCACCGCGTGACCTACCGCCGCCTCACCCGCGACTGAGGTCTCCGACCCCGCCGGCGACACGTCGGCGGGGTCGGATCCCTGCTGAGACCGCCCCCGGTGGGCAGACTGGGCACATGACCTCCACCGGCACCCCGGACGACGCCGACCCCGCCGTCTCGCCGAGCGCCGCCGCCCTCACCACGGACGCGGCCACGGCCGTGCTCGTCGACGCCCTGGAGTCGCTGCGCGCCCGGCTCGGCGCGCTGCGCCTGCCGCTCGACGTCCCCGGAGCCACCCACTTCCGCGAGGACCTCGCCCGCGCGACCGCCCAGCTCGACGACTACCTGCTGCCCCGGCTGCGCGCCGAGCGCGCACCCCTGCTCGTCGTCGTCGGCGGGTCCACCGGCGCGGGCAAGTCGACCCTCGTCAACTCCCTGCTCGGCGAGCAGGTCACCAGCCCGGGCGTGCTGCGCCCCACCACCCGCTCGCCCGTGCTCGTCCACCATCCCCTCGACGCTCGCTGGTTCGGCGCCGACCGCGTGCTCCCCGGGCTGGCCCGGGTCGCCACCCACGGCGACGCGTCCGGTCCGTCCTCGTCGCGTGACGACGACGGCCGCCCCACCCGCACGCTGCGCCTGGTGCCCAGCGCCAACCTGCCGCAGGGCCTCGCGCTGCTGGACGCGCCCGACGTCGACTCCGTCGAGGAGGCCAACCGGGAGCTCGCCGGCCAGCTGCTCGGGGCCGCGGACCTGTGGCTCTTCGTCACCACGGCTGCCCGCTACGCCGACGCCGTGCCCTGGGAGCTGCTCACCACCGCCGCGTCGCGCCGCGCCCAGGTCGCGCTCGTCCTGGACCGTGTCGACCCGGGGACCGAGGAGGTCGCCGGCGACCTGCGTCGTCTCATGACCGAGCACGGGCTGGCCGACGCCGCCCTGTTCGTCGTACCGGAGACGGGCGGAGCGGGGGACGAGCGCATGATCGACGGCCTGCTGCCCGAGTCCGCCGTCGGCGAGCTCGCCACCTGGCTGTCCGGCGTCGGCGGGGACCCCGACTCCCGGGCCCGCGTCATCACGGCCACCCGCGACGGCGTGGTCGACGACCTCGTGCGTCGCACGCAGGCGCTGGCCGACGCCGCAGACGCCCAGCAGGCCGCCGACGCGCGGCTGCGCGGCGCCGTCGAGCGCCACCACGCCGAGGCGCTGCGACAGGTGGAGGCGGCGACCTCCGACGGTGCCCTGCTGCGGGGGGAGGTGCTGGCCCGGTGGCAGGACTTCATCGGCACCGGGGAGTTCTTCCGCTCGCTGGAGGCCGGCGTCGGCAAGGTGCGGGACGCCGTCGGCCGGTTCTTCCGCGGCCGGCCGAAGGAGGCGCCGCAGGTCGAGCAGGCCATCGCCCACGGGCTGGAGTCCGTCGTCCTGGACGGGGCCGAGCAGGCGGCCGAGCGCACCTACGCCGACTGGCGCGACGACGTCGCCGGCTCCGCCCTCCTGGACGGGCTCGAGCTGTCCCGCACCGCCCCGAACCTGCGCGCAGAGGTCGCCGAGGCCATCCGTGGCTGGCAGGGCGACGTCCTGGCCCTCGTGCGCGAGCAGGGCGAGGGCCGCCGCGGGACCGCCCGCGCCCTGTCCTTCGGCGTCAACGCGCTCGGCGTGAGCCTCATGGTGGTCGTCTTCGCCTCCACCGCCGGCCTGACCGGCCTCGAGATCGGCATCGCCGGCGGCACCGCCGTGGCCGCGCAGAAGATCCTCGAGGCCGTGTTCGGCGACGACGCGGTGCGCCGCCTGGCGGCCCAGGCCAAGGAGCGGCTGACCGCGCGCGTGGAGACGGTGCTGCGGGGGCAGTCGGCCCGCTACACCGCCCAGCTCGACGCGCTGGGTGCCGACCGTGCCGACGGCGAACGGCTGCGTGAGGTCGCGCGCGAGGTCGCCGACGCCGCACGCACCGAACGGACCGGGCGGGAACGCCCCGCCGACGGGCTCACGCGGCCGTGGAGCGGCGGTCTGCTGCGCGGCGCCGGCACCTTCCGGCCTCCCACCGGCCCCGACGGCGTGCCCCGCGTGGCGGGCTCCCTCGCCGGACGCGACACCGAGACCCCTGCACCCGACGAGCCGCCCCGGCCCCGCTTCTGGCAGCGGTGGCGACGGAAGGACCGCCCATGAAGGCCCCCGACCTGGCGACCCGGACCGCGGCGCTGGAGCGCGCCGTCGAGGCCGGGCAGGGGCGGCTGGACCGCGAGCTGGTGGACTCCGCACGGGGCGTGGTGGAACGCACCCGCGAACGCGGGGGACTGAGCGCCGAGCACACCGTCGCGGCGCTCGCCGGAGCGACGGGGTCGGGCAAGTCCAGCGTGCTCAACGCCGTCGCCGACGCCGACCTGGCGGTGCCCGGCGTGCAGCGCCCGACGACGGCGCACGCCCTCGCGGCGGTGTGGGGCGAGGGCGCGGACGAGCTGCTCGACTGGCTGGACGTGCCGCACCGTCACGAGATGGAACCCGTCGCGGGGCAGGCCCCGCCGTCGGGCGTGCTGCGCCGCAGCCGGCCGGCGGGGATCTCGACCGGCCTGGTGCTGCTCGACCTGCCCGACCACGACTCGGTCGTGGTCGAGCACCGGGTGCGCGCCGAGCGGCTCGTGGAACGGGCCGACCTGCTGGTGTGGGTCGTCGATCCGCAGAAGTACGCGGACGCGGCGCTGCACGAGCGGTACCTGCGCCCCCTGGCCGGCCGCGCGGAGGTCGTGGTCGTCGCGCTGAACCAGGTCGACCGGTTGTCCGCGGCCGAGACCGACGCCGTGCTCGCCGACCTGCGCCGGCTCGTGGCCGACGACGGCCTGGCCGGCGCCCGGGTCCTGGGCGTGTCGGCCCGCACCGGTCAGGGGATCGACGAGCTGCGCGGTCTGCTGGCCGAGGCGGCACGGCGCCGCGAGGCGGCCACCGCGCGGCTGACCGGCGACCTGCAGGCGGTCGGTCGCCGGGTCGCCGCGGCCGGCGGGCAGGCGCCGCCGGCCCGGGCCGCGGACCGCGCGCAGGGCGCGCTGGTGGACGCTCTGGAGGACGCGGCCGGAGCGACGACGGTCGTCGAGGCGGTGCGCTCCGCGGCACGGCGGGACGCGCGGATCGCCACCGGGTGGCCTGTGACACGCTGGGTCGCCCGGGGCCGTAAGGACCCGCTGCGTCGTCTCGGACTGCGGCGGGACGACCTGCGGGTGCCGGCCGACCGGCCCGACCTGGCGCGGACGTCCTTGCCGCAGACCCGTCCGAGCGTGCGGGCCGCGACGGCCACCGCGGTGCGCTCCTACGTGGACCAGGTCACGGCCGGCGCCCCCGACGCGTGGGTGCTGGCCGCACGGGACCGCGGGACGACGGCGATCGAGCGTCTCCCGGACGCCCTGGACCAGGCCGTCGCGGGCACGCGGCTGGAGGCCGAGCGGCGGCCGGTGTGGTGGCGGGTCGTCGGCGTGCTGCAGTGGCTGCTGCTCGCCGCCGCCGTCGTGGGGCTGCTCTGGCTCGGCGTCTCGGCGGTGCTGTCGTACTTCCAGCTGCCGCCCCTGCTGATGCCCGTGGTGACGGTGGACCTCACGGCCCAGGGTGGGGGGACCTTCGACGTCCCCTGGCCGACGGTGCTGGCCCTGGGCGGGATCCTCGCCGGTCTGCTGCTGGCGCTGGTGTCACGGGGGGCGGCGGCGATCGGTGCCCGACGGCGGGCCGGACGCGTCCGCCGGCGGCTGCGGGCCTCGGTGAGCGAGGTCGCCGAGGTCGAGGTGCGCCGGCCGGTCGCGGCGGAGATGGAGGCGCTGGCGACCTGCCGGGAGGCGGCGGCCGTCGCCGCGGCCTGACGTCCGCGACGGCGTGCGTCGTCGTGCGACGATGCCGACCATGACTCGTCTGCACGTGCCCGTCTCGCTGCGGTGGTCCGACCTGGACGCCTACCAGCACGTCAACAACGTCGCGATGTTCCGCCTGCTGGAGGACGCCCGCATCACCGCGTTCTGGCAGCACCCCGAGTCGGAGGACCCCTGGCCGACGGCGATCCTGGACACGGGTCCGCACGCCACCTCGCACACGCTCGTGGCCGGTCAGCAGATCGAGTACCTGCGTCCGCTCGGGTTCTCCCGCGACCCCGTGCGCGTGGAGATGTGGATCGGGTCGATCGGGGGCGCGTCCCTGGAGGTCTGCTACGAGGTGTACGACGGCGCCCAGGGCGGCTTCCCGCGGACCGGCCCGGCGTCCGGGCGGGAGCCGTACACCCGGGCGGTGACGACGATCGTGGTGATCGACGCCGCCTCGGGCCGGCCGCGCCGGATCTCGCCCGAGGAGCGTGCCGTGTTCGCACGGTTCGCGGAGGACCCGATCGCGTTCCGCCGGCGTCGCTGATCTCCGCGCGCCCCACCTGATGCTGTGGGCGTGAAATCTGCAGCTCGGGGGCGACCCCGAGCTGCAGATTTCACGCCCACAGCGGGGCTCGGGGTGGGGCAGGGCTCAGGAGCCGGCGTCGGCGGCCCGGCTCTCGGCGGCCCGGCTCTCGGCGGCTTGGTGCCGGCTCTCCTGCTGGTCGCCCGCGCGCGCCTCGGCGGCGCGCGCGACGTTGCGCTGCATGCCGCCGAACACGATCCCGTGGAACGGGGCGACGGACCACCAGTACGCCTGGCCGAGCAGGCCGTGGGGGTAGAACAGCGCCCGCTGGGCGAAGTAGGTGCGCTGCGGCCCGCTGGCGTCGGCGGGCTCCGGACCCGGGTCGTCTGCGTCGGTGACCTCCTCGGCCGACTCGTCCACCCGCAGCTCCAGCCAGGCCAGCCCCGGCAGCCGCATCTCCGCCCGCAGCAGCAGTCGCCGGCCCGGCTCTAGGGCCTCGACCCGCCAGAAGTCGAGCGCGTCGTCGACCCGCAGCCGGTGCTCGTCCCGCCGGCCGCGGCGTAGTCCCGGCCCGCCGACGATGCGGTCCATCAGGCCCCGCAGCCGCCACGCCAGCGACCACGAGTACCAGCCGTCCTGGCCGCCGATCTCCTCGATCACCTGCCACAGCACGTCCCGCGGGGCGTGCACGACCGTGCGCCGCTCGTCGACGTAGAGCGACCCGCCGGCCCAGTCGGGGTCCGTGGGCAACGGGTCCGACGGCGCCCCCGGCACCGAGGCCGAGGTCCAGCGGGTCGTCACCTCGCCGTCGTGGATGCGGGTCAGCGCCAGCTCGATCGCCCGGGTCACGTCCACCCGTCCCTCGGGCGGGTCGGGCACGAGCTCGCGGATGTCGTCCTCCAGACACACGACCTCGTGCTGCAGCGACTCGACCAGCGGGCGGGCGATCCCGGACGGGACGGGCGTCACCACCCCCACCCAGTGGCTGGACAGCCGCGGCGTCAGCACCGGCACCCCGACGATGAGTCGCCGGGGCAGGCCGGCGACCCGGGCGTAGCGCTGCATCATGTCGCGGTAGGTGACGATCTCCGGGCCGCCGATGTCGAACCCGCGCGAGACGTCCGGCGGCATCGCGGCCGCGCCGACCAGGTAGCGCAGCACGTCGCGGATCGCGATCGGCTGGATGCGGTTGTCCACCCACCGCGGTGTGGTCATCGCGGGCAGCCGTTCGGTCAGGTAGCGCATCATCTCGAACGACGCCGAGCCCGAGCCGAGGATGACCGCCGCGCGCAGCACCGTCGTCGGCACGCCCGAGGCGAGCAGGATCTCCTCGACCTCCTTGCGCGAGGACAGGTGCGGCGACAGCTCACCCTCGGGGACGTCGGGATACAGGCCGCCGAGGTAGACGATGCGCCCCACGCCCGCCTCCCGCGCCGCGCGCGCGAACGTCAGCGCGTTGCGCCGGTCGCGCACCTCGAAGGTGCGGCCCGTGCCGAGCGAGTGCACGAGGTAGTAGGCGACGTCGGCGCCCCGCAGCGCCTCGCGGGTGGCGTCCAGGTCGGAGACGTCGGCGCGGACCGCCTCGACGTCGTCGGCCCACCGGCGCCCCGCGAGACGGTCGGGGTTCCGCGTCAGCGCACGCACGGTGTAGCCGGCCGCGAGCAGCTCGGGGACGAGCCGGCCACCCACGTAACCGGTCACGCCGGTCACCGCGACGGTGGCCGGCGTGTCGGTGGGCACCGAGGCGGTCACAGGGTCCGGGGCGGGAGAGTCGGTCGGCATCCCGTCAGTCTGCCGCCGGAACGGCGCGAGCACAGTCTGAACGGGCCCCGCCGCAGGTCAGGCGGGCAGCCGGACCATGCCCTCCTGGGCGATGGTCGCCACCAGGGCGCCGTCGCGGTCGTACACCCGGGCCAGCCCCAGGCCGCGACCACCCTGGGCGCCCGGCGACTCCTGGACGTACAGCAGCCACTCGTCGGCGCGAGCGTCCCGGTGGAACCACATGGCGTGGTCCAGCGAGGCCATCGGCACCGCGCCGCCGACGTCCAGCCAGGACTTGCCGGCCCCGCGCAGGATCGGCTCCAGCATGACCTGGTCGCAGCTGTACGCCAGGAGCGCGCGGTGCAGCAGCAGGTCGTCGGACTCGATCGCGTGCCGCGCGCGCATCCACACCATCTGCTGCGGGCGGGGCTCGTCCGCCGGGCCCACGTAGAGCGAGCCGCCCACGTGCGCCAGCTCGAACGCCGACCCGTCGGCCCAGTAGCGGGCCGCCGGGTGGTCGATCCCGCGCAGGGCCTCGAAGGCCGAGGTCACCTCCTCCGGCGCCGGGACGCCGTCGGGCATCGGGACGTGCGTCTCGTAGCCGGGCTGGTCGACCTGGAACGACGCCGTCAGCGACAGGATCGGACGACCCGCCTGGATCGCGTGCGTGCGGCGCGCGCTGAAGGAACGGCCGTCGCGCAGCCGTTCGACGGCGAAGTCGATCGGGGACTCCAGGGATCCCTCGCGCAGGAAGTAGGCGTGCAGGGAGTGCGGGAGCCGGTCGTCCTCGACGGTACGGCCGCACGCCAGCAGCGCCTGGGCCAGCACCTGCCCGCCGTAGACCCGCCGGGCCGGGCCGGGCACGGAGTCGCCGCGCCAGACGTCGTCCTCGCCGCGGGGTCCCCAGCCCTCGATCTCGTGCAGGTCGAGGGCGGCCAGCAGCCGGTCCAGGGGGCCGTCGGGGGCGTCGCTCACGCTCGTCTCATTCCTCGGGTCGTCGGGTCGGGATGCTGCTGCGGGCGAGACCTCGTTCCTCGGTCGTCGCCCTCCGCATCATTCCTCGAAGGTGTTGATCATGCTGAAGGCCGCGCGCTCGAGGTAGTCCCAGAGCTGGGACTCGTGGGCGGGCGGCAGGTCCAGGGAGTCGACGGCGGTACGCATGTGCGCCAGCCAGCGGTCCCGGGCGTCGGGGTTGACCTTGAACGGCGCGTGCCGCATCCGCAGCCGCGGGTGCCCGCGCTGCTGGCTGTACGTCGTCGGACCGCCCCAGTACTGCTCGAGGAAGAGCGTCAGGCGTTCCTTCGCCGGTCCGAGGTCCTCCTCGGGGTACATCGGGCGCAGGACCTCGTCGGTGGCCACGCCCTCGTAGAACACGTCCACGAGGCGCACGAACGTCTCGTGGCCGCCGACGTCGTCGTAGAAGGTGGGGGTCGTCACCGGCACATCTTCCCAGACGGACGCCCGGGCGTCCGTGGCGGAAGTCACCGCCCGCTCCTGCGAGGGGTTAGGCTGGTCACGGAACTGCAACGGCGCAATCCGACGACACCTTGGGGAGAGACCGAATGAGCAAGGCGGAGAACATCCTCGCAGCACTGGGCGGGACCGCGAACGTGGTCGAGCTGGAGCCGTGCATCACGCGGCTGCGCGTCCAGGTGTCGGATCCCGAGCAGGTCGACGAGCCCGCCCTCAAGGAGTCCGGCGCCTTCGGCGTCGTACGGTCCGGACGCATCATCCAGGTCATCGTCGGCCCCGAGGCCGACAACCTGGCCGCCGAGCTCGACGGCCGGCTCACCTCGGCCTGACGCTCTCGTCCCGGGCCGGCGAGCCCGGGGTCGACGCCGCAGCGACGCCCCGGGCCGGCCGCACCGTGCCTGCGCTTCTCAGGCCTGCTCGGGGACCTCGACACGCTCCGAACGCACCGCACCGACCTGGCGCAGCTCGTCCTGCGCCGCCCGCAGCAGCGCGCGGGAGACGTTCCACTGGATGCCCGGACGCGTCTGGGCCATGATCGTGAACGACATCGAGAAGTCCGACACCGCGTCCACGCCGTTGCGCACGGCCGGCGGCTCGAGGAACTCCTGACCGAACTCCTCGCTGCGGGCCACGGTGTCGCAGGCTCGGCCCAGTGCCGCCCGGACCACGTCGACGTCGGCGTCGACCGGGACGTGCACCTCGGCCAGCGCGCGCGACCAGCGCTGGGTCCGGTTGCCGGCCCGCAGGATCTCGCCGTTGCGCACCCACCACAGCGTGCCGTCCAGGGCCCGCACCTTCGTCGTGCGCAGCTGGACCTCCTCGACCTCGCCCTCCGCGCCGGAGCCGAGGTCGACCCAGTCGCCGACGCCGTACTGGTCCTCGATGAGGATGAAGATGCCGGAGATGAAGTCGCGCACCAGCGACTGCGCGCCGAAGCCCAGCGCGATACCGGCCACACCGGCCGACGCCAGCAGCGGCCCGACGGGCTGGCCCACGGCGGACAGCACGCTGAGCACCACCATGACGCCGACGACGATGTTCGCCGTGGAGGTCAGCACCGAACCGACGGTCCGGGCGCGCTGGGCGCGTCGCTCGGAGGCCAGCGGGTTGGCCACGGCCATCGCGTCCTCGACGAGCGGCGTCCTGCCGAACCAGGCCTTCCACCCCTTGCGCTCGGCGGGGACGGCCTTGCTGCCCCCGAGGGCGATGCGCTCGGCGACGTGAGAGATCACGCGGCGCAGCGCCACGAGGACGACGATCCCGACGAGCAGGATCACGAGGATCTGCAGCGGCCAGCCGGTGAACCACTCCCAGAAGGTGTTCCCGGCGTCGGCGGCCACGTCCCCCGCGTTCTCCAGCACCCCCTCGGAGGTGCTCGGCTCGGGGGCGGGGTCGGTGTCGAACGGCAGGGGCAGGCTGAAGGTCACGGATTCATCACGCACGCGGGCCACGTTATCGTCCCGGACCCGGCGAACGCCCGGGCGGTCCGCTCCGAACCGCTCGCCGTCGGCGTGCGGTGCCTGCCTCGACGTGCTGATAGTGGCAGGATCGTCGTGTGAGCCTTGACGACCAGACATCGGCCGTGCCCGACGACGGTGCGCCCACCGAGCTGCGTGAGCTGGCGGCGGCGCACGGTGTGCTCACCGAGTACCACCGGTTCGGAGGGGGGATCGCGCACGTCTCCGACGCCACCCTCGTCGCCGTCCTGACCGCCCTCGGCGTGGCGGCGACGACGCGGCAGGAGGTCTCCCAGAGCCTGCGCCGTGCGCGGGACGACGAGTGGCGCACCGTCCTGCCCCCGACCGTGGTCGCCCGCCAGGGCGACGTCCACGACCTCCCGGTCCACGTCAGCGACGGCGCGTCGGTGCACGTGTGGGTGGAGCTGGACGGCGCCGAGCCCGAGGCACGTCCGCACGAGCTCCGCCGTCGTCGCGACCTGGAGCAGCGCGACGTGTTCGTGACGCCCCGGGAGGTCGACGGCCGCACCGTCGGACGCGCGACCTTCGCCGTGCCGGACGACCTGCCGCTGGGCTGGCACACCGTGCACGCGCTGACCGAGGGGCAGGAGTGGTCGACGACCCTCGTGGTCACCCCGGCGCGACTCGAGCTGGGCGACGACATCGAGCGCGACCAGGTCTGGGGGGTCCTCGCCCAGCTGTACTCCGTCCGGTCGCGGACGTCCTGGGGCATGGGGGACCTGGCGGACCTGGCCGACCTCGCCTGGCTGACGGCGCACCAGGCCGGCGCCGACTTCGTGGCGGTGAACCCGCTCTCCGCGGCCGAGCCCACCGTGCCGATGACGCCGTCGCCGTACCTGCCCACGTCACGGCGGTTCGGCAACCCGATCTACGTGCGGGTCGAGGACATCCTCGAGACGGCCTACCTCTCCGCCGCGGACCGGTCGCTCGTCGAGTGGGCCGCCGACCCGGTGCGCGACCTGGACACGGACGCCGGGGCGCTGGACCGCGACGCGGTCTGGGAGGCGAAGAAGGCCGCGCTGGAGGTCGTCCACACCGCGCCGCGGCGCGCCGCCCGGCAGGCCGCGTACGAAGCCTTCGTCGAGTCCCAGGGGCAGGGCCTGCAGGACTTCGCGACCTGGTGCGCCCTCACCGAGGAGCTGGCCGGCGCGCCCTGGCCCGACGAGCTGCGCGACCCCTGGTCGCCGGCCGTGGCCGCGACGCGCGAGCGGCTGGCCGAACGCGTCGACTTCTACTGCTGGTTGCAGTGGGTCTTCGACGAGCAGAAGCACGCCGCCCAGCGCACCGCCCTCGAGGCCGGCATGCGGGTCGGCATCATGCACGACCTCGCCGTGGGGGTGCACCCCGCCGGCGCCGACGTGTGGGCCCTGGGCGACGTGCTGGCGCACGGGGTCGGCGTCGGCGCCCCGCCCGACATGTACAACCAGCAGGGGCAGAACTGGTCCCAGCCGCCGTGGAACCCGCGCACGCTCGCGCGCGCCGGCTACGGGCCGTACCGGGACATGCTGCGCACCGCGCTGCGGCACGCCGGCGCGCTGCGCGTCGACCACATCCTCGGCCTCTTCCGGCTGTTCTGGGTCCCGGACGGCATGCGCCCCACCGAGGGCACCTACGTGCGCTACGACCACGACGCGCTCATCGGGATCCTGTGCCTGGAGGCCCAGCGCGCCGGTGCCGTCGTCATCGGCGAGGACCTCGGTGTCTTCGAGCCCTGGGTCCGCGACTACCTCGCCTCGCGCGGCGTGCTCGGCACGTCGGTCTTCTGGTTCGAGAAGTCCGACGGGCGGCCCCTGCCTCCCGAGGACTACCGGCACCTGACCTTCGCCACGGTGGGCACCCACGACATGCCGCCGACGGCGGGCTACCTCGCGGGCGAGCACGTGGACCTGCGCGAACGGCTCGGGCTGCTCACCGAGGACGCCCAGGTGCTGCGGGCGCAGGCCCGCGCGGAGCGGGACGGCGCCGTGCTGGCCCTGTCCGAGAGGGGGCTGGTCGGCGACTCGCCCTCGGAGCGCGAGGTGGTCGAGGGGCTGCACCGCTACCTGCGGCGCTCTCGGGCCGCCCTCGTCGGCGTCCAGCTCGTCGACGCGGTGGGGGAGCGGCGTTCGCAGAACCAGCCCGGCACCGACACCGAGTACCCGAACTGGAAGGTGCCGCTGGGCGACTCCGCGGGCAACATCGTCCTGGTCGAGGACCTGTTCGACAACGCGCGGCTGCGGTCGCTCTTCGCAGCCGTCGCCTCCGCCCGCTGACGCCACGCCGCGCCCAGCCGGCCGCGAGGTAGGCAGATCTCCGGCGAGGTAGGCGATCTTTCCGCGAGGTAGGCGAGGAACCGGCGAGGTAGCACGCGACCTGTGCTACCTCGCCGGGAAGTTGCCTACCTGGCCGGGGATCGGCCTACCTGGCCGGGGCGGGCGGTGGAGATCAGGCCGCGGCGTCGACGGCCTGCGCCGCCAGCGCACGCTCGGTGCCCGCCAGCCCCTCGACCACCATGCGGCGCAGCGCCGCCGGGGCGTCGGGGTGCGCCTCGAGCCAGCCGCGCACCGTGTCCCGCAGCTCGACCGAGGCCAGCGGCGCCGGGTACAGGCCCTCCACGAGCTCCTCGGCGATGTGGTAGCTGCGGTTCTCCCAGATCGGCAGCAGCGCGTCGACGTACCGCTGGGCGAACGGCTCCAGCACCGCCGGGTCCGTCACGTGCACGAACCCGGAGGCGGTGGCGCGGATGATCGCGTTCGGCGCGTCGGAGTCGTCCACGACCGAGGCGAACGCGCGCTCCTTGCCCGCGACCGACGGCGTGGTCGCCCGGGCACGGGCCGCCGCCTGGCGCCCGGTCGCCGTGTCGTCGGCCGCCTGCGCGGCGTCGATCTCGGCGGCGTCGGCCTCGCCGAGCAGCACCAGGCCCTGCAGCAGCTCCCAGCGCAGGTCGGTGTCGACGGTGAGGCCCTCGAGCGTCACCGACCCGTCGAGCAGGCCCCGCAGCGGGGCGACGTGGTCGGCGGTCGAGGCCAGTGCCGAGAAGTACTTCACGAGCTGCAGCTGCAGGTCGGAGCCGGGAGCGGCGTCCTGGGCGAGCGTCCACAGCGTGTCGCCGACGCGCTGCAGCGTCTCGGCGCGCCGTGCCGGAGCCACGTAGGTCCGCGTGGCCAGCCCGAGCTGGGCCAGCGTGGTGCGCACCGTCGTCGACTCGGTCTCCGCGGCGATGTTGCCCAGCACCAGGTCGACGTAGGACGACGCCGGGGTCTCGCCGTCGCGCACGGCGTCCCACACCGAGCTCCACACCAGGGAGCGGGCGAGGGGGTCCGCGATCCGCGAGAGGTTCTCGACGGCGAACGTCAGCGACGCCTCGTCCAGGCGGACCTTGGCGTAGGCGAGGTCGTCGTCGTTGATCAGCACGAGCGCGGGCCGGTCGAGCTCGATGAGCTCGGGGACCTCGGTCCGCTCGCCGTCGACGTCCACCTGGACGGACCGCGTGCGCACCACGTCGCCGGAGGTGTCGAAGTCGTAGAACCCGATGCCGAGCCGGTGCGGACGGATCGTCGGGTAGTCCTCGTGCGCCGTCTGCTCGATGACGAACGCCGTGGTGCGGCCGTGGGAGTCCAGCTCGATCGCCGGGCGCAGCGTGTTGACGCCGGCGGTCTCCAGCCAGGCCTGCGACCAGGCGGACAGGTCGCGCCCGCTGGTGGCCTCGAGCTCGACCAGCAGGTCGCGCAGCTCGGTGTTGCCCCAGGCGTGCTTGCGGAAGTAGGCCGAGACGCCCGCGACGAACTCGTCACGACCCACCCAGGCCACGAGCTGCTTGAGCACCGAGGCGCCCTTGGCGTAGGTGATGCCGTCGAAGTTGACCTGGACGTCCTCCAGGTCGTTGATGGGCGCGACGATCGGGTGCGTGGAGGGGAGCTGGTCCTGGCGGTAGGCCCAGGTCTTCTCCATGGCGTTGAAGGTCGTCCAGGCGGCCTCCCACTCGGTGGCCTCGGCCGTGGCGAGGGTGGAGACGTACTCGGCGAACGACTCGTTCAGCCACAGGTCGTTCCACCACTTCATCGTCACCAGGTCGCCGAACCACATGTGCGCCAGCTCGTGCAGGATCGTCACGACGCGGCGCTCGCGGATGGCGTCGGTGACCTGGGAGCGGAAGACGTAGGACTCGGTGAAGGTGACGCAGCCCGGGTTCTCCATCGCGCCCATGTTGTACTCGGGCACGAAGAGCTGGTCGTACTTGTCGAACGGGTACGGGACGTCGAACGTCGACTCGTAGAACCCGAAGCCCTGGCGCGTGGTCTCCATGATCGCCTCGGCGTCGAGGTGCTCGGAGAGCGAGGCGCGGCAGTACACGCCCAGCGGGATCACGCGGCCGTCCGACGAGGTGACCTCGCCGCGCTCGACGGCGTACGGTCCGGCGACGAGCGCCACGAGGTAGGTGGAGATCCGCGGGGTCGGCCCGAACTCCCACCGGGCGGCCTCGACGTCGCCGTCGGTCGCGTGCGTGGCGGGCGTGGGCTCCGGCGTCGGCTGGTTGGCCACGACGTGCCAGCGCGCGGGCGCGGTCACCGACAGCTGGAACGGCGCCTTGAGGTCGGGCTGCTCGAAGGTGGCGAAGACCCGGCGGGCGTCGGGCACCTCGAACTGGGTGTAGAGGTAGACCTCGTCGTCGACCGGGTCGACGAACCGGTGCAGCCCCTCGCCGGTGTTCATGTAGGCGCAGTCGGCGACGACGCGCACCTCGTTGTCCGCGGCGAGGTCGTCCAGGGCGATCCGCGAGTCCGAGAACACCGCGCCGACGTCGAGCGATCGGCCGTTGAGCACGATCTCGTGCACGCGCGGGGCGACGAGGTCGAGGAACGTGCTCGCGCCCTCGGTCGCCGAGAACCGGATGACGGTGGTCGACGCGAACACCTCGGGCCCGGTGGTCAGGTCGAGGTCGATCGCGTAGGACTCGACGGCGGTGACGACGTCGGCGCGTGCGATCGCCTCGGCGCGGGTCAGGTTCTCTCCGGGCACGGGTACTCCCTCGGACGGTTGTCGTGGCGGCGTGCCGCGAGGTCGTCGCGACACGCCGCCGATCATGCCACCTGAACCGCGCGCGGCCGAACGGATTCGTCCCGTTCGCCGGGCCTGGGGCGGCGAGGTTCGACCATCGACACACGATCGTGACATCCTGCTCGGTGCATGTGACGCGTCGGTACCGCCCGGCGCGGGAGGGAGACTCGATGTCCGGCACGGTGCCGCCGCCCCCGCCGCCCGGCCCTGGACCGCAGGAGCCCGGTGGCGCCGCCTCGCCCGCCGCGGGCCCGCGCGGAGACGACGCCCGCCCGGCGTCGCCGCCGTCGTTCGCCCCGCGGGGTGCCTCGACGGGCGGGCCTGCGCCGTCCCCCGACGAGCAGCCGACCCAGCCGCACGCCCCGGTCCCGCCGGCGCCGTCGTCCCCGGCGACGAGCTCGCCGGCCCCGGCCCCCGTGCCCGCCGCGGCGCCCGCCCCGGCGCGGTCCGCGGCGTGGAACGCGACCGCGCCGGTGGCCGGTGCGCCCGCGCCCGCAGCGCAGCAGTACGGCTACACGCCGCAGCAGTACGCGTACCAGCAGCCCCCGGCAGCAGGGCCGGCCGCCGCCGGCGGCACCCCGCCCACCGGCACCACGCAGCAGCCGTCCGTCGGCGGTCGCGGCCGGCGGCTCAGCGCGGGCTGGATCGCCTTCATCGTGCTCGACGTCGTCCTCGTGGTCGTCGTGGCGGTCCTGGCGTTCCGCGCACTGGGCGGTCCGGACCCGTCCAGCACCCCGACGGGCGACCCCGAGGCCGTCGCCGGCCAGGACGCGCAGGAGGGTCAGGGCGACGGCGACGACGGCGACGACGCCGGCGACCAGGAGGCCGAGGACGGGCCGGGCGAGCTCGTGACCGAGTTCGCCTCGCCGTCGCGCAACATCACCTGCCAGGTCTACGCCGACCAGGTGACCTGCGGCCTGGCCGAGCTCAACCAGCAGCCAGCACCGGTCGAGGGCTGCGACGGCACGACCGGGTACGTCGTCACCCTGTCCGGGGAGGGCGAGGTCGCGCTGCCCTGCGTGCCGCAGGGGGAGAAGCCGGGTCCGGCGGGTGACGGGCTGGACGAGCTGCCCTACGGCGAGTCCCGCACCGAGGGCGACTTCACCTGCACCAGCGAGACCGACGGCATGTACTGCCAGCACGACCCCACGGGCAACGGGTTCTCCCTGGCCCGGGCCGGCGTCGGGACGTACTGAGCCGCCACTCAGCGCTGTGGGCATGAAATCTGCAGCCGTTCGCGAAGAACGACTGCAGATCTCATGCCCACAGCGCTCGGCGGATCACCAGATGCTGACGCGCTCCTGCGGCGGCAGGTACAGCGCGTCGTCCGCCGCGACGTCGAAGGCACGGTAGAACTCGTCGACGTTGCGCACGACGCCGTTGCAGCGGAACTCGTTCGGCGAGTGCGGGTCCGTGGCCAGCCGGCGCTCCACCTCGGCGTCGCGTCCCTTGGCCTGCCACACCTGCGCCCAGGACAGGAACACCCGCTGCAGACCGGTGTAGCCGTCGATGACCGGGGCGTCGTCGAGCGAGCCGCCGAGGGCGATGCGGTAGGCCTTGATGGCGATGGACAGCCCGCCCAGGTCGCCGATGTTCTCGCCGATGGTCAGCGACCCGTTGACGGTCGGACCGTCCCCGCCGAGCTGGGCCGGGCGGAACGCGTCGTACTGCGCGACGAGGTCCTTGGTGCGCTTCTCGAACTCGGTGCGGTCGGTCTCGGTCCACCAGTCCTCGAGCCGGCCGTCGCCGTCGTACTTCGAGCCCTGGTCGTCGAAACCGTGACCGATCTCGTGCCCGATGACCGCGCCGATGCCGCCGTAGTTGACGGCGTCGTCGGCCTCGGGGTCGAAGAACGGCGGGTGCAGGATCGCGGCGGGGAAGACGATCTCGTTCATCCCCGGGTTGAAGTAGGCGTTGACCGTCTGCGGCGTCATGAACCACTCGTCGCGGTCCAGGGGCTTGCCGATCTTGCCCAGCTCGTAGTCCTGCTCGAACGCGTGCGCGCGCCGCACGTTGCCCACGACGTCGTCCGCTGACAGCTCCAGGCCGGTGTAGTCGCGCCACGTGGCGGGGTAGCCGACCTTCGGCGTGAACTTCTCGAGCTTGGCCAGCGCCCGCTGCTTGGTCTCGGCGGTCATCCAGTCCAGGTCCTCGATCGACTCGCGGTACGCGGCGATGAGGTGCTCGACCAGGACGTCCATGCGCTCCTTGTGCTCCGGCGGGAAGTGGCGGGCCACGTACTCCTGGCCGACCGCCTCGCCGAGGGCGCCCTGGACGAGGCTCACGCCGCGCTTCCAGCGCTCGCGCACCTGCTCGGCACCGGAGAGGACCTTGCCGTAGAAGTCGAAGTTCGCCTGGACGATCTCGTCGGACAGGTACGGCGCCCGGGCGGTGACGAGGTGGTAGGCCGCCCACAGCTGCCAGTCGAGCAGCGGGAGCGTCGACCACAGCTCGCCGAGGCCGGTGACGAACGACGGCTCGCGCACCACCAGGGCGTCCATGGCCCCGGCGGGGGCCCCGAGAGCGTCGGCCCAGACCGCCCAGTCGAACCCGGGGGCGGCCTCGACGAGCTCGGCGAAGGTCATGGGGTTGTAGGTCAGGGTCGCGTCCCGGTCGCGCACGACGTCCCAGTGGTGCGTCGCGAGCTGCGTCTCCAGGGCGACCACCCGCCCGGCGGCCTCCTCGGGGCCGACGCCCCAGTCCTCGGTGCCGACGCCGGCGATCGCGAGCATCCGTGCCACGTGCGGGGCGTAGGCGGCACGCACCGGCTCGTACTGCTCCTCGCGGTAGTACGCCTCGTCGGGCAGGCCGAGCCCGGCCTGGACCATGATCGTCACGTACCGCTCGGGGTCCTTGGCGTCGTTGTCGACGCCGAAGGCGACGGCGCCGCCGCCGCCGGTGCGCTGCAGGGCGCCCAGCACCCGGGTCAGCCCGGTCCGGTCCGCGGCGTCGCGGACCGCGGCGACCTCCTGGACGATCGGCGTGGTCCCGAGCTCCTCGACGCGCTCGGTGTCCATGAAGCTGGCGTACAGGGCGCCGATCTGCTGCTGCGCGCCGGTGGCGCCGCCCGCGCGCACGGCCTCGCCGGCGTCGGTGATGATGTCGCGCACCTGGTCCTCGGCCTGGTCGTGCAGCTCGCGGAACGCGCCGTCCATGGCGCGGTCGGCCGGGATCTCGTGCGTGGCGAGCCACCGCCCGTTGACGTGGCGGAACAGGTCGTCCTGGGGGCGGACGGACTCGTCGAGTGCTGCTGTGTCGATGCCGGACCGCAGCCCGGTCGCGTCGGTCGTCATGAGCGCCACCCTACGCGGGGGCGCCCGTGGTGCGAGACACGTCCGCGCCCTCCGGCGTCGTGGGTGACAATGGGCCCCATGCGTCTGCACATCGCCGCCGATCACGCCGGATTCGAGCTCAAGTCCCACCTCGTCGAGCACCTGCGCGCCGCCGGTCACGACGTCGTCGACCACGGTGCGCACACCTACGACGCCCTGGACGACTACCCGTCGTTCTGCTTCTCCGCGGGCGAGGCCGTCGTGTCCGAGCCCGGGTCGCTCGGCATCGTCATCGGCGGGTCGGGCAACGGCGAGCAGATCGCCGCCAACAAGGTCACCGGCGTCCGCGCGGTGCTGGCCTGGTCGGCCGAGACGGCCCGGCTGGGTCGTCAGCACAACGACGCCAACGTCATCGCCGTCGGCGGTCGTATGCACTCCCTGGAGGAGGCCACCGCTCTGGTGGAGGCGTTCGTGGCCGAGCCGTTCTCCGGCGACGCGCGCCACCAGCGCCGGATCGACCAGCTCGCCGCCTACGAGGCCGACCGGCCCACCGCCTCCTGACGTGCCCGAGGGGCACACGGTCCACCGCCTGGCCCGGACCCTCGACCAGCTCTTCGCCGGCCGGCGGCTCGCGGTGAGCAGCCCGCAGGGGCGCTTCGCCGCCGGCGCCGACGTGCTCGACGGCGCCACCCTCGTCGGGGCCGAGGCGTGGGGCAAGCAGCTGTTCTGCCGGTTCGACGTGCCCGGCCCCGACGCCGGGGCGTACGAGCGCTGGTTGCGGGTCCACCTGGGGCTCTACGGCGCCTGGACGTTCGCGGGCGACGGCAGCGCCGACGTCGCGCACGCCATCGGGGCACCGCGCCGGCGGGTCGGGGAGCGCGAGACCACCCTGTCCTCGGAGCCGTCGGACCAGGCCGCCGGCGGTCGGGACCCGCGTCCCGCGGGTCCGGGGGAGTGGACCGCCCCGGAGCCGCGCGGTGCCGTGCGGGTCCGCCTGCTCGCTCCGCACGCCGTCGCCGACCTGACCGGCCCGACCGCCTGCGAGGTGCTCACCCCGGACGAGAAGGCTGCCGTCGAGGACCGCCTCGGTCCCGACCCGATCCGGCCCGACGGGGGCCACGACTCGCTCGAGGCGGCCCGTGCGGCGTTCGTCGCCCGGGTGCGGCGCTCGCGGGTCACCGTCGGTCAGCAGCTCATTGACCAGGCCGTCGTCGCCGGCGTCGGCAACATCTACCGCGCCGAGGCGCTCTTCCGGGCCGGGCTGGATCCGCTGCGGCCGGGACGCGACGTGGCCGCGGCGGTCCTGGAGCAGATCTGGGACGACCTCGTGGCGCTCCTGCGCGACGGCGCCGCCTCCGGCCGCATCGTCACCACGCGCCCGGAGCACCGCGACGACGGCGGGGCGGCGCACGGCGGCGGCGCGACGGGTGACGAGCAGGCGCGGGCCGGAGCGGTGGTCACGGCCGCGGGCCGCCGTCGTACCCGGCAGAACACCGACGACGACCCGGACGCCGTGCCCGCCCACGAGGCGTTCTACGTCTACCACCGCGAGGGGCTGCCCTGCCGGGTGTGCGGCACGCCGGTGCTGATCGAGGAGCTGGCGGGCCGCAACCTGTTCTGGTGCGGGGTCTGCCAGACCTGACCCGTGCCTGCCCCGCGCCGTTGTGGGCGTGAAATCTGCAGCCCTGAACCGGTTCAGGGCTGCAGATTTCACGCCCACAACGCGACACGGGGCGGGCCGGGGTCAGAACACCCAGCTGCAGACCGGCGCGACGGGCCAGCCGAAGGCGGTCGACGCCCGAGCGAGCGCGCCCGGGGCACGCTCCGTGACCATCCCGGCGCCCCCGAGCTCGGACAGCGACGTCCCGCCGAGGTACGCGGCGCCGAGCGCGCGCACGTCCAGCGCCAGGTCGGCGTCGGCGGCCGCGACGTCCGAGCGATCGCAGGTCGCCTCGCCGAACGCGGACGCCCGCAACCGCCAGACGCCGTCGTTCTCGCCCAGGCGGGTGTCCGTCACGGCCAGCGTGACGTCGACGTCGGCGGCGTACTGCCGGCCGGCCAGCGCCGTGGGCACGTCGACGAGGCGGACCCAGACGTTGTCGGCGACCCGCAGGTCGGCGCTGCGGCGGTCGACGAGCAGGCCGAGCAGCGGGTCGTCCGGGGCGAGGACGAACGGCCTGGTCTCGCTCATCAGGTCCAGGTCCACCAGCACGCCCCACAGCGCGCGGGCCGCCGCGGCGTCGAGCGCGACGGCCTCGCCGACGTTCACCGTGCCCCGCGGTCCCGTGACGTCCCAGTCCAGCTTGCGGCGCAGCAGGGCGTAGCCACGCGGCTCGCCGGCACGCTCGACGACCACGATCCGGCGCGTCTCGAACCCCTGACGGAACGCGGCCGCGTCGTGCCAGCGGTGAGCCTGCAGCTCGGGGGTCTCGGGGCTCGCCCAGCCCGGGCGGTTCACCCCGAGCCCGGCCGCGTCGCGCCCGGCGGCACGGTGGACGGCGGCGACGAGGTCCCCGTGGTGCTCCCGGTCGGCGTGCTCGATGCGGACGGTGTGCTCGGACGCGCCGGGCACGTCCCGCAGCGCCGCCCCGCGCGGGAGGGTGACGCGGACGTCGTCGGCGGCGCGCCCGTACCCGAACCGTCCGTAGATCGCGTACTCGGCGGCGTACAGCGCCGACAACGGCTCGCCCCGCTCGCGGCACCGGGCCAGGTGCAGGTCGAGCATGGCGCTCGCCAGGCCGCGGCGCCGGTGCTGGGGGTGGACCCCGACCCAGGTCAGCCCCGCGGTCGGCAGCGTGCCGCCCGGGACCGGGAAGTGCGTGAACGGGTAGGAGGCGTGCATCGCCACCAGAGGCGATCCCCCCGGGGAGCCGCCGTCGGCCTCGACGCCGACGGCACGGTCCCAGGACAGCGGCGAGGGCATCTTCGCGATCTCGTCGGGTTCCACGGGGACGGGGAACGCCCAGGAGTCGAGGTCGATCACGGCGCGGTCGTCGTCGGCGGTCAGCCGGCGGAACCGGTAGCCGGCAGGCAGCGGGGAGTCGAGGGTCATGCCTCGATCCTGCTGCCCGGGCCGCGGGCGTGCCACCGAAATTCGTGGTGCTCCGGCCCCGTCACCGGTGATGCCACGATGTGGTCATGGACCCCACGCCCATCCCGCCCGCCGAGGAGTACCTCGCCGAGGTGCTGACGGTCGTCGAGCGCGTCCCCGCCGGCCGCGCGACGACGTACGGACTGGTGGCCGAGGCGGTCGCCGACGTGCTCGGGCGGGGCGGCCCGCGCCAGGTCGGGCAGGTGATGGCGCGGGCCGGCTCGGGGGTCGCCTGGTGGCGGATCGTCAACGCCGCCGGGTCGCCGCCGGCGCACCACCTCGAGGCGGCGCTGACCGAGCTGCGGGCCGAGGGGTGCCCGCTGACGCGCGACGGGCGCCGCGTCGACCTGCGGCGCGCCGTCTGGCTGCCCTGAGTCGGTCCCCGTGCCGCCGTCGTCCGCTCAGCCGAGCAGCGCCGCGACCGACGCCGGGTCGCCCTGGGCGAGCAGCGTCGTCAGGGCCGTGTCCTCCCAGCGTCCGAGGTCGGCGCGCACCTTCGCGGCCGGGCCGACCAGCGCGATCTCCTCGACCAGCTCGGTCGGGACCGCGCGGGCCGCGTCCTGGGGGCGGCCGTCCAGGTAGAGGCGCTGCACCTCGTCGGTGACGGCGGCGAACCCCAGCCGGTCGAGCGAGTCCTTGTGGAAGTTCGCGCCCTTGGCACCCATGCCGCCGACGTACAGCGCGACGTGGGGACGCACCAGGTCGGCGGCGGACTCGACGTCGTCGCGCACCACCACTGGGACCATCGCGGCGACCTCGAAGTCCTCGACGGCCGAGCGCTCCTCGGCACGCCGTGCGAACCCCTCGGCGAGCTGCTCGCGGTGCCCGGCGTCCGCGCTGGGCGCGTAGAAGCCGGCCATCCAGCCGTCGGCGATCTCCGCCGCCAGCGCCACGTTCTTCGGGCCCTGCGCGGCCAGCACGATGGGGATCTCGGCGCGCAGGGGGTGGACCGTCGGCTTCAGGGACTTGCCCAGGCCGGTCGCCCCCGGGGTGTCCCCGCCGATCGGCAGGGTGAAGAACTCGCCGTCGTAGGCCACGGGGCGCTCGCGGGCGATCACCTGGCGCACGATGTCGACGTACTCGCGGGTGCGGGCCAGGGGGCGGCGATAGGGCTGGCCGTACCAGCCCTCGACGACCTGCGGTCCCGAGGCGCCGAGCCCGAGCACGAACCGGCCGCCGGAGAGGTGGTCGAGCGTGATCGCCTGCATGGCGGTCGCCGTCGGCGTGCGGGCGGCCATCTGCGCGATGCCGGTCCCGAGCCGCAGGCGCGAGGTGTGCGAGCCCCACCAGGCCAGGGGCGTGAAGGCGTCCGACCCGTAGGCCTCGGCGGTCCAGACCGAGTCCAGCCCGGCGGCCTCGCCCTGCTGCAGCGCCTCGACGATGCCGGTCGGCGGCTTGCGGGACCAGTAGCCGGTCTGGATGCCGATGCGCAGGGTGGTCATGGAGCTCCTCGTCGAGTCGGGTTACCCGGGACGTCGGGTCTCGGGTACCCGTCACTCTAGCCGAGGTGCGGCGTGCGGCGTCGCCTCCGATCCTGGGAGTATGGCCACGTACGACGACGTCGCGCAGCTCGCCCTCGCACTCCCGAGGACCGCCGAGGCCACCTCGCACGGGTGGCGCACCTGGAAGGTCGAGGGTCGCCAGTTCGTCTGGGAGCGCCCGTTCCGGCAGGCCGACCTGCGCCGCTTCGGTGACGACCCGGTGCCCGCCGGGTCGATCCTGGCGGCCGCCGTGGACGACCTCGAGGAGAAGGACGCCGTGCTCGCCGCGCACCCGGAGTCGCACTTCACCATCGCGCACTTCGACGGGTACGCGGCGGTGCTGGTCCGGCTCGAGGCGGTGGAGGACGGCGTGCTGGCCGAGACCGTCGAGGATGCGTGGGCGGCCCGGGCGCCTCACTCCCTGGTCACCCGGCACCGCCCGCCGCGGTGACCGTCAGCCGGGCGTGCGGTCCGCGCGCGCCCGGTCGGCCATCGTGTTGAGCAGCGCCGCGGCGCGCGCCGCGTCGTCCACCGTGACGACCACTCCGCGCCCTCCGGTGCGCTCCACCAGCACGGCCTCGCCCGACCGCAGCACGACACCGACGCGGCCCTTGTCGAAGCCGACCCGCCAGCCCCAGCCGCCGAAGTCCCCGAGCGGACTGACCCGGGTCACCGAGGCCTCCACGACCTCGTCGGCCGGGACGTGGGTCCCGGGCCACCCCAGCACCGAGCGCACGGTGAAGCCGGTCGCGTCGACCCGCACCCGGAAGGCGAACATCGCGGCGAACAGCACAGCCAGCAACACGGGGACCAGCAGCATCGCCCACAGCTGTGCGACGACGGCGAGCACCGTCGTGGCGACGACGGCCCCGATCCCCAGCACGAGGGCCGCACCGCCCTGGGCCGTCCGCATCCAGACGGCACGCTCGCTGTCCGTCAGCGTCGCCCGGGGCGCGTCGGCCGCGACGGGGCGTTCGGCCGGCTGGGCCGGGTCGCCCGGCACGAGCGCCGCGGCGACCACGGCGGGGAGCAGCGGGGCGAGGAGGATCACGGCCAGCGCCCAGCCGGGCAGCTCCGCGGCCTGCGGCGTGTCCAGGCCCCGCTGGAACCCGGCGGTGACGAGCAGGAGCGCGGCGCCGAGGCCCCCGGACCAGACGGCGGCACCGGCCGCCGTCCGCCGGGTGGAGGCGCTGGAGCCCCAGGCCAGGCCGACGACGGCGAACAGGGCCAGCAGGACGACGGCCGTGACCGTCGCCACCGCGATCATGCCGGTGACCGACATCGTGTCGTCCGGGACGCCGCCGGGTCCCCAGTGGGTGGCGACCTGGTCGGGCAGGTCACCACGCCAGCTCCACACCGTCGCGGCCGCGGCGAGGGTGAGGATCAGCCCTGCGAGCGAGGACCACAGGGTCGAACGGCGGGCGCGTCGACGCCAGGCCGGCGTCGGGTCGTGGTGCGTCGTCATCGCTTGAGCTCTTCCTGGAGAAGGGTGGTGGTGGCTTCGGGGGAGAGGCGCGCCTCGCGGGCCGCGGCGACGAAGGCGCGCAGCGCCTCTTCGACGGTCGTCAGGTCCGTCGCGGCGGCCCCGGTGATCACGGCACCGCGTGAGCGCCGCAGGTCGACGAGCCCCTCGTCCCGCAGCTGCTGGTAGGCGCGCAGCACGGTGTGCACGTTGAGGTCCAGCGAGGTCGCGAGCTCGCGTGCCGCGGGCAGGCGGTCGCCGGGGGAGAGGTCGCCGCGGGCGACGGCGAGGTGCGCCTGCGCGACGAGCTGCGCGTACAGCGGCTCGTCGCTCCCGGCGTCGATGGTCCAGAGCATGACTGGATAGTACTAGTTCTATGACAACTAGAACAAGGTCGGGAGAACTCTGCCCGGTGCGACACGGTCGTGGAGGAGGCGGTGCGGTCCTCGGAGGTTCGGACCGGTCAGGAGAAGTGGCGCGGTGCCCCATTGCACCGCACCACGTCCCTTCCTAGTGGCCTGCGCCACAGAGGTTCAAGGCCTGTTGCCGAATCGCAATCAGATGACGTACTCGATGAGCTGCGACGGGTCCTCGATCGTGCGCGGCGTGCTGCGGGATCTGCCGTTCGAGGTCGGGTCCGGCGGCTGCGCGGCGGGCACCTTGTTCTTCGCCGGCACGCCGATGGCGACCGCGCCGTTCGGCACGTCCTTGGTCACCACGGCGTTCGCGCCGATCTTTGCGTCGTCGCCGATCCACAGCGGTCCGAGCACCTTGGCCCCGGAGCCGACCATGACGCGGTCGCCCAGGGTGGGGTGCCGCTTGCCGGGGTTCATGGTGCGCCCGCCCAGGGTGACGCCGTGGAAGAGCAGGCAGTCGTCGCCGACCTCGGCCGTGGCGCCGATGACCAGGCCCATGCCGTGGTCGATGAACAGCCGGCGCCCGATCCGGGCCGCCGGGTGGATCTCGACGCCGGTGAACAGCCGCGAGGCCAGGGACAGCATCCGTGCGGGCATGCGCAGCAGGGGTGACTGCCACATCGCGTGGGCGAGGCGGTAGTGCCACACGGCATGGACGCCGGGGTAGGTCAGGACGACCGACAGCAGCGAGTCCGCCGCCGGGTCCTGGGCGCGCGCGACCTCCGCGTCCTCGCGGAGGAGGCGGAGGAACGCGCGCGCCGGGGAGTCCGCCATGCGATCAGTCCAGCAGGTCCGAGAACAGCACCGTGGACAGGTAGCGCTCGCCGAAGCTTGGGATGATCACGACGATCGTCTTGCCGGCGTTCTCCGGGCGCTTCGCGACCTGGGCCGCGGCGTTCAGGGCGGCACCGGAGGAGATGCCCACGAGCAGGCCCTCCTCGCGAGCGGCGCGCCGCGCCCACTCGACGGCGGTCTCCGCGTTGACGTCGATGACCTCGTCGTAGACCTCGGTGTCGAGGATCTCCGGGACGAAGTTCGCGCCGATGCCCTGGATCTTGTGGGGCCCGGGGGCGCCGCCGTTGAGGATGGGCGACTCCTCCGGCTCGACGGCGACGATCTGGACCTCGGGCTTGCGCTCCTTGAGGACCTGGCCGACGCCGGTGATGGTGCCGCCGGTACCGATGCCGGCCACGACGATGTCGACCTCGCCGTCGGTGTCGGCCCAGATCTCCTCGGCCGTCGTCTCGCGGTGGATCTTCGGGTTGGCCTCGTTGGAGAACTGGCGGGCCAGGATCGCCCCGGGGCGCTCGGCGGCGATCTTCTCGGCGGCCGCGACGGCCCCCTTCATGCCCTCCGAGCCCGGGGTCAGGACCAGCTCGGCGCCGTAGGCGCGCAGCAGCGCGCGGCGCTCCTTGGACATCGTCTCGGGCATCGCGAGCACGACGTGGTAGCCGCGAGCGGCACCGACGAAGGCGAGGGCGATGCCGGTGTTGCCAGAGGTGCCCTCGACGATGGTCCCGCCGGGCTTCAGCTCGCCGGAGGCCTCGGCGGCGTCGATGATCGAGACGCCGATGCGGTCCTTGACCGAGCTGGCCGGGTTGTAGAACTCGAGCTTGGCGGCGACGGTCGCCTCCGAGCCCTCGGTGAGACGGTTGATCCGCACCAGCGGCGTCCGGCCGATGAGCTGCGTCGCGTCGTCGTAGATGGTGGCCATGAGTAAGAGTTCCTTCGTGTCGTGGTGATGCGGTGGTCTGGTCCCGGCGCACCGACGGCAGGCGATCGCCGTCGGCCGGGGCGTCCGGGCGTGGTGCAGGGGGCAGTGGTCCGTGAGCGTCGCGCGGTCGCCACGACCCGGCGGGTCAGGCGTGAGGCGGACGCTCTACCGACAGCAGCAGACCGCGGGGCAGGCGCACATCGGCCGGCGCACGAGGGGCGCGGCAGCGAAGGTGTCGGGGCCGGAGACGAGGGAGAGTGCGATGGTCGTCATCGTGCGTCCCTCCCAGGTGCGCGGGCGCTCGGCGGCGCGTTGTTCTCCGGCGGGTCTCGGACGTCCCGCACGCCGAGCCTAGCCACACCCGCTCCGATCGACAAGATCACGCTCACATATCGAGAGGATCGATGAGTCGTGCTCCGTCGCCGCCGCCCGTCGGAGCCGCCGTGCCACGACGAACGGCCCCGGTCATCAGCATGACCGGGGCCGTTCGTCGCGCTCGGGCGAGCGGGCGACGGGAATCGAACCCGCGTAATCAGTTTGGAAGACTGAGGCTCTACCATTGAGCTACGCCCGCACCGGTCCGGCAGCGGCTCGATGACGAGCAGCCCCGCGGACGGCGGCGCCAGCCTAGCAAAGCCCCACCGGTGCCCGTGCACGGCACGCAGCCGTCCGGTGCACCGACGTCGCGCACTACACTTGCCCACCGGACCCGCCGTCCTCCGGGGCGGACGGGTACCACGGGGTGTGGCGCAGCTTGGTAGCGCATCTGCTTTGGGAGCAGAGGGTCGCAGGTTCAAATCCTGTCACCCCGACCTTCGGGACGACGGGCCGTCGACCTGCCGCCGTGCAGCGTCGGCGGCCCGTCGTCGCTCCGCGCGCCGGGTGTCCGGCGCGCTCGCGGGAGCGCCCTGTGCGAGGCTGGCCGCGACAGCGAGGAGCACGGTGTGACCGCAGCGGACGACGTCAGGCACCCGCGGGCCCCGCGCCGTCGGACGGTGCCCACGCGTCGGTCAGCCGCCCGGGCGCGAGGGGCTCAGCGACGCACGGACCAGCTCGCCCTTGGCCGCCCACGGCATCCGCGCGAACATCCCCCACATGGCGCCCGCCAGCGGGCCCGCGCCCGCGTCGCGGGAGAGGAGCGCCCGCCGACGGGGGGCCGGCAGGCGGCCGAAGCCCTCGAAGAGCTCCAGCGTGCCCGGCGTGCTCAGTCGCAGCAGCGCGCGCAGTCCGACCTCGCGGAGCCGCTCGGCGGTGTCCGGCGGATCCACCTCGGCCGGCACGTCGCCCCGCGCGAGGGCGCGCGCGAGCTCGTCGGTCCGGCGCAGGGAGTGCGCCACGGAGTAGCCGGTGATCCGGTGCCCGCCACGTCCCGCGGTGCCGACGGCCAGGACCCCCGGGGGCGGGGGAGCGTCGCGGCCGCGCATGGGGATGCGCACGACCTCGCGGTCGAGAGGGTGGTCCACCGTGGCCGCGTCGACGCCGCGGGCCAGCAGACGGCGCCGGAGCCGCGTCCGCAGCTCGGCGACGGGCAGTCCCGGCGCGGCGGCCAGGCACGTCTCCTCGAGCAGCATCCGCTCGCCGCCCACGGGGATCGCGTAGAGGAAGGTCGGGGTGGCGGTGGGTCGTTCCTGCTCCGACCAGTCGGTGCGCCAGTCCATCAGCAACGACTCGGCGCCCTGGAGGGCCGGCGCGGCGGCCTCGGTCGGCACGACGATCCCGTAGGCGGTCTGCAGCGGTGCCGGGTCGTCGGGGCGCAGACCGTCGGGTCGCGCACCGCGGGCGTCGACCACCACCCGTGCCTCCCTGCGGAGGGCGCCGACCTGCGCGTCGTCGAGGCGTCCGGCACGGACCTCGACGCCTTCCAGGGACAGGGCGGCCTGCAGCGCGGTGTTGTCCAGGACCAGGTAGGCACGCTGCAGGGGGTGCACGCCGGTCGCCCGCAGCTCGGGGTTCTCGGCCCGTGCCCGCACGACGGAGGCGGGCAGGTCGCCCAGCTCGTCGGCCCAGAGACCGTAGGTCGGCGTCCACACCGCGTCGGGGCGCGGGTCGACCGCGACCACCGACAGGCCGCGGGCCGCGCACCGCGAGGCGAGGGCACGCCCTGCCGGGCCGAGCCCGACCACCGCGACGTCCGCCATGTCCACCTCCGGGCCACACCCTATGTCGACGGGAGACCGCCATGCCCCAACCGCACCTGATCTGGCTGCGCAGCGCCGCGACCGTGCTCATCAGCTGCGTCATCGCGCAGGCCGGCTGGGCGTCGGCCTACCTCGGCGGAGATCCGGACTACCTCGTCCAGCACCGGGTGGGCGCCTGGGTCACCCTGGCGGTCGCCTGGCTGGCGGTCGTCGTCTACCTCGTGCTCCGGCGTTCCGCCGGTCGGGTCAACGTGGCGCTCGCCGTGGCGACGGCGGTGCTGGTGACCGTGCAGTTCACCCTCGGTCGGCTCGGCGGGGACCTGCGGGCGCTGCACATCTTCACCGGCGTGCTGCTCGCGGTCCTCGTGACGGCCCTGACGTCGTGGACCTACCGTCACCGGCTGCCGGAGGAGGCGGCGGGCAGCTCCAGCTCCAGCCCCCGCAGCGTGTAGCCCTCGATGAGGTCGTCCCAGCCCACCTCGGGCTCGGACACCAGGCGCGGCGAGCGTGCCAGGAGCCGGGTGAGCAGCACGTCGGACTCCAGGATCGCCAGGGGCTGGCCGGGGCACTTGTGGGCGCCGTCGCCGAAGGTGAGGCCGGCGGCGTTGACGCCCCGCGGCAGGGACCGGCCGGGGCACAGGTCCAGGCCGTCCTCGTCCAGCGCCCGCGGGTCGGCGTTGGCGGACCGCACGCTCACGTCGACCAGGTCGCCGGCCTCGATCGTCCACGAGCCGTCGCCGTCGGTGATGCTGATCGGCTCCTGCGCGCGTCGGTACAGGTGCCCGACGACCGGCTCCAGCCGGATGATCTCGTGCAGGATCGCGAAGCGCTCCTCCTGGCCGGCGACGACGTAGCGCTCGCGCAGGGCGTCGTCGCGCAGCAGGTGCCAGGCGGCCATCGTGACGAACTCGCGCGTGGTCACCATGCCCGCCGTGCCGTACGTGACGCACTCGACCAGGATGTCGACGTCGGTGTAGCCCTCGTCGACCAGGTGGCTGATGATGTCCTCGCGGCGCTCCGTGCGACGCGCCCGGATCGCCGGGCGCACGTCCGCGAGGTAGAAGCGCGCGACCGGCAGGAGCCCGTTGACGGCCGCCCGCATCCACTGGCGTCGCGTGCGGCCCAGGTCGCGGCGGGTGATGTCGAAGGGCGGCTGGCGGAAGAAGCTCACCAGCCGGCGCGACATCCGCGGCACGGACGACTCGGTCAGCCCGACCGCCTCCGCGGTGACCTCGACGGTGTAGTGCAGCGCGAGCTCGTCGAGCACCAGCCGGCCGCCGGGCGGGGTCCCGCCGAGCAGCCGGTCGGCGCACTCCTCCATCTGCGCGGTGTAGCGCTCGGCCACGACCACGGGCGCGAAGAAGCGGGCGACCTTGCGGCGCTGCTCGTCGTGCTGCGGACCGTCCGAGATGAGGATCGGGTGGTGCTTGAGTCGCTGGGGGATGGCCTCGGCGGTGAAGCCGGCCTGCGTCGTGGCGTGCCGCGCGCGCAGCACCTGCCGCGCCGCCTCCAGCGACCGGATGCGCCACACCGTGCTGACCCCGTGGCCGCCGTCGGCCCCCTGCCGCTCGACGCGAGGCGTGCTCGGCTCGCGCGGGCGCACCGCCCGCCGTCGGCCCGTCATCGCCGCCCGACGGGCAGGCGGTCCCGCACGGTCCGCGCGGTCCGGGCCACGGCTGCTCCCGCCGCCGACAAGTCCGGCCGACGCCGGAGCACACCCTGCAGCGGGACGGTCCAGACGTCCTCGCCCCGCACGTCCCAGCCCTGCAGCAGGTGGTTGGCGGCGAGCACGCCGGTCACTGCGGCGCGCTCCATGAGGGCGATCGGCCAGTCGACCCGGAGCCCGTCGCCCGCCAGGGCCAGGCCCGGGTACGGGGTGTCGACGGTGAGCCGGTCGCGCCACGGGCCGGTGCCGACCAGCCCGCAGTCGTCCTCGACGAGGAGCTCGGAGTGGACCGCCTGCAGCCCGCGGGTCTCGGGGTAGACCTCGTGCAGGGCGTCCAGCAGCCGTGTGCGCAGACGCGAGGTGTCGAGCCCGCGCGGCCCGTCGCCGGCCAGGTCGGGGTCCCCCTCGGGGTCCACGGCGTAGCCGTGCAGCTCCACCACGGAGCCGCCGTGCTCGAGCGCCCAGTCGGCCGCTCCCTGCTCGAACCGCTCCAGGACCGTGACGTTGTCGAGCAGGTCGTAGCCGGACGTGCCCAGGAAGGCCTCCCGCTCCGGCGCGACCGTGCCGTCGAGCCAGAGCCGCAGCACGGCGAAGGGCGGGGCGTTGCGGCCGGCGGCGACGCGGCGGTGCCACTGCTGCCGCTCGGCGGCGTCGAGGCCGTGGTCCGGCTCGTCGGCGAGCGGTGCGAGCAGGCTGCGAGCCGCCCGGGGGTCGGTGGCGACCACGACGGCGTCCGCGACAAGCTCCTCGGACGAGGTGCCCACGTGCCAGGTCCCGTCCTCGTCCCGGGTGAGCGACGCGGCCCGCGTACCGGTGCGCACGTCGACGCCCAGCCCGCCCAGGTAGCGGCCCAGCGGGGCCCACAGCGCGGTGTCGTAGTCGTCGTCGGGGACGTCGAAGAGCAGTCCCTCCGAGGACCCGGCGAAGTAGGTGTGGAACATGCCGACCAGCTCGCCGGCCCCGAAGTCGGTGGGGTGGGCGAAGAAGGACCGGGCGAACACCTCCAGGGCGAGGTGCCGCGCGCCCTCGGGGAAGCGCAGGCGGTCGAGGAAGTCCTGGGCGGACTCGCCGTCGTAGCGCTCGTGGCTGGCGGGGTAGGAGACCGAGACGAGCTCGACGGCGCTGGGCAGGTGCACCTTGGTCAGCGCGGTGATCGGGAAGGTGGGGCTGCGCACGACGAACGCCGCGAGGTTGACCGGCGGGGTCAGCGGCAGCGCCGCGAAGCTGTCGGTGAGGCCGTCGCCGCGGCGCAGGGGGTAGTCGGGGACGGGCATCAGGTGGGCCAGCGTCGGGTCGGCGCGGCGCAGCAGCGCCCGCAGCGTGTAGTACTGGCGGAAGAAGGCGTGGAAGCCGCGGCTCATGGTGCGGCCGTCCTCGTCGGCGCCGTCGACCGGCCACGCGCGGACCCGCCCGCCGAGCTGGTCGCAGGCCTCGAGCACCGTCACCCGTACGCCCCGCTCGGCCAGGATCGCCGCCGCGGCCAGGCCGGCGATGCCGCCGCCGACGACGACCACGTGCTGGTCGTCGTCGACACGCTCGGCGCCGGGCGCTGCCGGGTGGAGGACGGCGGCGCCGTCGCGGCCGGGCGGGACGGGTCGGCTCATGCGGTGTCCTTCTCGGGTCGGCGGGCCAGGACGGTGTGCAGGATGCCCCGCTGCCAGCCCGTGCCGGTGTGCCAGCGGACGTCGGTGAGCCCGGCCCGCTCGAGGCGTGCCTGGAGCTGGGCGGTGCTGTCGTTGTCGACGACGCTGCGCCACAGGTAGCGGTAGATCGCCGGGTTGCCGCGCACGAGGAAGGACAGGGGCATGACGACGCCCCAGCAGACGACGGTCCAGACGGCCGAGGCGACCCGGTCGTGCTTGACGTGGTAGTCCTGCAGCGCCACCCAGCCGCCGGGCTGGACTTGGTCGCGGATGGCGGTGACGACGTCGTCGCGCTGGTCCTCGGGCACGTTGCGCAGCAGGTAGGCGGCGAACGCCCCGTCGGCGTCCCGCCCCACATGGTCGCGCGCCACCTCGGGCAGGGACTGGGCGAAGGCCTGCACGAACCGGACGCCGTCCGGCCAGGGCTTCTCCCGGGCGCGGTCCAGCATCCCGGCGGAGGCGTCCAGCCCGACGATCTGCGTCTCGTCGCCGGCGGCCTCGATCAGGGCCCGCGTGGACAGCCCGGAGCCGCACCCGAGGTCCCACAGCACGAGAGCCTCGTCGGCGGAGCGACGCGGTAGCCGCGAGACCAGCGCGCGTGCCGCTGTGCTCAAGGCCTGGTGGTAGCCCGGGTTGAGCCGGGTCAGCAGGTCGTAACGGTCGGCGGCGCGGTCGAACTCGTCGGAGAGCTGCGCTCCCCGCGTCTCGACAGGACTGACGGCGGCGGGGCGTTTGCGGAGCACGTGCACACCTTACGACGCCGGTGCGGCGAACTCCCTGATGCCACCCGGGCCCGTCGCGCCCGGTGTCGTCGGTCAGGTGACCAGCACGAGCACCAGGCCGCCGAGGGCGAGCAGGCTCGTGCCGGCGCACATCGCCGCGATCCGGCGGCCGTGCCGCAGCCGGGGGACCTCTCGGCGCAGGTGGACGTCCGTGTGCCGGGCGTGGCTGCGGGCGAACCACCAGCCGGGCGCGGTGAGGAGCAGCGCGAGGGCGGCCGCCAGCAGCAGGGCGCGGGCGCTCCGGGCCGCGGGCAGCACCTGGACGGCCACCAGGCAGGCCGCCGTGAACGACAGCAGCGTGCGTCGCCAGGCCAGCGCGGTGCGCTCGGCCCACAGCCCGGGGGCGCCCGCGTCGGTCGGTCCGTGACCGGGGGACGGGCCGGTCATCGCAGCAGCAGCGCCAGCAGCAGCAGCACCCCGACGGTCGTCATCGTCGCCACGAGCACGAACCCGGTGATCGCGCCCGGCAGCGCGGCGTCCTCCCGCATCGCCCGCTCGGTGCGGGCCCACTCGACGGCCGCCACGACGGGGACGCTCGCCCCGGCCAGCAGCAGGACCACCGCCGAGGCGAGCCGCAGGTGGGGTTCCATCGGCAGGTCGAGCGCCTCCAGGGCCGTCCCGCCGGCGATCAGGCCCAGGGAGGTGCGGATCCAGGCCAGGACGGTCCGCTCGTTGGCCAGCGAGAAGCGCGGGTCGGGTTCGCGACCCCGGGAGTAGACCCAGCGCGGGAAGCGTTCGGGGTGCGGTCGCGGTTCGCTGGTCGTGTCCCCGGGCGGCATGCGGATCCCTTCGCGGTCGCGGTCCGACGGCCTCTCGTCGCTCATCCTGGCACCGACGCCGGACGGCGGCGCGACGAGCGGGCGCGCGGCGAGCGGGCACGACGAGCGGCCGCGGCTGCGCGCGCGGCCGGCGCGCGGCACACCTAGGTTGGACCCGCCGTCGCCCCGTCCGAAGGAACCCGATGACCTCCTCCGTCGACCCGTCGCCCGTCGAGAACGCCGCCCCGCCGGGCGACCCGCGCGTCGCGAGACCGCCCGAGCACGGCGGCGAGAGCGCCACGACGGTGGTCGTCGCCTTCGTCGCCAACGGGCTCGTCGCGGTCGCCAAGTCGGCGGCCGCCCTGCTCACCGGGTCGGCGTCGATGCTGGCCGAGGCCGTGCACTCGTGGGCCGACACGGGCAACGAGGTATTCCTGCTCGTGGCGTCGAAGAGGTCGCGCCGGCCCGCCGACCGCGGGCACCCGGTCGGGTACGGGCGCGAGGCCTACGTCTGGTCGATGTTCGCCGCCATCGGTCTGTTCGCCGTCGGTGCGGGCGTCTCGATCACGCACGGTGTCCAGGAGCTGCTCGACCCGGAGCCGGCCGAGGACCTCGGCATCGCCTACGCCGTGCTCGCCCTGGCCTTCGTCCTCGAGGGGGTGTCGTTCCTCCAGGCCGTCCGTCAGCTCCGTGGGGAGGCGCGCCGCGCGCGGCAGGACCCGTTCGAGCACGTGCTGCGGACCTCCGACCCGACGCTGCGCGCGGTCGTCGCCGAGGACGCGGCGGCGCTGGTCGGCCTCGTCATCGCGTTCGCGGGCGTGCTGGCCCACCAGCTCACGGGCTCGGCGGTGCCGGACGCGATCGGGTCGATCGCCATCGGCGTGCTGCTGGCCGTGGTCTCGCTCGTGCTCGTGGACCGCAACCGGCGGTTCCTGGTGGGCGAGGAGGTGCGTCCCGCCGTCCGGGACGCGGTCCTGGCCCGGCTGCTGGCGCTGCCGACGGTGGACCGGGTGACCTACCTGCGGATCGAGTACGTGGGTCCCCGGCGGCTGTACCTGGTGGCCAGCGTCGACCTGGCGGGGGAGGAGCGCGAGACCGCCGTCGGGCGACGGCTGGACGAGCTCGAGCGTGCCGCGACCGGTCACCCCCGCGTCGCGGGAGCCGTGTTCACGGTGTCCACGCCGGAGGAGTCGTCCCTGGTCCCGGCGGTGGACGACCGGAACGACCCGCCCGCCGACCGGTAGGCTCGAGGGCGTGACGGACCCGAACGACCCCTACGCCGCCCCGGGCGGCGAGCACCCGCAGCAGCACCCGACGCAGCCGGCGCCGCCGACGCAGCCGGCCTCGTCGGCCACGCCGCCGACCCCGCCGGGCGACTCGTTCGGGCCTCCGGCCCCGCCGGCTGGCTACGCCGCCGCGCCGCCGCCGTCCTCGGTGCCGTCCTCGGTGCCGCAAGGAGCGGCCTACCCGTCGTCCGCCGGAGCCTGGCAGTCCGGACCGCACCAGCCGGGGTCGCCGTACGGTGCCTGGCCGTACCCGGTGCGCCGGACCAACGGCCTGGCGGTCGCCTCGCTGGTGCTGGGCATCCTCTGGCTCTACTGGGTCGGGAGCGTCCTGGCCCTGATCTTCGGGTACGTGGCGCTGAGCCAGATCAAGAAGGCCCCGGTCTCCGCCCCGCAGGACGGTCGCGGGCTGGCGATCGCCGGGGTCGTGCTCGGGTGGGTCGGGGTGGCGACGCTCGCGATGCTGAGCTTCTTCCTCGTCGCGGTGTCCACGGCTCCCGTCGGCTACTGAGCGCCCCCCGGACCCGGCGAGGAGGACCTGCGCGCTGCAGCACGGCTTGCCGCGCGTGCACCTCGAGCCCGAGACCACCGACGGCGTGACCGCCATCGCGCTCACCCCGGGTGCCGCACCGGTTCGGACCCGTCGGTGACGAGACACCCGGCCGGCGCACCCGCGGGGTGTCGACGCCGTGGCGTTCGCCACCGGAGGGCCGGTGCCCGGCGCTCCGTCACGTGGCGTATGATCGATGGGTTGCCCGTGCGCTCGTCGTGCGGACGCCGGGCGACAGGCATCGCAAGCATCCCGCGCCGCACCATCCCGCGCCGGCCCGCTCCGGCAAGACGCGCGCGCACGCACCCGACACGTTGGAGACCATCGAAGTGAAGAGCGCCGTCGAGACCCTGGAGCCCACCAAGGTCAAGCTGACCGTCGAGGTGGAGTACGACGAGCTCAAGCCGAGCATCGACCACGCCTACAAGCACATCGCGGAGCAGGTGAACATCCCCGGCTTCCGCAAGGGCAAGGTCCCCCCGCGCATCATCGACCAGCGCATCGGCTGGGGTGCCGTCATCGAGCACGCCGTGAACGAGGGCCTGTCCGGCTTCTACCGCGACGCCGTGAGCGCCGAGGAGCTGCGCCCGCTGGGCCAGCCCGAGGTCGAGGTCACCGGCATCCCGGAGAAGGCCGGCGAGGGCCAGCTGGAGTTCGTCGCGCAGGTCGAGGTCCGCCCGGAGCTCGAGCTGCCCGAGCTGTCCGCCATCGAGCTCACCGTGGAGTCCACCGAGGTCTCCGACGAGGACGTCGCCGAGCGTCTCGACTCGCTGCGCGAGCGGTTCGGCATCCTCGTGGGCGTCGACCGCCCGGCCGTCGAGGGCGACTACGTCGTCATCGACCTCAAGGCCATGGTCGGCGAGGACGAGGTCGACTCCGTCTCCGGCGTCTCCTACCAGATCGGCGCGGGCAACATGCTCGAGGGTCTGGACGAGGCGCTGACCGGTCTGTCCGCGGACGAGACCACCACCTTCACCACCAACCTCGCCGGTGGGGAGCACGAGGGCGCCGAGGCGACGGTCACGGTGACCGCCACCTCCGTCAAGGAGCGCGAGCTGCCCGAGGCGGACGACGACTTCGCCCAGATGGCCTCGGAGTTCGACACCCTCGAGGAGCTCAAGGCCGACCTGCGCCAGCAGGTCGCCTCCTCCAAGTCCTCCGACCAGGCCGTCGCCGCGCGCGACGCCCTGCTGGAGAAGCTGCTCGAGGCCGTCGAGGTGCCGGTGCCGTCCGGCGTCGTCGAGGCCGAGGTGCACCGCCACCTCGAGCAGGAGGGTCGTCTCGAGGACGACGAGCACCGCACCGAGGTCACCGCGGACGCCACCAAGGCGATCACGAACCAGATCCTGCTCGACACCCTCGCCGAGAAGCTCGAGGTGCAGGTCGGCCAGGGCGAGCTCATCGAGTACCTGGTCCAGGCCTCCCAGCAGTACGGCATGGAGCCGCAGCAGTTCATCCAGACCCTCGACCAGTCGGGCCAGATCCCGGCCATGGTCGGCGAGGTCGCGCGGTCCAAGGCGCTCGCCGTGGCCCTGCGCGACATCGAGGTCAAGGACGCGGACGGCAACGTCGTCGACCTGACCGAGTTCATCGGGTCCGAGGAGGACGACGAGGCCGCGGCCGCCGCCACCGAGGCCGCGCAGTCGGAGATCGCCGACGCCGAGTCCGGCGAGTCGGCCGAGTCGGCGGACACCCCGGACTCCGCGGAGTCCGGCGACTCCGCCGAGGAGACCGGCAAGGCCTGACGCCACCGCCGCACGACGACGGCCCGCATCCTCCACCCGGAGGGTGCGGGCCGTCGTCGTCCCCGGCGACGTGCCGCTGTGCGCCTGCAGCGAAACAGGGCGCTCCGGGGACTCGGCGGGCACGCCCTGCACGTTAGGGTCGAGCGACAGCGAAGCGAAGGAGACGGACGTGAACGACCTGCTGCAGATGGGCTCAGCGGCACCTGAGGCCCGCGCCGACGGCCCGGGCTTCGGCCTCAACGACTCCATCTACAACCGGCTCCTCAAGGAGCGCATCATCTGGCTGGGCTCGGAGGTGCGCGACGACAACGCGAACGCCATCTGCGCGCAGATGATGCTGCTCGCGGCGGAGGACCCGGACAAGGACATCTACCTCTACATCAACTCCCCGGGCGGCTCGATCACGGCCGGCATGGCGATCTACGACACCATGCAGTTCATCCAGCCGGACGTCGCCACGGTCGCGATGGGCATGGCCGCCTCGATGGGGCAGTTCCTGCTGTCCTCGGGTGCCAAGGGCAAGCGCTACATCACCCCGCACGCGCGGGTCCTGATGCACCAGCCCTCCGGTGGCGTCGGCGGCACGGCCACCGACGTGCGGATCGGCGCCCAGCTGATCATGCACATGAAGAAGGTGCTCGCGGAGCTCACGGCCGAGCAGACCGGCCAGCCGCTCGAGAAGATCCTCAAGGACAACGACCGCGACAGCTGGTTCACGGCGGACGAGGCCCTCGAGTACGGCTTCGTCGACCGGGTCGTCGCCAACGCTGCCTCGGTGTCCGGGGGCGGCGGCACGACCGCCAGCTGACCCCACCCCGGTCGATCGAGACCCCTGACGACTTCCCACCGAGGAGAACCATGAGCCACTCCGCCGAGTACCAGTTCGCGATGCGGGCCGAGCGTCTCGCCGGCGACGCCGCCCGCCCGGGCGGGATCGCGCTGCCGCACGGCGCCCCGTCGTCGCGCTACGTGCTCCCGCAGTTCGAGGAGCGCACGCCGTACGGCTTCAAGCGCCAGGACCCGTACACGAAGCTGTTCGAGGACCGCATCATCTTCATGGGCGTCCAGGTCGACGACGCGTCGGCCGACGACATCATGGCCCAGCTGCTCGTCCTGGAGTCCCAGGACCCCGACCGCGACGTGATGATCTACATCAACTCCCCGGGCGGGTCGTTCACCGCGATGACCGCGCTCTACGACACGATGCAGTTCATCAAGCCGC
Source organism: Isoptericola haloaureus (assembly GCF_036689775.1). Lineage (NCBI taxonomy): Bacteria > Bacillati > Actinomycetota > Actinomycetes > Micrococcales > Promicromonosporaceae > Isoptericola > Isoptericola haloaureus. Next base: position 508,747 of record NZ_JBAGLP010000116.1, on the reverse strand, counting down.
AGATCCAGACGGTCTGCCTCGGGCAGGCGGCCTCGGCCGCGTCCGTGCTGCTGGCCGCGGGTCAGCCCGGCAAGCGCCTGGCGCTGCCGAACGCCCGCGTGCTGATCCACCAGCCGGCGATGGAGGGCGGCGGCTACGCCCAGGCCTCCGACATCGAGATCCACGCCAACGAGCTCATCCGGATGCGCGAGTGGCTCGAGGAGACGCTGGCCCGGCACACCGGCAAGGACGTCGAGGAGATCCGCGACGACATCGAGCGCGACAAGATCCTCACGGCCGCCGAGGCCAAGGACTACGGCCTGGTCGACCAGGTGCTCGAGTCCCGCAAGCCGGGTCAGATCCGAGCCTGAGAGCCCCGGGACCACCGGTGACGACATCGCGCGCGACCCGGGTGCCGACCACGAGGTCGGCACCCGGGTCGCGCCACACCGGGCCGTCTCTGCTGACAACGGGGCCGGTGTGGTGTGGAATGGTCGAAGGACGCGCACGAGACAAGGAGGCCCGCGGTGGCTCGAATCGGTGACGGTGCAGACCTGCTCAAGTGCTCCTTCTGCGGGAAGTCGCAGAAGCAGGTCAAGAAGCTGATCGCTGGGCCCGGCGTATACATCTGCGACGAGTGCATCGACCTGTGCAACGAGATCATCGAGGAAGAGCTCGGTGAGACGACGGAGCTGGGGCTGACCGAGCTGCCCAAGCCGCGGGAGATCTTCGACTTCCTCGAGCAGTACGTCATCGGTCAGGACCCCGCGAAGCGCGCGCTCGCCGTCGCGGTCTACAACCACTACAAGCGGGTCCAGGCGCCCCCGCCGTCCAAGGACGACGAGGACTCGGTGGAGATCGCCAAGTCCAACATCCTGCTGATCGGGCCCACCGGGACCGGCAAGACCTACCTGGCGCAGACGCTGGCCAAGATGCTCAACGTCCCGTTCGCCATCGCCGACGCGACGGCGCTGACGGAGGCCGGCTACGTGGGCGAGGACGTCGAGAACATCCTGCTCAAGCTGATCCAGGCCGCGGACTACGACGTCAAGAAGGCCGAGACGGGCATCATCTACATCGACGAGATCGACAAGGTGGCCCGCAAGGCCGAGAACCCGTCGATCACACGTGACGTCTCCGGCGAGGGTGTCCAGCAGGCCCTGCTGAAGATCATCGAGGGCACCAGCGCGTCGGTGCCGCCGCAGGGCGGGCGCAAGCACCCGCACCAGGAGTTCATCCAGATCGACACCTCGAACGTGCTGTTCGTGGTCGCCGGGGCGTTCGCCGGGCTGGACGACATCATCGCCTCCCGCGCCCGTCAGCGCGGCATCGGCTTCTCCGCCCCGATGGAGTCCACCACCGACGTGGACCTCTTCTCCGAGGTGCGCCCCGAGGACCTGCACAAGTTCGGCCTCATTCCCGAGTTCATCGGCCGCCTGCCCGTCATCGCCTCCGTCTCGCCGCTGGACCGCGACGCGCTCGTGCGCATCCTCACCGAGCCGCGCAACGCTCTGGTCAAGCAGTACCAGCGCATGTTCGAGATCGACGGCGTGCGCCTGGAGTTCGCCGACGACGCGGTCGAGGCGATCGCCGAGCAGGCGCTGCTGCGGGGGACCGGTGCCCGCGGGCTGCGGGCCATCATGGAGGAGGTCCTGCAGCAGGTGATGTTCGACGTGCCGAGCCGTGACGACGTCGAGGGCGTGGTCATCAGCCGCGAGGTCGTCGAGGAGAACGTCAACCCGACGATCGTGCCGCGGTCCTCGGGACCGGTGCGCAACCGCAAGTCCGCCTGACGTCCCGCCCGGCCCGACGACGGGTGCGCCGCCTGGCATGGTCGGCGGGCGGCCACATGGCGGGCGGGCGCCCGCACCGCGCGTGCCGACCGTAGGATCGTGGGCATGGCTGAGCCCTTCGACGAAGCACCCGTGCCCGAGACCGGTCGGGCGCTGCCGACCGAGATCCTCGGGCTGCGCAGCACGATCGACAACATCGACGCCGCGCTGGTGCACCTGCTGGCCGAGCGGTTCCGCGCCACGCAGCGCGTGGGCGAGCTGAAGGCGACCGAGGGCCTGCCGCCGGCGGACCCCCAGCGGGACCGCCAGCAGATCGACCGGCTCAAGGCGATCGCCTCCGGTGCCGGGCTGGACCCGGAGTTCGCCGAGCAGTTCCGTCACTTCATCGTCTCCGAGGTCATCCGCCGCCACGAGCGGATCGCCGCCGAGCACGCCGCGGCCGGACGGGCCGAGGACGTGCCCCCGCTGGACACCTACAGTTGAAGGGGTTCCGGCTTCTGAGCCGCTGACACGGTCCGCACCGGTGGTCCCGGCCACCGGGCGGCGCCGCGTCCTCCGAGGTCGCGCGACCCTGTGCCCAGCGGGGATGCGCCGACCGGCGATCCGTCGCACGCTGGAGGTTCACAGCCGACGGACGCGAGGGAGATCTGCATGAAGATCGATTGGCTCAAGCCCTTGGTCGGACACCCCGGCCCGTTCGCGACGGTCTACCTGGACGCGACGCGATCGGTCGAGGCCGGCGACAAGGATGTGGCGAACCGGTGGCGTTCCGTGCGCCGCTCGCTCGCCAAGCAGGGCGCCACGGACACCGTCCTGAGCGACCTGGACGCCTCCGTGGACCGCCCGACGTGGGTGCACGGCCCGCACGGCCGAGTGCTCATCGCCGACGACGAGGGGGTGCTGGTCGACCGGGTCCTGCGCGAGCCGCCGCCGGTGATGGCGGGGGTCTGGCACCGCGTCCCGAGCCTGCTGCAGGCGGCACGGTCGGCCGACGAGGAGGTCGACGCGCTCTGCGTGGCCATCGACCGCTCGGGTGCCGACTTCTTCGCGGTGGGCTCCGACGGGCGTCCCGCCGGCGAGAAGGACACCTTCGAGGGGCCGGACGACGAGATCTCCAAGACGTCCAGCACGTCGACCAAGCGGTCGGTCATCGAGTCGCGCGCCGAGGACTCGTGGCACCGCAACGCCGAGGCGGTGGCCGGCGAGATCGACCGGCGCGTAGCCGAACGCCGCCCGGAGATCGTGCTGATCACCGGCGACGTGCGGGCCGTGCACATGGTGCGGGACGCGCTCGGCCAGCAGGCCGCCCAGGTCACCGTGGAGGTGCCCGGCGGGGGTCGCGACGACGGCGTGCACGTGGGTCCCTTCGCGGAGACCGTCGCGGACGCTCTCGACTCGTTCCGCGAACGCCGTCGCGAGCAGGTCCTGGCGGAGCTGCGCGAGGGGCTCGGCCGCGAGGCGGGGGCCGTGACCAGCATCGGGGACGTCGCCCAGGTCCTGGCGCGCGGCCAGGTCAAGCAGCTGGTGCTCTCCGAGGAGCTGGCCGACGACGCGGCCCGTGCCCTGCACGCCTGGGTCGACGGCTCGGTCGAGGAGCCCGGACTGGGCGGTCTGCTCAACGGCTTCCAGCTGTTCATCGGGCCCGACCCGATGCACATCGCCGCCTCGCGGGCCGAGCTCGAGGGCGTCGGCGAGCTCGAGGAGCTGCCGGCCGCGACCGCGCTGCTGCGTGCCGCCATCGGGCAGGACGCCGGGCTCGTCTTCGCCCCGGAGGGCTCGGTCGAGCTCCGGGACGGTGTCGGGGCCACGCTGCGCTGGCACGACGGCGGGACACCGCACGAGTCGGCCGCCACCATGAGCGGCGACGACGGTCGTGTCTCGGCGGCTCACTAGGACGAGGCACGAGAAAGGCGACGGGGAGGGTCGCGGCACGATCGTCCATCGCGAAGTGCAGGGCGCGCAGCGCCCGTGAACGCGATCGTGCCGCGACCCTCCCCGTCGCCGGGTCGGGGCGGTGTCAGCCGCGCGGCTTCTTGGCCGGCGGCTCACCCAGCTCGTGCTCGACGACGACGATCCCGCCCTGGACGTCGGGGTCGCCCTGGCCGTCGGTCGCCTCCACGAGCTCCAGGGGGCCGGTGACACGGCCCGCGCCGCGCAGGTCCACCATGGCGGACTCGACGCCCGGCAGCAGGTGCGCCGGGACCGCGACGGTGCCGGACAGGACCGGGGTCTTCATGGAGACCTTGGCGGCCGACTTCAGCTTGCGCAGCGCGGCCAGGGCGTGGCCGGCCGCGGTGAGGCCGGTCGGGTCGACGTCGGCGGACGCGTCCCGCAGCGGCTGCGCCGTCGGCCACGGGGCCCGGTGGACGGACCCGGTGCGCCACCAGGACCAGACCTCCTCGGTGGCGAACGGGATGAACGGGGCCAGCAGCCGCAGCATCGCGTCCAGGGCGATCGCCAGGGCGGTGCGGGCCGAGAGCGTCGCGGCCGAGACCTCGGCAGCTTCGGACCCGGCGCCGTAGGCGCGGTCCTTGACGAGCTCGAGGTAGTCGTCGCAGAACGCCCAGAAGTAGGACTCGGTGATCTCCAGGGCGCGCGTGTGGTCGTACGACTCGAGCGCGGCGGTCGCCTGGTCGACGACGTCGGCCAGCCCGGCCAGCATGGCGCGGTCCAGGTCGACGGTGACGGCGGCGGGGTCGAGCACGATCTCGCCGGCGCCGGACTCAGGGTCCACGCCGAAGGTCAGGGCGAACTTGGAGGCGTTGAGGACCTTGATCGCCAGCCGGCGACCGATCTTCATCTGGCCGACCTCGAAGGCCGCGTCCGTGCCCAGGCGGGCCGCTGCCGCCCAGTAGCGCACGGCGTCGGACCCGTGCTCGGTGAGCAGGTCCATCGGCGTGACGACGTTGCCCTTGGACTTGGACATCTTCTTGCGGTCGGGGTCGAGGATCCAGCCGCTGATGGCCGCGTTCTTCCACGGCAGCACGCCGCACTCCAGGTGCGAGCGCACCACGGAGGAGAACAGCCAGGTGCGGATGATGTCCTGGCCCTGCGGACGCAGGTCCATGGGGTAGACGCGGTCGAACAGGTCGGCGTCGCGCTCCCAGCCGGAGACGATCAGGGGGCTCAGCGACGACGTCGCCCAGGTGTCCATGACGTCGTTGTCGCCGACGAACCCGCCGGGCTCGCCGCGCTGGTCCTCGGTGTAGCCCGCGGGCGCCTGCGACGTCGGGTCCACGGGCAGCTCGGCCTCGGACGGCGTGATGAGGCGGTCGTAGTCCACCTCGCCGTGCTCGTCGAGCCCGTACCAGACCGGCACGGCCACGCCGAAGAACCGCTGGCGGGAGATGAGCCAGTCGCCGTTGAGGCCGTTGACCCAGTTCTCGTAGCGCACCCGCATGAAGTCGGGGTGGAAGTCGAGCTCCTTGCCGCGCGCGAGCAGCTCGGCCTTCAGGTCGCGCTGCTCCCAGGCGCGGCCCCCGTTGCGGATGTACCACTGGCGGGAGGTGACGATCTCGAGGGGCTTGTCGCCCTTCTCGTAGAAGTTCGTCATGCGCTGGGTGGGCGAGGGCTCGCCGTCCAGGTCACCGGACTCGCGCAGCGCGTCGACGACGGCGGTGCGGGCGCTGAACGCGGTCTTGCCGGCGAGGCCCTCGGCGTACAGGTCGGCGCCGGGGCCGCCCGCGATCCACTCGGGGGTCTCGCGGGTCAGGCGGCCGTCGCGGCCGATGACGGAGCGCGTGGGCAGCTGCAGCTCGCGCCACCACTGCACGTCGGTGAGGTCGCCGAAGGTGCAGCACATGGCGATGCCGGCGCCCTTGTCCATGGCGGCGGCGTGGTGGGCGAGCACCGGCACCTCGACGCCGAACAGGGGCGAGGTCACGGTGGTGCCGAACAGGTGCTGGTAGCGCTCGTCGTCCGGGTGGGCGATGAGGGCCACGACGGACGGCACGAGCTCGGGGCGCGTGGTCTCGATGTACACCGGCTCACCGGTCGCGCCGTCGCCGGCACGGTGGAACGCGACGCGGTGGTAGTGGCCGGGGTACTCGCGGGCCTCGAGCTCGGCCTGGGCGACGGCCGTCTGGAAGGTGACGTCCCACAGTCCCGGGGCCTCGGCCTGGTAGGCCTCGCCGCGCTGCAGGTTGCGCAGGAAGGCGCGCTGGGAGGCGGCGCGCGAGGTGGCGTCGATGGTCTGGTAGGTCTGCGACCAGTCCACGGACAGCCCGAGCCGGCGCCACAGCTCCTCGAACTGGCGCTCGTCGTCGGCGGTCAGCTCCTCGCACAGCTCGATGAAGTTGCGGCGGCTGATCGGCACCTGGTCGCCGGGCTTGACCTTCTTGCCCTCGGTGCCCTGGTGCGGGGGAACGAAGTCCGGGTCGTACGGCAGCGACGGGTCGCAGCGCACGCCGTAGTAGTTCTGCACGCGACGCTCGGTGGGCAGGCCGTTGTCGTCCCAGCCCATCGGGTAGAAGACTTCCTTGCCCCGCATGCGCTGGAAGCGCGCGACGACGTCGGTGTGGGTGTAGCTGAACACGTGACCCACGTGCAGCGAGCCGGAGACGGTCGGCGGCGGGGTGTCGATGGAGTAGACCTGCTCGCGGGTGGCGGAGCGGTCGAAGGCGAACGTGCGCTCGGCGGCCCAGCGCTCGTCGAACTTCTCCTCGAGGCCGTCGGTGCTGACCCTGTCCGGTACCTCCCGGACCACCGCGCGCACGACGTCGTCGGCTACGGGGCCGGACGTGGAGGTCGCTGCGGAGGTCTGCTCGGGCGCGGTCGGCGCCCCGGGGTTCGGGAAGTCGCTCATGGTGCCTCATTGTCCCAGATCCCCCGGGAGGGGCGGACGCGCTTTCACCACGTGAACGTCCCGGCGGCCGGGCTGGCGCCGAGCTCAATTCTCTGACTAAAGTCAGCGAAATGAGCGTGACGGATCCTGTCGACGTCCTGCGCCGGTTCAACCGCGGCTACACCCAGCGGGTCGGTGCGCTGGAGGAGTCCTTCCTCGGGCTGGGGATGCCGCTCGGCACCGCCCGGCTGCTCTACGAGATCGGCGTCGAACCGGGCACGACCCGGTCGTTGCGCGCACGCCTCGGGCTCGACTCGGGGTACCTGAGCCGGTTGCTGCGCCGGCTGGAGGACGACGGTCTCGTCGCGCTCGGACCCGACCCGGTCGACCGGCGTCGGCGCCGCGTGGCCCTGACGGACGCCGGCCGCCGGACCTGGGACGAGCTCGAGCGGCGCTCCGCCGAGCGTGCCCACCGCCTCGTCGACCCGCTCACCGAGCGTCAGCGCGCCCGGTTGTCCGCGGCGCTGGCCGAGGCCGACCTGCTCGTGCGCGCCGCCACCGTCGATCTGGAGACGATGGAGCCGACCACGCCCCTCGCGCGGCGCGCCGTCGCCGCCTACCTCACGGAGGTCGGGACACGGATCGGGGGCGCGGGCACGTTCGACGTCGAGGCCGAGCTCGCCGCCGACGCCGGACGGCTCGCCCCGCCGCACGGCGCGTTCGTCGTCGCCACCTCCGCGGGCGCACCCGTCGCATGCGGCGGGGTCCAGGCGCTCGCCGGCGACGGCGCGGAGATCAAGCGGATGTGGGTCGACGACGCCTGGCGCGGCGCCGGGCTCGGGTCCCGGCTGCTGCGCCGCCTGGAGGAGCTCGCGCGCGAGCTCGGGCACGCCGTCGTCCACCTCGACACGAACGCCGTGCTCACCGAGGCGATCGCGATGTACGAGCGGGCCGGCTACCGGCAGGTCGAGCGGTACAACGACAACCCGCACGCCACGCACTTCTTCGCGAAGGACCTCGCCTGAGGGCGGCGTAGGGTCGGGACATGGCAGCTTCGAAGGACCTCACCGTCGGCTACGCCGCGATGCTCGAGCAGTTCCACCCGACCGACGTGGTCGACTACTCCGCCTACGCCGAGGAGCACGGCTTCGACGGCGTCATGGCCGCCGACCACTTCCAGCCGTGGGTGCCGCAGCAGGGGGAGGCCGCGTTCGTCTGGAACGTGCTGACCGCTTTGGGCGAGCGCACCCGCGGGGACATCGGCCCCGGCGTGACGTGCCCCTCCTTCCGGTTCCACCCGGCGATGGTGGCGCAGGCCTCGGCGACCCTCGCCGCGATGTACCCGGGCCGGCACTGGCTCGGCCTGGGTTCGGGCGAGGCGCTCAACGAGCACGTCACGGCCGGCTACTGGCCCGAGGCGCCCGAGCGGATCAACCGCATGTTCGAGGCCATCGACATCATCAAGAAGCTCTTCGCCTCCGGTGTCGACGGCAAGGACGTCAAGCACTCCGGGCAGTTCTACAAGATGGAGTCCACCCGGCTGTGGACCATGCCCGAGGTCCCGCCGGAGATCCTCGTGGCCACCGCCGGGCCGATCACGGCCAAGCGGGCCGGCAAGCACGCCGACGGCCTCATCACCGTCGGGGCGCCGCTGGAGAAGATCGAGATGCTGTTCGGACGGTTCGAGGCCGGCGTCAAGGAGTCCGGCCGGGACGCCTCGACGATGCCGAAGGTCCTCCAGGTGCACATGTCCTGGGCCGAGACCGACGAGGAGGCCATGGCCAACGCCATGACCGAGTGGCCGAACGGCGGCATGAAGTTCCCCAAGGCCGACATCCGCTCGCCGCACGACTTCGCCCAGATGGCCAAGCTCGTCCGCCCGGAGGACTTCTCCGGTCGGATGGTGGTCTCCGCGGACCCCGACAAGCACCGCGAGGCCATCCAGCAGTACGTCGACCTCGGCTTCGACCGCATCTACCTGCACAACGTGGGCCGGAACCAGAAGGAGTGGATCGAGGTCTTCGGCCGCGAGGTGCTGCCGAAGCTGGTCCGGTGACGGCTGTCCTCGACGGTGCCCGCCTGACGCTGTGGGCGCCGGCCGGGCTGGGGGAGGTCCGTCCCGGCGACGACCTCGCGGCGCTGGTCGGCGACCTGCTCGCCCGCGACGCGGAGGGTTCCGGCGACCCGCTCGCCGAGGGCGACGTCGTCGTGGTGACCTCCAAGATCGTGTCCAAGGCCGAGGGCCGCGTCGTGCGCGCCACCGACCGCGAGCAGGCGATCACCGACGAGACCGTGCGGGTCGTGGCCACCCGCGAGCGACCCGACGGGCTCCCGCCCCTGCGCATCGTGGAGAACCGGCTCGGTCTCGTGATGGCCGCGGCCGGGGTGGACGCCTCGAACACGCCGGACGGCACCGTGCTGCTGCTGCCCGAGGACCCGGACGCCACCGCGCGCTCGGTGCGGGCGGCGCTGCGGGACCGGTTCGGTCTCGACCGGCTCGGCGTCGTCGTCACCGACACCGCGGGCCGCCCGTGGCGCGACGGCGTGACCGACGTCGCGATCGGCGCCGCCGGGCTGCGCGTGGTCGACGACCTGCGCGGCGGCGTGGACTCGCACGGGCGGCCGATCTCGGTCACGGTGACCGCGGTGGCCGACGAGATCGCCGCGGCCTCGGAGCTGGTGCGCGGCAAGGCCTCCGGCCGGGCCGTGGCGGTGGCGCGCGGGCTGTCCCGGTTCGTGCGCGGGGGGACCGGGCCGGACGGCGACGGCCCGGGTGCCCGGGTCCTGGTGCGGACGGGGCCCGACGACCTGTTCCGCGAAGGCACCGCCGAGGCCTACGCGCGGGGTGTCGCGGACGGTCGCGCGAGCCGCTAGGCGTGGCGTCGGTCGTCAGGAACGGGTTCGGTCGGACAACGGACCGAACCCGTTCCGGAGGACCGAACTCTCTGCGGAGGTCCGGCGGTCAGTCCGGCGTGACGGGCGACGGCTCGCCGCCGGTGAGGCGCACCAGCTCGTCGAAGGTCGTGGGGAACACCGTCCGGGCGTGCCCGGCGGCCGCCCAGACGACGTCGAGGTCGGCCAGGGCGGTGTCCACCACGGTGCGCACCGGAGCGGGGTGCCCCACCGGCGCCACGCCGCCGATCACCTGTCCGGTCGCCTCCTTGACGACCTCCTTGGACGCGCGCCCGACACGACCGCCGAGGCGGTCGCCGAGGAAAGCGGTGTCGACGCGGTGCGCGCCGGAGGTCAGCACCAGCAGCGGGGTGTCGTCGAGGGTGAAGACGAGCGAGTTGGCGATCGCGGCGACCTCGACGCCCAGGGCGTCGGCCGCCGCCGCGGCGGTGGTCACGGCGTCGTCGAACCAGCGGATCCCGCGCGCCGCGTCCGTGGCTCCGGCCTCGACCAACGCGGCACGGACCTGCTCGACGGCGGGGTGTGAAGTCGTCGGGGAGCTCATGGTGCTGCAATATAGCCGTGGCGACCGGGTCGATCACCCGGCGGGAAGGAGACGGAGATGACCCACCACGTGACGAGCGTGGCCGGAGACCGGGTCGGGTTCGACCGCGACGGCGAGGGACCCGCGGTGGTGTTCGTCGCGGGGGCGGGCCCGTTCCGGGCCGTCGACCCGGTGACGACCGAGACGGCCGCGCGCTGCGCGCAGCAAGGCCTCACGGCAGTCGTCTACGACCGGCTCGGGCGGGGCGACAGCCCGGCCGACGGCGTGCTCGACCTCGATCGCGAGCTGTCCGCCCTGCACGCCGTGATCGACGCGGCCGGTGCCCCGGCGGTGCTGGTCGGTCACTCCTCAGGCGCTGCGCTGGCCCTGTGCGCCGCGGACGCGGAGCTGCCGGTGTCCGGACTCGTGCTGTGGGAGGCACCGCTCGCGCGGTCCGCGGAGGACACGGTCGCGTGGATCACCGAGTTCGAGCAACGGCTCGACGCCGAGGACTACGTCGGCGCCCTCGAGCAGTACATGAAGGACATGCCGGCCGAGTGGCTGGAGGGGCTGCGTGCCTCGCCGGACTTCGAGCAGATCGCCCGCACCTCGATCAGCCAGCGTGCGGACGGTCAGGCGCTGGTGCGTGCCACCGACCTCATCGAGGCCGACCTGCTGCGTGAGCTGGCGGTACCCGTCCTGGCGACCTACGGCACGAGCACCTTCGACGAGATGCCTGTCGCAGCGCGACGCATCGCCGGTGCCGTGACCCGCGGCACCGAGCGGGAGGTCGCCGGCGCCGATCACACCTGGGACGTCGGCGCGATGGCCGACCAGATCGTGCGGTTCGTGCGCGACGAGACCTGAGCGCCCGCGAGCGGGCCGTCGGCCCCGGGACGCACCGGGGCCGACGATCCCGGTCGGTCAGCGACCGTGCTCGCCGGCCGGCTCGCCGTCGAGGCCGCCGTCCGCCGTCGGCTCCTCGTCGTGGTCGGCTTCCCGGCGGCCGACGGCGTCCCGGGCGTGCGAGTCCTCCTCGGCGGGCTCGACGTCGTCTCCCGACAGCCACCGCAACCACGCGTTGCGCGGGTCGCCCTCCAGCAGCAGCGCCCGCACGAGCAGCGTCAGCGGGATGGAGAGGATCGCGCCGAGCGGGCCGATGACGAAGGTCCAGAAGACGACCGAGACGAAGCTGAGCGTCAGCGACAGCGACACGGCGTCCGAGACGAACTTCGGCTGGACGAACACCTGCAGCACCACGTTGACCACGCAGTAGACCGCGACCACCGCCAGCGCGAGCTGCCAGCCGCCGACGACGAAGGCCATGATGGCGGGCGGCACCAGGCCGAGGATGAACCCGATGTTCGGCACGAAGTTGGTGACGAACGCCAGGATCGCCCAGATGGCGGCGCCGGGGACGTTGAGGAGCCACAGCGCGACGCCGTCCACGACCGCCACGACGGCGCCGAAGGACGCGTTGACGACGTAGTACCGCCGCACCCCGCTGCTGAACCGGGTGGCGCGGTCGATCGCCCCCGCCCGCGAGACGCCGAAGTGCTGCGACGCCGTGGAGTAGCGACCGGTGTCGGCCGCCATGAACACGGCGTAGGCCAGGACGAAGAAGAACGCCGTGCCGATGCCCAGCGCGACCGAGCTGACGCCGCCCGCGAGCGCCAGGATGTTGGACGGCTGGAACCACCCCGTGACGGCCTCGGCGATCTGGGTGTCGAGCCCCGCGGCGGCGAGCTGCCCCTGGATCTGCGCCACGGACTCGCTGAGCTGGGGGAGGAACTCCCGTACCAGCGCCGCGAACCGGAACCCGGACCAGACGAGCATGCCCACCAGGGCCGCCAGGATGAGGTAGGCGACCAGGATGACGGTCGTGGTGGCCAGCCAGCTCGGCCATCCCCGCGCCAGCAGCGGGAACCGGACCGGGTGGCAGATGATCACGATGACAGCCGCCAGGAACAGCGGTGCCAGCACCTCGGCCGCCGCGGCCATGCCCGCGAGCACCAGCACGCCGCAGGCCAGGGCGAGCAGGGTGCGCGCCGCCGGGGACAGCCCGGTCGTCCCGGGGGTCGGTGGGTGCGGATCGTGCGGGGGACGGGTGCTGCTGGCCGGGGTCGCGGGTGTCGACGTCACGGGGCGACCCTAGCGGCGTGGGACGGCACTTCGCCCGTCAAGTCGCGGCCCGCGTGGTTATGCTGCGGTCAGAGGCTGCCCGACGACACAGGGACGGTGCGCGGTGCGTGGTGACGTGGTGCGGTACGACGCGGTCAAGGGATACGCCTTCGTCGCGGCGGACGAGCTCGACGAGGACGTGTTCCTCCACGTGAACGACCTCGACTTCGACAAGTCGCTCCTGGCGGTCGGCACGGTCGTGGATTTCACCCACGAGATGGGCGAGCGGGGGCCGCGCGCGCTGAGCGCCTCGCTGATCTCCTCCCCGGTGGCCGAGGCGGTGCAGGCGGCGATGGGCGGCGGCCCGTCGCGCGAGCACGCCGCGCCGCCGTCGTCCGCGCCGGAGGGGCACCACGACGGCTACGCGGACGTGCTCTCGGCCGCCGAGCTGCGCACCGAGGTCACCGAGAAGCTGCTCGCGGCGGTCGGGGACCTCACCGCACGCCAGGTGCTGGCGGTGCGCACCGCCGTCGAGCAGGTCGCCCGGCGGCACGGCTGGCTGGACGCCTGACGACGAGGGTCAGATCCACTTCTTCCAGCGGAAGACGGCGAACAGGCTGACGGAGACGCCGACCATGAGCACGAGCGCCACCGGGTAGCCCCAGGCCCAGTGCAGCTCGGGCATCACGTCGAAGTTCATGCCGTAGACCGTGCCGACGAGGGTCGGGGCGAACAGGATGGCCGCCCAGCCGGAGATCTTCTTGACCTCCTCGCCCTGCTTGATGGACACCTCGGTCAGGTGCGTCATCTCCTCGTTCTGCCGCTGGGCCACGAGGGTGGCGTTCACCGTGAGGATGTCGCGCAGCGCGACACGGTAGGTCTCCACGGACTCGGCGACCTCGATGAGGTGGTCGGCGACGTCGCGCAGGTAGGCCTGGAGCTCGGAGTCGACGCCGTACTTCTCGGCGCCCTTGGCCAGGGACAGGCAGACGTTCTGCAGCGGGCGGACCGCGCGCTGGAAGTCGACGACCTCGCGGGACAGCTCGTAGATGCGCCGCGAGACGTGGGCGTCGCCGGAGAAGACCTCGCCCTCGATCTGGTCGATGTCGTAGTCCAGGCCGGAGACGACGGGTGCGTAGTCGTCCACGACGCGGTCCATGATCGCGTACAGCGCGGCCTCGGGGCCGCGGGCGAGCATCTGCGGCGTCGACTCCAGCCGCGCGCGCACGGCGCTGAGGTCGGGGGAGTCCCCGTGCCGCACCGAGACCACGAAGTCGGGGCCGACGAACAGGTGGAGCTCGGAGAACTCCACCTCCTCGATCGAGTCCAGGTAGCGCGCGGCGTGCAGCACGACGAACAGCGTCTCGCCGTAGCGCTCGATCTTGGGGCGCTGGTGCGCCTGGATCGCGTCCTCGATCGCCAGCGGGTGCAGGTCGAACTCGCGGGCCAGTGCGGCGAGCTCGTGCTCGTCCGGGCGCTCGAGGCCGATCCACGCCATGCCGCCCGGGGTGGAGCGCAGGGCACGGAAGGCGTCGGCGAGCCGCGTGAAGCTCGCGCTGCGGTGGCCCTCGTCGTCGTAGACGGCGGCGGCCACCATCGCCGAGCGCGGGCGGATCGGGGTGGGGGGCGTCGGCTCGTTCTCCGGGTATCCCGGCGCCTGCTGCGTGCCGGGTCGACGCGGGCGCAGCGCGCCCAGCATCTGGCGGGTACGGACCGAACGGTTGGAGCTGAAGGCCATGAGGGGACTCCCAGGCGTGCAGGAACGGTGGTCTGCGTGCTGGATCCCGCGACTGACGACGAGTTCGTCCTGGCGGAGGTGCTCGGGGACAGCGGCATCACCCGCCCGACGCTGGGCAGGTCGTGTGGAGCCGGGTCAGTCGCGGCTCGGACTACTGGGAGGCTCGCTGCGGGTCATGCGCGGTACCTCCTTCGACGTCGGGCGGCGTTCCGGCCGCCGGCTGCTGGCCGGGGTCAGTCTACTCCGGCGCTGATCACGGCGCCCGGGAGCCGGGTCGTGGCCTGCGTCACCGACTCAGCGGCGCGGGTCGCAGACCGTGATGCCCGCCGTGCTGCGCTCGCGCATCCGCGGCAGCAGGTCGGCCGCCGCCGCGAGGTCCACGACGCCGTCGAGGAGGTCCTGCGGACGCAGCGTCCCGTCGCCGACGAGCCCCATCATCGCCGGGTAGTCGGCCGCGGACATGCCGTGCGAGCCCAGCACGTCCAGCTCGAGCGCGATGACCCGGTCCATCGCCACCGGCGGGCGGCCCTCGACGGCGGGCAGCAGGCCGACCTGCACGTGCCGGCCCCGGCGACGCAGCGCACCGATCGCCGTCGCGCAGGTGTCCGGCGAGCCGACGGCGTCGAGCGCGACGTGCGTGCCGCCGTCGGACAGGTCGTGGATCGCGGTGGTGACGTCGGTGCCGTCGGTGCCGTCGGTCAGGAGGGTGTGCTCGGCCCCGGCGCGTCGAGCGGCCTCCAGCGCGGCGGGGTCGCGGTCGACGGCGATCACCCGGGCCCCGCGGGCGGCCGCGACCATGACGGCGCTCAGGCCGACGCCGCCGGCCCCGACGACGGTGACCTGCTCGCCGGCGCGCACGCGGGCGCGGTGCGCCACGGCGCGGAACGCGGTGGCGAAGCGGCAGCCGAGGGCTGCCGCGGTGGCGTCGGTGACGTCGTCGGGCACCGCGACGAGGTTGGTGTCCGCCGCGTGCAGGGCCACGAGCTCGGCCCAGGAGCCGTGGTGGGTGAACCCGGGCTGGGTCTGGTCGGGGCAGACCTGGGCGTCGCCCGCCCGGCACCACGCGCAGCGTCCGCAGCCGCAGACGAACGGCGTGGTGACGCGGTCGCCGACCCTCCACCGCCGCACGCCGGCGCCGACGGCGGCGACCGTGCCGGCCAGCTCGTGACCCGGCACGTGCGGAAACGTGGTGATGTCGCCGTCGTGGCCGGCCCAGCCGTGCCAGTCGCTCAGGCACAGCCCCGTGGCGTGCACGCGCACCACCACGCCGCCGTCGGGCGCGACGGGCTCGGGCAGCTCACGGACGGTGACGGGACCGCCGAAGGCGTCGTAGGCGACGGCGCGCATCTCAGACCTCCTCGGCGATCTGGCGGATCCGGGCGACGGCAGGCATGCCGCGATGATCGCACGCCGGGTCCGACGCCGGTGCGCGACCGGATCTCAGCGTGCGGCGGCCGCCGCGGGTGCCGGGGCGGGGCGCGCCGCCACGGCGCCGTGGCCCGCGACGTCGACGCCCGCGCGCACGACGCGGGCTGCGCCGTCGGACACCTCGACGGTCGAGACGGAGGCGTTCGGCAGCGCGGTGAGCCCGGACGGGTCGACGGTCCACAGGTAGGCGGCGAGCGTCAGCCCGTGCCCGACGACGAGGACGTGCGCCGCGTTCGGCGCATCCGCTCCGTGCGAGGCACCCGCGGGCGCCGTCGCGTGCTCGGCGACGATGCGGCCGAACGCGCCGCGCACCCGGCCCATGAAGTCGGCGCCGGACTCCCCGCCGCCGACCCCCGGGTGGGAGCCCGCGAGCATCGCGGGGACGAGCTCCGCCCATGGCACCTCGGCGTCGAGGATGTGCTCGGGCCGCCGTTCGAAGCTGCCGAACGACAGCTCGCGCAGGCCCTCGTCGATGCGCAGCCGCTGGTCGGGGTGGTGCTTGAGGATCTCCGTGGCCGTCTGGACCGCCCGGCCCTGCGGGGAGGAGTAGACGGCGTCGAACGACTGGTCGGCCAGGTGCTGGGCCGTGACCCGGACACCGGCACGGCCCGTCCGCGTCAGCGGCGAGTCGCAGGCGCCCTGCAGGTGGCGGCGGGCGTTGAGGGTCGTCTGCCCGTGGCGGACGAGCGTGAGGGTGAGGGTCATCGTCGAGGTGACCTTTCGTCGCGTGTGTCTCGCCACGACCCTAGACCCGGTGGGTGGACTCCGGGTGACCTCGCGGTGCACGGCGGGGGGCCGCCGGGCGTCGGTGCGGCGCCTCCGGCCCGCGGCGCCTCCGGCCCGCGGCGCTTCCGGCCCGCGGCGCCTCCGGGGCGCACCCGCGCGGGTGCGCCCCGGAGGACCGGTGCGGGGATCAGAGCTCCGCGACCTCGCCGGCGCCGACGGCCGCGACCTGGTCGGCGTCCAGCGCCCCTAGGTAGACCTGGAGGTCGTCGACCGCGCCCCGGTACGGGGCGTCCCACCAGTTGACGCCGAGGGCGAAGACGCCGTCGGCGGTGGTGAACACGTCGGGGAAGTCGGACCCGGTGTGCACGACCTCGCCGTCCAGGTAGATCGTGACCTCCCCGGCGGCGACCGTGTAGGCCACGTGCGACCACTCGCCGAGCGGCAGCCGGGTGCCCAGGTCGCCGTCGTAGTACGGGTCGGTCCCGGACCACAGCAGCGAGTTGCCCTCGCCCCAGCCCGCCTGCGGCAGGAGGCTGGTCCAGCTGGTGGTGTCGCGGGCCCCGAAGAAAGCGGTCGTGAACGGCGTCCGGGCCTCCGGTGCGAGCCACAGGCTCACCGAGTAGTCGTGCCCGGTGATCAGCCCGTCGGGCAGGCGCACCCCGCTGCTGCCGTCGAGCACGAGGCCCTGGCCGTGCGCCCCGTCGGTGTAGGAGACCTGGCCGCCGGTGGTGTCGACGCGGGTGCCGGTGACGGTGCCGGTCGCGGCGTCGCCGGTGGAGGCCAGGTCGCCGTCGAACGCGTACCGGGCGACGAGCCCGGGTTCCGGCTCGGCCGGCACCGTGACCGCGAAGGTCGTCGTGGCGGTGACGTCCCCGCTGGTGACCTCGGCGGTCAGCGTGACGGTCGCGTCGCCGTCGTCCGCGCCGGGCCGGGTGACCTCTCCGGTCGGGGCCACGACGTCCGGGGCGCTCGACGTCCATGCGACGGTGGCGCCGTGCGTGCCGGTGGTCGGCAGCTCCAGGTCCGCCACGACGGCGTCCGCGGTGGGCAGGTCGAGGTCCGCCACGACGGCGTCGACGATCTCCTGGTCGGTCATCGGCTCCAGCGCGCTGCCCCACAGGGGGACGCCCTGGTCACCGACCACGCTGAAGGTGGTGATCCAGCGCTGACCGGTGGGGTCCCACTCGCGCGAGACCACGCCGTCGTACTCCGCGCCGTCGACCCGCAGGTGCAGGCGGTTCTGGTCGGACAGGCGCCAGCGGCCGTCGACGGTGCCGGAGACGGAGCCGTCCTGGTGGAGGGTGACGGTGGTCGCCTCGCGGATCTCGGGGGTGATCGCCTTGTCGTGCACGACGAACCGGTAGTCGCCGACCACCTGCTTGCGCAGGAACGACGTCGCGTCGTGGCCGCCGGCGTACCGGTAGGGCGCGACGACGGGCCAGCCGTCGGCGTTCATCCGCATCTCGCGCACCCGCACCTGGTGCCGCTCGCCCTGCTGCGGGAAGCGGCTGTGGAAGATCAGCAGCATCTGGCCGGTCTCCGGGTCGCGGTGGACGGTGTTGTGCCCGGGGGAGACCCGGCCGTCACCGATGCCCTCGCCCGGGTCGCCGACCTCGCGCTGGAACAGGTAGTTGCCCATGAGCTTGGTGCCGGCGCCCTCGATGGAGGCGTCGTCGAAGATCGGCAGGTCGGGGTCCGAGCGGACCTCGGACATCGGGTCGCCGGCCGCGTCCTCGTACGGCCCGTCGGGGCTGGTCGAGCGCATGACGCGCATGTTGTAGCCCTCGTCGGCGGTCAGCCCGCCGAAGGACGTGAAGAGGTAGTAGTACTCGGTGTCGGGGTCGTACATCATCGCCGGCCCCTCGATGCGGCTGTGGTTGCCGCCGACGAGGTGCGTGCCGTAGCCCTGGCCGGGCTCGGGCAGGCCGGTCTCCTCGTCCATGGCGAGGATGAAGATGCCGCCGGAGAAGGACCCGTAGACCATCCAGAGGTCGCCCTCGGCGTCGTAGAAGGTGTCGGGGTCCACGGCGTTGGGGTGGACGTGCGCGTCGTAGGTGGTGCCGTCCTCGGCGGGGCCCTCGCCCTCCCGGTGCCCGGAGCGCAGGATGATGCCGAGGTCCTCGTACGGGCCGTCGACGTCGTCGGCCACGGCGACCCCGAGCGCGCTGCGGGGCGAGCTGCCCTCGCAGGCGTTGTAGTACATGTAGTAGCGGCCGTCGGACTCCAGGCGGTGGACGTCCGCGGCCCAGAGCGTGTCGGTCTCGGCCCACTCGAAGGTCTCGGCGAGCTCGGTGGTGACGTCCTCGAACAACGGGTTGTCCGGCGTGACGTGGTTCGCCGTCTGCTCCCACTGCACGAAGTCGTCGGTCTTCGCGGCCGCGAGGTGCGAGCCGAAGACCCAGTGCTCCCCGGCCTCGGTCGTGACCAGGGAGGGGTCGTGCACCTCGACGTCGGTGAAGGTGGGCGGCGCCGGGTCCGGCGGCGTGCGGGGGTCGGCCCCCGCGGCGGCGGCCGTGAGCGGCAGCGCGAGCGAGGCGGCGGTGACGGTGGCGATGCGGCGTGACCATCGGATGGTCATGTGCGGCTCCTCGGTGTTCGTCGTCGAACGGTGCGGCCCCACGGTGGGGCCGCGCACTTGTACATCGATGTAATCCTGAATCCTACATCGTTGTACCCCGAGGTCCAAGACCGTGAGCGGGTGCCGGCCGGGCCCCCACGGCGGGCACCCGAGACGTGTCCGATCCGCCCCGGGGTGCAGACGATGTCCCCGGGCGTGGTTAGGGTGCCAGGACCGGCACGTCGACCTGGAGTCGCCATGAGCATGGACAGCGGACCGCGCTACTACGACCTGGACGGCATGCCCGTCTCCGAGGCGCGGTGGGCGGTCATGTGGCACACGGAGGACCGGTGCGTCGCGCAGACGCTCGTCGGGGCCGACTACGTCGTCGAGGCGCGCTGGGTCGGGACCGACCGCGAGGACCGCCGGCCCGGACCGCCGCACATCTACCGGGTCAGCGTCCATCCCCTCGGATACGTGCTGCCCGCCGACGCCGACGACGACACCCCCGCCACGCTGCTGCTCACCGACGAGACCGTGGTCGAGGAGTCCTTCGCCGACCGGTCTGCCGCCGTGGCCCGCCACGACCAGCTCGTGGCCTCGCTGCGGCACCGGCTCGCCGCGGCGTCCTACCTCACCAGCGGGTGCGTCCCGCTGCGCGACCTGCTCACCGAGCCGCTCACCCCGGCCTGAGCCGCTCAGCGCACCCGCACGGACAGGCAGGTGACGCAGCCCTCGAGCTTCTCGAACTCCGTCACCGGGGTGGTGACGACCTCCAGGCCGCGGTCCCGCAGCAGCTCGGCCGTGCGCGGGGCGCTCGCGGACAGCAGCACCGTGCCCTCGTCGAGGACGACGACGGCGTTCCCCTCGGCCTCGGGGACCGGCACGAACCGCTCGAACAGCTCGGGCGCCTCGACCAGCGGCTCGTGGCCGATCACGGTGCCGTCCGGCAACGCCGTGACGGCGCTCTTGAGGTGCAGCGCCCGGGTGACCGGCACCGGCACGACCTGCCACCCGCGCGGCTCCAGGAGCGTGCGGAGCTGGGCCACGCCGTCGTCGTCGGTGCGGCTGGAGCGGCCCACGTAGACCGTGCGGCCGACCTTGAGGACGTCGCCGCCCTCCAGGGTTGCGGGTGCCTCGATCGCGGCGACCTCCAGGCCGAGGGACTCGACGACGGGGCGCATGCCGGCGACCTCGCCCCGGCGGGACTCCGCGCCCGGGCGGGTGAGCACGGCGAGGTCGTCGAAGACCACGACGGCGTCCTCGACGAAGACGCCGTCCGGGTGCTCGTCCGCGGCGGGCAGCACGACGAGCTGCCAGCCGCGGTCGGCGTACCGCCTCGTGTAGTCCTGCCACTGTCGGCGGGCCAGGTCGGCGTCGACCGGGACGCGGTCGAGGTGGGTCAGCTCGCCCTCGGCGAGGCGGGGCGAGGGCGGGCGGACGAGCAGGGTGCCGGGCATGAGGTGACCGTACCGTCGCCGCGCCCGCGAGGTGACCCTCGCGGGCGCGGCGAGTCCGGTCAGGGTGCGCCGACCTCGACGGTCAGCGTCGCCGGCTCCGACGCCGTCGGTCGTGCACCGGTCTGACCTTCCACGAGGACGCGGTAGTCCCCGGCGAACGGGGGTGCGGCGACGACGGTGAGCTCCGCCGTCGTCTTCCCGTCCAGGTCGGTCCACTCGTCGTCGACGAGACGCTGCCACTGGTAGCCCGTGGCAACGACCGTGTCGGCGGTGAAGGTGGCCTGCCGGCCCGGCCGTGCGGTCACGTCGGACGGCTGACCGGTGACGACGGCCGCCACCGGCGTCTCGCCCGCGGTGTACCGCGTGAAGTTGTACTCCCGCGGGGACTGCGGACGCTGCTCGCCGGTGACCTTGGCGTCCAGGTCGCAGGGTCCGTTGGCCTCGATCTCGAGCCACTCGCCCTGGACGTACTCGACGACCTCCTCCTTGTCGTCGCCGCAGATGTCCACGTGCCACAGGCGCGCGTCGTCCAGCTCGGTGACGAACTCGCCGTCGCCGGAGTAGATGCCCGTGGGCTCGCCGCACCCGCGGTTCCAGACCATGATCTGGTCGGTGCCGTCGCCGGTCCAGTTGTGGATCGGCTCGGGGATCGTGCCGTAGCAGCCGCGGGTCTGCCGCTCCTCGGCCCAGACCGTCTCGCCCTGGGCGTCGATCATGAACAGCCCGTCCAGGCCGTTGGAGGACCGGTTGATGCGGTCCAGGCCGAACGTCTCCAGCCCCGGCAGGTCGGTGCGGTACTCGCCGACCATGATGTTCTGGGACTCGACGGTGTCGTCGTTGACCCAGATCGTCTCGCCGGTGTCCCAGCGGTGGGCCGACGTCGAGGCGCCGCCGAGCAGCACGTCCGCGGTGCCGTCGGAGTCGATGTCCGCCACCCAGATGGTGTCGGCGTGGTCGGGCAGGTCGGCGCTCCACAGCAGGTTGCCGTCGGCGTCGACCATGTCGTAGCCGATCATGATCTCGTCACGGCCGTCGCCGTCGAAGTCGTAGGGCCACGGGTAGTGCCCCGTGTTGCCCTCGTGCTCCCAGATCACGGTGCCGTCGGACTCCAGCAGCCACGCCTTCGAGTAGCGGTTCTTGACGAGGATCTCGTCCGGGTGGCCCTCGCCGTCGGCGTCGACGAACACGATGGCGTCGTGCGCCTCCGGCGTCGGCAGGGCGAAGTCTCGCACGTGCTCGCCGGTGGCGCCGTCGAACACGTAGAAGCGGCCCTCGGCCTCGGTGTCCCCGTCGGGGTACATCACGGCCACGACCTCCAGGTCACCGTCGCCGTCGGTGTCGACGACCTGGGCGGGGATGTCCTGGCTGTTGTTGCGCCCGTCCGGGTCCACCTCGCCGATCTGCCAGAGCTGCTCGCCCGTGGCGGTGAACGCGGTCATGGAGGCGACCATCGGGCCGGTGTACAGCGCGCCGGCGTTGATGTGGTGCGGCTGGACCATGATGATCTCGGGCCGACCGTCGCCGGTCAGGTCGCCGAACCACGGACGGGCGCCGTCGCCGGCGACGCTGGTGTCGATCTCGGCGACCGTGTTCGTGCCGATCATCTGCTCCAGCGTGGTGTTCTCCGAGGGGTCGGAGATGCCGCCCGCGCCGACCGCCCGGACCTGGTAGGTCCAGGTGAAGCAGCACTCGGTGCCGTAGCCGACGTCCAGGGCGCTCGCGGTGTCCTCCGTGCGCTCCAGGAGCTGCCAGGAGTGGGCGACGTGGTCGGTGCGGTAGACGTCGTAGGCGACGGCGCCGTCGACGGCGTCCCAGCGCAGGGTCGAGGTGGTGGCGTCCTCCTCGCCCTCGACGCGCAGGTTCGTCGGGGCCGACGGCGGATCCTGCTCCTCGTCCGCCGCCTCGATCTCCAGCGGCTGCGACGGGCCGGACTCGGTGCCCGCCGCGTTGGTCTGGGTGACGGTGTACGTGAGGGTGTCGCCCAGGCGGATCGCGTCGTCCGCGTCCGTGAGGGCGGCCTCCGTGGCGGTGCCGACCTGCTCAGCGTCGCCGCCGTTGGTGCTCCGGTAGACGGTGTAGGACGCGGCGTCTGCCGGGGCGTCCCAGGTGAGGTCGACCTCGACCGCGGTGCCGTCGACCTCGACGTCCGAGACCAGGTTGGTCGGCGGGAGCTGGGAGGAGACGGTGACGCCGTTGAGCCGGCCGTCGCGGGCGACGTCCAGGTCGAGGCGACCGTCGGTGACCTCGACGGCCTGGGCCCACGTGGCGTACTCCGAGGCGCCCGCCTCGAGCGTGCCCTGGTCCTCGCCCTCGACCGTGAGCTCGGTGTAGTTGCCGGCGATGTGGTCGCCGCTGGTGACGGTCACCCAGTAGGTGCCGTCCGGGACGTCGGTAGAGAAGGTCGTGGTGCCGACCGTGAAGTCGCGGCGCAGGTCGTCGGGTGCCCCGCGGTCGCGGACGGCGACCTGCCGCGAGAGGCCGTAGCCCGCGCCGTCGTCGTACAAGGTGGTGTGTGCGACGCGGGTGTAGCCGTCGGCCACGGGCGAGCTGGTGGAGCCGAAGTCGAAACGCTGGTCGACGGCGGTGGTCGGGTCGGAGGTGTCCGCCGCGGCGCCGGTGGCGAGCGGGAGCGGGGCGAGGGCGACCGCGGCGGCGGCCGCGATCGCGATCGTGGGGCGGGGTGATCGGTGGGGGTGTGTGCGGCGTGTGGGTGACAACGTCGTCCTCCATCGGTGTCCTGACGTGCTGCCGGGCCACCGTCGGCCCGGCGTGCGACGACCTCGGTGTCGTCGCACGGCGACGGTAAATCGATTCAAGGTCGCCTCTGGAAACCGTATACCAGTAGGGCCGAGGGTGCGAGGTTTCGGATGGTCCCGACCCCGGGTCGTAGCGTCGGCAGTTCGTCGTCGGATCGGCACTTCGAAGTGCCGATCCGACGACGAACTGCCGACCAGTCGCGCGCGCTGCGTGAATCTGCGGCTGGTACTGGTCACCGGGCGCCCGGTCCGCCAGGATTCTGCTCGTGCCCGCGCGTCCGGCGGGGCGCGTCGTCCGCACCGAAGGAGCCCGATCACCGATGGGAACGAGCCTGGCCGGTGGCCAGACCCTGCTCGACCGACTGCCGGGGCAGGAGGCGCTGCTCGCGCAGGACGTCCGGTTCCGCCCGCGGTGGTGGACCTCGCAGGCACCGGCGTCCTCGTGGCTCGAGGAGCTCCCGGCGGACCCGGCCGACCCGGAGCGCCGCCGGCTCTCGCGCGGCCGGATGCTCGCCGCCGCCGACGGGGCGGACGACTGGGAGTCGCAGGCCCTGCTCGCGTCGTGCGCGTGGAGCGCGGGGGACCGGGCCCTCGTGGCGAGCCGCAGCGCGCGCGCCCTCGTCGAGACGGAGCCGAGCGAGCTCCTGTCACGGCTCCGGCTGGCCGCCAAGCACCTCGGCACCGGGCGGGGCGCCGTCGACGCCTACCGGGCGATGCAGCGCGGGGGAGCGGCGAGCGTGAAGCACCTCGGTCCGGCGGCGTTCACGACGTTCCTGTACGTCGCCGACTTCGCGACCCGCGGCGGTGTGCGCGGCGGTGACGCGCTGATCATGGATCGGAACGTCGTCCGCGCGCTGAACGACCTGCACGGCCTGTCGGTGCCCGACGGCGGTCCATGGTCGGTGGACCTGTACGCGCGGTGGCTGGATATCGCCGCGGAACAGGCGTGGCTGGCGGCGATCGAGCTCGGCCGGACGGTGCGATCCGACGAGATCGAGTACGCCTACTCGGAGCACGGCCGGGTGCTCTGAGACCGGGTGGCCTTAACGGGTGAAATCGGACGGGTGCGGTAGTCATCTATCGCGCCCGTGGGCGAGGATCGCTCGCATGGTGTCCTCCTTCGGCTGGCTCGACGTCGACGCCACACAACGGCAGAAGATGCTCGAGGTCGTGGACCTCTTCCGCGAACAGGGCACGGTCGACGACCTCGGTGTCGGCACCATCCGTGACGCTCTCTCCGACCTGCTCTTCCCCGGCACCTCCGTGCTGCACACGCGGCTGCGCTACGTGCTGTTCGTCCCGTGGTTGATGCAGCGCGCCGCGCACAAGAGCAGTCCGGCCGAGATGAGTGCCGAGTTCCGGCGCCTCGAGTTCCGGCTGATCGAGAGCCTCCTGGCCGGTGGCGAAAAGCAGGGCGTCATCGGCAACACCGCCCGCAAGAGCCTCAAACAGCTCCCGAGTACCATGTACTGGTCGGCGCTCGACGCCTGGGGGGTCCGCGACGTCGCCACCGTCGACGCGTTCTTCCGTCGGATGCACGACACGCGCGCCCTGCAGCGCCGCACGGCCGCGACCGACGACCCGGAGTCCCGTGCCTTCGTCCCGGCGTCGGGGATCGACCCGCATCTGCCGCCGGAACCGGACGAGCTGCTGAGCGCCACGGGTCTCGCTCTCGCACCGGTCGAGGAGCAGTACCTCTCCGACCGCATCGCGGCGTCGACGCGCGGCTCGATGCTCGCCTGGCTCGTCCACCACCCGCCCGGTGAGCTCCCGCGGCGGGTGTGGGACGTCGAGCATCTCGACGAGGCGCCGGAACACCTCCGCGTCGCGGTCGACCATGCCCGCCGCTACAGCCTGGCAATCCACGGGGCGGCGCTCCTGTACAACCTGCTCCTGGCCGAGGCCTCCGAACAGGAGGAGCTCGTGGAGGCCTACCGCGACGCACTCGGTGACTGGCGCTCCGAGCTGGAGGCGACCGGGGCACTCGCGGACTGGGACCGCGCCGACTTCTGGGCCACGGTCCACGCCAGCAACCCGCGGGTCCGTGCGGTCACACGAGCCTTCGTGGATCGATGGCTCGACCTGATCGCCGTGCACGACGGCGTCGCCGACGTCGGTGAGGCGCGCACCCTGGTGAGCACGCGGGAGAAGAGCATCAAGGGCGGCCGTGCCCGCCTCCTCAACCAGTCGGCGCTGGACCGGTGGACCGGCGCGAGCGGCACCGGCCGCCACGACTTCCGCTGGCTCGTGGCGCGGTCCCATCTGGAGGACCTCTACAGCGCCCGCGGCATCGAGGTGGCGGCCTGATGCTCACGCCACAGACCCGCGTCATGCTCACCGGCGCCCTGCGTCCGCCCGCCGGCTACCGCGTCGACACCGCCGTCGGAACCTCCTACTCGCTCGACCTCACCGCCCTGCTGCTCGCGCCGCTGTCGTTCGCGCTCTATGACCACTCAGGCGACGATGTCCTCGCCGTCGATCCGGTCCGCCTGCTCGAGGCGGTGCGCCGGCACACCGCCCGCACCACCGTGTTCTGCCAGGCCGGAGGGATCCACGTCCCGGCGGCCTACCGCCCGATCCACACGTTCGTCGAGGACAGCGTGCTCGAAGTGATGCCGCCCGAGGGGCGCACGCTGTTCCACCCCAAGCTGTGGGCGCTGCGGTTCGTCGGCCCTGACGGCGGCCTCGTGCATCGCGTGGTGGTGCTGAGCCGGAACCTGACCTTCGACCGCTCGTGGGACACGGCGCTCGTCCTCGACGAGTCCGACGGCGGCAGGGTCGAGGCGGCACCGGCCGCGGACTTCCTGCGGGGACTTCCGGGACTGGCACTCCGCGAGCTGCAGCCCGACCGCGCCGCCCAGGTCGACGACCTGGCCTCGACGTTGGCAGGGGTGAGCCTTGCGCCGCCGGAGCCCTTCACCGGCGGCCGGCTGCTGCCGATCGGCCTGTCGGACGAACCGGTGTGGCCGTTCCCGGACGAGGCGCGACGGCTGCTCGCCATCAGTCCGTTCCTGACCCGGCACGCGGTGCGTCGGCTCGGTGCGCTGAGCATCGACCGGGTGCTGGTGTCTCGTCCCGAGTCCCTGGAGCTCGTCGGTTCGCAGGCGTTGGCGGGGTGGGAGGCCACGGTGCTGCAGCGCCTCGCCGAGGTCGAGGCCGGAGAAGACGTCGACGCGCCGCCGGCAGCACCCGACGAGTTCGCCGTCGGTGAGGGCCTGCACGCCAAGACGTTCGTGCTCGACCTGCCGCGGTCCCAGTCAATGACCGTGACCGGCAGCGCCAACCTCACTGCGGCGCCCTGGGGGCGCAGCGTCGAGTTCGACGCCGTGCTGACCGGTCCGACGGCGCGCTGCGGGGTGGCGGCGACCCTTGACGGGTCCGACGAGGCCCCCGGACTGCGCAGGATGCTCGCCGAGCACGCGGTGTCCACGGCCGAGGGCGCCGACGACGCCGCGATCGAGACCTCGTACGCGCTGGAGGCGTTCCACCGGGCGCTCGCGGTCGGTGGGCCGGTGCTGCACGTCGAGCCGCTCGACGACGAGCGCGTCCACGCCACGCTGACGCTGACCCTGCCGGACGACCTGCCGGACGACCTGCGGGGCGAGACCCGCATCTGGCTCGCCTCCCTGCCCGGGGAGGGTCAGTCCCGGTCCCTGGCCGATCAGGTCGAGTGGACCGTCGCCCCGTCGAACGTCACGCCGTTCGTCGCCGTGGAGACCACCGCGGGCAGCGGCGGCGCCCGCGCCACGCGGCGCTGCGTGATCAAGGCCGACCTGACCGGCGCGGTGGGCTCACGTCGCCAGGACGCGGTGGCCTCGGTCCTGCAGAGCAAGGCCGACGTGCTGCGCTACCTCGTCCTGCTGCTCGGTGACCCCTCGTACGACGCGTTGTTCGCTCAGCTCGCCGGCGTCGACGGTGCCGGTTTCCACGGCGCGTCCGGACACTCGGTCGAGGACGTCGCGCTCTTCGAACCGCTGGTGCGTGCCACGGGGCGCGACGAGGAGGCCCTGGCTCGGGTGGCCAGCCTCGTCGAGGAGTTGCGCGAGCTCGACCGCGCCGAGGACCTCGTGCCGGACGGTTTCGACGAACTGTGGGATGTCGTGTGGCAGGTGCACCAGGAAGGACGCGCATGACCGAGACCCGGCCCGACGTCGAACGGACACTGGCGAGCCTCAAGGACTTCCAGCGCGCCACCGTCGAGCACGCCTTCCACCGGCTGTTCACCGACGAGGACGCCACCAAGCGGTTCCTCGTCGCCGACGAGGTCGGGCTCGGCAAGACGATGGTCGCGAAGGGACTCATCGCCCGGGCCGTCGACCACCTGTGGGACGACCCCGACCGGCGGATCGACATCGTCTACATCTGCTCCAACAGCCAGATCGCCCGGCAGAACCTGTCCCGGCTCAACGTCGTCGGCGGGACCGAGCTGCGCCACGCCGACCGCCTCACCCTGCTGCCGCACGTCATCCGGGACCTGCGCCGGAGCCGCCTGAACTTCGTCTCCTTCACGCCTGGGACGTCGTTCCAGGTGGGCAGCACGGGCGGTAAGGCCGAGGAGCGGGCGCTGCTGTACCAGATGCTCGCCAAGAGCCGCGGCGGCGAGTTCACCCGGCGCAACGCCTGGAAGAAGTTCTTCCAGGGCTGGATGAGCCTGGAGAACTTCGAACGACGCCTCGCTGCCGTCGACCGCAACGACCTCGACGACGAGCTGTGCCAGTCCCTGGAGGAGGAGATCGCGCAGGCCACCGGACCCGGCGGCGCACCGCTCACCGCCGAGCTCGAGGCCTGCGCCGACGAGTTCGCCTACCGGCGCCGCCCCGCCGAGGGTGACCTCGCCCGCCGCCGGGACCGG
This sequence comes from Isoptericola haloaureus, assembly GCF_036689775.1. Taxonomy (NCBI): domain Bacteria; kingdom Bacillati; phylum Actinomycetota; class Actinomycetes; order Micrococcales; family Promicromonosporaceae; genus Isoptericola; species Isoptericola haloaureus. Next base: position 481,118 of record NZ_JBAGLP010000116.1, on the reverse strand, counting down.
CTGGTCGGCACGTTGCGCCAACTCGTCGCCCGCGCGTCGGTCGAGCACCTGGAACCGGACCTGGTGATCCTCGACGAGTTCCAGCGGTTCAAGGACCTGCTCGACGCGGAGGCGGACGACGAGGGGGCAGGTCTGGCGCACGCCGTCTTCGACCACCCGGACGCCAAGGTGCTGCTGCTCTCGGCCACGCCGTACAAGATGTACACGCTGCCCGACGAGCCGGAGGGTGACGACCACTACCGCGACTTCACCCGCACCATCCGGTTCCTCGGCGGCGACGAGAGGGCCGGCGTCGTCGAACGTGAGCTGCGCACCCTGCGCGCGGAGGTCCTCGCCGGTGGCGATCCCGACCGCGCCCGCGCCGCCCGCGACCGCGTTCAGCACGAGCTGCGGCAGGTCATGTGTCGCACCGAACGGCTCGCCGCCACGCCCGACCGGGACGGCATGCTCTGCAAGAAGCCGCTCGACGTGCGCCTCACGCCCGACGACCTGCGCTCCTGGCGGACCTTCGACGACGTGGCCCGGCAGATCGACCGGCACGACGTCTTCGAGTACTGGCGCTCCACGCCGTACCCGCTCAACCTCATGGATCGCGACTCCTACCAGGTGCGGACCCGGTTCCAGGCGGCCGTCGAGCGGGGGGACCCGGACGTCGCCGCGGCGCTCGCAGATGCGACGGGGCTGCTGAACTGGGACGACGTGCGCAGCTATCGGGCGATCGACCCGGGCAACGCCAAGATGCGCGGGCTGGTCACCGACGTGCTGGACCGCGGTGCGTGGCGGCTGGCGTGGGTGCCGCCGTCGCTGCCCTATTACGCCCCGGCCGGTGCGTACGCGGATCCCGCGCTGCGGTCGTTCACCAAGCGGCTCGTCTTCTCCGCGTGGGCGGTGGTGCCCAAGGCGATCGCGGTGATGATGAGCTACGGCTCCGAGCGGCGCGCGATGGAGGCGTCGTCGGGCGACACGCCCGCGGCCGGACGGCCGCGGCGACGGTACGACGACCGTCCGGTCACGCCGCCGCTGCAGTTCCGCATGACCTCCGGTGACGATCCGCGACCGGGAGCGATGTCGACGCTCGGGCTGCTGCACCCGTCCCCGGTGCTCGCCCGTCTGGGGGACCCGCTGGACGTCGCCCGCGAGCTCGGCTCGCTGGACGCGGACACGCAGGCGGTGCTCGACGTCGTCCGCGGACATCTCGAGCCGTTGCTCACCGCGTTGCCGCCGGGCGGTGAGAGCGGCGACGTCGACCGGCGCTGGTACTGGGCCGCCCCGATGCTGCTCGACCTGGCGGGGGAGCACGACCACGGCGCGTTCTGGCATCTCCTCGCTGACGGCGAGGACGACCGCCACGACGAGGGGTCCGCCTTCGGCGCGCACCTGCGGCTCGCGCAGCAGGTCACCCAACTCGAGCTGGGCCGGCGGCCTGCCGATCTGCCGATGGTGCTCGCGCAGATGGCGGTGGCGGGCCCGGGAGTGTGTGCGTTGCGGGCGCTGTCACGGGTGACCGGTGGGGAGAGGGCGCTCGGTCATCCTGTGATCCGGCGCGAGGCGCTCGTCGTCGCCCAGGGGTTGCGGTCGCTGTTCAACAAGCCGGAGATCGTGGCGATCCTGCGCGCGGAGGACGACGAGCGCTACTGGCGCGCCGTGCTCGACCACTGCCTCGACGGGGTGCTGCAGTCGGTCCTCGACGAGTACGCGCACGTGCTGGTCGAGTCCGAAGGCCTGCAGGAGGCGCATCGGCTGGACCGGGCCGTGACGATCTCGGACGTCATGACCGAGGCGCTCACGATCCGGGCGGCGACGAACGTCGTCGAGCAGGTAGGGGTCGCCGACGGCCGGATCGAGCTCGACGAGCACCGTATGGCGAGCCACTTCGCGGCTCGGTACGGGCGGGCCGCGACCAGCGAGCAGACGGCGGTGCGTGAGTCGACCGTGCGCGTGGCGTACAACTCGCCTTTCCGGCCGTTCGTGCTGGCCTCGACGTCGGTGGGGCAGGAGGGCCTGGACTTCCACACCTACAGCCACGCCCTGGTGCACTGGAACCTGCCGAGCAACCCGGTGGACCTCGAGCAGCGCGAGGGGCGCGTGCACCGGTACAAGGGGCACGCGGTGCGCAAGAACGTCGCGGTCGACCATGGCGGCGCGGTGCTGGGCGGTCTCGACGGCGACCCCTGGGCTGGCGTGTTCCACGCGGCGTCCCGGGCCTGCGCGAACGACGGGTCGGACATCACGCCGTACTGGGTGTACGCACGCGACGGCGGCGCCGCGATCGAGCGGTACGTCCCAGCGCTCCCGCTGAGTCGCGAGAAGCAGCACTACCGCCGGCTCCAGCGCACGGTCGGGGCGTACCGGATGGTGATCGGGCAGCCGCGCCAGGACGACCTGCTGCAGTACGTGGGGGAGAGCGGGGCCGATGCCTCGTGGCTTCGAGTGGACCTGACGCCGGAGCCGGTCGAGGTGCCTGCGGCCGACGGCAGGGCGCCGGCCGCGGACCGGCCGGTGTTCGACCCCGTCAAGGACGAGCCGCCGGTCGTGCCGGACCCGTGGGGGAGCGGCGAGGCCGCTCTCTGGTCGCAGGTGCTGTACGACGGCGGGCTGCTCGCGATCAACGTCCGGGAGGGGCGCGGAGCGACATCGGCCGAGCACCGGGACATCGCACGCCGTGCCGGGTACGGCGACGGGCGTGGCGTCGCCGGGACGCGGGCGACGCGCGGGGCCGACGGCGGTCTGTGGCTGACGTTCGTCGGTCGATGTGAGTTGGAGGAGAGCGCCTACGCGCTCGGCCGAGAGCTGCCGGTGGACCTGGGCTGGTGAAAGCTAGGGTGCAGCCATGGTGAATGAGCAGGTGAGAGGCGCGCTGCGGGACTTCGTCGCCGAACGAGACTGGGCCCAGTTCCACACCCCCGAGAACCTGGCGAAGAGCATCGCCATCGAAGCCGGGGAACTCCTTGAGTGCTTCCAGTGGGGTGCGGAACCGGATCCAGCGGCGGTCCGCCACGAGCTGGCTGATGTGCTGTCCTACTGCCTGCACCTCGCCGAGCGCCTCGACCTCGACGTGGACCGCATCGTTCTGGAGAAGCTGGAGATGACGCGGGAGAAGTACCCCGTCGACAAGGCGCGAGGGAGCAGTACCAAGTATGACCAGCTTTGAGATCTCGAGTCGTGCCTTCTCGTCGACGACTCACGAGGAGCTTCGCCAGGCGGGGGATCGGTACACGAACTGGCCCGTTGTCTACGTGCTGGACGACGGTCGACAGGTCTACGTGGGCGAGACGGGCAACGTGGCCAACCGGATGAGGCAGCACGCGGAGACCAAGAGCCACCTGGAGCAGGTGCGCATCGTGCTGGACGACACGTTCAACAAGTCGGTGTGCCTCGATCTCGAGTCGCACCTGATTCGGTACTTCTCCGGCGACGCGAAGCTCGAGGTCCTCAACCGCAACGACGGCGTGATCGACGCCGACTACTTCCTGCGAGAGGACTACAAGGATACCTTCGAGGCGGTCTTCGACGAGTTGCGCTCGCTCGGTCTCTTCGAACGGTCGATCCCGGAGATCGAGAACAGCGACCTGTTCAAGTACTCACCCTTCAAGGCGTTGACCCAGGAGCAGGCCATCGTCATCGAGGACATCCTGGAAGGGCTGTTCGGCGATCTGGAGCGGGACGTCGACACCACGGCAGTCGTCCAGGGTGAGCCGGGGACCGGGAAGACCATCGTGGCCGTCTTCCTGCTCAAGCTGCTGCGTGACATCGCGACTGTCGACGCGCAGGACGCTGCGGAGACGGACACCATGTTCTCCGACTTCTTCGCCGAGGGGCATCGGGAGCTGCTCGAGGGCAAGCGCATTGGCTTCGTCATCCCGCAGCAGTCCCTGCGCAAGACGATCCAGAAGGTCTTCCGCAAGACGCCCCGGATGAAGGGCGTCGAGGTGCTCGGGCCCTTCGAGGTCGGGACTGCCCAGGAGCGCTTCGATCTACTCGTCGTGGACGAGGCGCACCGACTGGGTCAGCGAGCCAACCAACCCTCGGCCTCTCTCAACTCGAAGTACACCGAGATCAACCTGCGCCTCTTCGGCAACGACGACTCCCAGTGGACCCAGCTCGACTGGATCAGGCGACAGAGCAAGCACACCATCTTCCTGCTCGACAGCCTTCAGAGCGTCAAACCTGCGGACATTCCCCAGGATCTGCAGCGTCTACTGGTGGACGAGGCGCAACGTGGGCGACGTCGCTACTGGTTGACATCGCAGATGCGCGTTCGCGCGGGGAGCGACTTCGTGCGCTACGTGCGACGAGTCCTCGGGGACGCGCCACCTGGCGAGGCGGAGGACTTCTCGCCCTACGACCTGCGGTTCTTCGACGACCTGGGTGAGATGCGAGCTGAGATCGCCCAGCGTAACCGGGAGGTCGGTCTAAGTCGGCTCGTCGCGGGGTATGCCTGGCCGTGGGTGACCAAGAAGGATCCTGCTGCCTACGACATCGAGCTCGACGGCGAAAGGCTGCGGTGGAACCAGACCCAGACGGACTGGATCAACTCGGCGACCTCGCCTGACGAGGTGGGGTCGATCCACACGGTGCAGGGGTATGACCTCAACTATGCGGGCGTCATCGTCGGCCCCGACCTTCGCTACGACCCGACGGCGCGCAGGTTGGTCATCGATCGCGCGAACTATCATGACAAGAAAGGCAAGGAGAACAATCCACGGCGCGACATAGTCTACACTGATGACGATCTGCGAGATTTCATCCTCAATATCTATGCTGTGCTCATGACCCGTGGAATTCTCGGCACCTACGTCTACGTGTGTGACCCTGGGTTGCGGGAACACCTACGGCCGTACTTCTCTGCGCCAGCGTAGGAATCGTGCTCCGTTTGCCCCGATCCGACAGTCTGCTCTCCTCGAGGAATCGTGCCATGGGCGCCGTCAAGCGCCTGTCGATCTGATCGCTTAGCAAGTTTTTGGGCATTCGAGGTCTAGATTTGTGAATGATTCAGAGGGGACGGGCGTCACTCGTAGGGGACCACGAGATGCGTAGGTCGTCCGCACCGACCTGGCGGTTCCTGTCGCTGAACTTCCCCCGTTGCTCGAGCATTTGACGCCAGCGTTGGCGCACTCCGTTGATCGTGAACTGCGGGTGCCCGTCGACGAGGGGTGCGGTGCGTTCCGCATGAGCATTCATTTGTGGCCCAGCCTCCCATCGTCAGTCGGGCACCTGCCGCGTCTGGCGCCCTTGTCTGCTTCTCCGTGATGGTTGGGTGAATTCGGAGCTTGGCGACGGGTCCTCTAGTCGTGGCCGTCCGCGGGCTCGGGTGTCCACGTACGGCGACATGGCAGAGATGTCGCCGTACGTGGACTCTCGCGGTTCCGACGCGACCCAGATCACGGCGCGAAGTGTTGCCAGCATGTAACGTGGCCCGTGGTCGGCACGCCGAGGCGTCCCGATCGAGAACGAAACAGGCTTGTGTATCTACCAGGTGCTCCTCGCGCCCACGGCGGCACGACGATCGTGCGGCATCGCCGCGCTGGAGGAGACCGAGAGTGAGTACGACCCAGACCCTGACCGCGACGACGCAGGTCACCGGGCCCGAGTCCACGCCGGACACGAACCACCGCACCACCGTGCTGCAGGCCGTGGGCCGCACCTACTTCCCGCTGGCATTCGTCGCGCGGCTGCCGTTCGCGATGATGGTCGTCGGCGTCCTGACCCTGGTGGTCGCCGGCCGCGACTCGCTCACGCTGGGCGGTGCGACGTCGGGCATGGTCGGCCTCGGAGGGGCGGCGATCGGGCCGCTCGTCGGGGCCTGGGCCGACCGCGCGGGCCAGCGTCGCGTCCTGCTCGCGACCGCCGTGGTGCACAGCCTGCTGCTCCTCGGCCTGACGGCCGCCGTGTATTCCACGGCGTCGGACGCCGCCGTCCTCGCGATCGCGTTCGCCATCGGCGCCAGTGCCCCGCAGGTGCCGCCGATGTCGCGCAGCCGCCTCGTGGCGATCATCCGCACGCGCCTTCCCGTGGCACGGCAGCAGCGCACCCTGAGCCGCACCATGTCGTACGAGTCCGCGGCCGACGAGATCGTCTTCGTCGTCGGACCGTTCGTCGTCGGCGTGCTGGCGGCGGCCTTCGGCCCCACCGCGCCGATGATCGCGGCAGCCGGGCTGACCGCCGTGGCCGTCGGGGCCTTCGCTCTGCACGCCACGTCGCGCACGACGGCGGCACCCGCCACGGGTGCGACGGCCCCCGCCGCGCACAGCACCGGCTCCCAGGCGCCGGTCCAGGAGCTGTGGCACCGACGCGTCCTGGTGTTGGTGGCCGGTTTCGTCGGCATCGGACTGTTCTTCGGCGCGACGCTGACCGCGATGTCGGCCGTGACCGGGGATGCCGGGCACTCCGAGCGGGCTGGGCTGCTGTACGGGTTCATGGGGATCGGGTCGGTCGTCTCGGCGCTCGCGGTCTCCGCGTTCCCGGCGCGGTTCAGCCTCCGCGCCCGCTGGCTGACGGCCGCCGTCCTGCAGCTCGCCGGCGCCGTCGTGGTCGCCACGTCGGACTCGACCGGCGTGCTGATCGTCGGGCTCCTGGTCGCCGGGCTCGGTATCGGCCCGAGCCTCGTGACGATCTACTCGCTCGGCTCGGAGCGCAGCCCGCGCGGCCGCGGCACGACCCTGATGACCATGCTCGGTTCGTCGGTGATCCTCGGGCAGTCGGCGGCCTCGGCGGCCACGGGCGCACTCGCCGACACGGTCGGCACGGGGGCGGCCCTGGCGACGCCGGCAGTCGCCGGAGGTGTCGTCCTCGTGGCCGCCGTCGCGAACTGGAGGCTGGCCGACCGTTAAACTGGATCGAATGGCACCTGCTGAACGCTGGGACGCGGACCTCGCCCGGGACGGGCGAGCGCAGATCACCGCGTCCCGCGCGCGGATGCTCTGGCCGCTCGCCGCGGCGGCCGTCTTCCTCGCCCTCGGGGTCGCCATGGTGAGAGACGAGGTCCGGCCGCTGTCCATCGCCGTCGTCGTGGTCTTCGCGGTCGGCGTCGGCGTCCTGCTGTGGCGGATCGTCCGACCCGTCCGGCTCGAGGTCACGCAGGCCGGCGTCCGCTACCGACGACTCGAGCTGCCGTGGGACGACGTCGTCGCAGTCCATGAGCGGTCCACCGGGGCCAACCACTTCGTGCTGCTGCAGATCACCGACGAGGCGGCGGCTCGGCTGGGCTCCCAGCAGGGGGTCAGCCGCCGGCTGCTGCGCCACGACGACGACACGAGCGGCAAGGCCTGCGTGGAGGTCGCCGGTCCGTTCGACCACCACGGCGAGCTCGTGGCATGGCTCGCCGACGTGCGCCTCAGGCGCCGCGACGTCGGTGCTCGGCGGGACTGATCCCGCGCGGCGACGGGCTGCCCACCAGGCCAGACTCTCGCTACGCTGCGCCTCATGACTGCTACCGACGCCTGGGACCAGCGACTTCTCCTCGGCGGCGAGGTCCGCATATCCGGCTCGCGATGGCGCCTCGTGGGGTACCTCGCGATCGCCGTCGCCTTTGCTGTCGTCGGGGTCTGGATGTGGCTCGACGCCGCCACCAGCCGTCTGATGTCGGGCTTCGTCCTGGGATTCGCGGGGATCGGTGTGCTCGTCTTCCTGTGGCAGATCGTGCGGCCGGTGTTCTTCGTGGTCACGCGCGGGGGGATCCGCTATAAGGGACGCGCGTATCCCTGGGACGACCTGCTGGGTGTGGAGGAGATCAACATCGCGCGCGCCAGGATGGTGCTCCTGCGTCTCGACGAATCCGCCGCGGAGCGCATGGCATCGTCGTCGGGGACGACCCGGACGTTGATGGCGGCGGACACGGCGGTCGTCGGAGCACCCGGCATCAGCATCCCCGGGCCCTTTCCGCAGCACCGAGAGCTCGTGTCGTGGCTGGAGGCGACCCGGGCACGATTCTCCAGCCGCCCGTCCCGCCCCGACCCCTCGCCCGTCGACGGGCAGGACGCCTCGGCGGTCACGCCGCGCGACGTCGGTGCTCGGCGGGACTGATCCCGCGCTCACGCTTGAACGCGGCGCTCAGGGCGAAGGGCGTCGTGTACCCGACGGCGCGGGCCACCGCCGCCAGCGTCGCGGCGTCGTCGGCCAGCAGCAGGTCGGCCGCCAGGTCGAGGCGCCAGCCCGTGAGGTAGGCCATCGGCGGCTCGCCCACGAGCGCGGTGAAACGTCGTGCGAACGCCGCCCGGGACAGGCCGACCTCCCGCGCCAGCGACTCCACGCTCCACGGCCGCGCCGGATCGTCGTGAACGAGTCGCAGCGCGGCACGGACGGCCGGGTCGGCCTTGGCGCGGTACCAGCCGGGAGCGTCGGGCCGGTCCAGCCAGGTCCGTAGGCAGGTGATCAGGAGCAGGTCGAGCAGACGGTCCAGCACGGCCTCCTGGCCGGGGAGGTCCTGGACGACCTCCCGGGCGAGCAGGTCGATCACCGTGCCGTCGATCTCGCCCCGCCGCAGCACGACGCGATGCGGCAGGAGGCGCAGGATGCGTCGCCCGACCGCGCCGTCCAGGGGGTAGGTGCCGGTGACGATCACGGTCTCGCCGGCGGGGTCGTTGCCCCACGAGCGCACGCCGAAGGTCGTCATCTCAGAGGGTCCGCCGTCGATCGCGCGGCAGTCCTGCGGGTTCGGGCCGACGACGACGGTCGGTCGCGTGGCAGGGGAGTCGGCCACCACGTAGTGCTCCGGTCCGCGCAGCAGCACCACGTCGCCCGCCTCGACCCAGGTCCCGCTCTCGCCGCCTGTGCCCGACGGCGCCGCCGACGTGCCGTCGTCGTCGGCCCCGGTCGTCGTGGTCTCGTTCGGATCCAGCCACGCCCGTCCGCGCAGGACGGGGACGATGGTCAGCGGCGACTCGTCCTCGATGCGCATGCCCCACGGCGCCGTGAGGTGGCTGCGCAGCAGGAAGGCGCCCCGCGCCCGGGGGCCGTCGAGCAGACCGGCGACGACGTCCACCCGGTCAGGATAGCTTCGAGGACCGAGCTGTGGAGACGATCGCGCATGCCGCTGCGCGCCTCGGCCATGGATCGTCTCGCCTTGGCGCGGTGAGATCAAGGAGTGCGGACCACGCACACCGACTCACCTGGAGGTACCCATGACCATGCACAGCACCCCCCTCGAGATGTCCCGGCGCGAGAGCGCTCCGAGCGACGGCGTGGTCGCCGTCCTCGGCGGCACCGGCAAGACCGGTCGCCGGGTCACCCAGCGGCTGCACGACCTGGGTGTCCCGGTCCGTGCCGTCTCCCGCAGCACGACGCCGCGTTTCGAATGGGAGGACGAGTCCACCTGGGGGCCGGTCCTGGAGGGCGCGGCCGCCGTGTACGTCGCCTACGCGCCGGACCTCGCCGTCCCCGGCGCGCCGGAGGTCGTGACCCGCCTCGCCGCCCGAGCCCGGGACGCTGGCGTACGGCGTCTCGTGATGCTCACCGGACGGGGCGAGGAGGAGGCGCAGCGGGCCGAGCGGCTCGTCGCCGAGGTGTTCCCCGGGCGCACCGTCGTCCGGGCCGCATTCTTCGCCCAGAACTTCTCGGAGAGCTTCCTCCTCGACCCGGTGCGCGCCGGGTCGCTCGCGCTGCCGGTGGACGACGTCGGCGAACCGTTCGTCGACCTCGAGGACGTCGCCGACGTCGCGGTGGCAGCGCTCACCGACGAGCGGCACGCGGGCGAGACCTACGAGCTCACCGGACCGCGGCTGCTGACGTTCGCCGACGTGGTCGACGAGATCTCGGCCGCGAGCGGGCGCGAGGTCGCCTTCGTCCCGATCGGCATGGAGGACTTCACCGCCGGGCTGGCCGCGGTCGGTGTGCCGGACGTGGAGGTCGACCTGCTGCGCTACCTGTTTACCGAGGTGCTGGACGGTCGTGGCGCGTTCGTCACCGACGGCGTCCAGCGCGTGCTCGGCCGGCCGGCACGGGACGTCCACGAGTACGCCCAGCGGGAGGCGGCGGCCTGGCGGGCGGCGTCGTGAAGGCCCAGGAGGCCTTCGGCGTCCCGTGTCCTGCTCGTCGCGTCCTGCCCCGCGGCGGCCGCGACTGACACCAGACCGTGCCTCGCCTACGGTCGGGAGCATGGGCGATGTCGTGCAGGTCGTCACCACGACCGATTCCGAAGAGTCCGCGCTGCGACTCATGCAGAACGCCGTCGGGCGCCGACTGGTCGCGTGTGGCCAGGTCGACGGGCCGGTCACCAGCGCGTACTGGTGGGACAGTGCGGTGGAGACGTCCATCGAGTGGCGCCTGACCCTCAAGACGACGGCGGCTCGGGTCGGCGAGCTGCGGACCTGGCTGGTCGAGCAGCATCCGTACGACGTCCCCGAGGTGCTCGCCACGCCCGTGACCGACGGGAACCCCGACTACCTGGCGTGGGTGCGTTCCGAAGTCGGCTGAATGGGATCAGCCCGTCAGCCGCACCTCGGCGTCGTGCACCTCGATCGGGGCCGTGGTGTCCGTGGTGGTGAGCTCGCCGTCGATGTCGGTCCAGGTCGGCGTGCCGGTGATACGGAACTGGCCGTGCCAGGTGGTGGTGAGGCTCGCGGTGAAGGTCCCCGGTGCAGGGTAGGGAAGATGGACGGCGTCGGCGCTGTCCCAGCGACCGACGGGATGCTCGGTGGTCAGCGGCTCGGTCTCGTCGCCGGCGTCCCAGGTGAACTCGGCGGGGAGTGCCCGGATCTGGACCGGGACGCCCAGGAGCGTGGTGTCCATGACCTGGTCGGCGTCGGTGGTGCGGGGATGGATGCCGAAGTTGACGATGGCCCAGTCCCGATCGACCTCGAGCTCGATCTCGGCCGGTTCCACGGGCATGGTCCTAAAGGCGCGCTCGGCCTCGGCCCGCAGGTCGGCCGGCGTGACGCAGGTTCCCTCGCTGACCAGTGTCGGAGCGGACTCGGAGCCGTTGCCTGCCAGGGTGACGGCGAAGAGGCCCGGGAGCTCGTAGGCGTCGTCGGGGCAGTCGATGCCGGTCGCGATCGTCTCCGTGCCCTCCGCGCAGGCGTCGCGCAGGACGGTGTTCTCCAGATCGCTGAGCAGACAGTAGTGCACGGTGGCGCGGAAGTAGCGGGTGTCGGAGGCGGAGTCGTTGCTCGTGCCCTTGAGGAGGTCGTCCTGCTCTCTGAGCGTTGCGCCAACGTTGACCGCGGGTTCCTCGCCTGAATCGAGCCAGTTGTCGTAATCAGGCGTCCCGGCAGCTATTGCCGCCATGACTCCGACCGAGAACAGGATGTGTGATCGCATCTCAGTCTCCATCTGGAATCATGCCGAGCTCTACGAGGACCCAACTCCCATCCTTGAGGGCAACCTCCACTCGGCGTTCGCCGGTGCCACCGTCACTTGTGAACACCACTTCACCGGCGCGATCTAGGATCTCCGACGGGGACTCGTCGCCAGTGATGTCGACCGGCCAGATCCCGGTGACCGCATCTCGCTGATACACGGTGTCGACCGTGACACTGACGTCGCCGCCTTCGAAGATGTCGCCGCGCTCGGCAATGGTCTGGGCCTGGTCCAAGCGCGACGCGCAGTACTCGCACGAGCGGTGCGACCGTCTCTCCCACTCGGCGGTATCGCCCGTGACCATCATCGGTTGTTCCAAAGCGAGGATGTACTTCACCGCCGCCGCGGCGCCGTCGGCGTCCTTCTTGTCCATGGCGGCCGGGCGCTCCGGCTTCGACGGACCTGTCTCAGACGGCGAGGGCGACGGGCTCGGTTCTGCCGACGGTGGGTCCGACGCCGGCGTAGAAGCAGGTGGCGAGCTGGCGACGGCCTCCGGCGCGGGCTGATCGCCGGTGCAGCCGGTGAGCAGCGCGGCGCCGAGGACTGCCGCGGCGAGCGGTAGAAGCTGCAGGTGGTGCCGGGGTGTGCGCGCCATTGCGTCTCCAGGGCATCAGTGGCAGGAACGCCTCCCGACCCTAGCGACCCGGACACACCGGACGAAACCTCACGTCCCACCCTGTGGACAACCGCGTGCGATCTCGCGCAGAAATTGCCTACCTCGGCCAGAAGTTGCCTACCTCGGCGGAGTGGGAAGGGGAGGAAGAGGGTTCAGGCGAGCTGGGCGGTGAGGACGATGTCCTCGCCCACGTCGATCTGCACGTCGGCCAGCTGCACGCCGGGAGGCAGCGACGCCGACAGGTCGATCTTCCGGCCGGCCGCGGCCTCGAGACGGCCCCGGATCGCCCCGAGCATCGCGCCGACGATCGGGTTGCCGCTCGACAGCTCGACGTCGCCGATCGTGAGCACCATGGCGTCGTCGACGGACGCCGAGGCCGTCGCGGTCACCGTCGCGGACAGGAACGACTTCTTGATGCCCGCCTCGATCCGCAGCGACGCCTCGCGCGGCCCCGCCTGCTCGACCTGCAGGTCGAAGTCGTTGAGCGCGATGCCGTTGCCGGACAGCGCCACGGCGAGCAGACCCTGCACGGTGCCGGCCAGCCCGTCGCGGGACACCGCCACGCGCGCGTGCCCGGAGACGGGCGAGTCGTCGGTCGGCTCGACGAACTCCACGCCCACGGTGTCGTCGGCCGCGGTCACCCAGGAGAATTGCAGCCCGGTGATCTCGGTGGTCAGGTCGACGGGCAGGTCGACGGCGACCATCGGGTGCGCGTCGATCCGCAGCGTGCGCAGAGCCGCGGCCTCCCGCTCGGTGACCTGCGGTCGCCACGGCTCGGGCTTGTCCTGCGCGCCGGTCGGCATGCCGACCACCACGTCGGTCAGGTCGAGGTCGAGCGAGGCGACGTCGGCGCCGTCGAGCACCGGCAGGATCTTCGCGGCGTCCAGGCCCTGCACGCGGTCGCCGGCCAGGCCGACGAGCGCGGCACGCAGCCGGGCGGCCAGGTCCTGGTCCGAGTCCGGGCGCGGGGCAGTACCGAGGGGGAGCAGAGCGTCCATGCCGACGAGCCTAACCGCCACGGGTGCCCGACGGCGGCACCGGCGGAGGCGCGGGCGGCCCGCCCGCGTGAGGCTCGACACCCCGGGCGGCCTCGCGCCGTCGTCCACGTGCCCGCAGCATCCGCCAGATCAGGATCGCGAGCACGACGACGAGGGGGATCACCAGCAGCGGCACGAGGATCGCCGCCAACGACAGCCCCACCGACGCGCCGTCCTCCGCCGTGGACAGCACCGGGGCGGCCAGCCCGCCGGTCGCGGCGTTGGCGCCGGCACGCAGCGCCGCCTTGGTCAGGTGCACGGCGAGCGCCAGCACGATGCCGAGCACCACCGGGACCCAGGCGCCGGAGTCCACGAACGCGCCCGGGTCCTCCACCCGCGTGGTCGACGACGTCGCCCCGGCGCCGAAGGCGATCCCGCCCGCACCGGGCCGCACCACCGTCTGGACGAGGTCGCTCGCCGAGTCGAGCACCGGCACCTTGTCGCCGACCACCTCGAGCGCGAGCAGCACGGCGAGCACCAGCAGCACCCAGCCGTTCTCGAGCCAGGCCCAGCCGCTCGGCAGGGTCAGCAGGTCCGTGTACCGGGCGAGCAGACCGAGCGCCAGCAGCGGGATCCACGCGTTCAGCCCGGCGGCGAGCGCGAGGCCGGTCCCGGTGGCGAGCTCCAGCATCAGCGCCCCCGCGTCAGAGCTCCACGAGCGGGTTGTGCCCCGCGATGACCCGCTCGCCGTCACGCACCGGACCCGGCGCGGTGCCGCCACCCCACGGGTCGCCGCCGAACGACTCGCGGCCGTGCGGCGTCAGCCAGCCGGAGGTGTCGGGCCCGCACGGGATGATCTGGGTGGGATTGATGTCGGTGTGCACCACGTAGTAGTGCTCCTTGATCTGCTCGAAGTCGACGGTGTCGCCGAACCCGGGCAGCTGGAACAGGTCGCGGGCGTACGCCCACAGCACCGGCATCTCGGTCAGCTTGTTCCGGTTGCACTTGAAGTGCCCGTGGTAGACGGCGTCGAACCGCACCAGGGTCGTGAACAGCCGCACGTCGGCCTCGGTGACCCGGTCGCCCATGAGGAAGCGGCGCGTGCTGAGCCGGTCCTCCAGCCAGTCCATCGCGGTCCAGAGCCGCAGGTAGGCCGCCTCGTAGGCGTCCTGGGAGCCCGCGAAACCGCACCGGTAGACGCCGTTGTTGACCTCGGTGAAGACGCGCCGCATGACGGACTCCATCTCGGCGGCCTCGTCGGGATCGGTGGGCCACAGGGCCGGCGCGCCCGCCCGGTGGTGCTCGGTCCACTCGCCCGACAGGTCGCGCGTGATCAGGTCGAAGTCGTTCGTCACGACGGCGCCGTCACGCGTGTCCACGATCGCCGGCACCGTGATGCCGCGCGGGTACTGCGGGTCCCGGGCGAAGAACGCCTCCTGCAGGCGCTCGATGCCGAGCACCGGGTCCCGGCCGTCCGGGTCGAGGTCGAACGTCCAGCTGCGCTCGTCGTGGGTCGGGCCGGGCATCCCGATGCTGAGCACGTCCTCGAGACCCAGCAGCCGCCGCACGATGATCGAACGGTTCGCCCACGGGCAGGCCCGGGCCGCCACGAGCCGGTACCGGCCCGGCTCGACCGGGAAGCCGTCGGCCCCGTCGCGGGTGATCCGGGTCGAGAGGTAGTTCTGGTCGCGCACGTACTCCTGGCCGGGCACCGTGTAGGTGCCGCCCTGGGCGTGCTCGGGGCGCTCCGCCGTCGTGCCGGGGCTCGTCTGCTGCTCGCTCACTTCGTCGCCTTCGCTGTCTTGGCTGTGGACTTCTGGGCCTTCTTGAACTCGCGGACCTCCTGCAGGGTCTCCGCGCTGGTCACGTCCGCGATCGAGCGGCGCGACCCGTCGTCGCCGTAGTGCCCGGCGGCCTCGCGCCACCCGTCCGGCTCGACGCCGCGCTGCTTGCCCAGCAGCGCCAGGAAGATCTGCGCCTTCTGCGCGCCGAACCCGGGCAGGGCGTTCAGCCGCTTCACCACCTCGGCCCCGGTCGGGGCCTCGCCGGCGGCCCCCGGGTCGGTCCAGATCCGGGTCACGTCCCCGTCGTAGTCGTCGACGACGGCGCGTGCCACGGCCTGCACCCGCCCGGCCATGGAGCGGCCGTAGCGGTGGATCGCCGGGGGAGTGGTCGCCATCTCGACGAACGCGTCGGGGTCGGCGTCGGCGATCGCGGCCGGGTCGAGCGTGCCGAACCGGTCGGCGATCTTGCGCGGGCCCGCGAACGCGTGCTCCATCGGGTACTGCTGGTCCAGCAGCATCCCGATCAGCAGCGCGAACGGGTCCTCGGCGAGCAACCGGTCCGTGGCGTCGTCACCGGTGATCCAGAGCGCGTCAGTCATGCCCCCATCCTGCCCGATAGCCTCGCGGAATGGCTCGACACCCGAACGTCCTGGCCGGCTCCCTCGTCGCCGTGCTCACCGTCACCGGCACCCTGCACTTCCTCCGGCCCCGCGTGTTCGAGGGGCTGATCCCCGAGGCACTGGGGTCCCCGCGCGCCTGGGTCTACGGCAGCGGCGTGGCCGAGCTCGCGTGCGCCGCTGCGGTTGCGGTCCCGGCCACGCGTCGTGTCGGCGGGTACGCCTCCGCGGCGCTGTTCGTCGGGGTGTTCCCCGGCAACGTGAAGATGGCGCTCGACTCCCACCCGGGCGCGCGGCACTGGTCGCGCAAGCCGTCGGTCGCCTGGGGCCGGCTGCCGCTGCAGGTCCCGCTGGTCGCGTGGGCCTGGAGGGTGGCCCGCAGCGCCGGGTGAGCTCTCCCCGTCCGAGCCTGTCCACAGGCTGTGGAAACCGTGAGCGGACGGACCCGGATCATCCCTAGCGTCCGTGGGCATGACCTTCCGATGGCGCACCCTGTGGCCGGCCCTGCTCGTCCTGCTCCTCGGAGGCTGCTGGTCACCGGCCACGTACCGGGGACCGGAGCCGCCCGGTGCCGCCCCGCCGGCTCCGGCCACCGCGGAGGCGGCCGAGGCCGACGTCCACGCCTTCTTCGCGGCGTTCGAGCAGGTCGTCCTCACCGGGGACGAGGACTACTGGCTCCAGCGGTCGTCGCCCGACTGCTTCTTCTGCGTCACGATGGCGGAGACCGGTGCGGGCTTCGGGTTCGGCGCCGGCCTCCAGGACGGGGACGTCCGCTCGCTGGCCGGGGCCGACCTCTCGGGCTACGACGTCACCACGCTGGCGGCCGCGCTCGACGGCGACGACGGCGCCGTCGTCGACGTCCGGCTCGAGCTGGGGATCGTCGGTCTCGCCCTCGTCCCGCCGGAGATGGTCGCCCCGGACGGCACCGTCGACGTCCGCGAGATGGCGGCCGAGGAGGGTGCGCACCGGGCGCGCGTCCACCTGTCCCACGACGGGACCCGCTGGGTCGTCGACGACGTCACCCGGATGCCCGGCGACGCCGGCGTGGCGTCCCTCAACGCCGATCCCGAGCAGGCCGAGGCGCTCGCCGGGCGGGACGAGATGCCGACGGTCGAGGACGCGGTCGCGGTCGCGCAGCGGTTCCTCGACCTGGAGCGCGAGGTGGCTCGCACCGGCGAGACGAGCGAGATCGAGGCGCTGATCGGACCGGACTGCGCGGGGTGCCGGGCGCGTGTCCGGCTGGCCCAGGAGAGGTACGCATCGGTCGACGAGTACATCGGCGGTCGCAGCGACGTCGAGCTTCTCCGCCAGATCCCGCACGAGGAGATCTTCGACACCACGGGGGTCGACGAGGCGCTCCTGCAGCGGATCTTCCTGCTGGACACCCTGGTCCACCAGGACCGGACCGTGCGGCGCTCTCCCGACGGCGACGTCGTGGCGCCGGCCACGACCCACGGCCTCGTGGTGGCGCTGTACCTCGACGACCAGGACCGCTGGGAGCTCGACTCGATGATGGAGGCCCCGTGATCGACTCGGGCGGCCTACTGTTCGTCGAACGTCAGCACCGGCCGCCCGGTGCGCGGATGGCGCAGCACCGTGGTGCGCACCCCGTAGGTCGGGTCGATGACCTCGGGCACCAGGACCTCCTCGACGGGTCCGGCCGCGACGACGTGCCCGGCCGGCTCCGGGGCGAGCACGACGACGTGGTCGCACGTCGCGGCGGCCAGGGACAGGTCGTGCAGCGCGGCCAGCACGGTGACGCCGTCGGCCGCGAGCTCGCCGACCAGCCGCATCGTGGCGAGCTGGGCGGCCACGTCGAGGTGGTTGGTCGGCTCGTCGAGGAGCAGCACACGCGGCTGCTGCGCGAGCGCCCGCGCCATGTGCACCCGCTGGCGCTCGCCCCCGGACAGCGTCGAGATCTCGCGGGCGGCCAGGTCGCCCGCGCCGGCCCGCTCGAGGGCGGACCGCGCGATCGTGTGGTCGTCCTCGGTGGGGCCGGCCAGCACCGAGCGGTGCGGGGTGCGGCCCAGCAGGACGGCGTCGAAGACCGTGACCGGCAGCTCGGACGCGGCGTCCTGCTCCACGAAGGCCAGCGTTCGGGCCCGACGACGGCGCCGCATCGTCAGCAGGTCCTCCGGCTCACCGACGCCGGAAGGACCGTCGGCGCCGGCGGCACCGTCGGCTGCAGCGGATTCCCCGGCCCCGGCCGAGTCGGCGCCGCCGTGCCGCGGGACCAGGGCGACGCGGCCGCCGTCGGGCCGCTCCACCCCGGCGATCAGGCGCAGCAGGCTCGACTTGCCGGTCCCGTTCGGCCCGAGCAGGCCGGTCAAGGCACCCGGGGGAGCGGTGACGTCGACGTCGTCGAGGATCAGTCGGTCGCCCACCGACCAGCGCACCCGGTCGGCGGCCAGTCCGGTGCCGGACGACGCCGCGCCCTGCAAGGGTGCGTCGGCCACCGGCGTCCGGGTGCCCGGGCGGTGCTCCGAGGTCTGCGTCATGCGCGGGCCCGTCCCTTCCAGAGCAGCACGGCGAATACGGGCGCACCGATCGCGGCGGTGACGATCCCGACCGGCAGCTCGCGCGGGGCGAAGACGGTGCGGGCCAGGGTGTCGGCCCAGATGAGGAACGTCGCCCCGCAGAGCATGGACAGCGGCAGCAGGGCGCGGTGCCGGGCACCGGTGATCATCCGCACCGCGTGCGGCAGGATGAGGCCGACGAACCCGATGGCCCCGGACTGCGAGACCAGGGCGCCGGTCAGCAGCGCGACGCCGATCAGCAGCACCCAGCGCACCCGGGCCACCGGCACGCCGAGCGTCGCGGCGGCCGTGTCACCGAAGGTGAAGGCGTCCAGCACCGACCCGGTCGAGGCCAGCAGCGTGCCCAGCACGAGCACCGCGCCGCCGGCGATCAGCACCGACGACCACTCGGCCCCGGCCACCGACCCGAGCATCCAGGACAGGATCTCGCGGTACTGGTCGCCCTGGGCGGACCAGAAGATGACGAAGCTGGTCGCCGCGGCCGCGAGCTGGGACACCGCCAGCCCGGCCAGCACGGTCCGCCCGGGGGAGAGTCCGCCGGCGCCCCGTCCGGCGGCCGTGGCCAGCGCCAGGGTCGCGACCAGGGCGGCGGCCGCGCCGACGAACGCCGCGACCGGCAGCACGGCGAGCCAGCCGAGCACGAGCACGCTGACCGCGCCCAGCGACGCTCCCGAGCTGAGGCCCAGCAGGTAGGGGTCGGCCAGCGGGTTGCGGGTCAGCGACTGCATCACCACTCCGCACACCGCGAGCCCCGCGCCCACGGCCGCGGCGGTGAGCACCCGGGGAAGCCGCAGCTGCCACACGATGCCGTCGTCGAGCCGGTCCGGCGCGGCGATCCCCAGCAGGTCGCCCAGCCCGAGCCGCGTCGCCACGACCTGCCCGACGTCCGACGGCGTCAGCCCGGCCGGGCCGATCGCGACCGTGACGACGACGCTGGCCAGCAGCACCGCCGTCGTCGCGCCGAGCCACGCCAGCAGCCGGCCCCGCGAGAGCGTCGCGGGGGCCGGTGCCGTGCGTGCTGCGGTCTCAGTCGGCAATCTCGAGCTCCGCGAGCTGGTCGGCGAGGTCGGCGACGGCGTCGGCGTTGCGCACGCCCGCCTCGGTGGCCGGGAACGGCACGACGAGGTAGCGCTCCTCGCGCACCGCGGTCAGCTCCGCGGTGGCCGGGTTGTCCTCGAGGCGGGCGATCTTGTCGTCGGCCGAGTTCCACACGGCGTCCACCAGGACGATGACGTCCGGGTCGGCGTCGACGATCTCCTCCCAGGACAGCGACGTCCAGGTGTCCTCGACGTCGCCGGCGACGTTGGACAGCCCGACGGCCTCCAGGATCATCTGCGGGGCACCGATGCCGGCCCCGACGTAGGGGATGTCGCTGCCCGAGGAGTACCACAGGGCGCTCAGCTCCCGGTCGTCCGGGGTGACCCCGTCGAGAGTCTCCTGCTGCTCCGCGACGAGCGCGGCGGCGGCGTCGTTCGCGTCGAAGATCGCGCCGACCTCGCTGATCTCGGCGAAGACCTCCTCGAAGGTCAGCGGGTTCGGCATGTACTCGGGCGCCTTGCAGGCCGCGGGTGCGACGTAGCTGTGCACCCCGAGCGAGTCGAGGGTCTCGCGGTCGCCGGCGCCGTCGGCCGCGACGTTCGACTCCCAGCCCGCGTAGACCAGGTCCGGCTCCAGCTCGAGGACCGCCTCGGTGCCGGGCACCTCGTCGCTGAAGGGATCGGCGACGGCCGTGCCCTCGGCGTCCTCGGCCAGCCAGTCCGGCACGGGGCCGTCGAGGAAGGCCGATCCGACGATGCGGTCGCCGAGGCCGAGCGCCAGCAGCGTCTCGGCGGTGGAGGACTTGACGGTGACGACGCGCTCGGGCGCGGCGTCGAACGTCACCTCGGTCCCGCAGTTGTCGAGGGTCAGCGGGTACCCGGTCCTGATGCCGTCGGACACGGCGGACTCGGACGGTCCCGCGGACGCTGCACCGTCGGCCGGCGGCGAGCCGGTCGAGCAGGCGGCGAGGGAGGCGACGGCGAGGGTTGCGAGGGTCAGGGCAGCGATACGCGCTCGGGGCACGGGCGGGACTCCCGGAAGGCAGGGGGTGGCGTCGATGGCAGGTGCGTCATCTCGCACCGACCGGACCTGCGGCCCAGAGAGTGGGGCCGCACCGACGGGCGATTCACCGGTGCCCGTGGTCCGCGAGGTCTTCCACCCTAGTACGCGCCCCGACCGGCCCGGAGTTGTGGGCATGAAATCTGCAACTCGGACGGGGCCCAGGCTGCAGATTTCATGCCCACAACGGGTCGGGGATTACGGGGTGATGACGGTCCGCGTCCGACGGCGGATCCGGCGCGGCGCGCGGCGCTCGCGGTGGCAGGGTGGGACGCATGAGCACCCGAGGAAACGGCTGGTGGGCCGCCCTGGCCGGCGTCGTCGCCGCCGGCGCCGGTCTGGCGCTGGCCGAGCTGATCGCCGCCTGGGTCGACCCGGCCTCCTCCCCGGTGCTCGCCCTGGGCGGGGTGGTGGTCGACTCGGTCCCGCCGTGGCTCAAGGACGTCGCCGTCGAGTGGTTCGGCACCGCGGACAAGCTCGTGCTGCTGTCCACGATGGGCGTCGTGCTGGCCGCGGGCGCGGCGCTGTCCGGGTGGCTGGAGCTGCGTCGGCCCCCCGCGGGCCGGGTCCTGCTGGGTGCGGTGGGCGCCGTCATGGCGCTCGTCGCCGCGACCCGGCCCGAGGCCACGCCGCTGTGGGCCGCCCCGGCGGTCGTCGGCGTCGGCGCCGCGGTGGTGCTGCTGCGGCTCCTCGTCGCGCGCGTGCCGGCGCCTGCCACCACCGCCGCGGTACCGGTCGCCGCCGGCGGGATCGGCGCCGAGCCGGCCGACACGACGGCTGGCACGGAGGCCGAGACCGGCGCCTCGCGCCGCACCTTCCTGGTCTGGGCCGGTGCGACCGCCGTCGGCGGTGTCCTGGCCCTGGCGGCCTCGCGTACCCTGGCCGCCGGCAGCCGAGCGGTCGAGGTGGTCCGCGAGGCCATCCGTCTGCCGGGCGCGGCGACCCCCGCGCCCGCCGTGCCTTCCGGCGCCGACCTGGGCGTCGAGGGGCTCACGCCCTACGTCACACCGAACCCGGACTTCTACCGCATCGACACCGCCCTGCGGGTGCCGAAGGTCGACCCGGCGACCTGGTCGCTGCGGGTCACCGGTCTCGTGGACGAGCCGTTCGAGATCTCCTGGGACGAGCTGCTCGACCTGCCGATGACCGAGCACCACGTGACGTTGTGCTGCGTGTCCAACCAGGTCGGCGGCGACCTCATCGACAACGCGCTGTGGCTCGGCTACCCGGTCCGCGAGCTCCTGGCCCGCGCCGGCCCGCAGGCCGACGCGGACATGGTGCTGTCGTCCTCCGTCGACGGCTGGACGGCGGGGACCCCCTTGGAGGCGCTGACCGACCCCGACCGGGAGGCCCTGCTAGCGATCGGCATGAACGGCGAGCCCCTGCCCGAGGAGCACGGTTTCCCGGCGCGCCTCGTCGTGCCGGGACTGTACGGCTACGTCTCGGCGACCAAGTGGGTCACCGAGCTGAAGGTCACCCGCTTCGCCGACGACGAGGGCTACTGGACCCCGCGCGGCTGGTCGGCGCGAGGGCCGGTCAAGCTGCACTCGCGCATCGACGTGCCGCGCCCCGGCACCCCGCTCGAGCCGGGCCCCGTCACGCTCGCCGGGGTCGCCTGGGCCCAGCACACCGGCATCTCTGCCGTCGAGGTGCGCGTGGACGACGGCGACTGGATGCCCGCCGAGCTCGCCGACACCGTCGGCCCGGACACGTGGCGCCAGTGGCGGTACGTCTGGGACGCCACAGCCGGCGACCACAGCGTGCTCGTGCGGGCCGTCGACGCCGACGGCCAGGTGCAGACCGAGGAGGAGGCGCCACCGGCACCGGACGGCGCGACCGGCCACCACTCGTTCGGCCTCTTCGTCGGCTGATGCCACGGCCGGCCGCCGCCGGCGCTCACGCGCTCCCGACGGCCAGGGCGACGGCCGCGGCCACCTCCTCGACGTCGTCGCGCACCATCCCGACGGTGAGCCGCAGGTGCGGGCCGCCGTCGGCCGCCGAGCCCTCCCGGCCGGCGTGGAACGGTGACCCGGGGGCGGCCCGGATCCCCGCGGCCTCCAGGCGGACGAGAGCGGTGTCCTCGTCGGCCACCGCCAGCCACAGGTTCACCCCGTCGCCGGCCTGTGCCACGACGCCGTGCCGTTCCAGGGCGGCGACGAACCCGCGCTGGCGGGCGAAGTACATCCGGCGGGCGTGCTCGACGGCCGCGATGGCGTCGGAGTCGGTGAGCAGGTCGGCCAGGACGCGTTGCAGCAGGCGGCTGGTCCAGCCGGGCCCGAGCATGCGCCGGGCCACCAGGGGGTCGAGCACCGTGGCCGGTCCGCCGACGGTCGCGATGCGCAGGTCGGGGCCGTGCGACTTGGAGTACGAGCGCACGTGCACCACGCGGTCGGGAAGGTAGGACCCGAGGCTGACGTCCCGGGCCGAGGCGATGAGGCCGGAGTGGTCGTCCTCGAGGACGACGACGTCGGGGCCGTGCGCGCGCAGCAGGCGCGCGAGCTCGCGGGCCCGCGTCGAGGTCAGGCTGCGTCCGGTCGGGTTCTGCGCGCGCGGCTGGAGCACGACGGCGCGCACCCCGCGCCGCAGGGCCTGCGCCAGGGACTCCGGGCGCACGCCGTGGCCGTCGAGCGCGAGCGGCACCCGCTCCAGGCCGAGCTGGTCCAGGACGTCGAATACGGGCGGGAACCCGGGGTCCTCGACCGCGACGCGGTCGCCGAAACCCGCCACCTGCTCCAGCGTGCGCTCGATGGCGTCCAGGGCGCCGTCGACGACGGTGACGCGCTGCGGCAGGAACGGCCAGGTCTCGCGCTGCAGCGTCTCGAGGTCCGGCAGCAGGGGCGCGTCGAGGTAGCTGCCGGTGTCGGCGGCCGGGTCGTCGGCGGCGGCGCGGCGCAGCGCGGCGCCCAGGCGGGGGAGCAGGGCCGGGTCGGGCGTCCCGCCGGACAGGTCGAGGCGGCGGGCGTCGCCCCGCGCGGCGGACCGGACCCCCGACCGCGGACCGCCGTCGGCCATCGACCGGTACCGCGGGGGCAGCCAGCCGCGCGGTTCGGGCAGCACGACGGTGCCGGCGCGGCCCCGGGACGTGACGAGCCCGACGGCGGACAGCGCCTGGAACGCGCCGCTGACCGTGGCCGGGCTGACACCGAGGGCCGCGGCGAGGTCGCGCACGGTCGGTAGGCGGTCGCCGGGCCGGAGCTCGCCGGAGCGCACCACCCGGGACAGCGTGGCGGCGATGCCGCGGGGGCTGGGGTCGGTGACCCGTGCAGCGAGCCGCGCGGCGTCGAGGTCGTGCTCGGGCTGCTGATCCTGAGGCATGCGCTCCTCCTGCGGTGACCGAAGTGTCCGACTCGGAGTGTTTACATCGCCGGCCCGAGTCGACCCGGTACCGAAAACGGTCGGTGACGCCACAGAAATGTTCAAGCCCCAGAGTCACATTCATTCGTCCGATGGGCAGCCGGCATCCCGGCGGGCCGCATCGCCAGCCAGACCTCGGGAGGTCCTCCATGAGCGTGGTACGCGTCGCATTCACCCAGGCCCGCTGGGCCGGCGACAAGGAGTCGATGATCGCGCTGCACGAGCGCTGGACGCGCGAGGCCGCCGAGCAGGGCGCGCAGGTCGTCGCCTTCCAGGAGCTGTTCTACGGCCCCTACTTCGGCATCACCCAGGACACCGAGTACTACGACTACGCCGAGTCCGTCCCCGGCCCGACCGTCGACCGCTTCGCCGCGCTGGCGAAGGAGCTCGGCGTCGTGATGGTGCTCCCCGTCTACGAGGAGGAGCAGCCGGGCGTGCTGTACAACACCGCGGCCGTCATCGACGCCGACGGCACCTACCTCGGCAAGTACCGCAAGCACCACATCCCGCACCTGCCGAAGTTCTGGGAGAAGTTCTACTTCCGCCCCGGCAACCTCGGCTACCCCGTCTTCGACACGAGCGTGGGCAAGATCGGCGTCAACATCTGCTACGACCGGCACTTCCCCGAGGGCTGGCGCGTGCTGGCCCTGAACGGCGCCGAGATCGTGTTCAACCCGAACGCCACCGCCCCCGGCGTCTCCAACCGGCTGTGGGAGATCGAGCAGCCCGCCGCGGCGGCCGCCAACGGCTACTTCATCGTCGCGAACAACCGCGTCGGCCTGGAGGACAACGAGTACGGCGACGAGGCGGTCCAGTTCTACGGCAGCTCGTACGCCGTCGGCCCCGACGGCAACTACGTGGGCGACGTCGCCAGCGACAGCGACGACGAGCTCGTGATCCGCGACCTCGACCTCGGCCAGATCCGTGAGGTCCGCCGGCGCTGGCAGTTCTTCCGCGACCGCCGGCCGGACGCCTACGGCCCGATCGTCGCCCCGTGACCCGCCCCGCACGCGCCCACGACAGGAGGACCCCTTGAAGACCCTCATCACCGGCGGCACCGTCGTCAACGCCAGCGGCCGCTCGCGGGCCGACGTGCTCATCGACGGCGAGCAGATCGTCGCCCTGCTGGAACCCGGATCCACCCTGTTCGGCGTCGATCTCGCGGCCTCCGTCGACAAGGTCGTGGACGCCACGGGCAAGTACGTCGTGCCCGGCGGGATCGACGCCCACACCCACATGGAGATGCCGTTCGGCGGCACGTTCGCCGCCGACACCTTCACCACCGGCACGACGGCGGCCGCCTGGGGCGGGACGACGACGATCGTCGACTTCGTGGTCCAGTACCCCGACCAGAACGTCCTCGACCAGTACGCCCTGTGGCACGACAAGGCCGCCGGGAACTGTGCCGTCGACTACGGCTTCCACCAGATCCTGTCCGACGTGCAGGACTCGTCGCTGGCCGCGATGGACGAGCTCATCGACGAGGGCGTGACCAGCTTCAAGCTGTTCATGGCCTACAAGGGCGTGTTCCTCTCCGACGACGGCCAGATCCTGCGGGCCATGCAGAAGGCCGCCGACAACGGCGCCATGATGATGATGCACGCCGAGAACGGCGCCGTCATCGACGTCCTCGTGCAGCAGGCGCTCGCCGCCGGCAACACGTCCCCGTTCTTCCACGGCACTACCCGCCCGTGGCAGGCCGAGGCCGAGGCCACGAGCCGGGCCATCATGCTCGCCGACCTCACCGGTGCTCCGCTGTACGTCGTGCACGTCTCGGCCAAGCAGGCCGTCGAGCAGATCGCCCTGGCCCGCGACAAGGGCCAGAACGTGTTCGGCGAGACGTGCCCGCAGTACCTCTACCTGTCCCTGGAGGAGCAGCTCGGCGCCGTGAGCGAGCAGTGGGGCGACTTCGAGGGCGCCAAGTGGGTGTGCTCCACCCCGCTGCGCTCGAAGCACGAGGGCCACCAGCACCACATGTGGCAGGCCCTGCGCACCAACGACCTGCAGCTCGTCTCCACCGACCACTGCCCGTTCTGCATGGCCGACCAGAAGGAGCTCGGGCGCGGCGACTTCTCCAAGATCCCCAACGGCATCGGGTCGGTCGAGCACCGTATGGACCTGATGTACCAGGGCGTGGTCACCGGTCAGATCTCGCTGGAGCGCTGGGTGGAGATCACCTCGGTCACCCCGGCGCGGATGTTCGGCATGTACGGACGCAAGGGCGTGCTCGCCCCGGGCGCCGACGCCGACGTCGTGGTCTACGACCCGGCCGGCCACACCTCCATCGGCCTGGGCAAGACGCACCACTCGAACCTCGACTACTCGCCCTGGGAGGGCTTCGAGATCGACGGCCACGTCGACACGGTGATCTCGCGCGGGCAGGTCCTGGTCGCCGACGACGAGTTCGTCGGCCGCGTCGGGCACGGCAAGTACGTCAAGCGCGACCTGTCCCAGTACCTCGTCTGAGCGAGGGAGAAGGAGCACCCCATGGACTTCGGTGTCGTCCTGCAGACCGACCCGCCCGCCTCCCGCGTCGTCGAGCTCACGCGCCAGGCCGAGAACCACGGCTTCGACTACGCGTGGACCTTCGACTCGCACCTGCTGTGGCAGGAGCCGTTCGTCATCTACTCGGCGATGCTCGCCGCCACCCGCAAGATCACCGTGGGGCCGATGGTCACCAACCCGGCCACCCGCGACTGGACGGTCCTGGCCTCGCTGTTCGCCACGCTCAACGACATGTACGGCAACCGCACCGTCTGCGGCATCGGTCGCGGCGACTCGGCGGTGCGCACCCTCAACGGCCGGCCCTCGAACCTGGCGACCCTGCGCGACGCCGTCCACGTCATCCGTGAGCTCGGCAACTCCCGCGAGGCCGAGGTGGGGGAGCGGACCGTCCGCTTCCCGTGGAGCCACGGCTCCGAGCTGGACGTCTGGGTCGCCGCGTACGGGCCCAAGGCGCTCGCCCTGACCGGTGAGGTGGGTGACGGGTTCATCCTGCAGCTCGCCGACCCGGACATCGCCGCGTGGATGATCAAGGCCGTCCGCGACTCCGCCGAGGCCGCCGGGCGGGACCCCGACGACGTGACGTTCTGCGTCGCCGCCCCCGGCTACACGGGTGACGGGTCCTCGCCGGCCGCCCGGGCGCACATGCGCGAGCAGTGCCGGTGGTTCGGCGGCATGGTCGGCAACCACGTCGCCGACATCGTGCGGCGCTACGGCACGGACTCGGCGATCCCGCAGGCGCTGACCGACTACATCCGCGACCGCGAGGGCTACGACTACAACGAGCACGGCCGCGCCGGGAACACCCACACCGCGTTCGTCCCCGACGAGATCGTCGAGCGGTTCTGCCTGCTCGGCTCCCCGCACGAGCACGTCGAGAAGCTCCAGGCGCTGCGCGAGCTCGGCGTCGACCAGTTCGCCCTCTACCTGCAGCACGACAACAAGGACGACACGCTGCGCACCTACGGCGAGCGCGTCATCCCGGCCATGCGCGAGCCGGTGGTGGCGAGCGCATGAGACGCCAGGTGCTCCTGGGCGCCGCCGGCGTCGGGGCGCTGGCGCTGCTGTGGGAGGGGTACAAGCTGGTGGCGCCCGACGACGGCGTCGTGGTCGGCGGGCTCACCGTCCTGCCCCGCACGAACGACATCGCCATGCCGCACCTGTGGGACATGGCGGCCCGGGCGGCCGAACCGGTGAACTCCGCCACGGACGCCCTGCCGCTGTGGGTCGCCGTGCTGATCGCCGCCGCGTTCACCCTCGGGGTGGCCGCCGTCGGCTGGGTCGTCGGCGTCGTCGTCGGGCTGGGCACCGCCACCCTCATGCAGCGCTTCCGCACCGCCGAGTCCGCGCTGCTGCCCTGGGTGGTGCTGTCCCAGACGGTGCCGCTCATCGCGCTCGCGCCGCTGGTGCGGCGGTGGGGCAGCCAGCTCGAGGTCGGCACCTTCGACTGGCAGGACTGGATGTCGGTCGCCGTGATCGCGTCCTACCTGGCGTTCTTCCCCGTCTCGGTCGGCGCGCTGCGCGGGCTGTCCTCCCCGGACGCCGTGCACCTGGACCTCATGCGTTCCTACGGGGTCGGGTGGTGGCGCACCTACCGCAGCCTGCGCCTGCCGGCCGCCGTGCCCCACCTGATCCCCGCCCTGCGCCTGGCGGCGGCGAACGCGGTCATCGGCACCGTCGTCGCGGAGGTCTCCATCGGCCTGCGCGGCGGGATCGGCCGGATGATCGTCGAGTTCGGCGCCAGCGCCAGCGCCGACCCCGCCAAGCAGTGGTCGCCGATCTTCGGCGCCGTCCTCGTCGGTCTCGTCGCCGCGGGCGTGTGCGCCCTGATCGCCCGCGGCCTGGCCCGCTACCGCGTCTCGGAGGTCTCATGAACTCGTCCGCGCCCACCCGCGCCATCGCGACGTCGGCCGGCCCGGCCGGCACCCCGGTCGGGACCGCCCCCGACGCGCACGCCGCGGCCGCCGTCGAGGTCCGCGGCGTCACCCGGCGCTTCACCTCGCGGTCCGGTGAGGTCGTCGCGCTGTCCGACGTCGACCTCACCGTCCGCGCCGGGGAGTTCGTCTCGCTCATCGGCCCGTCGGGCTGCGGCAAGTCCACGCTGCTGCGGCTGATCGCCGACCTCGACGAGCCCACCGCCGGCGAGCTGTCCGTCTTCGGCCGGCCGCCCCGGGTGGCCCGGCAGAACCACGACTTCGGCATCGCCTTCCAGCAGGCCGGGCTGCTGCCGTGGCGCAGCGTGCGCACCAACGTCGAGCTGCCGCTGCAGCTGCACGGCACCGGGCGCGGCGCTCGCCGCGCCCGGGCCACCGAGCTGCTGGAGATGGTCGGGCTGGCCGACTTCGCCGAGCACCTGCCGCACCAGCTCTCCGGCGGGATGCAGCAGCGCGTCGCCATCGCCCGGGCGCTCGCCGAGCGGCCCAGCCTGCTGCTGATGGACGAGCCCTTCGGTGCGCTGGACGAGATGACCCGCGAGCACGTCCAGACCGAGCTGCTGCGGCTGCGCGCCGAGACCGGGGCCGCCGTCGTGTTCGTCACCCACTCCATCCCGGAAGCGGTCTACCTCTCGGACCGCGTGGTCGTGATGTCCGCCCGCCCCGGCCAGGTGCGCGAGGTCGTGCCGGTCGGCCTCGGCGAGGCCCACGACCGCAGCGACGACGTCCGCGAGGACGACGCCTTCTTCGACCGGGTGCGGGCCGTGCGCGAGGCGCTGCACGGCACCGACGGCACCACACCCCGGGGGGTGGACCGGCGATGACCCGATCAGCGACGACCACCTGGCGCCGCGCCGAGGTCGTCCTCGCCCCCGTCCTGCTCGGGCTGCTCGCCCTGGCGCTGTGGGAGACCGCCGTCGTCGTGCTCGAGCTGCGACCGTTCGTCGTGCCCAGCCCGACCAGCATCGGCGCCGAGCTCACCGGCAACGCCGGCATCATCACCACCGCCGCGCTCTCCACGGCCCTCAACGCCTGGTGGGGACTGGTGATCGGCGTCGTCGTCGCGCTGGTCGCGGCCGCGGTCTCCGCCGCCGTGCGCACGATCGACGAGATGTCGGCGCCCCTGGCCGCCGCCGCGGCCGTCGTGCCGATCGTCGCCCTCGCCCCGGTGCTCTACACGATGTTCGGGGCGAGCACCCAGACCGCGCGGGTCGCCGTGGCCGCGATCGTGTCCTTCGTCCCGGTGTACGTCAACACCCTGCGGGGCCTGCGCACCGTGGCCCCGGTGCACCGCGACCTGCTGCGCGCCTATGCCGCGACCCGCCGGCAGGCGACGCTCACCGTCACCCTGCCCGGTGCACTGCCGTTCTTCTTCAGCGGCCTGCGGGTCGCCACCTCGCTGGCCGTGATCTCCGCCCTGGTCGCGGAGTACTTCGGCGGGCCGGTGGACGGGCTCGGCAAGGCGATCACGTCGGCCGTGTCGTCGAGCAACTACCCGCTGGCGTGGGCCTACGTCGTGGGAGCCGTCGTCGTCGGGCTCCTGTTCTTCTGCGGCAGCTCCGGGCTGGAGCGGGCGGTCCTGCACCGCCGCTCCCAGCGCTGACCCGGACGCCGACCACCCGTAGTACCGAGCAGCACCGTCCAGCACGTCCCAGCACTCGAGAGGAAACGCACGATGAAGCACACAGCACGCACCGTCGTCACCACGGGGGCCGTCGTCGCGAGCACAGCGCTCGTACTGTCCGCCTGCGGCGGCGAGACCGAACCCACCGAGTCCGCCGACGGCGAGGAGCTGACCCCGGTCACGCTCCAGCTCCAGTGGGTCGCCCAGGCCCAGTTCGCCGGCTACTACGCCGCCGTCGACCAGGGCTTCTACGAGGAGGAGGGGCTGGACGTCACGATCCAGGAGGCCGGGACCGACACCGTCCCCATCGACGTGCTCGCCGCCGGAGAGGCCGACTACGCCATCTCCTGGGTGCCGAAGGTGCTCGGGTCGATCGAGCAGGGCACCGAGGTGACCAACGTCGCCCAGGTGTTCGAGCGCTCCGGCACCTTGCAGGTCGCCATGGCCGACTCCGGCATCGAGGGCCCCGAGGACCTGGCCGGCAAGAACGTCGGCTCGTGGGGCTACGGCAACGAGTGGGAGCTCTTCGCCGGGATGCAGCAGGCCGGCCTGGACACCAGCGAGGACATCACCCTCGTCCAGCAGGCCTTCGACATGAACGGCTTCCTGGCCGGTGACATCGACGCCGCCCAGGCGATGACGTACAACGAGTACGCTCAGGTGCTGGAGACCGTGAACCCCGACACCGGTGAGCTCTACCAGCCCGAGGACCTGACGGTCATCGACTGGAACGAGGTCGGCACGGCGATGCTGCAGGACGCCATCTGGGCCGACGCCACCCGCCTGGCCGACGACGAGGCCTACGCCGAGACCACCGTCGACTTCATCAAGGCGTCCCTCAAGGGCTGGGCGTACGCCCGCGACGACGCCGAGGCGGCGGCCGACATCGTCACCGCCGCCGGGTCCACGCTCGGCACGAGCCACCAGCTCTGGCAGACCAACGAGACCAACAAGCTCATCTGGCCGTCCACCTCGGGCGTCGGCACCATCAACGCCGACCAGTGGGACCAGACCGTCGACATCGCGATGAACACCCAGAACGAGACCGGGTCGACGATCATCACCACCGAGCCGCCGGAGACGGCCTACTCCAACGAGTACGTCGAGGAGGCCCTGGCCGAGCTCACCGAGGAGGGCGTCGACGTCATGGGCGAGGACTTCGCCCCGATCGAGGTCACCCTCACCGAGGGCGGCGCGTAACACCTGCCCTCCGGGCGTGGCGCCGCAGTCCCCGGCGGCGCCACGCCCGGCCCTGCCCACCGTGTCCCGGAAGGACGTCCCATGACCGCCACCGAACCGCTGACCGGCGCGGCGCTCGACGCCGCCGTCGTCGAGGCCGACCACCGGCACGTGCTGCACTCCTGGTCCGCCCAGGCGCACCTGCCGTCCTTCGTCGTCGCCGGCGGGGCCGGCTGCCGGGTCTGGGACCACGCCGGGACCACCTGGCTGGACTTCTCCAGCCAGCTCGTCAACACCAACATCGGCCACCAGCACCCGGCGGTCGTCGCCGCCATCGCCGAGCAGGCCCGCACCCTGACCACGATCTCGCCCGCCACCGCGAACCTGGCCCGCGGCCGGGCCGCCGAGCGCATCCTGGCCCGCGCCCCGGAGGGCTTCGCCAAGGTCTTCTTCACCAACGGCGGCGCCGACGCCAACGAGAACGCCGTGCGCATGGCCCGCCTGCACACCGGCCGCGACAAGGTGGTCTCCACCTACCGCTCGTACCACGGCAACACCGGGGCCGCCGTCGTCGCCACGGGGGACTGGCGGCGCGTGCCCAACGAGTACGCCCGCGGCCACGTGCACGCCTTCGGGCCCTACGCCTACCGCTCGGAGTTCTGGGCGACGTCGGAGGCCGAGGAGTGCGAGCGCGCCCTGCACCACCTCGAACGGGTGGTGCAGTGCGAGGGGCCCGCGTCGGTCGCCGCGATCCTGCTCGAGACGATCCCCGGCACGGCGGGCGTGCTCGTGCCGCCGCCCGGCTACCTCGCCGGGGTCCGCGAGATCTGCGACCGGTACGGGCTCGTGCTGATCCTCGACGAGGTGATGGCCGGGTTCGGCCGCACCGGGGCCTGGTTCGCCTTCGACGACCACGGCGTCGTGCCCGACCTGGTCACCTTCGCCAAGGGGGTCAACTCCGGGTACGTGCCCGCCGGCGGCGTCCTCGTCAGCGACACGATCGCCGCGACCTTCGACGAGCGGGTCTTCCCGGGCGGGCTGACCTACTCGGGCCACCCGCTGGCGATGGCCGCGATCGTGGCCGCCCTGGACGCCATGGAGGCCGAGGGGGTGGTCGAGAACGCGGCCCGGGTCGGACGCGAGGTGCTCGGCCCCGGCCTGGCGGCGCTCGCGGCCGAGAACCCGCTCGTCGGGGAGGTGCGCGGCACCGGGGTGTTCTGGGCGGTCGAGCTCGTCGCGGACCCGGCCACGCGCGAGCCGCTGCCGGCCGCCGACATGGCCCGGATCAAGACACTCTGCCTCGAGCGTGGTTTGCTGCCCTTCGTGGCCGAGAACCGCGTCCACGTCGTGCCGCCGTGCGTCGTCACCGACGACGAGGCGCGCGAGGGCCTGGCGATCCTCGCCGGCGTCCTGCGCGACGTCGCCGCCGACCGACCGTCCGCCTGAGACCCGAGGAGCACCACCGATGAGCACCACCCCCACGCCCGCCCGCCGCGCCCTGGTCACCGGGGCGTCCTCCGGCATCGGCGCCGCCGTCGTCCGTCGCCTGCGCGCCGAGGGCTGGCAGGTCGTCGCGTCCGCCCGGCGCGCGGACCGCCTGGAGGACCTGGCCGCCGAGACCGGGGCCGAGGCCTACCCGCTGGACGTGACCGACGCCGACGCCGTGGCCGCGCTGGCCACGCACCTGGAGGCGACCGGCGGGCTGGACGCCGTGGTGAACAACGCCGGCGGCGCGCTCGGCCTCGACCGTGTCGAGGACGGCGACCTGGACGGCTGGCGGCAGATGTACGAGCTGAACGTGCTCGGCACGCTGCGCGTCACGCAGGCGGTGCTGCCGCTGCTGCGCGCGTCCGCGGGGGCGCAGGGTCCCGCCGGCGGCGCGGACGTCGTGGTCGTGACCTCCACCGCCGCGCACGGCGCCTACGAGGGCGGCGCCGGGTACACCGGCGTCAAGCACGCCGAGCGGATGCTGACCACGACGCTGCGCTGGGAGATCGCCGGCGAGCCGATCCGCGTCATGGAGATCGCGCCCGGCAACGTCGCGACCGAGGAGTTCTCCCTGGTGCGGTTCGACGGCGACGCCGAGCGGGCGGCGGCCGTCTACGAGGGGTACCAGCCCCTGGTGGCCGAAGACATCGCCGACGCGGTCGCCTGGGCCCTGACGCGGCCCGCGCACGTCAACACCGACCTGATGGTCATCCGGCCGCGCGCCCAGGCGCACAACCAGAAGATCGCGCGCACGGGGGTCTGACCGGGCAGCACCCGTCTCCGCCGAGATACCGGTCGGTCGCCGAGGTACCGCTGCGTCGCGTCCTGGAACGTCGACCGGCCGGTATCTCGGCGACGGACCGGTATCTCGCGGGCAAGGGAGGGGACCGAGCTCAGGTGCGGGACCGGGCGGTCACCGCCACCACGGGCAGGACGGCCAGGGCCAGCAGCCCGCCGCCGAGCGAGAGCGTCGCGAAGCTGCTGGACGCCACGACGAACCCGGACCCGAGCCCGCCGGCCGCTCCCGCCAGCGCGAGGGCCAGGTCGACGGCGCCCTGGGTGCGGGCCCGGGTCGCCAGGGGCAGCGACGACGTGAGCATCGCGGTCCCGGAGACCAGCCCGAGGCTCCAGCCCAGCCCCAGCAGCCCCAGGCCGACGGCGAGCCCGATCACCGACGACGACGGCACGAGACCCGTGACGAGCCCCGAGGCCAGCAGCGTCACCGCGGCGGCGACCGCCACCCGCAGCGGTCCGAACCGGTCGGTCAGCCAGCCCGAGAGCGGCGAGGGCAGGTACATCATCCCGACGTGCACGGCGATGACGAACCCCGCCGTGGCCACCGCGTGGCCGTGGTCGGCCATGTGGACCGGGGTCATCGTCATGATCGCGACCATGACGGCCTGGGTGAGGACCATGACCGTCCCGGCGACCAGCACCGCGCGGCGCACCGCCCCGGGATCCCCGCCGTCCGCCTCGACGACGTCCGGGGCCGTCGAGGCGGGGGTTCCGCCGTCGTCGTCCGCGTGGTCCGCGGTCGCGTCCACGGCCTTCTCCGCCGCGGGCACCGTCGCGCTCTCGACCGCGGCCTCGTCCCGCTGGCGGGCCAGCAGCAGCGGGTCGGGCCGCAGCGCGACCCAGAGCACGATCCCGGCCGCCGCGTAGGCCGCCCCGCCGAGGATGAACGGGCCGGTGAGCGCCGGCAGGCCCCAGCCGGTGGCGACGTCCCCCATGACGCCCACGAGGTTCGGGCCGGCGACGGCACCCAGCGTGGTGGCGACGAGCACGGTGCTCAGGGCGCGGGCACGGCGGTCCGGCGCGGCGAGGTCTGCCCCGGCGTAGCGGGCCTGCAGGTTGGTGGCCGTCCCGGCGCCGTACAGGGCGAACGCGCCCATCAGGACCCAGACGTTCTCCGCGGCCGCCGCGACCACGACGACGAAGGCGCCCACGGCGCCGGCGACGTACCCGGCCGCGAGCCCGGCGCGACGCCCGTGGCGCTGCGACAGCCGCCCGACGGCCAGTGCGGCCAGGGCCGACCCGCCGGTGAACAGCGCCGCGGGCAGGCCCGCGAACCGCGCGGACCCGAGCAGGTCGGTCACCAGCAGAGCACCGACGGTGATGCCCGCCGCGAGCCCGGCACCGGACAGCACCTGGGCCAGCACCAGGACGCGCAGGGTGCGCCGCTGCACCGCGGCGACGGGACGGGTGGGGGCCGGTGCGGCGGACATGCTCCTCCAGGACGTGCAGGCAGGGATACCCCGCAGGGTACGCCTCGAATGTCGGTGCGGTCCCGCCGCCGCCCGGGCTACCATGGTCCGCACAGGCGTCGACCCGGCCATCACCGGCGAGCCTCCGGAAGAACGGGCCGACTCGTCGGCCCCAGTAGAACCGGACGGGTGGGCCCGTCACAGCCTGGAACGAGCGGTGGACCGGTCTCGGGTGAGCACGGTCCGCAAGCGGGGTGGTACCGCGGCCCGGCACCGCCGTCGTCCGACCTGGACGCCGGGGGAGCCGACGTCGTCCTCGCAGCGACGCACGACGACGACCCGTACCGCCCGCTCGTTCAGGAGAGCCCGCCCATGGCCTACCCGCTGCACCGCACCCCCGACGCGTCCGCGTCCACGCCCGGCGAGGCGTTCGGCATCGCCGGCGTCCCCGCGTCCCCGCAGCTGCCGCAGATCGAGCGCGAGGTGCTGGCCCACTGGGAGGCCGACGACACCTTCCGGGCCTCGGTCGCCAAGAACCCGGCCGGCGAGAACGGCGAGAACGAGTTCGTCTTCTACGACGGCCCGCCGTTCGCCAACGGTCTGCCCCACTACGGCCACCTGCTCACCGGCTACGTCAAGGACGTCGTGCCGCGGTACCAGACGATGCGCGGCAAGCACGTCGAGCGCCGCTTCGGGTGGGACACCCACGGCCTGCCCGCCGAGCTCGAGGCGATGAGCCAGCTCGGCATCAAGACCAAGGACGAGATCCTCGACCTCGGCATCGAGACGTTCAACGACGCCTGCCGCTCGTCGGTGCTGAAGTACACCGCCGAGTGGCGCGAGTACGTCACCCGCCAGGCGCGCTGGGTCGACTTCGACCACGACTACAAGACGTTCAACCCCGACTACATGGAGTCGGTGATCTGGGCGTTCTCCGAGCTGTACCGCAAGGGTCTGGTGTACGAGGACTTCCGCGTCCTGCCGTACTGCTGGAACGACCAGACGCCGCTGTCCAACCACGAGCTGCGCATGGACGACGACGTCTACCAGAACCGCCAGGACCCGGCGGTGACCGTGGGGCTGGACGTGACGTCCGTGCCCGACGGCGGCACCGACGTCGTGCGCGCCGGCGACAAGCTGCTCGTGTGGACCACCACGCCGTGGACGCTGCCGTCGAACCTGCTGGTGATGGTCGGCGCGGACATCGACTACGTCGTCGTCGAGGCCTCGCCGACCGGGACGCCGCAGCGGTTCGTGCTCGCCGAGGCGCTGGTGGGCGCCTACGCCCGCGAGCTGACCGACGACGGTGCGGAGGAGCCGCGCGTCGTGGGTCGACTGACGGGCCGCGACCTGCTCGAGACCACCTACGCCCCGCCGTTCTCCTACTACGCCGGGCGCGAGCGGGCGCACCGCGTCGTCGAGGCGGACTTCGTCACCACGACGGACGGCACCGGGCTGGTCCACTCCGCGGGCGCGTTCGGCGAGGACGACAAGGTCGTCTGCGACCGCGAGGGCGTGGCGAGCGTCATGCCTGTCAAGGCCGACGGCACGTTCACCGCCCCCGTCACCGAGTACGCGGGCCTGCAGGTGTTCGACGCCAACGCCCCGATCATCGACCACCTCAGGGCCCGCACCCGCGGCGAGGTCGACGCCGGGTCCGTCAGTGCCGGGACGGTGCTGCTGCGCCGCGAGTCCTACGACCACGCCTACCCGCACTGCTGGCGCTGCCGGCAGCCGCTGATGTACATGGGCGTGTCCTCCTGGTTCGTCGAGGTCACGAAGATCAAGGAGCGGATGCTCGAGCTCAACGAGCAGATCGCCTGGACGCCGGACCACATCCAGCACGGCCAGTTCGGCAAGTGGCTGGAGAACGCCCGCGACTGGTCGATCACCCGCAACCGGTTCTGGGGCTCCCCGGTGCCGGTGTGGAAGTCCGACGACCCCGCCTACCCGCGCGTCGACGTCTACGGCTCCTTCGCCGACCTCGAGCGCGACTTCGGCACGCTGCCGCGCAACGCGGCGGGCGAGCCGGACCTGCACCGCCCGTTCGTCGACGACCTGACCCGGCCGAACCCCGACGACCCGACGGGCAGGTCGACGATGCGGCGCGTCGAGGACGTGCTCGACGTCTGGTTCGACTCCGGCTCGATGCCCTACGCCCAGGTGCACCACCCCTTCGAGAACCGGGAGTGGTTCGAGGACCACTACCCGGGCGACTTCATCGTCGAGTACATCGGCCAGACCCGCGGCTGGTTCTACACGCTGCACATCCTGGCCACCGCCCTGTTCGACCGGCCCGCGTTCCGCTCCGCCGTCTCGCACGGCATCGTGCTCGGCTCGGACGGTCGCAAGATGAGCAAGTCGCTGCGCAACTACCCGGACGTCAACGAGGTCTTCGACCGCGACGGCTCCGACGCGATGCGCTGGTTCCTCATGGCCTCGCCGATCCTGCGTGGCGGCAACCTCGTGGTCACCGAGGACGGCATCCGCGACGCCGTGCGTCAGGTGCTGCTGCCGCTGTGGAGCACGTACTACTTCTTCACCCTGTACGCGAACAGCGCGAGCGGTTCCGAGAGCTCCGCGGCGGGATACCTCGCGAAGCCCGTGACGTCCGACCGGGTGCCCGGCCTGCCCGCCCTGGACCGCTACCTGCTGGCCCGCACCCACGACCTCGTGGGCCGCGTGACCGACCAGCTCGACGCGTTCGACGTCGCGGGTGCCTGCGAGACCGTGCGTGAGCACCTCGACGTGCTCACCAACTGGTACGTGCGCACCCAGCGGGACCGGTTCTGGGCGGAGGACGCGGACGCGTTCGACACCCTGTACACGGCTCTCGAGGTGCTGTGCCGCGTCATGGCACCGCTCGCCCCGCTGGTGACCGAGGAGATCTGGCGCGGGCTGACCGGGGAGCGCTCGGTGCACCTGGCCGACTGGCCGACGGCGGACACGCATCCCGCACTCGTCGCCGACGACGCGCTCGTGGCCGCCATGGACGAGGTGCGCGCCGTGGTCTCGTCCACGCTCGCGCTGCGCAAGGCGAACCAGCTCCGCGTCCGACAGCCGCTGGCCCGGCTCACCGTGGCCGTGCCGGACCCGGAGGCGCTGGCCGACTACACCGGTCTCCTGACCGGCGAGCTCAACGTCAAGGCCGTCGACCTGGTCGTGGCGGACGCCGCGGCCTCCGAGCGGTTCGGGATCACCGAGCGGCTCGCGGTCAACGCGCGGGCCGCCGGTCCTCGGCTCGGGCGGGGCGTGCAGGCGGTCATCAAGGCGGCCAAGACCGGCGCCTGGCACCAGGTCGACGGCGAGGTCGTGGTGACCACCGACGACGGCGAGGTGCCGCTGCTGCCGGCCGAGTACGAGCTGACCACCGTCGTCGGCTCCGAGGCCGGCGCCGACGTGGCCGCCTCCGTGCTGCCCGGCGGCGGGTTCGTCGTCCTCGACCTGGCCCTCGACGACGCGCTGCGCGCCGAGGGGTACGCCCGCGACGTCGTCCGCGACGTCCAGGACGCCCGCAAGGCCGCCGGGCTCGAGGTGAGCGACCGCATCGACCTGTCGCTCGGGGTGCCGGCCGAGCACGTGGCCGCCGTCGAGGCGCACCGCGACCTGGTGATGCGCGAGACCCTGGCGACATCGATGACCGTGGCCGCCGTCGACGGCGGCGAGCGTTCGGTCGAGGTCGCCCGCGCGAAGTAGGCAACCATCCGGCGAGGTAGGCAACGCTCCGGCGAGGTAGGCAAGAACTCTGCGAGGTAGCACGGTGGGACCGCCGACCTCGCCCGGAGGTTGCCTACCTGGTGGGGAAGTTGCCTACCTCGCCGACCCTGTGCCTACCTGGTGGGGAAGTTGCCTACCTGGCCGGACCCTTGCCTACCTCGGGGGGCGCGGGGTCGCGTAATCTCGGTGCGTGAGCGACGAGCAAGGCAAGACCAAGAAGCAGAAGGCCGACGAGCGCAAGGCAGCGCGCGCCGCGGCGGAGGACGCCGCCGCGCGCGAGGACCTGGAGCGCATCTACGCCCACATCGTGTCCCGGGCGCCGGAGCACGACATCTCGCCGACCCTCGACCGGGTCGCGCGGCTGCTCGAGCTCCTCGGGGACCCGCAGCACACCTTCCGGGCGATCCATCTGACCGGCACGAACGGCAAGTCGTCGACCGCCCGGATGGCCGAACGGCTCGTGCGCGAGCACGGGCTGCGCTCCGGACTGTTCACCTCGCCGCACCTGAGCAGCGTCACCGAGCGCATCCAGGTCGACGGCGAACCGCTCAGCCCGGTGCGCTTCGTCGAGATCTGGAACGACGTCCACCCCTACATCCAGGTCGTCGACGCCGAGCTGGTCGAGGCCGGGCAGTCGCGCCTGAACTTCTTCGAGGTGCTGACGGGTCTGGCCTTCGCGGCGTTCGCCGACGCCCCGGTCGACATCGCCGTGCTCGAGGTCGGGATGGGCGGCACCTGGGACACCACCAACACCGTCGACGCCGACGTCGCCGTGATCACGCCGATCAGCGTCGACCACGAGAAGTGGCTCGGCTCCACGCCGGCCGAGATCGCGGCGATCAAGGCCGGCATCATCAAGCCCGGCGCGACGGCGTTCTCGGCCGTCCAGCGCCCCGAGGTCGACGAGGTCCTGGTCGAGCGGGCCCTCGAGGTCGGCGCCCGGCTGCTGCGCGAGGACGTCGACCTGGAGGTCGTGGCGCGCCAGGTCGCGGTGGGCGGCCAGATGGTCAGCCTGCGCACCCCGCTGGCCACCTACACCGAGATCTTCGTCCCGCTGCACGGTGAGCACCAGGCCCACAACGCCCTGCTGGCGCTCGCGGCGGCGGAGCAGGCCCTGGGCGGCCGCGCCCTGGACGGGGGAGCGGTCGAGACGGCCTTCGCCGACGTCGCCGTCCCCGGCCGGCTGGAGCTCGTCCGCTCCAGCCCGACGGTCCTGGTCGACGTGGCGCACAACCCGCACGGCGCGGAGTCGCTGGTGGCGGCGCTGGACGAGGCGTTCACGCTGCGCACCGTGGTCGGCGTGGTCGGCATGATGGCCGACAAGGACGCCGAGGGACTTCTCACCGCGCTGGAGCCGGGGCTGTCCCAGGTGGTGCTGACGCGGAACTCCTCGGAGCGCTCGGCGGACCCCTTCGCGGTGGCGGAGATCGCCCGCGAGATCTTCGGCGACCACCGGGTCCAGGTCACCGAGCGCCTCGACGAGGCGCTGCAGGTGGCGACGGACCTGCTCGAGGCGGCGGACACGGTCGGCGTCGGGCACGGCACCGGTGTCGTCGTCACGGGCTCCGTCGTCACGGTGGCGGACACCCGGATCCTTCTCGGGCGCGGCTGACCGGGGCCGACCGGGCCGCCGCCGCGGCGGCGCCCGCGCCGCGCGCTGTGACGTAGATTACGCAACACTCGTGTTGCGTAAAGGTGGACTATTTAGGTGAGGCTCACCTATGTTGTGACCGGCGTCGTCACGCCGTCCCCACACGTCCCTCACCCGAGGAGTTCCACCGTGAGCATTCGCTCCCTGCGTCGCGCGGCCGTCGTCGCGGCGCCCGCCGCCGTCCTGGCGCTGTCCCTGTCGGCCTGCGCCGACACCGACGAGACCGAGGCCGGCGCGGCCGAGGCGGACACCGCTGCCGGGGCCACGACCCTCACCATCGAGCACGCGCAGGGCACCACCGAGCTCGACGGCGTCCCGGAGAAGATCTTCACCTTCGACTACGCGGCGCTGGCGGTCCTCGACGCGCTGGACGTCGACGTCGCCGGCGTCGCCAAGTCGAACCTGCCCGACGTGTTCTCCGAGTACGCCGGGGACGACGTCACCGACATCGGCACGATCTTCGAGCCCGACTACGAGACGGTCGCCGCCGAGCAGCCCGACCTCATCATCGTCGCGGGCCGTTCCTCCACCGCGTACCCGGACCTGTCGGAGATCGCCCCGACCATCGACCTGTCCAACGACTGGTCGACCTTCCACGAGTCCGTGGTCGCCAACACCGAGCTGCTCGGCCAGGCGGTCGGTGCCGAGGAGGGCGTCGACGAGCTGGTCGCCGACCTCGACGAGTCCGTCGCCGCCGCGCAGGAGGTCGCCGCCGACGCCGGGACGGGCCTGATCGTCCTGACCTCCGGCGGCGAGGTCACCGCGTACGGACCGGGGTCCCGCTTCGGGTACCTGCACGACGCGCTCGGTGTCACGCCGGCGGTCGAGGACGTCGAGGCGGAGACGCACGGCGAGGCGGTCTCCTTCGAGTTCGTCCTCGAGGCGGACCCCGACTGGCTCTTCGTCCTGGACCGGGACGCCGCGATCGGCGAGGGCACCGACAACGCCGAGCAGGTGCTCGACAACGCCGTGGTGCACGAGACGACCGCGTGGTCCGAGGACCAGGTCGTCTACCTGGACCCGGTCGCCTGGTACATCGTCAACGGCGGCGTGCCCACCCTGACGGGGATGGCCGACGAGGTCACCGCCGCGCTGCAGGACGCCTCCTGATCTCGTGAGCGTCACGACCGCACCCGCCGGGACGGCGTCGCACCGCGGCGCCGTCCTCGGCGTCCCCCTGGCGCTGCTCGGGCTGGCCCTCGGGGCCGTCGCCTCGGTGTTCATCGGCGTCAGCGACGTCTCGCCGGCCACGCTGTGGGCGGACGACGGGCACGCCCGCCAGCTCCTGACGGTGTCGCGGCTGCCGCGCACCGTCGCGATCCTGCTCGCCGGTGCCTGCACCGCCGTCGCCGGCGTCGTGATGCAGATGCTGGTGCGCAACCGGTTCGTCGAGCCGTCCACCGTCGGCACCTCGGAGTCGGCCGCCCTGGGCCTGCTGATCGTCACGATCTGGGCGCCCGGCTTGGCGCTGCCCGGCAAGATCGGCGTCGGGGCGGTGTTCGCGGTGGCCGGGACCCTGCTGTTCCTGTGCGTGCTGCGGGCGGTGCCGATCCGGTCGGTCGTCACCGTGCCGCTGGTCGGCCTCATGCTCGGCGGCGTCATCGGCGCCGTGGCGGCGTACATCGCGTTCCGGTACGACCTGATGCAGACGTTGTCCGCCTGGCTGACGGGAGACTTCTCCGGCGTGACGGCCGGCCGGTACGAGATGCTCTGGGTCGTCGCGGCCCTGACCGTCGTCGTCTACGTCCTCGCCGACCGGTTCACCGTCGTCGGGCTCGGGCGGGACACCGCCACCGCCCTCGGCCTCGGCTACCGCGGCGTGATGGCCCTGGGTCTGGGCGTCGTGGCGGTCACGAGCGCGGTCGTGGTCGTGGTGGTCGGTGCGCTGCCGTTCCTGGGGCTGGTCGTGCCGAACGTCGTCAGCCTGCTGCGCGGCGACAACCTGCGTCGTTCCCTGCCCTGGGTGGCCATCGGGGGTGCGGCGCTCGTGCTCGTGTGCGACGTCGTCGGCCGCGTCGTCCGCTACCCCTACGAGATCCCGATCGGCGTCGTCATGGGCGTGGTCGGCGCGGCCGTCTTCCTGTGGCTGCTGCTGCGGAAGGCCCCCGATGTCGGTTGACACCCACCC
This sequence comes from Isoptericola haloaureus, assembly GCF_036689775.1. Taxonomy (NCBI): domain Bacteria; kingdom Bacillati; phylum Actinomycetota; class Actinomycetes; order Micrococcales; family Promicromonosporaceae; genus Isoptericola; species Isoptericola haloaureus. Next base: position 439,417 of record NZ_JBAGLP010000116.1, on the reverse strand, counting down.
GCTCGACGCGGTGCCGGGCGCCCGGTCCGACGCCGGGACCCCCGTCGCCGCGAGCGACCCGACCGAGCAGGCCCTGCGCCGTCGCGCCCTCGGCGTGCTGGGTGGGATCGGCGTGCTCGCGCTGGCGGTGACCGTGCTGTACCTGACCGTGGACGTGCGCGCGGGCTGGGAGTTCACCCTGCCCTTCCGCGGTCGACGGGTGGCGGCCATGGTCGTCGTCGGGGTGGCGGTCGCCGCGTCGACGGTCGTCTTCCAGACCCTGACGACGAACCGCATCCTGACCCCGTCGATCCTCGGTTTCGACTCCCTGTACCAGCTGCTGCAGACCACGCTGGTGTTCGTGCTCGGCTCGTACGCCCTCGCCTCGGTCGGGGTGGTCGAGCAGTTCGGTCTCGCGGTCGCCCTCATGGTGGGTGCCTCCCTGGCCCTCTTCCTCGGCCTGTTCGGCGGTGCGCGCCGGTCCCTGCACCTCGTGCTGCTCATCGGCGTCGTGCTCGGCACGCTGCTGCGCTCGGCCACCGCGCTGATGCAGCGGATGATGGACCCGAGCGAGTTCCAGGTGCTGCAGTCGCGGCTCTTCGCCAGCTTCACCGGGGTCGACGAGCGACTCCTGGGTGTCAGCGCCGCCGTCGTCGCGGTCTGCTGCGGCGTGCTGTGGGTCCTGCGCCGCCGTCTCGACGTCGTCGCCCTGGGGCGCGACACGGCCGTGTCCCTGGGCGTGGACCATCGCCGCACGTCCTTGCTGGTGCTGGTCGTGGTCGCCGTCCTGGTCTCGGTCTCCACGGCCCTGGTCGGGCCGATCACGTTCTTCGGCCTGCTGGTGGCCAACCTGGCCTACGCGCTGCTCGGCACCCAGCGGCACGCCCTGACCCTGCCCGTGGCGGCGCTGCTGTCCGTCGTGACCCTGGTCGGGGGCCAGACCGTGCTCGAGCACCTGCTCGGCATGGAGACCGTGCTGTCCGTCGTCATCGAGTTCTGTGGAGGCATCGTGTTCATCGCCCTGCTCGTCGCCGGGGGACGGCGATGACGGCACCGACCGAGGTCCGGCGCGCCATCGCCGTCGAGGGCCTGACCAAGCGCTACGGGCGGACCGTCGTCGTCGACGACGTGAGCCTCGAGCTCCCGGCCGGCGGCGTGGTCTCGATCATCGGCCCCAACGGGGCCGGCAAGTCGACGCTGCTCGGCATGGTGTCGCGCCTGCTGCCCGTGGACGCCGGCCGGGTGGTCGTGGACGGGGACGACCTCGCCCGCACGCCGGGGGACGTGATGGCCCGGCGCCTGGGCATCCTGCGCCAGGACAACCACCTGGCGGTGCGCCTGACGGTGCGCGAGCTGGTGACCTTCGGCCGGTATCCCCACAGCAAGGGGCGCACGACCGCGGAGGACCGGCGCCACGTCGACGCCGCGCTGGAGTACCTGGACCTCACGGGGCTCGCGGGGAGGTTCCTCGACGAGATGTCGGGCGGGCAGCGCCAGCGGGCCTTCGTCGCGATGGTCCTCGCCCAGGACACGGACTACGTGCTGCTGGACGAGCCGCTGAACAACCTCGACATGGTGCACGCCCGCGCCATGATGCGGCTGGCCCGTCGCGCGGCGGACGACCTCGGCAAGACGGTCGTGACGGTGCTGCACGACATCAACTTCGCCGCCGCCTGGTCGGACCGCGTCGTGGCCATGAAGGACGGTCGCGTCGCGGCGCACGGCACCCCGGCCGAGATCATGCGGCCCGACGTCCTGGGTGCGGTCTTCGACATGGACGTGGCCGTGCACGAGGTCGACGGTCGACCGGTCGCGTTGTACTACACGTGAACGGTCCCGTACGGTCCCCGTGGGCTGCGACGACTCCCGCTCGGGTGTTGGATAGGACCGTGGCACCCGCGCTGAGGAGGTTGTGCGATGAAGAAGTTGCTCGACGACCCGTCACAGGCCGTCACTGACTCGCTCCGGGGGTTCGGTCTGGCGCACGCCGACCAGGTCTCGGTGCACCACGATCCGAACTACGTCGTCCGGGCCGGTGGGACGCCGCCCGGCCAGGTCGCCGTCGTCAGCGGCGGTGGCTCCGGGCACGAGCCGCTGCACGCCGGGTTCGTCGGGGCCGGCATGCTGGACGCCGCGGTCCCGGGCGAGGTGTTCACCTCGCCGACACCGGACCAGGTCCTGGCGGCCGTGCAGGCCGCCGACGGCGGCGCCGGCGTCCTGCTGATCGTCAAGAACTACACCGGCGACGTGCTCAACTTCGAGACGGCCGCCGAGCTCGCCGAGGCCGAGGACATCGAGACCACCAGCGTGCTGGTGAACGACGACGTCGCGGTCGAGGACTCGCTGTACACGGCCGGACGCCGCGGCGTCGCCGGCACGCTGTTCGTCGAGAAGGTCGCCGGTGCCGCGGCGGCCCGGGGCGACTCGCTCGCGCAGGTCACCGCGCTGGCCGAGCGCGCGGCGTCCGCGGTGCGCTCCATGGGGGTGGCCCTGACCGCGTGCACGGTGCCCCACGTCGGCAAGCCGAGCTTCGACCTCGGCGAGGACGAGGTCGAGATCGGCATCGGCATCCACGGCGAGCCCGGTCGTCACCGGGTGACGGCGAGCGGTGCGAGCGACATCACGCGGCGCCTGGTCGACTCGGTCCTGGACGACATCGAGCTGGCCGAGGGCGCTCGCGTGCTGCTGTTCGTCAACGGCATGGGTGGCACGCCCGCGAGCGAGCTCTACGTCGTGTACGGGATCGCCCGGCAGATGCTGGTCGACCACGGGGCGCAGGTGGAGCGCTCCCTGGTGGGCAGCTATGTGACGTCGCTGGAGATGCAGGGGGTGTCGGTGACCGTGGCGGTGCTCGACGACGAGCTGATCGAGCTCTGGGACGCGCCGGTCCGGACCCCGGCCCTGACGTGGTGAGCTCGCTGGACGCCGGATGGGCCGAACGATGGATGCGTCAGGCGGCGAGCGACCTGAAGGCGGGTCGTGACGAGCTGACCGAGCTGGACCGCCGCATCGGCGACGGTGACCACGGCAGCAACATGGACCGCGGCTTCACCGCCGTCGTCGCGAAGCTGGACGACGCGGGCTCGCCGGAGACCGTCGGGCAGGTGCTGAAGCTGGTCGCCACGACGCTGATGTCCACCGTCGGTGGGGCCTCGGGCCCGTTGTACGGCACGGCGTTCCTGCGCGCGTCGAAGGTGGTGGACCGGGCCACGGTCGACCCGGCCTGCCTGGTCTCGCTCGCCGAGGCGGCGACCGAGGGGATCGTGGCCCGCGGTCGCGCCCACGTGGGGGAGAAGACGATGATCGACGCGTGGCAGCCGGCCGTCGAGGCGGCCGAGCAGGCCGCGGGGTCGGGGGACGTCTTGGACGTGCTCCGCGCCGCGGCCGAGGCCGCCGAGGCCGGTGCGGTCGCGACGATCCCGCTGGTGGCCACCAAGGGTCGCGCGTCCTACCTGGGCGAGCGCAGCGCCGGCACCGAGGACCCGGGTGCCCGGTCGACGGCGATGCTGCTGGCAGCGGCGGTGACCGCCGCCGAGGAGGTGGCCGGGTGAGCGTGGCCCTGGTGCTCGTCTCCCACTCGCCGCGGCTGGCCGACGGACTTGCCGAGCTGACTGCCCAGATGGCCCCGGACGTCGTGGTGCGCTGTGCGGCGGGCGACGTGGACGGCGGCCTGGGCACCTCGCTCGACCGTGTGCAGGAGGCGGTCGAGGCGGCGCTGGCACGGACCGACTCCGTCGTCGTGCTGGCCGACCTCGGGTCCGCGGTGCTCGTGGTGGAGTCGGTGCTGGAGCTGGACCCGGACCTGCCACCGCGGGTGCGGATGGTCTCGGCACCCTTCGTCGAGGGTGCCGTCGCGGCGGCCGTGAGCGCCCAGCAGGGGGCGGACCTGGACGGGGTGACGGCCGCCGCGGAGGACGCCGCGCGGTCGATCGGGCCGGAACCGGTCTACCAGGTGGTGGAGGCCGCCGGGACCGGCAGCCCGCCGATCGCGGGGACGTGGGCGCAGGGCGAGGTGGTGCCGGAGCCGGGTGCGCCGTCGTCGGGCGCCGCGGACGAGGTCAGCGCGACCGTCGAGATCCGCAACGCGCTCGGGCTGCACGCGCGGCCGGCGGCGGTGGTGGCCCGGGCCGCGGCCGACCTGGGGGTGCCGGTGACGATCGAGGGGGCGGACGCCACGAGCGTGCTCGCCCTGATGTCCCTCGGGACGACAGCGGGGCAACGCGTGACCGTGACGGCTCGCGGGGACGGCGCACAGGGCGCGGTCGCGCTGGTGTCGGGGCTGATCGAGGGCGGTTTCGGCGAGGCGTGAGGTCGGTCACGACAACATTGCATTGACTGCAAAGTTGCACCGGCTGCAGAATGTGACGGTGACACCGACCGACCCGCCCGCCGGGCTGCGCGCCCGCAAGAAGCAGGCGCGCGCCGACGCCATCGTCGACGCCGCCCAGCGGCTCGTGCTCGACCGCGGCCTGGACGCCGTCACCGTCGAGGGGATCGCCGAGGCGGCGGGGATCTCCCCGCGGACCTTCTTCAACTACTTCGACTCCAAGGACGACGCCGTGCTCGGCCAGCGCGGTCTGGACGTCGACGACGCGGCCGTGGCGACCTTCGTCGCCGGCGGACCGACCGGCGACTTCCTCGACGACGTCGAGGCGCTCGTGACAGCCCTGGTCGCCGCGATGGCCGGCGGGCACGACCGGGCCGAGCGCGCCTTCGGCCTGATGGAGTCCGAGCCCCGGCTGCTGGCCGGTCACGTCACGTGGCTGGAGAAGCACCGCACCGAGATCGCGGCGCTCTTCGCCCGCCGGGCCGAGCATGCCTCTGGCCCGGCCGACCCGGACTTCTGCTCGATGACCGTGTTCCTGCTCGTCCGGGCGACCGGCGAGCGCTGGGAGCGGTCCGGCCGCACGGGCGAGCTGACCGACCACGTGCCCGGTGCCGTCGCGGCGCTGCGCGCCCTCTCCCGGGCCTGACCCCCCGGCCCTTTCTGACCCCCCTCCCACTCCCGTCCCCGAAGGGCTCGCCATGGCTCACGCCCCCGCACCCGCGCCGGAGAAGCCGGTCGTCGTCCTGACGCAGCGCACCGTCTGGCTGATCTTCAGCGCCCTGCTGGCCTCGATGTTCCTCGCCTCGCTGGACCAGACGATCGTCGGCACGGCGATGCCGACGATCGTCGGCGAGCTCGACGGGGTCGCCCACCAGGGGTGGGTCATCACCGCCTACATCCTGGCCGTCGCGATCGGCATGCCCCTGTACGGCAAGTTCGGCGACCTGTACGGACGCCGGTGGCCGTTCCTCGTCGCCATCGGGCTGTTCACCGTGTCCTCGGCCGGGGCGGCCCTGGCCGACGGGATGCTGGCCCTGGTGCTCTGGCGTGCCGTGCAGGGTCTCGGCGGCGGCGGGCTGATGATCCTGTCGCAGTCGATCATCGCCGACATCGTGCCCGCCTCCGAGCGCGGCAAGTACATGGGTCCGCTGGGTGCGCTGTTCGGGATCTCGGCCGTGCTCGGACCGCTCCTCGGCGGCTGGCTCACCGAGGGTCCGGGCTGGCGCTGGGCCTTCTGGCTCAACATCCCGATCGGTCTGGCGGCCTTCGCCGTGGCCTGGTTCGCGCTGCGGCTGCCATCGTTCCGCTCGGCGCGGCCGGTCGACTGGCCCGGCATCGTCTCGATGGCCCTGGCGACCACGGGCATCGTGCTCGTGACCAGCTGGGAGTCCCTGGCCGACGGCGGCTACGACTGGTCCGACTGGCGCCTGGGTGCGCTCGTGGTGGGCACCCTGGCCGCGATCGCGGTGTTCGTCGTGGCCGAGAACCGTGCCGCCGAGCCGCTGCTGCCGCTGCGCCTGTTCACAAACCGCACCTTCACGCTCTCCACGCTCATCGGGCTGGTCCTCGGCATGGGGATGTTCTCGGCGATGGCCATGCTGCCGACATTCCTGCAGATGTCCACCGGTGCCGGGATCACCGAGTCCGGCTGGCTGATGCTGCCGATGATGGCCGGCATGATGATCACCTCCATCGGCTCGGGGCTGGCGATCACGCGGACCGGCCGGTACAAGGCGTTCCCGGTCGTCGGACTGATCGTGGTGGGCCTGTCCATGGTCTGGCTGACGACCCTGACCGGGGACATCTCGATGTGGACCTTCGGCGCGATGATCTTCACGCTCGGTGCCGGCATGGGGCTGGTCATGCAGGTCGTCGTGCTCGCGGTGCAGAACGCCGTCGACCCCCACGAGCTGGGCACCGCGACCAGCGCCAACAACTTCTTCCGGGAGATCGGCGCCGCGGTCGGGTCGGCGTTGTTCACCACGATGTTCACCTCGCGCCTGACGGACAACCTCGCGGAGGTGTTCGCCGGGGCGCCCGGCGGTGCGGCGGAGGCCGAGGCGGGCCTGACGCCGGAGGTCGTGCACCAGCTGCCCGAGCCCGTGCGCTCCGGGGTCGTCGACGCCTACGCCGACTCGCTGGCGCCGTCGTTCTGGTACCTGGTGCCGCTCGTGGCGTTCGGGCTGGTGCTGGCGCTGTTCCTGCCCGTGCTGAAGCTCTCCGACGTCGCCGGCATGGTCGCCCGGGGCGAGGCCGTGACCGACGAGAGCGAGCTGCCGGCGCCGCCGGCCGCCGTCGTCGCGCCGTCCGCCGGGGCGGGCGACGGGCCGACCGGCGACGGGACCGACGCCGACGACGACGGAACCGCCGGGGTCCGGGCAACGGATACCCTGAAGCGGTGAGCCGTACGAAGGACGACCGCCCCCGCCCGGGCGACCGCATCGCACCGCGCAAGCCGGCGAAGGTGCAGTTCGCCGCGACCATGCTCCAGCTCGAGGCGTTCGTGGTGGTGTTCGCCGCGCTCGCCCTGTACGGGCTGCGCGACTCGCCCTACGAGCGCGGGCCGCTGGTCATCGAGTCGATGCCGGCGATGTGGACCGTCACCGGCGTGCTGTTCGTCGTGCTGATCGTGCTCTCGCGCCTCGTGGGCAAGCCGGGCGGCTTCCTGGCGGGGTCCGTGGTGCAGGTACCGGTCCTGGCCCTCGGGCTGCTGCTGCCGATGATGTTCCTCGTGGCGGGGATCTTCGTGATCCTGTGGGTCGTGGCGCTGCGCCTCGGAGGCCGGATCGACGCCGAGCGCGCCGCGTACGACGCCGAGAACCCGGACACGGCGCCCAACGCCTGATCCCGGCCTCGCGCCGGGCCGGACCGGCGGCGCGCGCCGATAGGGTGGCGCCATGACCGAACCGACCACGCCTGCCATCGAGCGCACCCTGATCCTCGTCAAGCCCGACGGCGTCCGCCGCGGCCTGACCGGTGAGATCCTGCGGCGCGTCGAGGCCAAGGGCTACACGCTCGCCGCCGTCGAGCTCCAGCACGCCACCCCCGACCAGCTCGCCACGCACTACGCCGAGCACGAGGGCAAGCCCTTCTACGCCCCGCTGGTGGAGTTCATGCTCTCCGGGCCGACCCTCGCGGTGATCGCCGAGGGCCAGGGCGTCATCGCCGGTTTCCGCTCCCTCGCCGGCGCCACCGACCCGACGGCCGCCGCCCCGGGCACCATCCGCGGCGACATGGCCCGCGACTGGGGCCTGAAGGTCCAGCAGAACCTCGTGCACGGGTCGGACTCCCCGGAGTCGGCCGAGCGCGAGATCGCGATCTGGTTCCCCGGCCGCTGACGACCCTGCCCCCGGACCGGGGGCGACCGTCCCGCCGCGGGGAGGACGACGACCGAGCTCCTCCCCGCGGCGGTGCCGTGCCGGGACGCCGGAACGCCGGGCCCAGATGCCCGGGTTCGCCGGTACGGGCCGATAGGCTCGCCGTCGTGCACCTCAAGACGCTCACCCTGCGGGGCTTCAAGTCGTTCGCTTCGGCGACGACGCTGAGCTTCGAGCCGGGGATCACGTGCGTCGTCGGGCCGAACGGCTCCGGCAAGTCCAACGTCGTGGACGCCCTGTCGTGGGTCATGGGGGAGCAGGGCGCCAAGTCCCTGCGCGGCGGCAAGATGGAGGACGTCATCTTCGCCGGCACGTCCGGCCGGCCGCCCCTGGGGCGCGCCGAGGTCGCCCTGACCATCGACAACACCGACGGCGCCCTGCCGATCGACTACACCGAGGTGACGATCTCGCGGACCCTGTTCCGCAGCGGCGGCTCGGAGTACGCCATCAACGGCAGCGCCTGCCGCCTCCTCGACGTCCAGGAGCTGCTCAGCGACTCCGGCATCGGCCGCGAGATGCACGTCGTCATCGGCCAGGGCCAGCTCGACGCCGTGCTGCGCGCGACGCCCGAGGAGCGGCGCGGCTTCATCGAGGAGGCCGCGGGGGTCCTCAAGCACCGCAAGCGCAAGGAGAAGGCGCTGCGCAAGCTCGAGGCGATGGCCGGCAACCTCGCCCGGCTCACCGACCTGACCACCGAGCTGCGACGCCAGCTCGGCCCGCTCGGCAAGCAGGCCGAGGCCGCCCGCAAGGCCCGGGCCGTCCAGAGCGAGGTCCGCGACGCCCGCGCCCGGCTGCTGGCCGACGACCTCGCCCAGCTCGGCGCCCGGCTGGAGCAGGAGCGGGCCGACGAGGCCGCGCTCGCGGAGCGCCGGCGCGCCACCGAGGACGAGCTGGCCGCGAGCCGACGGCGCCTGACCGGCCTGGAGGCAGCCGCCGCCGAGACCGGACGCGCCGCGGCCCGTGCCGCCGAGACGGTGCACGCCCTGGACGGGCTGCGCGAGCGGCTGCGCGGCCTGGGCTCCCTGGCCGACGAACGCGTGCGGCTGCTCGGCGCGGCCGAGCCGGAGCACCGCGGCCAGGACCCCGACGAGCTCGAGGCCCAGGCCGAGCGCGCCCGCGTCTCGGAGTCGGAGCTGACCCGGGAGGTCGAGCTGGCCCGCGAGGCGCTGGAGACGGCCGAGGGACGGCGGGCCGACGCCGAGCGGGCGGCCCAGCAGGCCGAGCGCGAGCTCGCCACCCTGCACCGCGGTGCGGCCGACCGGCGCGAGGGTCTGGCCCGGCTGGCCGGCCAGGTGTCCACCTGCCGCAGCCGCGTCGAGGCCGCCGACGCCGAGATCGAGCGCGTGCGCGACGGCCTGGCCGAGGCCGAGCGGCGCGCCCAGGAGGCGGCGCGGGAGTTCGCGGCGCTCGAGACCGAGGCCGTCGGGGCCGAGGCCGGCGAGGAGGGGCTGGACGCCGACCACGAGCACGCCGTCGAGGAGCTGGCCGGGGCGCGCGACGCCGTCGCCCGCCTCGAGGAGCTCGTCGCCGCCGCCGAGAAGGACCGGGCGACCTGGACGGCCCGGGTCGAGGCGCTCGAGCTGAGCCTCGACCGCAAGGACGGGGCCGGCGCGCTGCTCGCCGCCGACCAGCCGGGCGTGCTCGGTTCGGTCGCGGCGCTGCTCGGCGTGGAGCCCGGGTACGAGGAGGCGGTCGCCGCCGCCCTCGGACCGCTGGCCGACGCCGTGGCCGTCGAGAGCCTCGAGGCGGCGGTGGACGCCCTGCGGCTGCTGCGGGACGACGACGGCGGACGCGCGGGCCTCGTCGTCGGCGGATCGTCGGCCGGGACGCCCCGCGTCCTGGGGGAGCTGCCCGGGGGAGCCCGGCCCGCCGTCGACGTCGTCACGGCGTCGGGAGGGGCCGCTGCGGCGGTGCGCTCGCTGCTGGCCGACGTCGTCGTCGTGCAGGACCTGGCCGAGGCGCGCGCGCTCGTCGCGGCCCGCGCCGACGTCGTCGCCGCCACCCGGGCGGGCGACCTGCTCGCCGCGACCCGCGCCTCGGGCGGGTCGGCGGGGGCCCCGAGCGTGCTGCACCTGACCAGCGCCCTGGACGAGGCGCGCGCCGGCCTCGAGGACGCCGAACGTCGCGGCGAGCGCTCGGGGAGCGAGCTGGCCGACGCCCGCCGGGCCCGCGAGGCCGCCCAGCAGCGGCACGACGAGACTCTGGAGCGCCTGCACGAGTCCGACGCCGCGCTGGCGGCGGTGGCCGAGCAGCTCGGCACCCTCGGCGCCGCCCGCCGTGCGGCCCAGACGGAGGCCGAGCGTCACCGCGCGACGATGGAGGACGCGACGGAGCGCCGGCGGACCGCCGAGGAGGAGCTGGTCGACCTGCAGCGCCGGCTCGAGGTCGCCGAGGCGGAACCGGCGCGTTCCGAGGAGGACGTCGAGGCCGCGACGGCGGACCGGGACGCCGCGCAGCAGGCGGCGACGACCGCTCGTCAGGCCGAGACCGAGACCCGCCTCGCGCTGCGGACCGCCGAGGAGCGGGCCCGCGCCGTGACCGGCCGGGCCCAGGCGCTGGCGCACGCGGCCGAGCAGGAGCGCCGCGCCCGTGAGGAGGCGGCCGCCCGCGCCCGTCGGCGGGCCGCCCAGGCGCACCGTGCGGCGGAGGTGCGCGAGGACGTGGCCACGGCGCTCGGCGCGATCTCGCGGTCGATCGAGCGTGCCCGTGACGAGCAGGCCCGCGCGCGGGCGGACCGGGACCGCCAGCGGCGCGAGGTCGACGACGTGCGCACCGACGTCGACCGGCTGACCGGCGAGCTGCGGGACCTGACGGACGTGGCCCACCGGGACGAGGTGGCCCGGGCCCAGCAGCTCGCGCGTCTGGAGCAGCTGCGGACCCGCGCCGTCGACGAGCTCGGCACGGACCCCGAGGTGCTCGTCGAGGAGTTCGGTCCGCACCACCCGGTGCCGGTGGCCCGGCCGGCGGACGCCGCCGAGGACGACCCGGACCCGGACCCCGTCCCGTACGTGCGCGCCGAGCAGGAGAAGCGGCTGGCGTCGGCGGAGCGCGCCCTCAAGCGCATCGGGACCGTCAACCCCCTCGCGCTGGAGGAGTTCGCGGCCCTGGAGGAGCGGCACCAGTTCCTCGCCGACCAGCTCGCGGACCTGAAGAAGTCGCGCGAGGACCTGCTCCAGATCGTCGCCGACATCGACGACCGCGTGCAGCAGGTGTTCGCCGAGGCGTTCCGGGACACGGCCGAGCAGTTCGAGGGCGTGTTCTCCCGGCTGTTCCCCGGGGGCGAGGGGCGCCTGGTGCTCACCGACCCGAGCGACCTGCTGACGACCGGTCTCGAGATCGAGGCCCGGCCGGCGGGCAAGAAGGTCAAGCGCCTGTCGCTGCTGTCCGGGGGCGAGCGGTCGCTCACGGCGGTCGCGTTCCTGGTCTCGATCTTCAAGGCGCGCCCGAGCCCGTTCTACGTGATGGACGAGGTCGAGGCCGCCCTGGACGACGTCAACCTGGGCCGCCTGCTGGAGATCTTCCGCGAGCTGCGCGACGACTCCCAGCTCATCGTCATCACCCACCAGAAGCGCACCATGGAGATCGCCGACGCCCTGTACGGCGTGACCATGCGCGGCGACGGTGTGACGACGGTCATCTCCCAGCGGCTGAGCGAAACCGCCGAGACGGGGTGAGAATGCTGCCGTGGTCACGTTCATCGTCTGGTTCGGCGTCTCGCTGCTGCTGTGCGCAGCGGTGTTCCTCGTAGCGAGCGTGATGGACCGCGGCGACGACGAGGGCGAGGGCCTGCGCGGGTTCGTCCGCGACTTCCGGGCCGGCCTGAGGCGCCGGGGCGGCACGTCCCGGCCGGTGGACACCGACATGGACGACTTCTTCGCCGCCAACCTCGAGTCGGCCCCGGGCTACGTCGACGCCGACGAGCTCTCGGGTGCGTTGCAGCGCGCGCAGGGCCGGGTGCGCCCGCACGGGCAGGCGCCGGGAGCGGCGTCGGACGGCGGGGCGTCGCCGCGCTGAGCCCGCCGTCGGTCCCGCGGTCTGGGAGACTGAGGGACCGTGACTGACTTTCTGTGGCTCTACATCCTTCTCGGTGTCGTCCTAGTCGTGGGGCTCGGCTCCGCTCTCGTCGTCCCGCGCCTGCGTCGGGGCCGGTCCGACGACGGGACCACGCTCGCGCCGCCTCCGTCCGACGTCGAGGACGAGCCCGCCGACGCGGGTGCCGCCGACCAGGGGACCGGCACCGCGACGGCGGTCCTCGAGCGCCCGGAGCCGGCCGCCGGCCGGATGGTGCGCCTGCGCGACCGGCTCGCACGCTCCGGGTCGCCGCTGGGCGCCCGGCTGCTGACGATGCTCTCGCGCGACCAGCTCACCGAGGACGACTGGGACGAGATCGAGGAGACCCTGCTGCTGGCCGATCTCGGCACCGGTCCCGCCGAGGAGCTGCTGGAGTCGCTGCGGACCCGGGTGCGCGTGCTGGGGGTGCGCGAGCCGTCGGCGGTGCGCGACCTGCTGCGCGACGAGCTGCTCAAGGTCGTCGACCCCACCCTCGACCGCTCGCTCGCGCTGGACCGTCCCGTGGTCGACGGCGAGACGAAGCCGGCGGTCCTGCTCGTGGTCGGCGTCAACGGCACGGGCAAGACCACGACGGTGGGCAAGCTGGCCCGCGTGCTGGTGGCGGAGGACAGGTCCGTCGTGCTGGGTGCGGCCGACACGTTCCGCGCCGCCGCGGCCGACCAGCTGCAGACGTGGGGCTCGCGCGTGGGCGTCGAGACCGTCCGGTCCGACCGGGACGGCGCCGACCCGGCCGCCGTCGCCTTCGACGCGGTGCGCACCGGCGCGGCGAACGACACGGACGTGGTGGTCGTGGACACCGCCGGCCGGCTGCAGAACAAGGCGGGGCTCATGGACGAGCTCGGCAAGATCTCCCGCGTCATCACGCGCGAGGCGCCGCTGTCCGAGGTCCTGCTCGTGCTGGACGCCACGACGGGGCAGAACGGCATGCAGCAGGCGAAGGTCTTCTCCGAGGTCGCGGGGGTGACGGGCATCGTGCTCACGAAGCTGGACGGCACGGCCAAGGGCGGGATCGTCGTGGCGGTCCAACGCGAGCTCGGCGTGCCGGTCAAGCTCGTGGGCCTCGGCGAGGGGCCCGACGACCTCGCGCCCTTCGACGCGGAGGACTTCGTGGACGGGATCCTCGGGGGCTGACCGACGACCGCCTCGAGGTCACGGGAAGGTCACGACACCCCCCTGGGTGTCTCGCAGTCCGGACAGAAACTCGATGTTTACCCCCGCAGGGCGTTCGTCACACGGACGTAACACCAGGACAGTCCAGGGGAAACCCGACGCCGCCACGGTGGTCACCGACCGGCCACACGGGCTGGCGAGGGGAGTAACACACGATGGAGCTGGATACCGGAGTGACCGCATGGATGCTGACGTCAGCATCCCTCGTGCTCCTGATGACGCCTGGTCTGGCGTTGTTCTACGGAGGCATGGTTCGCGGCAAGTCCGTCCTGAACATGATGATGATGTCGTTCGGCGCCATGGCGGTCGTCGGTGTCATCTACGTCCTGTGGGGCTGGTCGATGTCCTACGCCACGGGCGTGGGGCCGGAGGGCTACTCGCTCTTCGCCAACCCGTTCGAGCAGTTCGGCCTCGGTGGCGGCGCGATCATGGACGACGCCGGTGAGTTCGTCGGCGAGGGCCTGCCCGTCGTCGTCGACGTCGGCTTCCAGGCGACGTTCGCGATCATCACCGTCGCGCTCGTCTCGGGTGCGATCGCCGACCGCGTCAAGTTCGGCACGTGGATGGTCTTCGCGGGCCTCTTCGCCACGCTGTCGTACTTCCCGCTGTCGCACATGGTCTGGGGCGGCGGCCTGCTGTCAGACGCCGGCCCGTTCGTCTTCGGCGACGCCGCACCGATCGACTTCGCCGGCGGCACCGTGGTGCACATCAACGCCGGTATCGCCGCGCTCGTGCTGGCCCTGATCGTCGGCAAGCGCAAGGGCTTCGGCTCCGAGCCGATGCGCCCGCACAACCTGCCGTTCGTCATGCTGGGCGCCGCCCTGCTGTGGTTCGGCTGGTTCGGCTTCAACGCCGGTTCCGCCTACGGTGCCGACGGCGCCGCGGGTCTGGCCTGGGTCAACACCACCACCGCGACCGCCGCGGCCATCATCGGCTGGCTCGTCACCGAGAAGCTGCGCGACGGCTCGGCCACCTCGCTCGGTGCCGCTTCGGGCATCGTCGCCGGTCTGGTCGCCATCACCCCGGCCGCGGGCGACGTCTCGCCGGTCGGCGCGATCTTCGTCGGCCTGATCGCCGGTGCGCTGTCCGCCTTCGCGGTCGGCCTGAAGTTCAAGTTCGGCTACGACGACTCGCTCGACGTCGTCGGCATCCACCTCGTGGCCGGTCTGTGGGGCACGCTGTCCCTCGGCTTCTTCGCCACCAGCACGGGCCTGTTCTACGGCGGCGACTTCGCCCAGCTCGGCGTCCAGGCGGTCATCGCCCTCGTCGCGATGATCTTCGCCGGTGTCGTCACCCTGGTCATCGGCCTGGTGCTCAAGGCCACGATGGGCTGGCGGATCTCCGAGGAGGCCGAGGTCAGCGGTATCGACCTCGCCGTGCACTCCGAGACGGCGTACGAGACCATCGCTCAGGGTTCTGTCATCAAGGAGGTCCGTTCATGAAGCTCGTCACCGGAGTCATCCAGCCCCACCGTCTCGACGACGTGAAGTCGGCGCTCGAGGCCTCGGGGGTCCGGGGCATGACCGTCAGCGAGGCCAGCGGCTACGGCCGGCAGAAGGGCCACACCGAGGTCTACCGCGGTGCCGAGTACACCGTGGACCTGGTTCCCAAGGTCCGGATCGAGATCCTCGTCGGGGACGAGGACGCCGCATCGATCGTCGACGTCGTGGTCAACGCGGCGCAGACCGGCAAGATCGGTGACGGCAAGGTCTGGACGGTCCCCGTCGACGACATCGCCCGGGTCCGCACCGGCGAGCACGGCGACTCCGCTCTCTGACGCCGATGGCCGACCACCCGATCCCGGGCGGCGGCCCCGCGCAGCAGGCCCCGCACCCCACCACCGGGGTGCGGGGCCCTGTCGTCGGGCTCCGCGAAGACCTGCTCACCACCGCCCGGGACCTCACCGGTCCGGGACGCTCGGGCGTCGCGCGACGCGCCATGCTCCAGCAGCTCGTCACCGACCGCCTCGGTGCCCTGTACGCCGAGGCCACCGCCGACGTCGACCCCGCGGGGCTGGCGCTGGCCGCCGTCGGCTCCCTGGGCCGTGGGGAGCTGGGTCCGTTGTCCGACCTGGACCTCGTGCTCGTCCACGACGGGCGCACGCACAAGCCCGACGAGCTCGCCCAGGTCGCCGAGCGCCTCTGGTACCCGCTGTGGGACTCGGGCGTCGACATCGACCACGCGGTGCGTTCGTTGAACCAGACCCGCCAGCTCGCCATGCGCGACCTGCCCGCCGCCGTCGGCTGGCTGGACGTGCGCCCCGTGGCGGGCGACGCCGTCGTCGTGCACCGGGCCGCCTCGGGGATCCTCACCGACTGGCGCTCCGCCGCTCGCCGCCGGCTGCCAGAGCTGCTCTCCAGCGTGCGCGAGCGCGCCGAACGGTCCGGGGACCTGGCCTACCTCATCGAGCCCGACCTCAAGGAGGCCCGCGGCGGCATCCGGGACGCCGTCGTCGTCTCGGCGCTCGCCGCGACCTGGCTCACCGACCGGCCCCACGGACGGGTCGACTCGGCCTACGCCCACCTGCTCGACGTCCGCGACACGCTGCACGTCGTGACCGGCCGACGGGCCACCCGGCTGCTCCTGGCCGACCTGGACGAGGTCGCGGCCCGGTGCGGCTACGACGACCCGGACGAGCTGCTGGCGAGCCTGGCGGCCGCCGGCCGGGAGATCTCCTTCGCCCTCGACTCCACCGTGCGACGTGCGCGCCAGGCCCTGCAGCGGCCCGCGGCCCGGCGTCCGATGGTGGTGCGCGGCCGCCGGCAGCCGCCCCGGCTGCGCTCGGTCGGCGACGGGCTGGTCGAGCACGACGGCGAGCTCGTGCTCGGCGTCAACGTCTCGCCGCGCGAGGACCCCCAGCTCTCGCTGCGCGCCGCCGCGACGGCCGCGCGCACGGGGCTCGTGCTCTCCCCGGTGACCATGCACTCGCTGGGCGAGTGCCCGCCCATCCCGGAGCCGTGGCCCCAGACGGCGCGCAGCCACCTGCTGACCCTGCTGGCCTCCGGACCCGCGCAGATCCACGTCTGGGAGGCGCTCGACCTGGCCGGCGCGGTGACCACGTGGATCCCCGAGTGGGCCGACGTGCGCAACAAGCCGCAACGGGCCGCCATCCACCGCCACACGGTGGACCGGCACCTGGTCGAGACGGCGGCGCTGGCCACGGGGGTGCGCAAGCGGCAGATCGCCGACGGCGTCCCCGCGCGCCTGCTGCCCGCGGACCTGCTGCTCGTCACCGCGATCCTGCACGACATCGGCAAGCGACGGCGCGCGACCAGCAGCGACCACTCCGTCGAGGGTGCGGCGATCGCTCCGCCGATCGTGCGGCGCATGGGCTTCTCCGAGGAGTTCACCGCCGACGTCGAACGGCTGGTGCGCCACCACCTGACGCTGTCCGGTCTCGCCACGCGCTCCGACCCCGAGGACCCGGCGACCGTGCGGGCGCTGCTCGAGGCGGTCGACCACCGGCCCGACCTGCTCGAGGTGCTGCGGGCGCTCACCGAGTGCGACGCGACCTCCCTGGGGCCTGCCGGCTGGACCGGCTGGCGGGGCAGCCTCGTCGACCAGCTCACCGACCTGACGCGAGCCGCCCTGGCCGAGGAGGGCGCCCCGGCCGACGGTCCGGCCGACGGTGAACCCCGCCGGTAGGAGGCCGGTAGGCTAGGGGACCGCACTTCATCCATCCCGTGAAGAGGACCACCTGGTGTTCAACTCCCTGTCGGACCGTCTCGCTGCGACGTTCAAGAACCTGCGCGGCCGGGGACGGCTGTCCGAGGCGGACATCGACGCGACCGTGCGGGAGATCCGGCGCGCGCTGCTCGATGCCGACGTCGCCGTCCCCGTCGTGCGGGAGTTCACGCGCGCCGTGCGCGAGCGTGCGCTCGGCGCCGAGGTCTCGGCCGCGCTGAACCCTGCCCAGCAGGTCGTCAAGATCGTCAACGACGAGCTCGTCGAGATCCTCGGCGGGCAGACCCGCCCGCTGTCGCTGGCCAAGAACCCGCCGACGGTCATCATGCTGGCCGGTCTGCAGGGCGCCGGGAAGACGACGCTGGCCGGCAAGCTGGCGCTCGCGCTCAAGGAGCAGGGGCACACCCCGCTGCTGGTCGCCGCCGACCTGCAGCGGCCCAACGCCGTGACCCAGCTCTCGGTGGTCGCCGAGCGGGCCGGGGTGCCGGTCTTCGCGCCGCACCCGGGCAACACCTCCGCCGAGGACACCGACGCCGTCATCGGCGACCCGGTCGGGGTCGCGCGCGACGGCGTCGGCGAGGCGCGCGCCAAGCAGCACGACGTCGTCATCGTCGACACCGCTGGCCGGCTGGGCATCGACCAGGTGCTCATGCAGCAGGCCGCGGACATCCGCACGGCGATCGACCCGGACGAGGTCCTGTTCGTCATCGACGCGATGATCGGTCAGGACGCCGTCAGCACGGCCAGCGCGTTCGCCGAGGGTGTCGACTTCACCGGTGTCGTCCTGTCCAAGCTCGACGGCGACGCCCGCGGTGGCGCGGCGCTGTCCGTCGCGAAGGTCACTGGCCGTCCGATCATGTTCGCCTCGACCGGTGAGAAGCTCACCGACTTCGAGGTCTTCCACCCGGACCGCATGGCCTCGCGCATCCTCGACATGGGTGACGTGCTCACCCTCATCGAGCAGGCCGAGAAAGCGTTCGACGCCGAAGAGGCCGAGAAGATGGCCGCCAAGGTGGCCGGTGGCGAGGACTTCACGCTCAGCGACTTCCTGGTGCAGATGCAGCAGATGAAGAAGCTCGGGTCGATGAAGAAGATGCTCGGGATGATGCCCGGCATGGCCCAGATGCGCGAGCAGATCGAGAACTTCGACGAGCGTGAGGTCGACCGCGTCCAGGCGCTGATCCAGTCGATGACGCCCGCCGAGCGGGACAACCCCAAGATCATCAACGGCTCGCGCCGGGCGCGCATCGCCCGCGGTGCGGGGCAGACGACGGCGGCGGTCAACGGCCTGCTGGACCGCTTCGCCCAGGCGCAGAAGATGATGCGCCAGATGTCCTCGGGAGGCGGTATGCCGGGCGGTGGCCCCGGCGGCATGCCGGGGATGCCCGGGATGCCGGGCATGCCGGGCGGCGGCAAGAAGTCCCGGGGCAAGCAGGCCCCCAAGAAGAAGGTCAAGGGCAAGTCCGGCAACCCCGCCAAGCGGGCGCAGCAGGAGCGCGAGGCCATGCAGCGGGCGCTCGGCGGGGGCGGCAAGAAGCCGGCCGCGTCCGGGTCCGCGTTCGGCATCGGCGGCGACCAGCCCGAGGCCCAGGACGTGGAGAACCTCGAGCTGCCGTCGGACGTCAGCAAGCTCCTGGGTGGCGGACGCTGACCGGAGTAGGCTGACGCCATGTCCGTCCCGCACGTCCCGCTGCACGTCACCGGCCGGATCCTGCTCGACGGCGAGCGCGAGGTCGGCGAGATGTGGGTCCGCGACGGACGCCTCAGCCTGCTGCGCCCGACGCCCCAGGGCAGCTCCGCCACGGAGCTGGAGGGGTGGGTCGTCCCCGGCCTCGTCGACGTGCACTGCCACGTCGGGCTCGACGCCGGGGGAGCGACGGACCCCGCGACCGCCGCCAAGCAGGCGCTGGCCGACCGCGACACCGGGGTGCTGCTGATCCGTGACGCCGGGTCCCCGCTGGACACCTCCTGGGTGGCCGACCGCGCCGACCTGCCCCGCCTGGTGCGGGCCGGTGCCCACCTGGCCCGGCCCAAGCGGTACCTGCGGCGCTACGGCCTCGAGCTCGACGACGTCGCCGACCTCCCGCGCGTCGTGCGCGAGCAGGCCCGCGCCGGCGACGGCTGGGTCAAGCTCGTCGGGGACTGGATCGACCGCGACCTGGGTGCCGACGGCGACCTGCGACCGCTGTGGCCGGCGGACGTGCTGTCCGAGGCCGTCGCCGCGGCGCACGCCGAGGCCGCCCGGGTGACGGTGCACGCCTTCTCCGAGGAGGTCGTGCCGGACCTGCTCGCCGCCGGGGTCGACGGCATCGAGCACGGCACCGGGCTGACGGCCGACCAGATCGTCGAGGTCGCCCACCGCGGCATCCCGGTCACGCCGACCCTGCTGCAGGTGAACCAGTTCGAGAACATCGCCGCCCAGGCCGACGGCAAGTACCCCGTCTACGCCGCCCGGATGCGGCGCATGCACGCCCGGCGCCACGAGCAGGTGCGCGCCCTGCACGAGGCCGGGGTCCCGCTGCTGGTCGGCACGGACGCGGGCGGGACCATCGACCACGGTCGGATCGCCGACGAGTGCGCGGAGCTCGTCGCGGCGGGGATCCCGGCGGCCGAGGTGGTGGCCATGGCCACGTGGCGCGCGCGGGCGTTCCTGGGCCAGGCCGGGATGGTCGAGGGCGCCAGCGCGGACTTCGTCGTCTACCCGGCCGACCCCCGGGAGGACATCGAGGTGCTGCGCCACCCGACGGCGATCGTGCTGCGGGGACGGGTCGTCGCGCCGTAGCCGCGCTGGTCGGGCTTGTCGTGTGACGCAGGTCCGGTTGGGTGCCGGGCCGCTCGTCTGGCACAATGGCGGGGTACTCGGCGTGCCCAGGCCCCTCTCACCTGCGTGCGCCCGGTCCCGATCCGATCGTCCGCCGGCACCCCACCCGCGCGACGTCCCGGATCCCCCTCAAGCACAGGAGAGTCCACACCAGTGGCCGTCAAGATTCGTCTGAAGCGTTTCGGCAAGATTCGCAGCCCCTTCTACCGTGTCGTCGTCGCCGACTCGCGCACCAAGCGCGACGGTCGTGTGATCGAGGAGATCGGCAAGTACCACCCCACCGAGGAGCCCTCGTTCATCGAGATCGACTCCGAGCGGGCGCAGTACTGGCTCGGTGTCGGCGCCCAGCCGACCGAGCAGGTCGCCGCTCTGCTCCGCGTCACGGGCGACTGGCAGAAGTTCAAGGGTCTCCCGGGCGCCGAGGGCACCCTGAAGACCAAGCAGGCCGCCTCCGACTCCACCTCGGCCGTCGACGCGGTCAACGCCGAGGCGGAGAAGGCCAAGGCGAAGGCCTCCGCCGAGAAGGACGCCACGTCCTCCGACGACGAGGCCGAGGCCGAGGCCTGATGCTGGCAGACGCCCTCGAGCACCTGGTGCGCGGCATCGTGGACAACCCGGACGACGTCCAGGTGTCCGCCCGCACGCAGCGCCGGGGCGATCTGCTCGAGGTCCGGGTGCACCCCGACGACCTCGGCCGAGTGATCGGGCGGGGCGGCCGGACCGCCAAGGCGCTGCGCACCGTCGTCGGTGCGCTCGCCACCGACGGTCCGGTGCGGGTCGACGTCGTGGACGTCGACCGGCGCTGAACCACCCGGTACGGCACGGAGCAGTCTCGACGAGGCCCGGTCCCCCCGCGGGGCCGGGCCTCGTCGTGTTCACTGGGAACGTCACGGCACGACGAGGAGACGACATGGAGCTGGTGGTGGCCCGCGTGGGCCGCGCGCACGGACTGCGCGGCGAGGTCGCGCTCGAGATGCGCACCGACGTCCCCGAGGAGCGGTTCACGGTCGGGGCCGTGCTGGCGACCGAGCCGGCCGCGGCGGGGCCGCTGACGGTGGAGAGCACCCGGGTGCACCAGGGGCGCTGGCTGGTCCGCTTCGCCGAGACCGCCGACCGCACGGCCGCCGAGGCCCTGCGCGGCACCGAGCTGCTCGTCGACGTCGAGGAGTCCGACGAGGAGGACGCCTGGTACCCGCACGAGCTGACGGGCCTGCGGGCCGAGCTCGTCGACGGCACCGTGGTCGGCGAGGTCGCCGGGCTCGAGCACCTGCCCGCGCACGACGCGCTCGTGGTGCGCGAGGACGGCGGGGCCCGCACGCTCGTGCCGTTCGTGCACGCCATCGTGCCGACCGTCGACGTAGCCGGCGGCCGTGTCGTCCTGGACCCGCCCGGTGGTCTGCTCGCCCGCGACCAGGTCGCGGACGAGGCCGCCGGCGAGCCGGAGGCCTGACGTGCGCATCGACGTCGTCACGATCTTCCCGGAGTACCTGGCGGCCCTCGACCTGTCGCTCGTGGGCAAGGCTCGCCGCGCGGGCCTGCTCGACCTGCGGGTCCACGACCTGCGCGACTGGACCGACGACCGCCACCGCACCGTCGACGACACCCCGTTCGGCGGGGGCGCGGGGATGGTCATGCGGGCCGACGTGTGGGGTCGTGCGCTCGACGAGCTGCTGGCCGCGGACGGCCCGGCCCGGCTCGTGGTCCCCGCGCCGTCGGGCGAGGTCTTCACCCAGCGCCGCGCCGAGGCGCTGGCGACCGAGGAGCACCTGGTCGTGGCCTGCGGCCGCTACGAGGGCATCGACGCCCGGGTGGTCGAGCACTACCGGGACCGCGGCGTGGCCGTCGACGAGCTCTCGCTCGGTGACTACGTGCTCAACGGCGGGGAGGTGGCCGCGCTGGTCATGGTCGAGGCCGTGGGGCGGCTCCTGCCCGGCGTCGTCGGCAACCCGCACTCGCTCGTCGAGGAGTCGCACGGGGAGGCCGGGCTCCTCGAGTACCCGGTCTACACCAAGCCCCCGGTCTGGGAAGGTCGCGAGGTGCCCGAGGTGCTGCTCTCCGGGCACCACGCCCGCATCGAGCGCTGGCGGCGCGACGAGGCGCTGCGGCGCACCGCCCGGCGGCGTCCCGACATGATCGCGGCGCTGGGGGACGGGGACCTGGACGCCCGCGACCGCGAGGTCCTGGCCGCGTCGGCCGAGGACCTGTCGGACGGTGGCGCGCCTCACGAGCCGCGCGGCTGACCGCGCCGGACCCGGTGTGGCAGAATAGGGCGCTGGTGTGTCGCAGCCCGAACTCTGCCACAGGGGAGACCATCGGGCCGAGAGCCGACGCACCCACCATGACGAGATCCGGTCCGCCCGTGCGGACCCAGAGCTTGCGCTGACCTGTGGCAGGGCGGGGAGACAACCATGAAGACGCTCGACTCCGTCGACGCAGCCACGCTGCGCTCCGACATCCCGGACTTCCGCGCCGGTGACACCGTCAAGGTCAACGTCAAGGTCATCGAGGGCAACCGCTCGCGCATCCAGGCGTTCCAGGGCGTCGTGATCGCGCGCCGCAACGCCGGTGTCGGCTCGACCTTCACCGTCCGCAAGATCAGCTTCGGCGTCGGCGTGGAGCGCACCTTCCCGGTGCACGCCCCGACGGTCGAGTCCGTCGAGGTCGTCAGCCGCGGTGACGTGCGACGCGCCAAGCTCTACTACCTGCGCGAGCTGCGCGGCAAGAAGGCCAAGATCCGCGAGAAGCGCGAGACCCCCAAGAAGTGATCGCCGGCGGCTCAGGCCGCCCTGGCGAGACCGACGGGCGGTCCCTCCACGTGGAGGGGCCGCCCGTCGTCGTCCCGGCGGGGGTTTCGCGCGTCGTGCGGGCGTCTGGCAAGGTGTGGTCGTGGCAGACTCCGATCCCATGACCTCCGCGCCGGACCGACCCGAGGACCAGGGCGACGCGACCGACGACGTCGTGGGACGGTCCGACGAGGCCGAGCGCTCCGTGCGTGCGGACGGCCCCCCGGCGCACGCCGCCGCCGTCGCCGACGACTCGCGCAGCCGCGGTCTCGGGCTGCTGCGCGAGACGGCGATCATCGTCGTCTCCGCGCTGGTGCTGTCGTGGCTGATCAAGACCTTCCTCGTCCAGGCCTTCTACATCCCCAGCTCCTCGATGGAGGACACCCTCCAGATCGGGGACCGCGTGATGGTGTCCCGCCTGGTCCCGGACGCGCTGGACGTGAACCGCGGCGACGTCGTCGTCTTCCAGGACCCGGGCGGGTGGCTGCCGCCCTACGAGGAGCCGGACCGCGGACCGGTCGGCAACGCCCTGCGCGGGGCCGCGACCTTCGTCGGGCTGCTCCCGCAGGACGCCGGCGACCACCTCATCAAGCGGGTCGTGGGCACGCCGGGCGACACCGTGGCCTGCTGCGACGACGACGGCCGGGTCACGGTCAACGGCGAGCCGGTCGACGAGAGCGAGTACCTGGCCGACGGCGCCGTGCCGAGCCAGACGACCTTCGAGCACGAGGTCCCCGAGGGCATGCTGTTCGTCATGGGGGACAACCGGCAGAACTCCCAGGACTCCCGCTACAACACCGGCAAGCCGGGCGGGGGGTTCGTCCCGCTCGACAACGTCGTGGGCAACGCGTTCGTCATCATGTGGCCGTTCGAGGACGCGCGGCTGCTGCGCAACCCGGCCGACGTCTTCGCCGACGTCCCCGCGGCCGACGGGGCCGAGGAGCCGGCGCCATGACGACCCGGAACGGACGCCGGAGCCCGACCCTGCGGGCCGAGCGGTCCCTGCTGTCCGACGGCGCACGCCTGGTCGGGGGGATGGACGAGGTCGGCCGTGGCGCCCTGGCGGGCCCGGTCAGCGTCGGCCTCGTCGTGGTCGACGCCGGCACCCGGACCGCGCCGCGCGGGCTGACCGACTCCAAGCTGCTGGCCCCGAAGGTCCGCGAGGCGATGGTCGACCCGCTGCGGCGGTGGGCCGTGGCCTGGGCCGTGGGGCACGCCGGCCCCGCCGAGATCGACGCGCACGGCATCGTCGCGGCGCTGCGGTTGGCGGGACGCCGGGCGCTGGCGCAGATCCGGCGCACCCACGGCGACGTCGACGTCGTGCTCCTGGACGGGTCGCACGACTGGCTCAGCCGGCCCGGGGCGGACCTCTTCGAGGCTGCCGACCTCGATCCGGGCGGGGCGCTCGACGCCCCCGAGCCCGGGGTGCGCACGATGGTCAAGGCCGACCTGCAGTGCTCGTCGGTCGCCGCGGCCAGCGTGCTGGCCAAGGTGGAGCGCGACGGTCTGCTCAGCCGGCTGGCCGCCCAGTACCCGCACTACGCCTGGGAGCAGAACAAGGGCTACTCGGCCCCGGCCCACCTGGACGGCCTGCGCCGCCTCGGCCCGACGCCGCAGCACCGGCGGTCCTGGAACCTGCGGGTGCTCGACGACACCCCGGCCGCGCCGGAGACCTCCGCGACGGCGGGCGAGCCGGCGGACGTGGTCACCCTCGAGGCCGCCGCGGCGCCCGAGGAGGCAGCCTCGCGCTACCGGGTGGGATGATGACCCGGTGAGCGCTGAGGACCTCGAGAACTACGAGAACGACGCCGAGCTGGCCCTCTACCGCGAGTACCGGGACGTCGTGGGCCTGTTCTCGTACGTGGTGGAGACCGAACGCCGGTTCTACCTCGCCAACCAGGTCGACCTGCAGGTCCGGTCCGCGGCGGGCGAGGTGTACTTCGAGCTGCGGCTGACCGACGCGTGGGTGTGGGACGTGTACCGCTCCGCACGCTTCGTCAAGGCCGTGCGGGTGGTGACCTTCAAGGACGTCAACGTCGAGGAGCTCGCCAAGGCCGAGATCGCCCTGTAGCGGCGCCGCACGGCCGTCCACAGCCCGCCCCTCGGCGCGGTTCGTCCACAGCCCGGCCCGCCCGGGCCGCGCGTCGCACCCCCGCCGCGGCAGCCTCGGTCGCGGAGGTGGTTCCGTGCGAGCCAAGGATGCCGTCGGACGGCACGGCGAACGGGTGGCGGCGCGCTACCTGACCGAACGCGGGTACGAGGTCCTGGACCGCAACTGGCGGGGGACCGGCGGTGAGCTGGACCTGGTCCTCGGCGACCGGGGCCGCGTGGTCGCCGTCGAGGTCAAGACGCGACGCGGCACCGGCTACGGCCACCCGGCCGAGGCGGTCACCCGGGCCAAGCTGCGCCGGGTGCGGCGGCTGACCGCCGAGTGGCTGCGCACCCACCCGGGCCCGTGGTGCGAGATACGGGTCGACGTGGTGGCGGTGCTGCTGCCCCGCTCCGGGGCCGCCCAGGTCGAGCACCTGCGGGGAGTCCTCTGATGGGGTACGCCACCACCACCGGCGTCGCGCTCGCCGGGATGGAGGGCCACCTGGTGGAGGTGCAGGCACAGCTCGCCCGGTCCGTGCCGGGGTTCACGCTCGTGGGGCTGCCCGACACCGCCCTGGCGGAGTCGCGCGACCGGGTGCGCGCCGCCGTGCTGTCGACCGGGATCGAGTGGCCGCAGCGCAAGGTCACGGTCAACCTCTCGCCCGCCTCGCTGCGCAAGTCCGGCTCGGGTTTCGACCTCGCCATCGCGATGGCCGTCCTGGCCGGTCACGGCGTGGTGCCGGCCGCCGGGCTCGGCGCGGTGGTGCACCTGGCCGAGCTGGGCCTCGACGGCCGGCTCCAGCCGGTCCGCGGGGTGCTCCCGGCGGTCGCCGCGGCGGTCGCCGCGGGCCACCGAGACGTCGTGGTGGCCGCCGGCGACGAGGCCGAGGCGGCGCTGGTCCCGGGTGCCCGGGTCCACGGAGCGGCCCACCTCGGTGACGTCGTGCTCCGCCACGGCGGCCGGCTGCGCTACCACCGTCGCGTCGAGCCCGTGGCCCCGGCGCGCTCCGCAGTGCCGCGTCGACCCGGGGGAGACCTGGCGGACGTCGTCGGGCAGACCGAGGCACGGACGGCGCTCGAGATCGCGGCCGCCGGCGGGCACCACCTGGCCATGGTCGGCCCGCCGGGTGCGGGCAAGACGATGCTGGCGGCCCGCCTGCCCGGCCTCCTGCCGGACCTCACGGACGCCGAGGCCGTGGAGGTCACCGCGGTGCACTCGGTGGCGGGCACCTTCGACCCGGGCGGCGGGCTCCTGCGCCGACCACCCTTCGAGGACCCGCACCACACCGCCACCCCGGTCGCGATCGCCGGCGGCGGCACGGGCCTGGCCCGCCCGGGTGCGGTGTCCCGCGCGCACCGGGGGGTGCTCTTCCTCGACGAGGCGCCCGAGTTCGCCCCGCGGGTGCTGCAGACGCTGCGCCAGCCGCTGGAGGCCGGAGAGCTCGTGCTGCACCGCAGCGGTGGCGCGACCCGCTATCCGGCGCGCTTCCAGCTTGTCCTGGCGGCCAACCCCTGCCCGTGCGGGATGGCGGACACCCGCGCCGGCCAGGACTGCACCTGCTCGGTGACGGCACGACGCCGGTACCTGGGCCGGGTGTCGGGGCCGCTGCTGGACCGGGTCGACCTCCAGGTCCACCTGCCCGGACCCAGCCGCGCCGACCGTGTGCTCGGCGCCGCGGGCGAGCCGACCCGCGTCGTGGCCGCCCGGGTGGCCGCCGCCCGGGACCGGGCGCGCGAGCGCCTGCGGGACACGCCGTGGTGCACCAACGCCGAGCTGCCGGGCCCGTGGCTGCACGAACGGCTCCGCGGCGAGCGCGCGGTGCTCGGCCCCGTCGAGCGGCAGCTCGACGAGGGCCGGCTGTCGATGCGCGGTGCCCACCGGGTGCTGCGGGTCGCGTGGACGGTCGCCGAGCTGGACGGACGGGACGTCCCCCGCGCCGACGACGTCGACACCGCGACCGTGCTGCGGACGGAGGGGTCCCGTGGCTGATCACCTCCTCGACGGCCGCGTCCCCGCCCGCACGGGGGTCCGGTTCGACGTCGACGACCCGGTGCTGGCCGCGGCGGCCTGGAGCCGGCTGGCCGAACCCGGCGACGTGGTGGCCGGCGCCGTGGTGGAGCACCTGGGCGCGTCCGGGGCCCTGTCCTGGCTCGTGGACGCCACCACCGACCCGGTCGGGGCCCGCCGTGCCGCCGGCCTCGACGGCCTGGCGCTGCCCGACCCGCCGTCCGTCCCCGGCGGCCTCGCTGCACCGCCTCGCGCCGAGGCCGGTCAGGACGCCGCCGCCCGGCTCGGTGCCGCCGTGCGCCGGTGGGCCCCTCGCCTGGAGAGCCTCGACCCGCGCCGCGAGCTGCGCGTGCTCGACCGGTGCCAGGGGACGCTCCTGACCCCGCAGGACGACCGGTGGCCGCGGACGCTCGGCGACCTGGGTGCAGCGGCGCCGTTCGCGCTGTGGGTACGCGGACGCGCCGACGTCGCGACCTGGGCGGCCCGTGCGGTGGCGCTCGTGGGGTCCCGCGCCTCGACCCGGTACGGCGAGCGCGTCGCCGAGGACCTCGCCGCCGGTGTCACCGACCGCGGCTTCGCCGTCGTGTCCGGGGGTGCCTACGGCATCGACGCCGCCGCTCACCGCGGGGCGCTCGCGGCGGCCGGTGCGACGTGCGCGGTGCTGGCCGGCGGCGTGGACCGCTACTACCCGCAGGGCAACGACGGCCTGCTGCGGCACCTGGTCGCGCAGGGCGGGGCCGTGCTCAGCGAGGTCCCTCCGGGATCGGCCCCGTACCGTCGGCGCTTCCTGGCCCGCAACCGCGTGATCGCCGCGCTGACGGGGGCGACGGTCGTCGTCGAGGCCGCGCGGCGGTCCGGCGCACTGTCGACGGCGCGGCGGGCGGCCGAGCTGCTGCGTCCTCTCGGCGCAGTGCCGGGGCCGGTGACGTCGATCGCGTCGTCCGGGTGCCACGGCCTGCTGCGCGACGGCGCCGCCGTCTGCGTGACCGACCCGGCCGAGGTGGCCGAGCTGGCGGGGCGGCTGGGCGAGGACGCGGTTCCCGAGGACCCGCTGCCCGGGTCGCACGACCGGCTCGACGGGCTCGGACCGGACGAGCGCGCGCTCTGGGACGCGCTGCCGCTGCGCTCGGGGGCGACCGTCGACGCCCTGGCGCGCAGCGCCGGTCTCTCGCCACGCCGGGTGATGAGCCTGGTGGGCGGGTTCGAGCGCCGCGGGCTGGCGCGCTGCGACGCCGGACGGTGGCTGCGGGGCACCTGACCCGCGGGTGCGTGGACGCGGGGCAGCGTGGCGAGAAACGCCGCGCGACCTGCAGCGTCGCGGCAGGCCGGCGGGGCACACTGGCGAGGTGACCGACCCCGACGTCCCGCCGCTGCCCGCCGCGCTCGCCGGCGCGGTGGACGGGTTCTCGCGGCACCTGGCCACCCGCCAGGGTCACTCGGCGCACACCCGGCGCGCCTATCGGGCGGACGTGACCGCGCTGCTGCGGTACGCCGTCCGGCACGGTGCCGACGGTCTCGACGGCCTCGACCTGACCATGCTGCGCGGCTGGCTCGGCGCGCAGGCCGACCGCGGGCTGTCGCGCGCGACGCTCGCGCGGCGGGGCGCGGCGGCGCGGGCCTTCCTGCGCTGGGCCCACCACGAGGGCCTCGTGGCGAGCGACCCGTCCGTCCGGCTGGCCACCCCGCGCACCCCGCGGACGCTGCCCACCGTGCTCTCGACCCGGGCCGCGGCGCGGCTGCTCGACACCGCCCGGTCCGACGCGGAGGCGGCCGAGCCCGAGCACCGGCCCGCGGCGCTGCGTGCCTGGGCGGCGGCCGAGCTGCTCTACGGGTCCGGCGTGCGGATCGGGGAGCTGACGGCGACCGACCTGACCGACGTCGACGTCTCCGAGCGGATCGTGCGCGTCCTCGGCAAGGGCGGCAAGGAACGCGTCGTGCCGTTCGGCGTCCCGGCGGCCCGCGCGCTGCAGGCGTGGGTCGCGGACGGCAGGCCCGCCCTCGTGCGTGCCGCGAGCCCGGCGGCGCTCTTCCTCGGTGACCGGGGCGGACGCTGGGGGCAGCGGCAGGCCCGCGACGCCGTGCACCGCCTGGCCGCCCGGGCCGAGGTGGACGACGTGGCCCCGCACGCGCTGCGGCACTCGGCCGCGACGCACCTGCTGGCCGGCGGGTCCGACCTGCGGTCGGTGCAGGAGGTGCTCGGGCACGCCGACCTGGGCACGACCCAGCGCTACACCCACGTGGACGCCGACCGGCTGCGGCAGGTGTTCGAGCAGGCGTTCCCCCGCGCCTGAACCCGACCGGTCTCAGCCGTGGGGGAGCAGCACGACGGGCACGGCTCGTCCGACCAGGACCAGCGGGTCGAGGTAGCGGTCCCCGCGTCGGACGCCCCAGTGCAGGCACCGGCCGGGAGCGCAGTGCCCCGTGCCCGCGGGGGCGACGACGGCCACCGGCCGGCCCGTGCGGACGGTGCCTCCCACCTCCACCAGGGCCACGGCCGGCTCGAACGTCGACCGCAACGCACCGTGCGCGACGACCACGACGGGCTTGCCGCCGACCTGACCGGCGAACGTGACCGTCCCGGCCCGCGGGGCGCGGACGGTCGAGCCGGCAGCGGCGGGCAGGTCGACGCCGCGGTGCCCGGGCCGCCAGGGCTCGGCCGGCAGGTCGACGACCGCGCGGACCGGTCCGGGCAGGGGGAGACGCCACCCGTCGGGGGCCCCTGGCCGCTCGCGAGCCGCGGGTGGCTGGGCCGCGACGGGTCGCTCGGCCGCGACGACGACCGCGCGCGGCGGGGGAGCGGGCGCCGCCGGTCCGGTCGTGAGCACGACGGCCGCACCGGTGAGCACGGCCGCGGGCAGGGCGGCGCGCAGCCGTGATCGTCGCGGGCGGCGAACGGGCCGACGTGGGCGACGACCGGGCCGGCGCGGACGGCGGTCGGGGTGGGGGTCGGGCGTCATCCCGCCACCGTCCCGCACCGGTGGACCGCGCCGTCCCCCCGGCCGGCCGGACCTGTGGACGAACCGGTCTGGGCGTGGCTCACGACGTGCGCGAGAACACCACGACGGTCGTCGTCCTGGCGCGGCGGCGTCGGGTAGACTCGCCCGTGCGACCACTCGTGTCCACCCCCACCTCGTTCCGTCCGCCACGGACGCCTGCGCGGGGTGGTCCGGCACGAACGGTCGACATCGCGCGTCACGTGGTGCTCGGAGGCTCCCGCAGGGAACCGACCGGCACCGCCGCGTCGGCAGCGGTCCGCACCCCGGGTGCGGTGCCGGAGCGGCGTGACGCCAGGGGTGGCCGGGCCCGATGCCCACCACCGACAACCGAAGCACCCGCGACCGTCGACACCGTCGGCGGTCGCCCGATGCGTGCGGAGCCGGGAGGATCCCGGGCCGCACGGCGAAAGGACCAGCCATGGCCGTCGTGACCATGCGTCAGCTCCTCGAGAGCGGTGTCCACTTCGGGCACCAGACCCGTCGTTGGAACCCGAAGATGAAGCGGTTCATCTTCACCGAGCGCAACGGCATCTACATCGTCGACCTGCAGCAGTCGCTGTCGTACATCGACCGCTCCTACGAGTTCGTCAAGGAGACCGTCGCCCACGGCGGCACGATCCTGTTCGTCGGCACCAAGAAGCAGGCCCAGGAGGCCATCGCGGAGCAGTCCTCCCGCGTCGGCATGCCCTACGTCAACCACCGTTGGCTCGGCGGCATGCTCACCAACTTCACCACCGTGCACAAGCGGCTCCAGCGCCTCAAGGAGCTCGAGGAGATCGACTTCGACGACGTCGCCGGCTCCGGCCTGACGAAGAAGGAGCTCCTCGTCCTGCGCCGCGAGAAGGACAAGCTCTCGCGCACGCTGGGTGGCATCCGCGACATGGCCAAGACGCCGTCGGCCGTGTGGATCGTGGACACCAACAAGGAGCACCTCGCCGTGGACGAGGCCCGCAAGCTGGGCATCCCGGTCGTGGCGATCCTGGACACCAACTGCGACCCCGACCTGGTCGACTACGCGATCCCGGGCAACGACGACGCGATCCGTTCCGTCACGCTGCTCACGCGGGTCATCGCCGACGCCGTCGCCGAGGGCCTCATGCAGCGCGCCGCCGGCAAGAAGGGCGAGTCGGCCCCCGAGGAGTCCGAGCCGCTGGCCGAGTGGGAGCGCGAGCTCCTCGCCGGTGCCGAGGGCGAGCAGGCCGCGGATGCCGCGCAGCCGGTCGCGCCGGCCGAGGGCGCCGCCGCGACCGAGGGTGCCACGGGCGCCGGGGACGCCGTCGCCCCGGGTGCCGACGCCGCTCCGGCCGCCGAGGCCGTCGCCGTGGCCGAGCCCGAGGCCGAGGCCAAGACCGAGAAGTCCGAGTGAGCCCCTGGCGGGCCGGCCGCACGCGCGGCCGGCCCGCCTCTCGGAACGCACATCGATCACCAGCACGGAGGACATCCCCCCATGGCGAACTACACCGCCGCTGACATCAAGGCGCTGCGCGAGCGCACCGGCGCCGGCATGCTCGACGTCAAGAAGGCGCTCGACGAGGCCGACGGCAACGCCGACCAGGCCATCGAGATCATCCGCAAGAAGGGCCTGGCCAAGGCCGCCAAGCGTGAGGGCAACACCGCCTCCGAGGGTCTCGTCGCCGCGACGATCACCGACGCGGGCGACGGCCAGGTCGCCACGCTGATCGAGCTGAACGCCGAGACGGACTTCGTCGTCAAGAACGAGAACTTCGTCGCGCTGGCCGACACCGTCCTCGCGGCCGCCGCCGCGGCCGGTGCCACCGACGCCGAGTCGGCGCTGGCCGCCCCGGCCGCCGACGGCACGGTCGCCGACACGATCGCCGCCCAGGGCGCGACCATGGGCGAGAAGGTCGTCCTGCGCCGCGTCGCTCGCGTCGAGGGCCCGAAGGTCACCGCCTACCTGCACAAGACCGCCAAGGACCTGCCGCCGTCGATCGGCGTCCTGGTCGTGACGGACGCCGCGGGCGAGGCCGTCGCCAAGGACGTCGCGCAGCACGTCGCCGCGCTGGCGCCGCAGTACCTCACCCGTGAGGACGTCCCGGCCGAGGTCGTCGACAAGGAGCGCGAGATCGCCCGCGAGCGGTCCATCGCCGAGGGCAAGCCCGAGGCCGCGCTGCCGAAGATCGTCGAGGGTCGTCTCAACGGCTTCTTCAAGGAGGCCGTGCTGGTGGACCAGCCGCTGGCCAAGGACACCAAGACGACCGTGGGCAAGCACGTCGAGGCCGCCGGCGGCGAGCTGCTCGGCTTCGTCCGCTTCCGCGTCGGCAGCTGACGCGACCACGGCCCGGCCGCACCGGCGACGGATGCGGCCGGGCCGTCGTGCGTCCGCTCCCGGTCACTCCCCGGAGGGCGGACGACGGCATCCGGTGCCAGGATGCGCCCAGGAGAGACCCGTGCGGGGCTGACCCGGACGACGACGAGACGGACGGTGGCATGACGCAGATCGACCAGACCCAGACGGCGACCGGACACGTCCCGCCGAAGGACCCCGACACCCGGCGCGTCCTGCTCAAGCTGTCCGGCGAGACCTTCGGCGGCGGCGCCGTCGGGCTGGCCAGCGACGTCGTGCGCCGTGTCGCCCAGGAGATCGGTGAGGCGGTCCGTCAGGGGATCCAGGTCGCCATCGTCGTCGGCGGGGGCAACTTCTTCCGCGGCGCCGAGCTGTCCCGGGCCGGTCTGGACCGGGCCCGCGCCGACTACATGGGCATGCTCGGCACGGTGATGAACTGCCTGGCCCTGCAGGACTTCCTCGAGCAGGACGGCGTCAAGACCCGCGTCCAGACGGCGATCACCATGGGGCAGGTCGCCGAGCCGTACATCCCGCTGCGCGCGATGCGTCACCTGGAGAAGGGCCGTGTCGTCATCTTCGGCGCGGGGGCCGGGATGCCCTACTTCTCCACCGACACGGTCTCGGTCCAGCGCGCCCTGGAGACGCACTGCGACGAGGTCCTCATGGGCAAGAACGGGGTCGACGGCGTGTACACCGCCGACCCCCGCACCGACCCCGACGCCGAGAAGCTCGAGCACCTCACCTACACCGACGCCCTCGTGCGCGGGCTCAACGTCATGGACGCCACCGCGCTGTCGATGTGCCGGGACAACGACGTGGCCATGCGTGTCTTCGGCCTGGAGGAGACCGGTAACGTGACCCGTGCACTGCTCGGCGAGAAGATCGGTACCTCCGTCACGACCCGCTGAGCGGCACCGTCCCCCCAACCCATCACGAGCAAGGAGCACCGGGTGATCGACGACACCCTCCTCGAGGCCGAGGAGAAGATGGACACGGCGATCGAGGTCGCCAAGGAGCAGTTCGGCTCGATCCGCACCGGGCGCGCGAACGCCGGCATGTTCTCCTCGCTCGAGGTGGACTACTACGGCGCGCCGACGCCCCTGCAGCAGCTGGCCTCGTTCAACATCCCCGACGGCCGCACGGTGCTGATCTCCCCGTTCGACAAGAGCTCGATGTCGGCCATCGAGAAGACGCTGCGCGAGTCCGACCTCGGCGTCAACCCGTCCAACGACGGCAACGCGATCCGCGTCATCATGCCGACGCTGACCGAGGAGCGCCGCCGCGACTACGTCAAGCTGGCCAAGACCAAGGCGGAGGACGCCCGGATCTCGGTCCGCGGCGTGCGCCGCAAGGCCAAGGAGCAGCTGGACAAGCTGGTCAAGGACGGCGACGTCGGCGAGGACGAGGGCGCCCGGGCGGAGAAGGAGCTCGAGGCGCTCACCAAGAAGCACGTGGAGCTGGTCGACCAGCTGCTCGCCCACAAGGAGAGCGAGCTGCTCGAGGTCTGATGTCCCCCGTCGACGCGCAGCGCCGGCCGTCCCGCGCCGGGCGCAACCTGCCGGCCGCCGTCGCGGTCGGGGTCGGGCTGCTCCTGCTGCTCGCCGCGTCCCTCTGGTTCCGTCCCGAGCCCTTCGTGGCGTTCGTGGTCGTGGCCCAGAGCGCGGCCCTGTGGGAGCTGCGCGTCGCCTTCGCCCGACGGGAGATCCATGTCCCGCTGACCCCGCTGCTCGTGGGCGGGGCCGGCATGGCCGTGTCGGCGTACGTCGCCGGGCCCGAGGCGCTGCTCGTGGCGTTCATGCTCACCGTGGGCGCCGTCGTCGTGTGGCGCGTGCTGGACGGCTCGGGACCGCAGGCGCTGCGGGACGCGGCCGCCGGCGTGTTCGCCGCCACGTACCTGCCGTTCCTGGCCGGGTTCGTGCTGCTCGTCCTGGACCAGCCGGACGGCGAGCTGCGGGTCGTGCTGTTCGTGCTCCTCGCGGTGGCCAACGACGTCGGCGGGTACGTCGCCGGGGTGCTCTTCGGGCGCCACCCGATGGCGCCCTCGGTCAGTCCCAAGAAGAGCTGGGAGGGACTGGCCGGCTCGGTGGCCCTGACCACCGCCGTCGGCGTCGCCGGGGCGCTGTTCGTCCTGGACGCCCCCTGGTGGCTGGGCGTCGCGCTCGGGGTGCTGACCGCCGTCACCGCCACCGCGGGGGACCTGGCCGAGTCCCTCATCAAGCGCGACCTCGACCTCAAGGACATGGGGTCGTTGCTGCCGGGCCACGGGGGCGTGCTCGACCGTCTCGACTCCCTGGTCATCACCGCCCCGTTCGTCTACCTGGTCCTGGCCGCCACCGTCTGAGCTGCGAAGGAAACACCCATGGCATCACCGACCGCGCCCTCCGGCGCCGGCGCCGACCTCGGCATCCCCGCGGTGCGGCCGTCCGACGAGACCCGCCCGATCCCGCTGCAGATGGCGCCGCGGCGCCGGGGCAAGCCCCCGAAGCACTTCGCCGACCTCACCGCCGACGAGCGGGTCGCCAGCGTCACCGAGATGGGGGAGAAGGCGTTCCGGGCCAAGCAGCTCGCGGCGCACTACTTCACCCACTACACCTCCGACCCGGCGGAGATGACCGACCTGCCCAAGGCGACCCGCGACCAGCTGGCCACCACGATGTTCCCGCCGCTGATCCGGCCCACGCGCCGCATGGAGGCGGACGGCGGCACCACCGTCAAGACGCTGTGGCACCTGTTCGACGACGCCAAGGTCGAGTCGGTGCTGATGCGCTACCCGCACCGCACCACGCTGTGCGTCTCGTCCCAGGCCGGCTGCGGCATGGCCTGCCCGTTCTGCGCCACGGGTCAGCTCGGGCTGACCCGCAACCTGTCGACGGCCGAGATCCTCGAGCAGGTCCGGGACGCCTTCCGTGCCCTGGACCGCGGCGAGATCCCGGGCGGCCCGGCCCGGCTGAACAACCTCGTGTTCATGGGGATGGGGGAGCCGCTGGCGAACCCGCGCGCCGTCATCGAGACGGTCAAGGCCCTGGTGGCGCCCGCTCCCGAGGGGTTCGGGATGTCGGCGCGCAACATCACGGTGTCGACCGTCGGACTCGTGCCGGCGATGCGCAAGCTCGCCGACCTCGGCATCCCCGTCACGCTGGCCCTGTCGTTGCACGCCCCGGACGACGACCTGCGCAGCGAGCTGGTGCCGATCAACACGCGCTGGAGCGTCGACGAGGCGATCGACGCGGCGCGGCACTACTACGAGGTGACGGGCCGGCGCGTGTCCATCGAGTACGCGCTCATCAAGGACATGAACGACCACGGCTGGCGTGCTGACCTGCTCGCGGAGAAGCTCAACGCCCGCGGCCGGGGCTGGGTGCACGTCAACCCGATCCCGCTCAACCCGACCCCCGGCTCGATCTGGACAGCGTCCGACCGTTCCGTGGAGGACGAGTTCGTGGCACGATTGCGCGGGCACGGGATCCCCACCACGATCCGTGACACCCGCGGGAGCGACATCGACGGCGCCTGCGGGCAGCTGGCCGCCGAGGAGGACGACGACGAGTGAGCACGCTCTTTTCCACCGTGTCGAAGGTGCGACAGGGTTATGAACCGGACGAGGTCGACGAGTTCTTCGACCACGCCCGGCAGGCGTACGAGGGGCAGACCCCCGAGCCGATGACGAACGCGGACGTCGCGGCGTCCACGTTCGAGCTGGTGCGCGGTGGCTACAACACTCACGAGGTCGACGCGGCGCTGGACCGCCTGGAGGGTGCCTTCATCGCCCGCCAGCGGGCCGACTTCGTCAACGAGCACGGCCAGGACGCCTGGATGGCGGCGCTGGCCGAGCGTGCCCGCACGCTGTACGGCCGGCTGGGCCGCCCCGACGGGCTGAAGTTCGCCCCGGCGGAGCGTGGGCAGCAGGGCTACGACATGGACGACGTCGACGCCCTGTGCGACCGGCTCGTGGGCTACTTCGACCGGCAGGAGCCGCTGACGGCGGCCGAGCTGCGGTCGGCCACGTTCAGCCGCGCCAAGGGCAAGGACGCCTACGCCGAGGGAGCGGTGGACAAGTTCCTCGCCCGGGCGATCGAGGTGCTCCTCGGGGTCGAGTGACCTGGGATGATGGGGCCATGCCCCACGCTGCACGGACCCTGACCCTGCTCGGATCCACCGGATCGATCGGCACCCAGGCGCTCGACGTCGTCGACGCCCACCCGGGCCGGTTCGAGGTCGAGGCGCTCAGCGCCGGCGGGTCCGACGTCGGAGTGCTCGCCGCCCAGGCGGCCCGGCACGGGGTGCGTGCCGTCGCGGTCGCCGACGCCGGTCGTGCGGACGCGCTCCGCGAGGCGCTGGTCGGGGCGATGGGTCCGGGGGCGGCCGACGTCGAGGTCCTCGCGGGCCCGCACGCCGCCACCGAGCTGGCCGGGCGCGGCAGCGACGTCGTGCTCAACGGCATCACCGGGTCGGTCGGCCTGCGGCCCACCCTCGCGGCGCTGGGCGCCGGGTCGACCCTGGCGCTGGCGAACAAGGAGTCGCTGGTCGTCGGCGGCGCCCTCGTCAAGGCGGCCGCCGCCCCGGGGCAGATCGTCCCGGTCGACTCCGAGCACTCCGCCATCGCCCAGGCGCTGCGCGGCGGGGCCCGCGAAGAGGTCCGCCGGATCGTCCTGACGGCCTCCGGCGGACCGTTCCGGGGCCGGACCCGCGACGAGATCGAGGCGGTGACCGCGGACGAGGCGCTCGCCCACCCCACCTGGGCGATGGGTCCGGTGGTCACGGTCAACTCGGCCTCCCTGATGAACAAGGGGCTCGAGCTCATCGAGGCGCACCTGCTGTTCGACGTCCCCACCGACGACATCACCGTCGTCGTGCACCCGCAGTCGGTCGTGCACTCGATGGTCGAGTTCCGCGACGGCTCGACCATCGCGCAGGCCTCGCCGCCGGACATGCGCCTGCCCATCGCGCTGGGCCTGTCGTGGCCCGAGCGCCTCGACGTCGTCTCCCCGCCGTGCGACTGGACGCAGGCGGCGAGCTGGACCTTCGAGCCGCTGGACGAGCACACGTTCCCGGCCGTCGGGCTGGCGCGGGCGGCGGCTGCGGCCTCGGCGACCCACCCGGCCGTCTACAACGCCGCCAACGAGCAGGGCGTCGCCGCCTTCCTGCAGGGGCGGATCGGGTTCCTGGACATCGTGGGCACCGTCGAGCGGGTGCTCGGCGAGCACGACGGCGCGGCGGCCGCGGACGTCACGCTCGAGGACGTCGAGGAGACCGAGACCTGGGCGCGCGCCCGGGCGGAGGAGCTGCTCGCCCGCCGCTGAGGCCCGCACGACCGTCGATCCGGCGCCGACGGCTCCGGGGGACCTGCACGGGGCCCGCACCCGGCTCCCAGGATGGTCGCCTACCCTGCTGGTGTGGACATCCTTCCTCTCGTCGTCGGCATCGTCGTCATCGTGCTCGGCATCCTCGTCTCGATCGCCCTGCACGAGGTGGGGCACATGGTGCCCGCCAAGAAGTTCGGCGTGCGCGTGAGCGAGTACATGGTGGGTTTCGGGCCCACCCTCTGGTCGCGTCGCAAGGGCGAGACCGAGTACGGCCTCAAGGCGATCCCGCTGGGCGGCTACGTGCGGCTGGTCGGCATGATGCCGCCCGCCCCGGCGGGCCGCCGTCCGCGCGGCGGGTTCTTCGGCCAGGTGATCGCCGACGCCCGCGACGCCAGCGTCTCCGAGATCCGACCCGGCGAGGAGCACCGCGCGTTCTACCGGCTGTCCACGCCGAAGAAGCTCGTCGTCATGCTCGGCGGTCCGGTGATGAACCTCGTCATCGCCGTCGTGCTGCTGGCGGTCGTGTTCCTGGCGATCGGCATGCCGACGGCGACGACCACCGTCGCGCAGGTCGGCGACGACTCCGCCGCGTCGTCCGCCGGGGTCGAGGCCGGTGACGAGGTGGTCGCCTTCGACGGGGTGCCCGTCGAGGAGTGGAACCAGCTCGTGGGCATGGTCAACGACTCGGCCGGCGAGGCCGTGCCGATGGTCGTCGAGCGGGACGGCGAGCAGGTCGCCCTGACCGTCACGCCCGTGCCGGCGGAGCGGCCGGCGACCGACGACCAGGGCTACCCGGTCCTCGACGACGACGGCGAGCCCGTGATGATCGACGGCGCCCTGCTCGGCGTCACCTCCAGCGTCGAGCGTCAGGCCCTGCCGGTCTCGTCGGTGCCCGAGGCCGTCTGGCTCCAGGTCTCGGAGACCGCCCGCGCGATCGTCACCCTGCCGGTGCGCATCTACGACGCCGCCTACGAGGCGTTCACCGACGCCCCGCGCTCGCAGGACTCGGTGATGTCGGTGGTCGGCGTGGGCCGTGCCGCTGTGGACACCGCGGGGGCCGAGGACTACTCGGTGCTCGCCCGGGTCCAGCTCATGCTCATGCTCCTGGCGTCGCTGAACGTCGCGCTGTTCATGTTCAACCTCATCCCGCTCCTGCCGCTCGACGGCGGCCACGTGGCGAACGCGCTCTACGAGGGCGGACGGCGCCAGGTCGCCCGGGTCCGCGGTCGCGCCGTGCCGGGACCGGCCGACGTGGCGCGGATGATGCCCGTGGCGTACGTGGTCTTCGTGCTGCTCATCGGCGTGGGTGCGGTACTCATGGTCGCCGACCTGGTCGATCCCGTCCGGCTGTTCTGACGGCGGACGACGTGGGGATCCGGTGACCATCGGGACGTCACCGGGCCGACAGGTGCACAGCACGGTCGAAACCGCGCGATACTGGCGTGGTGACTGCAGTGAACCTCGGCATGCCCGCACCCCCCGCGCCCACGCTCGCCCCGCGCCGGAAGACCCGCAAGATCAAGGTCGGTGACGTCTACGTCGGTGGCGACGCCCCGATCAGCGTCCAGTCGATGACGACGACCAAGACCACCGACATCAACGGCACCCTCCAGCAGATCGCGGAGCTGACGGCCGCCGGCTGCGACATCGTCCGTGTCGCGTGCCCCACCCAGGACGACGCCGACGCGCTGCCGATCATCGCGAAGAAGTCCCAGATCCCCGTCATCGCGGACATCCACTTCCAGCCGAAGTACGTGTTCGCGGCCATCGAGGCCGGTTGCGCCGCCGTGCGGGTCAACCCGGGCAACATCCGCCGCTTCGACGACCAGGTCAAGGAGATCGCCCAGGCGGCGAAGGACCACGGCACCTCGTTGCGCATCGGCGTCAACGCCGGGTCGCTGGACAAGCGCCTCATCGAGAAGTACGGCAAGCCGACCCCCGAGGCGCTGGTCGAGTCGGCCGTGTGGGAGGCGAGCCTCTTCGAGGAGCACGACTTCCACGACTTCAAGATCTCCGTCAAGCACAACGACCCCGTGGTCATGGTCGAGGCGTACCGGCAGCTGTCCGAGCGGGGTGCGTGGCCCCTGCACCTCGGGGTCACCGAGGCGGGTCCGGCCTTCCAGGGCACGATCAAGTCCGCCACGGCCTTCGGCGCGCTGCTCAGCGAGGGTATCGGCGACACCATCCGCGTCTCGCTGTCGGCGCCTCCGGTCGAGGAGGTCAAGGTCGGAACGCAGATCCTGCAGTCGCTCAACCTGCGCCCCCGCAAGCTCGAGATCGTCTCCTGCCCGTCCTGCGGGCGGGCGCAGGTGGACGTCTACGAGCTCGCCGACAAGGTCACCGCGGGGCTGGAGGGCATGGCGGTCCCGCTGCGCGTGGCCGTGATGGGCTGCGTCGTCAACGGTCCCGGCGAGGCGCGCGAGGCCGACCTGGGTGTGGCGTCCGGCAACGGCAAGGGGCAGATCTTCGTCAAGGGCGAGGTCATCAAGACCGTCCCGGAGGCCCAGATCGTCGAGACGCTGATCGACGAGGCGAACCGCATCGCCGCGACCATGGACGCGCCGGAGAACGACGACCAGGCCGGCGCCGTGGTGACGGTCTCCTAGGCCAGAGCGACGACGAGGGGGCACACGCGATGGGATGGCGACCGGCACTGCGCAGCCGGTCGGCCGCGCCCGGGGACGGCTCCGGGGCCGGCGCTCGGGTCCTGGGACCCGACGACCTGGTCGAGGCACGCCGGGTCTGCACGCGCGACCCGGTGGCGTCCGTGCTCGCCGCCGCCCGGCTCGACGTGGCCCTGCACGTCGGGCTGGCCGCTGCCGGCGGGCAGGTGTGGGGCTACCCGGCCACTGGCGAGCTGCGCGCCGTGTGCTGGGCCGGGGCCAACCTCGTCCCGGTGGTGCCGTCGTCGGTGGACCCCGCCGAGGCCGACGACGCCGTGGCGTCCTTCGCGGCCCTGGCGCGTCAGCAGGGCCGCCGGTCCAGCTCGGTCGTGGGGGAGCAGCGCACCACGCTGCGCCTGTGGGAGCTGCTCTCGCGGGTCTGGCCCCCGCCGCGCGAGGTGCGCACCGACCAGCCCTCCCTCGTGCTCGACCGCGACCCGCTCGTCGCGCCCGACCCGGGCGTGCGGCACGCGGACCTGTCCGAGCTGGAGCTGGTCCTGCCCGCCTGCGTCCGCATGTTCACCGAGGAGGTGGGCTACTCCCCGGTGGCGGGCGGCGGCAGCGCCTATGCCGCCCGGGTGCGGTCGCTGGTGGCCGAGCGGCGCTCGTTCGTGCGCATCGAGCCCGACGACGACGGCGCGCCCCGGGTGGTCTTCAAGGCGGAGCTGGGCGCGGTGTCCGGCGGCGTGGCCCAGGTCCAGGGTGTCTGGGTCGACCCGGAGCTGCGCGGGCGGGGGTTCTCCGTCCCGGGGATGGCCGCCGTGGTCGCCCTGACCCGGCAGCACGTCGCCCCCGTGGTCTCGTTGTACGTCAACGGGTTCAACGCCCCTGCGCTGGCCACCTACCGCCGGGTGGGCTTCGAGCAGGCCGGGACCTTCGCGACCGTCCTGTTCTAGCCCGCGGTCCGCCTAGCGCAGCAGCCGGGACATCCGCCGGTCGGCCAGCACCTGACCGCCGGTCTGGCAGGTCGCGCAGTACTGCAGCGAGCGGTCGGCGAACGACACCTCGCGCACCACGTCGCCGCACTCGGGGCATGCCTCGCCGGTGCGGCCGTGCACGTGCATGCCGCGCCGCTTGGCGTCCTTGAGCTCGGCCGCGGGGCGTCCCGTCGCCGCGTCCACCGCGGCGGCCAGCGTGCCCACCACGGCCGTGTGCAGCGCCGCCACCCCGGCGGCGTCGAAGGACCGGGTCAGGGCGAAGGGGGACAGGCGGGCGGCGTGCAGGATCTCGTCGGAGTAGGCGTTGCCGATCCCGGCGATCGCGTGCTGGTCCCGCAGCAGCCCCTTGAGCTGCTGGTTGCGCCCGCGCATCAGCTCGGCCAGCACCGCCGGGGTGAAGGCCTCGGACAGGGGCTCGACGCCGAGGGTCCGGATCGCCTCGACGTCCTCGGCCGCGTGGACCACGTGCACGGCGAGGCGCTTGCGCGTGCCGGCCTCGGTGACGTCCGCACCCGCGTCGTCGTCGAACCGCAGCCGCAGCGCGAGCGCCGCACCCCGGGACGAGCCGCCCAGCCGAGGACGCACCGGCGTCGTCGGCGCGTCCTCCCGCCACCGCACCCAGCCGCCGCGGGCCAGGTGCACCGCCAGCACGGGGCCGTCGGTGCCGAGCACCAGCCACTTGCCCCGGCGCGTCCACCCGCGCACCGTGGCGCCCACCAGGGACGACACCGGCGGGTCGTGGGTCTTGAGCGCGGCGACGGCGGCGAGGTCGGCGGCCACGACGGTCCGACCGCGCGTGCGCTCGTCGAGGAAGCGCGCCAGCGCCTCCACCTCGGGCAGCTCCGGCATGGTCCCAGTGTCGCCGACGGCGCCGATGCACGCCGGTGCGCGCCGTTAGGCTGTGCCCCATGTCGATCGCGTCCCACCGCAGCGGTGACCTGCTGCGCCTGTCCTCCCTCTTCGTCCGCACCCTACGCGAGGATCCCGCCGACGCCGAGGTCGCCAGCCACCGGCTGCTGGTGCGCGCGGGCTACATCCGGCGGGCGGCCCCGGGCGTGTACTCCTGGCTGCCGCTGGGACTGCGCGTGCTCGCCAAGGTCGAGCAGGTGGTGCGCGAGGAGATGGCCGCGATCGGGGCCCAGGAGGTGCACTTCCCGGCGCTGCTGCCGCGCGAGCCCTACGAGGCCACCGGCCGCTGGAGCGAGTACGGCCCCAACCTGTTCCGGCTCAAGGACCGCAAGGACGCCGACTACCTCCTGGCGCCGACGCACGAGGAGATGTTCACGCTGCTGGTCAAGGACCTGTACTCCTCGTACAAGGACCTGCCGCTGGCGCTGTACCAGATCCAGACCAAGTACCGCGACGAGGCCCGTCCGCGGGCCGGGCTGATCCGCGGCCGCGAGTTCATCATGAAGGACGCCTACTCCTTCGACCTGGACGACGACGGTCTCGCCGCGGCGTACGACAAGCAGCGCGGCGCCTACCAGCGGATCTTCGAACGGCTCGGGCTCGACTACGTCGTCGTCGCGGCGACCTCGGGCGCCATGGGCGGTTCGCGCTCGGAGGAGTTCCTCTCCCCGTCGCCGATCGGCGAGGACACCTTCGTGCGCTCGGCCGGCGGCTACGCGGCCAACGTGGAGGCCGTCACCACGCCGGTGCCCGAGCCGGTGCCGTACGACGACGCCCCCGCGGCCCACGTCGAGGACACCCCGGACACCCCGACGATCGAGACGCTGGTGGACGTGGCCAACGCCCGTCACCCGCGTCCGGACCGGGCGTGGACCGCCGCGGACACGCTGAAGAACGTCGTGCTCGCCGCGACGCACCCCGACGGGCGGCGCGAGCTCGTCGTCGTCGGCGTGCCCGGCGACCGCGAGGTGGACGTCAAGCGGCTGGAGGCGTCCATGGCCCCGGCCGAGGTGGAGCCCGCCACGGAGGCGGACTTCGCGGCCCACGCCGAGCTCGTCAAGGGCTACATCGGGCCGGGCGTGCTGGGACCGCAGGGCAAGCAGGTGACCGACGTCGAGACCGGCGAGGCCCGCTCGGCGATCCGGTATCTTCTCGACCCCCGGGTGGTCACGGGGACCCGCTGGATCACCGGCGCCGACGAGACCGGCAAGCACGTGTTCGACCTGGTGGCGGGCCGTGACTTCACCGCGGACGGCACCGTCGAGGCCGCGGAGGTCCGTGCCGGCGACCCCGCGCCCGACGGTTCGGGGCCGCTCGAGCTCGCGCGTGGCATCGAGATCGGTCACATCTTCCAGCTGGGCCGCAAGTACGCCGAGGCCCTCGACCTGAAGGTGCTCGACCCGAACGGCAAGCAGTCCGTGGTGACCATGGGGTCCTACGGCATCGGCGTGAGCCGCGTGCTGGCCGCCCTGGCGGAGGCGAACCACGACGAGCGCGGGCTCGCGTGGCCGGCGCAGGTCGCCCCGGCGCACGTCCACGTGGTCGCCACCGGCAAGGGGGCCGAGGTCTTCGAGGCCGCCGACGCCCTGGCCTCGCAGCTCGCGGCCGAGGGCGTCGAGGTGGTCTACGACGACCGCCCGAAGGTCTCGCCCGGGGTGAAGTTCGCCGACGCGGAGCTCTTCGGCGTGCCGCTCGTGGTCGTCGTGGGCCGAGGCCTGTCCGACGGCGTGGTGGAGGTCCGTCCCCGCGTCGGGCCGGCGGAGCAGGTCGCCGTGGACGACGCCGTGGCGGAGGTCACGCGTCGGGTCGGCGAGCTGCTGGCCTGAGCCGGCTCAGCCGTCCTGGTCGGACTGCTCGCCCTGGTCGTCCGCGGCGTCCTCGCCGTCGGTGGTCTCCTGCGTCGCCTGCTCCGGCAGCCCGGGGAACGGCACGGGGTCGGCGCCCCACGCGTCGAGCGTGATGGCGGTCTCGACGAGCAGGTCGACCAGGACGGCGCGGGTGCCCGCCGCGGTCGAGCCGACCAGCGTCGCGTAGGTCGTGGCCAGGTCGTCCTCGACCGCGCGGACCAGCGCCCGGTCGCCGGGGCCGCGGGGGACCGCGTAGGCCACCTGGCGCGGGTCCTGGGCCGTCCCGTCCGTGCCGGCCACGACGGCCCAGTCCTGGGCCCGGGCGGTGTGCACGTCGGCACGGTCGGCGAGGCGGGCGCGCTCGTCCTCGGGCCGGAGCGCGGCACGCAGCCGCAGGGCGTAGCCCGCCCCGTGCTCCGAGGCCACGAGGGTGCGCAGGTCGGCCGCCGTCAGGCCGACCGGCACCACGGGGGGCTCGTCGGAGTCCGGCGACGTGCTCGAGACCCCGTCCTCGCCGGGCTCCTCGGTGGCCGGGGGCTCCTCGGCGCCGGAGGGAGCGGTGAGCGCGGCCGACCCCGACCGGTCGGCCGCCTGCCCGGCGTCGT
This sequence comes from Isoptericola haloaureus, assembly GCF_036689775.1. Taxonomy (NCBI): domain Bacteria; kingdom Bacillati; phylum Actinomycetota; class Actinomycetes; order Micrococcales; family Promicromonosporaceae; genus Isoptericola; species Isoptericola haloaureus. Next base: position 395,540 of record NZ_JBAGLP010000116.1, on the reverse strand, counting down.
CGCCGGCCGGCGACGCGCCCGACGGGGCGGCGGCCGCCACCTCGTCGGGTCCAGGCAGTCGCGGCACGACCGGCGCGGGGGCGCCGTCGTCGGTGAACCCGCCCACGCGGGCGGCCGAGACGGCCTGCGCCGCGCCCACCGAGGCCAGCAGCCTCGCCAGGGAGCCGTCGGCCGTGGTGCCGGCCGCCGTCCGGTTGCGTCCCGAGGCGTTCGTCAGTGCGTCGACGACGTCCCGGGCCAGCACCGGCTCGTCGGCCGGCGTGCTCTGCGGCGACCCGCTCGGCGGGTCGGCGGGCTCCTGCAGCCCGGAGTCGTACACGCCGCCGAGCTGGTCCGCCTGCTCGCGGGAGTCGGCCGCGACCCGCTCGAGCTCGGCGACCAGCCGCCGGCGCCGGTCGCCCAGCTCCTCGATCGCGGCGTCGGCCTGCTCGGCGACGAACAGGGCGTCCGTGACGGCGGTGCGACGCACGATCTCGAGCGTGTCGGGCTCCGGCTCGGCGGGCGGAGGAGTCTCCAGCCGGAGCCCGCAGCCGGCGAGCAGGAGCACCACGAGCAGGCCGCCGACCACACCCCGGCTCCGGCGGCGGGTCGGGTCGGGGGCAGGCTGCAGCGTCATCGTGCCCTGATCTTGCCACGTCCTGGTGTGACGTTCCTCCACCTGCCAGGGTGGTTCGTTCGGCGCCCGGTGCGCGGGTCGTTCGTTACGCTGGTCGACGCACAACGACACACCGCCGCGGGAGGTCCCGGCGCGGGAGACCCACGGGAGGCAGCGATGGCAGCAGGAGAGGACCGGACCGCGGACGGTCGCGTCCGAGCGGTGGTCGCTCCGGTGGTCGACGACGTCGGCCTGTCCCTCGAGGACGTCCGGGTGACCCGGGCGGGAAGCCGCTCGGTGGTCCGCCTGACGATCGACCTGCCCGAGGACGCGGTGGGCAGCCTCGACTCCGACACCCTCGCCGAGGCCTCGCGGTCGCTGTCCGCGGCCCTGGACGACGCGGACGCGGTGCGCGGCCAGTACACGCTGGAGGTCTCCACCCCGGGTGTCTCGCGGCCGCTGACGGAGCTGCGGCACTATCGTCGGGCGCGGACGCGCCTGGTGCGTCTGACGCTCGATGACGGCCAGGTGGTCACCGGGCGGCTGACGGACGTGGACGGCGGCGGCGACGACGCCGTGCTCGTCCTGGACGACGAGCGACGCGTCGGGCTCGGGCAGGTGCGGCGTGGCCGTGTCGAGGTGGAGCTGGACCGGCGCGAGGACGACGAGGCGGGGACCTCCCGCCAGGGCGAGGAGAGCTGACGTGGACATCGACATGAGCGCGCTGCGGATGCTGGAGCGCGAGCGGGAGATCAGCCTGGACCTGCTGGTCGGGGCGATCGAGGACGCGCTGCTGTCCGCCTACCACCGCACCCCGGACGCCTACCACCACGCGCGGGTCGAGCTGGACCGCACGTCCGGTCACGTCACCGTGTGGGCGCGCGAGCAGATCCGCACGCCCGACCCGGAGGACCCGGAGGGGCGGGGCACGGTGGAGCTGGGCCCGGAGATCGACGACACGCCGGAGAACTTCGGGCGCATCGCCACCGCCACGGCCCGCCAGGTGATCGTGCAGCGGCTGCGGGACGCCGAGGACGACCAGGTGCTGGGCACCTTCCGCGGCAAGGAGGGCGAGATCCTCGCGGGGGTGATCCAGCAGGGTCACGACCCGCGCACGGTGCTGGTCGACGTCGGCGAGACCGAGGCGGTGCTCCCGCACCACGAGCAGGTGCCGGGAGAGAAGTACGTCCACGGTGAGCGCCTGCGCGGCTACGTGGTGGAGGTCGCCCGCGGCATGAAGGGCGCCAAGGTCACGCTCAGCCGGACCCACCCGGGCCTGGTACGCAAGCTGTTCGAGCTGGAGGTCCCCGAGATCGCGGACGGCTCGGTCGAGATCACCGCCGTCGCCCGCGAGGCCGGGCACCGCTCGAAGGTCGCGGTGCGCTCGCGGGTGCCCGGCCTGAACGCCAAGGGTGCCTGCATCGGACCGATGGGGTCCCGCGTGCGCGCCGTGATGGCCGAGCTGCACGGGGAGAAGATCGACATCGTCGACCACAGCGACGACCCGGCCCGGTTCGTGGCGAGCGCCCTGTCGCCGGCGCGTGTGAGCTCGGTCACCGTCGTGGACGCCGAGGCCAAGGCCGCGCGCGCCGTCGTGCCCGACTACCAGCTCTCCCTCGCGATCGGCAAGGAAGGGCAGAATGCTCGGCTTGCGGCCAAGCTCACGGGGTGGCGGATCGACATCCGGTCCGACGAGGGCACACCCGGGGCGGTGGCCGACGGTGACCGGGTCGAGGGCGCCTGAGCTGGTCGAGGCCCATGAGCAGTCGCGTTAGACTGGAGCAGATCGGGTCGCGCGACCCTCTTCCGGCGTGCTCGCCGACCGTCCCTCCCTCCGCGGCGGGTCCGGTGCGGACGTGTGTCGGATGTCGGATGCGTGACCTGCGGTCGCAGCTCCTGCGGCTGGTCCTCGCGACGTCGGACGACGCCCAGCGTGTCGTCGTGGACGTCCGCGGGTGCCTGCCGGGGCGGGGTGCCTGGCTCCACGAGGACCTCGCCTGCTGGGAACGTGCCGTCCGGCGACGGGCCGTCCCGCGCGCACTGCGTGCGGACGGGCCGGTGGACCTGGACCCGGTCCGGGCATATCTGGAGCACCAGGACCGTTGAGAGAACCGGGGCGGCACCACGGGTGCCGCCCACGTCGCGACCGGGCGTCACCGCCCGGCCGCACCACGCGTACGTCGACAAGGAAGCGGGTCAGAAGCCGATGGGCACCCGATGAGTCCCCAGCGATGAGTACTCAGTACTAGCGACGGTCCTGCCTGTCTCGGTGGGGCCGAGACAGGAGAGATGTGGCGAAGATCCGCGTCCACGAGCTGGCTAAGCAGCTCGGGGTGGAGAGCAAGACCCTGCTGGCCGAGCTGAAGGCCTCAGGTGAATTCGTCCGGTCGGCGTCCTCGACGCTCGAGGCACCGGTCGAGCGCATGATGCGCGGCAAGTTCGCGTCGTCCGACGGCGGCGCGTCGAAGGGCGACAAGCCCGCCAAGCCGGCGCCCAAGAAGTCGGCCGCGCCCAAGCCGGGTGCGCCGAAGCCGGGAGGCGAGAAGGCCCCGAAGCCGGGTGCCCCGACGCCCGCGGCGGCGCCCAAGCCCGGTGCCGCCACGGCCCCGAGCGCCGAGACGGCCCCGCCGGCCGCCCCGAAGACGGCCGGTGAGCAGGCCCCGACGTCCGGCGCCCCCACGCCGGGTGCGCCCACGCCGGGCACGGCCCCGAAGCCGGGTGGCGCGCCCAAGCCGGGTGGTGCCCCCAAGCCGGGCGGCCAGCGCTCCGGCGGACGCGGTGGCCCGCGTCCGGGCAACAACCCGTACTCCTCCCAGCAGGGCATGCAGCGTTCGGGCGGTGGTCCGCGTCCGGGCAACAACCCGTACTCCTCCCAGCAGGGCATGCAGCAGCGTCCCGCACGCGGTGAGGGCAAGCAGGGCGAGCGCTCCGGCGGTCCCCGTCCGGGCGCTCCGCGTCCGGCGGCCCCGCGTCCGGGCGCCCCGCGCCCCAACCCGGGCATGATGCCCGGCAAGACGAGCATGCCGCGTCCGGGCGAGCGTCCCGGCGGCGGCGGTCGTGGCGGCCGTGGCCGCGGCGGCGGTCCGGGCGGTCCCGGTGGTGCGGGCGGTCCCGGGGGTCCCGGCGGCGGTCGGGGCGGTTTCCGCCCCGGTGGCGGCGGCGGCTTCCGCGGTCGTGGTGGCGCCGGCCGCGGCAGCACCCAGGGTGCGTTCGGTCGCGCCGGCGGCAAGCCGGTCCGGGGCCGCAAGTCGAAGCGGGCGAAGCGTCAAGAGTTCGAGCAGATGCAGGCCCCCACGCCGGGTGGCGTGTCGGTCCCTCGGGGCAACGGCAACACCCTGGTGCGCCTGCGCCACGGCTCGTCGCTGAACGACTTCGCGGACAAGATCGACGCGAACCCCGCCGCGCTCGTCACGGTGCTGCTGCACCTCGGCGAGATGGCGACCGCGACCCAGTCGCTGGACGAGGAGACCTTCGTCACGCTCGGGTCCGAGCTCGGCTACAAGATCGAGATGGTCTCGGCCGAGGAGGAGGACCGCGAGCTGCTCGAGTCCTTCGCCATCGACCTGCAGGCCGAGGAGGCCGAGGAGACCGACGAGGACCTCGTCGCCCGGCCGCCGGTCGTGACCGTCATGGGTCACGTCGACCACGGCAAGACGAAGCTCCTGGACGCCATCCGGTCCACGGACGTCGTCGCGGGCGAGGCCGGCGGGATCACCCAGCACATCGGTGCGTACCAGGTGCACACCGAGCACGAGGACATGGACCGTGCGGTCACGTTCATCGACACCCCGGGTCACGAGGCCTTCACGGCCATGCGTGCCCGTGGTGCCAAGGCGACGGACATCGCGATCCTCGTGGTGGCCGCGGACGACGGCGTGATGCCGCAGACGATCGAGGCGCTGAACCACGCCCAGGCGGCCGACGTGCCCGTCGTGGTCGCGGTGAACAAGGTGGACAAGGAGGGGGCCAACCCCGCCAAGATCCGCCAGCAGCTCACCGAGTACAACCTGGTGGCCGAGGAGTACGGCGGCGACACGATGTTCGTCGACGTCTCGGCGCTGCAGCGCAAGGGCATCGACGACCTGCTCGAGGCCGTGCTGCTGACGGCGGACGCGGCCCTCGACCTGCGGGCGAACCCGACCAAGGACGCCCGTGGTGTGGCGATCGAGGCGCACCTGGACAAGGGCCGCGGCTCCGTGGCCACCGTCCTGGTGCAGTCCGGCACCCTGCACGTCGGGGACGCCATCGTGGCGGGCACGGCGCACGGCCGGGTGCGGGCCATGTTCGACGAGCACGGCGAGTCGGTCACCGAGGCGGGTCCGGCGCGTCCGGTCCAGGTCCTGGGGCTGGCGTCGGTGCCGAGCGCGGGGGACACCTTCCTCGCGGCGCCCGACGAGCGCACCGCCCGGCAGATCGCCGAGAAGCGCGAGGCCGCCGAGCGTGCCGCCCTCCTGGCCAAGCGCCGCAAGCGCATCAGCCTGGAGGACTTCACCAAGGCGCTCGAGCAGGGCAAGGTCGAGACCCTCAACCTGGTCCTCAAGGGCGACGTCTCCGGTGCCGTCGAGGCGCTGGAGGACGCCCTGCTCAAGATCGACGTGGGCGACGAGGTCGACCTGCGCGTCATCCACCGCGGTGTCGGTGCGATCACGCAGAACGACGTCAACCTGGCCACGGTCGACAACGCCGTGATCCTCGGCTTCAACGTCCGCTTCGGCGAGCGTGTCGAGGACCTCGCCGAGCGCGAGGGCGTCGAGGTCAAGTTCTACTCGGTCATCTACCAGGCGATCGACGACATCGAGGCGGCCCTCAAGGGCATGCTCAAGCCGGAGTACGAGGAGGCGAAGCTCGGCAGCGCCGAGATCCGCCAGGTCTTCCGGTCCTCGAAGTTCGGCAACATCGCCGGTTCGATCGTCCGGTCGGGCACGATCCGTCGCAACACCAAGGCCCGCGTGCTGCGCGACGGCCGCGTGGTGGGCGACGAGCTCACGGTCGAGTCGCTGCGACGCGAGAAGGACGACGTCACCGAGGTCCGCGAGGGCTTCGAGTGCGGTATCGGTCTCGGGTCGTACAACGACATCGTCGAGGGCGACATCATCGAGACCTTCGAGATGCGCGAGATCCCGCGCGACTGAGAAGGTCGAGACGGACGACGGCGCCCCGTTCCACCCCGCCACGCGCGGAGGGGGGCGGGGCGCCGTCGACGTCGTGACAAGGAGGACGGATGAGCGAGAACCCGCGGGCGCGCCGGTTGGCGGACCGCATCAAGGAGATCGTCGCGCAGATGCTCGACACGCGGATCAAGGACCCCCGCCTCGGGTTCGTCACGGTCACGGACGTGCGTGTCACCGGCGACCTGCAGCAGGCGTCGGTGTTCTACACGGTCTTCGGCAGCGACGAGGAGCGGACCGGGACCGCCGCCGCGCTGGAGAGCGCCAAGGGGATGATCCGTTCCGAGGTCGGCAAGCAGACGGGCGTGCGGCTCACGCCGACCATCGAGTTCCACCTGGACTCGGTGCCGGAGACCGCGGCGCACCTCGACGCGGCGCTGTCGCAGGCCCGCCTGCGCGACGCCGAGCTGGCGGCGCTGCGCGAGGGCAAGTCCCCGGCGGGCGACGCGGACCCGTACCGCACGAGCGACGAGCACGCCGACGACGAGTGACCACCACCCCGACACTGTGGGGGAGAGGGGAGGAGCCGTGGCCGAGAAGAGCTCCGGCCGTCCCGCGCGGCGCCCGACGGCGCCCGACGGTCTGCTGGTCGTCGACAAGCCGACCGGCTGGACCAGCCACGACGTCGTCGGGCGGTGCCGCCGGCTGGCGGGCACCCGCAAGGTCGGCCACGCCGGCACGCTGGACCCGATGGCCACGGGCGTGCTCGTGATCGGCGTCGGGCGGGCCACCAAGCTGCTCACCTACGTCGTGGGGGCCGACAAGGCCTACACCGCGACGATCCGCCTCGGGGTCGCGACCACCACGGACGACGCCGAGGGAGAGGTCGTCGACGCCCCCGGCGTGGGCGACGGTGTGGACCCGGCGGCGCTGGACCGTGAGATCGGTCGGCTCACCGGGGACATCCAGCAGGTGCCCACCACCGTCAGCGCGATCAAGGTGGACGGCCGTCGCGCCTACGCGCGGGCCCGGGCCGGCGAGGACGTGGAGCTCGCCGCCCGCCCGGTGACCGTGAGCACCTTCGAGGTGACCTCCACCCGGCCCGCGACGTCGGACGACGGGACCGCGGTCCTCGACCTCGACGTCGTCGTGGTCGTCTCCTCCGGCACGTACGTGCGCGCCCTGGCGCGGGACCTCGGGGCGGCGCTCGGCGTGGGCGGGCACCTGACGGCGCTGCGGCGGACGCGCGTGGGCGGCTACACCCTCGACCGGGCCGCCACCCTCGACGAGCTCGAGGCGCAGGTCGACGCGGACGGCGTGCTCGCCACGCTGCCGCTCGGCGACGCGGCGCGCAGCACCTTCCCGGTGCGTGAGCTGACCGAGGCCGAGACCCGCGCCCTGGGCTACGGGCAGTGGGTGACGCCGACCGGGATGCGCGGGACCGTGGCCGGCCTGGGCCCGGACGGCACCCTGGTCGCCCTGCTCGAGGACACCACCCGGCGCGGCGAGCGCCTGGCGAAGCCGGTGCTGGTGCTCGCCCCGGCCTGAGCCGGACTATCCTGATCCGTCGGCGTCGCCCCGGGCGCCGAGAAGTCTGCTGACGAGGAGCGCGATCGGCGTGCAGGTGTTCACGGACCTCGCCGAGGTCCCCGACGACTTCGGCCCGTCGGTGGTGACGATCGGCAACTTCGACGGCGTCCATCGCGGCCACCAGGCCGTCCTGGGACGTCTCGTCCGGCTCGCCCGGGCGGACTCCCGCGCCGCCGTCGCCGTGACCTTCGACCCGCACCCGGCGCTGGTGCACCGCCCGGAGTCGGCCCCGGAGCTGATCACGGGCCTCGCCGACCGCCTCGAGCTGCTGGCGCGGACGGGTCTGGACGCGGTGCTCGTGGTCCGCTACTCCCTCGAGTTCGCGGAGCAGAGCCCCGAGGAGTTCGTCACCCGCTACCTCACCGGGGCGCTCGGCGCGCGCAGCGTCGTCGTGGGCCACGACGTGCGTTTCGGCCGGGCCAACGCCGGGACGTTGGCCACCATGGTCGACCTGGGCGGGCGCCACGGCTTCGAGGTCGTGGCCGTCGACGACGTCGGCGAGTGCGCGCCGCAGGACGACGGCGCCGGGGACCGCTGGTCCAGCTCGGCCGCCCGCGCCCTGATCGCCGAGGGCGACGTGGCCCAGGCCGCCGACGTCCTGGGCCGGCCCCACCGGGTGCGCGGCGTCGTCGTGCACGGGGACGCCCGCGGCCGCGAGCTCGGGTTCCCCACGGCGAACCTGGGCGGCATCGACGGCATGGTGCCCGCCGACGGCGTCTACGCCGGATGGCTGCGCCGGCCGGGTCTGGCCGACCGCGAGCCCGACCACCCCGACGTCGTGCTGCCGGCGGCGATCTCCATCGGCACCAACCCGACGTTCGACGGTGTCGAGCGCCGCGTCGAGGCGTACGTCCTGGACCGGACCGACCTCGACCTGTACGGCGAGGAGGTCGTGCTCGAGATGGTCCAGCACCTGCGTCCCACCGTCCGGTTCGACGGCATCGACGCCCTGGTGACCCAGATGACCGACGACGTCGTGCGCGCCCGGGCCGCCCTGCTCTCCTGATACGATGGTCGCTGCCGTAGAACGGCCGCGGATCCAGAGCGCCCGGTGAAGAAGTCCCGGAGCACCGCGCAACGACACCAGAAGGAGAGCCATGCCGCTCGACGCTGCCACGAAGCAGTCCATCATCACCGAGTACGCGACTCACGAGGGCGACACCGGCTCGCCGGAGGTGCAGATCGCTCTGCTGACCCGGCGGATCACCGATCTGACCGAGCACCTCAAGGAGCACAAGCAGGACCACCACTCCCGTCGTGGCCTGCTCCTCCTGGTCGGTCAGCGTCGCCGTCTGCTGAGCTACCTGCAGAAGGTCGACATCCAGCGCTACCGCGCGCTCATCGAGCGCCTCGGTCTGCGTCGCTGACGTCCCGCCCTCAGCCCGGTCCCTCTCGCAGGGACCGGGCTGATCTGGTGTGATGTCCTTGTAGTCACACAGCACACCGCGCCGCCGGGCCGTCGTCCGGTCCTCGGTAGTGGCCTCCCGATCCGCCGGTCCGCACCGGCGTGCTCCGGGGGCCTCGATCGAAGACCGTCGCTCGGGCGGGCGGCGCCTTCGAGAGCAAGGAGGGCACCCGTGGAGGGTCCCGAGATCCAGTTCGCCGAGGCCGTCATCGACAACGGCCGCTTCGGCACCCGTACCGTCCGCTTCGAGACCGGCCGACTGGCCCGGCAGGCCGCCGGCGCCGTCTCCGCCTACCTCGACGGCGAGACCATGCTGCTGTCGACCACCGCGGTCGGCAAGCACCCCAAGGACCAGTTCGACTTCTTCCCGCTGACGGTGGACGTCGAGGAGCGGATGTACGCCGCGGGCCGCATCCCCGGCTCGTTCTTCCGCCGTGAGGGCCGCCCGTCGACCGAGGCGATCCTGACCTGCCGCCTCACCGACCGCCCGCTGCGCCCGCTGTTCGTCAAGGGCCTGCGCAACGAGGTCCAGATCGTCATCACGGTCATGGCCCAGCACCCGGACGACGCCTACGACGTCCTGGCGATGAACGCGGCCTCCGCGTCCACCCAGATCTCCGGCTTGCCGTTCTCCGGCCCGGCCGGTGCCGTGCGCATCGCGCTCATCGACGACCAGTGGGTCGCGTTCCCGAAGTACTCGGACAAGGAGCGCGCCGTCTTCGAGATGGTCGTCGCGGGCCGCAAGGTCACCGCCGCCGACGGCTCCGAGGACGTCGCCATCGCGATGATCGAGGCCGAGGCGACCGACGACGCGTGGAACCTCGTCAAGAACGAGGGCGCCACCGCCCCGACCGAGCAGGTCGTGGCCGAGGGCATCGACGCGGCCAAGCCGTTCATCGCCGCCCTGTGCGACGCCCAGCTCTCCCTGGCCTCGCAGTCGGCCAAGGACGTCGCCGAGTTCCCGCTCTTCCCGGACTACGCCGACGACGCCTACGCCGCCGTCGAGTCCGCGGCGTCGGCCCCGGCCACCGAGGCGCTGGCGATCGCCGACAAGCAGCAGCGCGAGAGCCGTCTCGACGAGATCAAGGCCGGCGTCCTCGAGCAGCTCGGCGAGCAGTTCGAGGGCCGCGAGAAGGAGCTGTCGGCCGCCTACCGCAGCCTGCAGAAGCAGCTCGTGCGTCAGCGCGTGCTCACCGAGGGCGTGCGCATCGACGGCCGCGGTCTCGCGGACATCCGCACCCTGTCGGCCGAGGTCGAGGTGCTGCCCCGCGTGCACGGCTCGGCGCTGTTCGAGCGCGGCGAGACCCAGATCCTGGGTGTCACCACGCTGAACATGCTGCGCATGGAGCAGCAGATCGACTCCCTCGGGCCGGTCACGCGCAAGCGCTACATGCACAACTACAACTTCCCGCCGTACTCGACCGGTGAGACCGGCCGGGTCGGCTCGCCGAAGCGTCGCGAGATCGGCCACGGTGCGCTCGCCGAGCGCGCCCTGGTGCCGGTGCTGCCGAGCCGCGAGGAGTTCCCCTACGCGATCCGCCAGGTCTCCGAGGCCCTCGGGTCCAACGGGTCGACCTCGATGGGCTCGGTCTGCGCCTCGACGCTGTCCATGCTCAACGCCGGCGTGCCGCTCAAGGCCCCCGTCGCGGGCATCGCGATGGGCCTGGTGTCCGACACGGTCGACGGGGAGACCCGCTACGCGGCCATGACGGACATCCTCGGTGCCGAGGACGCCTTCGGTGACATGGACTTCAAGGTCGCCGGCACCCGCGAGTTCGTCACCGCCATCCAGCTCGACACCAAGCTCGACGGCATCCCCGCCTCGGTGCTGGCCGCCGCGCTGGGCCAGGCGCACGACGCCCGCCTGACGATCCTCGACGTCATCGCCGAGGCCATCGACACCCCGGACGAGATGTCGCCGTACGCGCCGCGGGTCATCGCGGTCAAGGTCCCCGTGGACAAGATCGGCGAGGTCATCGGGCCCAAGGGCAAGATGATCAACCAGATCCAGGAGGAGACCGGCGCCGACATCTCCATCGAGGACGACGGCACGGTCTACATCGGCGCCACGGACGGTCCGAGCGCGGAGGCGGCGCGCGCGTCGATCAACGCGATCGCCAACCCGCACGTGCCGGAGGTCGGCGAGCGCTTCGTCGGCACCGTGGTCAAGACGACCTCCTTCGGCGCGTTCATCTCGCTCGCGCCGGGCAAGGACGGCCTGCTGCACATCAGCCAGCTGCGCAAGCTGGTCGGCGGCAAGCGCGTGGAGAACGTCGACGACGTGCTCTCCATCGGCCAGAAGATCCAGGTCGAGATCGGTGAGATCGACTCCCGCGGCAAGCTGTCGCTGGTCGCGATCACCGAGGAGGACGACAAGGCGGCCGACGCCGACGAGGCGCCGGCCACCGAGGCGAGCGAGGCCTGATCGCCCGTATGAGCCAGCACCTGCCGCTCGTCGGAGCGGATCAGCCGGGTGCGGAGCTGACCGCCGGGCAGGACGGTGCGACGATCCGTCGCACCGTCCTGCCCGGCGGTGTGCGTGTGCTCACCGAGCACATGCCGGGGCTGCGCTCGGCCACCGTCGGCGCCTGGGTCGGCGTCGGGTCCCGCGACGAGACGGACGGGCACCACGGGTCGACCCACTTCCTGGAGCACCTGCTGTTCAAGGGCACGGCACGACGCACGGCCCTGGACATCGCCGAGGCGTTCGACGCCGTCGGGGGCGAGGCCAACGCGGCGACCGGCAAGGAGCACACGTGCTACTACGCCCGGGTGCTCGACGCCGACGTCCCGATGGCGGTCGACGTCGTCAGCGACATGATGACCTCGGCCCGGCTGGACCCGGACGAGCTCGAGACGGAGCGGGGAGTCATCCTCGAGGAGCTCGCGATGGCCGAGGACGACCCGGGCGACCTCGTGCACGAGCGGTTCGCCGCCACCGTGCTCGGCAGCCACCCTCTCGGCCGTCCCATCGGAGGCACCCCCGAGGCGATCCGCGGCGTGCCGCGCGACGCCGTCTGGGAGCACTACCAGTGGCACTACCGTCCCGAGACCCTCGTCGTCGCCGCGGCGGGCGGGGTGGACCACGACCGGCTCGTCGGTCAGGTCGGCGAGGCGCTGTCCGCCGGCGGCTGGGACCTTTCCGGCACCGCGGGCCCGCGGGAGCGCCGCTCCGGCGCTCCGGAGTCCGACGGCGTGCCGGCCGAGGGCGCCGAGGTCACGGTGCGGCGCCCCACCGAGCAGGCGAACGTGATCCTGGGCACCACCGGGCTCAGCGCGACCGACGAGCGCCGCTTCACCATGACGGTGCTCAACGCGGTGCTGGGCGGCAGCATGTCGTCGCGGCTGTTCCAGGAGATCCGCGAGAAGCGGGGTCTGGCGTACGCGACCTACTCCTTCGCCCAGGGGCACGGCGGCCTGGGGACCTTCGGGCTCTACGCCGGGTGCGCCCCGGGCCGTACCGACGAGGTCGTGGCGATGCTCGGCGTCGAGCTCGACCGGCTCGCGCAGGACGGCATCACCTCCGCCGAGCTCGAGCGCTCGGTGGGCCAGCTCTCCGGCGGGCTCGTGCTGGGCCTGGAGGACACCGGGTCGCGGATGAGCAGGCTGGGCAGGTCGGAGCTCGTCCTCGGCGAGCTGATGACCGTCGACGAGTCGCTGCAGCGCATCCGGGCCGTCACCCGCGAGGACGTCCGGGAGCTGGCCGCCGACCTGGCCGGGCGTCCGCGGTCGGTCGTGCGGGTGGGACCTTTCGCAGAACAGGGAGAGCAGTGAGCATGAGCAGCGCGACCAGGGTGGCCGTCATCGGTGCGGCCGGACGGATGGGCAGCCAGACGTGCGCCGCGGTGGAGGCCGCCGAGGGCCTCGAGCTCGTGGCCCGCGTCGACGCCGGTGACGACGTCGCGGCGGCGGTGCGCGACTCCGGCGCCCAGGTGGCCGTGGACTTCACCGTCCCGGCGGTCACCGAGGCCAACGTGCACGCGGCGCTCGACGCCGGTGCCCATGTCGTGGTCGGGACCACCGGCTGGGACGACGACTCGCGCGGCCGGGTCACGGAGCACCTCGAACGGCTCGCCGCCGGGCAGGAGGGCGACGGGCCGGGTGTGCTCATCGCGCCGAACTTCGGCCTGTCCGCCGTGCTGGCCATGACGTTCGCGGCCAAGGCGGCCCGGTACTTCGAGTCCGCCGAGGTCGTCGAGCTGCACCACCCGAACAAGGTCGACGCCCCGTCGGGCACGGCCCGGCACACGGCGGCCGCGATCGCCGCGGCGCGCGCGGACGCCGGCCTCGGGGCCTCGCCCGACGCGACCCAGGACGGCTGGGAGGCGCGGGGTGCCGACGTCGACGGCGTGCGGGTGCACGCGGTCCGGCTGCGCGGCCTGGTGGCCCACGAGGAGATCCTGTTCGGCAACGCCGGGGAGCAGCTGACGATCCGCCAGGACTCGTTCGACCGGGCCTCGTTCATGCCGGGCGTGCTGCTGGCGGTGCGCGAGGTCGGGTCGCGCCCGGGTCTGACGGTCGGGCTCGAGCACGTGCTGGACCTGTCGTGACCACCGAGGACGGCTCCTCGCCGCCCGCCCGGAGGCGTCCGCCGCGGGGACTGGTCGGCGCGCTGGCGGTGACGTTCCTGCTGGCGATCTACGTCTGGGCGATCGCCGGGCGCGGCGTGGCGATGGTGGCCAGCGGCGAGCCCGTGCTCGTCGCCATCGGTGCCGCCGCGCTGGTCGTCCCGCTGCTCGTCGTGGGGCTCATCGCGCGCGAGTTCTGGCTCGCGGCCCGCGTCCAGCGGATGGCCGACGTCCTCGCCGACGCCGGGGAGCTCCCCGTGGACGACCTGCCCCGGTCCCCGGGAGGACGGATCGACCGCGACGCCGCCGACGCCGCCTTCACCGAGGCGCAGGCCGCCGTCGAGGCCGAGCCGGAGAGCTGGCGGGCCTGGTACCACCTGGCCTTCGCCTACGACGCCGCCCGCGACCGCCGTCGGGCCCGGGCCGCCCTGCGCAAGGCCTCCTCGCTCTTCACGGGCTGACATCTCAGCCGGACGGCCACCGGGTCCAGCAGTACAGCTCGTGGCGGACGTCGGCGGCCCGCCAGGCGAGCTCGCCCAGATCCTCGAGGGAGCGGGCCAGCGCCGCGGCGTCGCCTGTGTGCTCGACGCGCCGCGCCCACTCGCGGGCGGCCTCGGCGAGCTGCTGCGGGGAGGCGGCCGCCAGGTGGTCCGCGAGCTCGGTGGCCACCGTCACGACGAACGGCCCCTCGTCCTCGCCGCCGACGACCTGACCGTGCCGGGGATCGGCCGTCACCTCGCCGTAGGGGAGGCCGAAGGTCACCTCCGCCAGCACGGCCAGCGCGACGAAGGGGTCGATCGACGGCAGCGCCACCGTGTCGAAGAGCGGCTCGCCGGACCCTCGCGTGGGGGTGCTCGGTCCGGTGTCGACGTGCAGCACCGTCGCGGCCAGCGCGTCGGACGGCGCGGCGAAGTAGTCGGTGAGCATCGGTTCCGTCGGGCTCGCCAGACGACGGTGCCTGGTGCTGGCTCGTGCGGACCCTTCTCCGACGTCGGACATGGAACCAGCCTGCCAGCGACGTGCTACGACGTGGTCACGCGGGAGTTACCGTGCGGGGTCGCGCGGGAACGCTCGCCGGGCGACCAGCACCACGACGCCGGCGGCGGCCATGGCCGCCGCCCCGGTCCACGCGAGGGCGGGGAGTCCCGGGCCGGCGACGACGACGGCCCCGACGGCCGCCCCGAGACCGATGCCGAGGTTCGAGGTGGCGTTGACGAACGCACCCGCGACGTCCGCGCTCGCGCCGCGGGCCCGCAGCGCCAGGGTCTGGAACGCGGCGGGCACGGCCCCGAACGCGGCGAGCCACACCGCCGCGGCGACCAGCACGGGGAGCCGCTGCGGCAGTGCCAGCCCGAGGACGACCAGGGCGAGCACCATCACCCCGACGGTGGCGAGCGTCAGGGCGCGCGGGCGGCGGTCCAGGTAGCGCGCTGCCGCCCAGAGGCCCACGATGCCCAGCGCGCCGAAGACGAGCAGGGCCGGGCCGACCGCGGCCTCGGTCAGGCCGGTCGCGAGCAGCAGCAGGGAGACGAAGGTGTACACCGTGTACTGGCCCACGAACAGCAGCGTGTTGGTCCCCACGACGATCCCGAGGCGCGACCGCCCGCGGTGCGGCGAGCCGCCCGGCGCGACCTGCTCGACCCCGACCGGGGGCAGGAGCCGGGCGACGAGGAGCGCGGTCAGCGCGCACACGCCGGCGAGCACCGCGAAGGACCACCGCCACCCGACGGCCGCGCCGAGCGACGTCGACAGCGGCACGCCGAGCACGAACCCGAAGGTGCCGCCGGTGGTCACCAGCGTCACCGCGCGGCCGGTGTACAGCGGCGAGACCAGCCGCGCCGCGTAGGCGATCGAGACCGAGAAGAACAGCGCGTGCCCGAGCCCGCCGAGGGTCCGGGCCGCGACGACGACGCCGAACGTCGGCGCGACGGCGGCCAGCACGTTCGCGACGGCGTAGACGACCACCGTGGTGAGCAGCAGCGGCTTGCGGGCCAGGCGCCGGGTGAGCAGCGTCAGCGGGACCGCGCACGCCGCCACGACGAACGCGTACACGGACACGAGCAGCCCGGCGGTCGACTCCGGCACCCCGAGGCCGTCCGCGAGCTGCGGCAGCAGCCCGACCGGGAGCACCTCGGTGGTGATGGCGACGAAGTTCGCGACGGCCAGGAACGTGATCCCCGCCAGGGCGTCGCGGACGGTGCGGTGTTCCACCGGTTCATCCTGTCACCGGTGCACCGACCCGCGACCGACCCGCGACCGCCCGGGGGCGGCCGCGGGGCGGTACGCGGCTCAGACCGACAGGCCGTGACCGCAGCGGAACAGCGGGTCCGCGGTGTCGAACGGCACGTCCTCCCGGGAGGCCTCGACGGCGGACATCGAGCGGGGCAGGTCGAACGGCAGCCTGCCCTCGGGCCGCACGACGCCGGTCAGGGCGTCGAGCAGCGCGCCGGTGGAGGCCCCGTAGTTCGCCACGAGAGACCCTGTCCTGCCCAGGGCGTCGAGCACGGGGGCGAGGATCGCCGGGCGGTCGAGGTAGACGTCCACGACGGTCGGGACCCGGGAGGCGACCGTGGCGACGCGGGAGATCGTCTCGGCGGGGAAGTCCAGGGACCCCGCGTGGAAGAACGCCTCGAAGCCGTCCCCGCGTGCCTCGTAGGGAGCCTTGAGGCGCAGCAGCGCCACGTCGGCCTCCTCCGGCGAGTCGACGAGGGTCACCAGGCCGGGGGAGACGTCGGTGACGTCGTCGGCCCCCTCGAGCCAGACGCGCAGGCCGCGAGCGGCCGGCAGGGCCGCCGGACCGCTCCGGGCGGCGGACAGGACCGTCACCGACCGGGACTGGGCCCGGCGTCCCGCCGCGACGAGCTCGGGATGCCCGACGACGGCGCTCGCGGCGTCGACGTCCACGTACCGGGCGTCGTCGAACAGCCCGAGGACGAACTTCTCGCGCAGCAGGCGGGCGACGGAGACGTCCAGCCGCTCCTCGGGGACCCGGCCGGTGCGGACGAGCTCGACGACGAGCTCGGGGCAGGCCTCGCCGCCGAGCTGGTCGGCTCCGGCGGCGAGGATCCTCTCGACCCGCTCGAGCGGGGTGAGGTCCTCGACGCCCCACGCGCGGGCGGGGTACTCGGTGCCGAGGATCTCGGCGTCGTTGACCAGGCCCCAGTCCGTGCAGACGATGCCGTCGAACCCGAGACGCTCGCGCAGCAGCCCGGTGAGGACCTGCCGGTTGAAGGCGAAGCCGACGGGTTCGACCGCCTCGCCGTCGACCTCGAGGCCCACCGGCATGCCGTAGTAGGGCATCATCTGGCGGGTGCCGGCGGCGATGAGCTCGGTGAACGGTGCGAGGTGCGTGGCGAAGGCGCCGCCCGGGTAGACCTGCTCGCGCCCGTAGGCGAAGTGGGGGTCCTCGCCGTCGGCCTGCGGGCCGCCACCGGGGAAGTGCTTGGTCATGGTCGACACGGAGGACGGGCCGAAGGTGCCGGGCAGCCCGGCGCGGCGTGCGACCGCACCGGTGCCCTGCAGCCCGTGGACGGCGGCGGCGCCGAGCCGTCCGGCGGCCGCGGGGTCCTCGCCGAAGGTCCCCGCGGCCCGCGACCAGCGGGGTTCCGTGGCGAGGTCCACCTGCGGGTGCAGCGCGGTGCGGATCCCCACGGCCAGGTACTCGCGCCGCACGGCGTCGGCCTGCTCCTCCACGAGCCCGGGGTCGCCGACGGCCGCCAGGCCCGGCGTCTCGGGCCACTGCGAGAACGGGCCGGCCAGCAGCGCCGTGCCGGGGTTGTCGGTGAACGCGTGGCGCGGGTCGCTGGACACCGTCACCGGGATGCCCAGCCGCGTCGAGGCGGCGAGCTCCTGGAGCCGGTTGTGCCAGCGGGCGAACTCCTCGGCGGTCGCCGGCGAGGCGAGCACGTTGAAGTGCGTCATGTGCCGACCCAGGAGCATGTCGCTGGTGGCGGGCACGCCCATGGGCGAGGGCTCCTCGGCGAGGGTGCCGCCGGGGCCGGTCTCGATCATCGTGTGGAAGAGCTGGCCGGCCTTCTCGGCCACCGTCATCCGACCCAGCAGGTCGGAGACGCGCTCGCCGACGGGGCGGGTCCGGTCCCGGTACGGGGCGTCCGCCGGGACGGCCCCGGTCCCCACGGCGTCGTCGTTCGCGGTCCTCAACGCACGCCCTTGATGCGGTAGACGAGCACGGCGCCGAAGAAGGCGACGAACGCTCCGAAGAGGAACCAGGCGGTGTAGCCGCCGATGCCGACGGCCGTGCCGACGGCGATGATGCTGGGGGCCATCGCCGGGGCGAGCGACTGGGGCAGGGCGTTGGCGATGTTGAGCACCCCGAGGTCCTTGGCGGCGTCCTCCGCGTTCGGCAGCACCTGGGTGGCCAGGGCCTGGTCCACCGAGAGGAACGAGCCCGCGCCGAAGCCGACGACGCCCTGGGCGACCACGACCATCGCCACCGACGGGGCCAGCGCGAGGAGCAGGAGACCGAGCACCATCACCAGACCGGCGGCAGTGACGAAGGGGCGGCGCTTGCCGAGCTTGTCCGACAGCCAGCCGCCCAGGGGGCTCGAGACGAGCATGGCCACGGTGGAGGCCATGTTGGCCGCGAGGATGACCTCGGTCGCCTCGGCCTCGGCCAGGCCGAAGGTGTCGGTGAGGTAGTAGGGGATGTAGGTCGCGATGCCGGCGTAGCCGAACATGACGAAGAACTTCGTCAGCCAGGTCCAGCCGAAGTCCCGGTGGGTGCGGGGGTCGAAGACGAAGGAGCCGAAGAACTCCTTGACGCGGAAGGGCTCCACGGGCGGGACGGTGCGCACGACGTCGTCGAGCACGACGGCGAACACGATGCTCGCCACGGTGGCGACCAGGCCGGGCAGCAGGAACCGCCACAGGTCGGCGGCGACGAGGTTGGCGAGCACCGAGGCGCCGAGGATGGCCAGCGGCGTGCCGATGCCGATGAGCGCGGAGTAGCGTCCGCGGCGGGCGGGGGCGACCTGGTCGTGCAGGGTCGCGATGATCGCGGCCAGTGCCCCGTTGTAGGCGGCCTGCGCCAGGCACCACGCGACCAGGACCATCGGCACCGACTCGGTCACGCCGATCACCGCCATGGCGAGGGTCCCGACGAGAGAGCCGCCGACGATGAACGGCCGCCGCTTGCCGAAGCGCGCCGTGGAGCGGTCCGACAGTCGGCCGGCCAGCGGGTTCGCGACGAGGGCGAACGCGGCGCCGACGCCGAGCACGAGCCCGAGGCTGCCGACGGCGCCCTCGGGGTCGATGTGCTGGATCTTGAACGCCATGGCGACCATCACCGGCGTGAACAGCGCGAAGTACACGCCGAACGCGGCGAGCGTCAGGCCGGATCCGTAGCCGCGCGGCGTCGTCGCCGGACCGGGGTCCTGGGACAGTGCCCGGCCGTCGGCCGGGGTGGGGGTGGCGGTCATGGTGGACATCCTCGTCGTCGGGGTCGGAACCCATTACTTACCAACTGGTCGGGACCTATGGTTACCGATTGGTCGGGTTCTGCGCAACCCTGGCATGATGGTGACCGTGACGGACGAAGGAGTGCGATGACGACCACGGGTACGACACCCCAGGCCAGCGGCTCGCGGGCCGGTGGCTACGCGCGCGGTCGCCGGAAGCGCGAGCAGATCCTGCAGGCCGCGATCTCGCTGTTCGGCGAGGCCGGCTTCCACGGCACCTCCCTGCGCGACATCGCCGCGGCCGCGGGGATCTCCCACCCCGGGCTGCTGCACCACTTCCCGACCAAGGCGGCGGTGCTGGAGGCGCTGCTGGAGCACCGGGACGAGGTCGACGAGGCGGACCTCGAGGCGGAGCTGGACCAGGGCACCGACTTCTTCGCCGCGATGATCCACCTCGTGGAGCGCAACGCGCTGCGCCCGGCGATCGTCGACCTCTACACCTCCGTCGCCGCCGAGGCGACGTCCCCGGACCACCCGGCGCACGCCTACTTCGAGCAGCGGTACGCCGCCACCGTCGCGCGGATGCTCGAGGAGCTGGAGACCCGGCGGGACGCCGGCGGCCTGCGCCCCGGCCTCGACCTGGAGGCCTCCGCCCGGTCGATCGTCGCCATCATGGACGGGATGCAGCTGCAGTGGCTGCTCGCCCGCGACCTCCCGCGGGCGCAGCGGCCGGACATGGCCGGTGCCCTGCGGGCCTACCTCGACCTGGTCCTCGTGCCCGAGGATGCCCGCGCGGCGGACTGACGGGCGGCGGCCCCGGCTCGTTCCTCCTGCGCCTCCCGGGCGGGCCGGCACGCGGGCGCCTAGCATGGCCGCAGGTCAGCAGGCATCGACGAAGGGCTCGCATGGCACGCGACGACGGAACGACCCAGGACGAGGCCACCGCCGAGGCACCCGGTGCCGCACGCAACCCGTTCCGCCGGGTGTGGTGGCTCCCCGTGCTCCGGGGGATCTCCTACATCGTGCTCGGTCTGCTGCTCATGATCGAGCCGCTCGAGGAGCTGGAGATCCTGCGCCTGCTCATCGGGATCTTCCTCGCCTTCGACGGCGTGCTGGTCCTGGTCCAGTGGCTGGTGCACCGCCGGCAGGTCGGCTCGGCCTGGTGGCTCGCCCAGGCCGGGGTCAACCTCGGCTTCGGCGCCGCCGTCGCCCTGTGGCCCGAGCTGTCGCCGACGCCGTTGTACTACGTGCTCGCGGTCTGGACGATCGTGCTGGGCATCGTGGCGATCATCGGCGGTGCGGCGCTGTCGAGGAACCGGGACCTCGGCTGGCCGTGGATGGTCGCGTTCGGCATCACGGCCGCCCTCTTCGGCCTCCTGCTCGTGACGCGGCCGCTGGACTCCTTCGACGTCCTGCGGCTGGTGACGATCGTCTTCGCGCTGTTCGCCTTCGTGGCCGGATCGCTGAACATCGTCTCCGGGTTCGCCGTCCGCTCGGTGTCGCGCGAGCTGCAGGGCCTGCGCGAGCAGGCCGAACGCGTGGGTGTCGTGGTCACCGGTGGCTCCGTGCTCGGCGCCGCCAACCCGCAGGCCGCGCCCGCCCGTGCCGCCGGCCCGCGTCCCGCGCCCGGCGGCCAGGAGGTCGGCGCGACGTCGGCCGGTGGCGCTCCCGGGACGCCGTCGACGCCCCGGGACGAGGCGGCCTCGCCGACCGCGGCACCGGACGGCGGGACCGGTGCTCCCGCCGCCGAGGGGACGGGTACGCCCTCCGAGGGCGGCACCCCGCCCGCGCCCGACGCCCCGTCCGGCCCGGACGGACCGTCCGGCGAGGGCAGCCCCGCGACGGGCACGCCCGCGGACGGCGAGGACCCGGGCGCGGGGTCGCCCGGAGGGACCACCGGCCGGTGGCGCCGCCGCCCCTGAGGCTCAGATCGTGGCGGACCAGCGCCGCTCGACGACGTCGCGGACCCCGGTGGCCAGGGCGCGCTCCGTGCCGTCGGGACCGAGGCCCGAGGAGGACAGGAACCGTTCACGGCCGTCGTCGCCGTCGAGCACCCAGGTGACGACCTCGGACTCGCCGTCGGTCCGCAGCCGGTCCACGGCCGCGGCCAGCAGCCGTGAGCCGTGACCGCCGCGCCGGGCGTGGGGCGCCACCTCCAGGGACATCACCTGGCCCGGGGCGACGGCGGCGAAGCCGACGACCGTCGGTCCGTCCAGGGCGACGAGCACGGCGAAGCCGGGACCCGGCGGCCGGGAGATAGCGTCGGCCCACCGGTCGGTCATCGCCGTGGTGTCCAGGGCGTCGACGGCGCCCCCGAGCACGTCGGCGTGCGTGGTGCGCCAGGCCTCGACCTGGATGCGGGTGACGGCCTCCTCGTCGCCGGGGACGGCGGGGCGCACGGAGACGTCGGCGGTCTCCTGGAACAGTGCCATCGGGCCACCCTAGTGGGCCGCTCAGCCCCAGCCGAGCGCGCGCAGGCCCGCGGCCACGGCGGCGGCGACCACGATGACCACGACGAAGGGTGCGCGCAGCGCGAGCGCTGCCGCCGCGGCGGCCAGCGCCGGCACGCGCGCGTCCACCGTGAGAGCAGGGCCGGTGGCGAAGGTCTGCACCACCACGAGGGCCACGAGCAGCGCTACCGTGACCAGCCCCGAGGTGCGCTGCACCCGGTCGGTGGCCAGCCAGTGCTGCGGGACGAGGTGGCCCGCGAGCTTCAGGGCGAAGCTCGCCACGGAGGCCACCAGCACGGTCGCCCACAGCACGGTCGGGGTCATCGCGCACCTCCACGCCGGGCACGGGGTGCGGGGGACAGGAGCCCGGCCGCGATCGCCGCGGCGGCCGCCCCCAGGACGGGGATGCCCGCGGGGGTCACCGGGACCAGGGCGGCGGAGACGACGACGGCGAGAGCGGCCACCAGGCGGGCGTCGCGGGAGGCCAGGCGCGGCCAGACGAGCGCGAGGAAGGCGGCCCCGGCGGCCGCGTCCAGACCCCAGGCCCGCGGGTCCCCGAGCGCGTCGCCGGCCAGGGCCCCGAGCAGGCTGCAGACGTTCCACAGCACGAAGACGCCCAGCCCGGTGGCCCAGAACCCGACCCGTACGGCCTGCGGGTCGCGCTGCGCCACCGCGACCGCGGTCGACTCGTCGATCGTGACCTGCGCGGCCGCCCAGCGGCGCCACCCGCGCACGTCGAGCAGCGGGGAGACCACCGCGCCGTAGAGGGTGTTGCGCACGCCGAGCAGGCTCGACGTCGCCACGGCGGCCAGCGGGGAGCCGCCGGCGGCCACGACCCCGACGAGGGCGAACTGCGAGCCGCCCGAGAAGAGCAGCAGGCTCAGCGCGGCGGTCTGGGCCACGGTCAGACCCGCGACCACCGCCAGCGCGCCGAACGAGACGCCGTAGAGCCCGGTGGCCACGGAGACGCTGACGCCCTGGCGGACGGCGGCCGAGACCGCGGGGGAGCGGGGGCGGGACACCGGGTCATCGAACCACGGGACCCGCGGCCGGTCACATCGCCACGTACACGGTCTCGAGGTACTCCTCGAGACCGGCCTCGCCGCCCTCGCGGCCCAGCCCGGACTGCTTGGTGCCGCCGAACGGCGCGCTCGCGTCGCTGACCATGCCCCGGTTCACCCCGATCATGCCCGCGTCCAGCTCGTGCGCCGCGCGCATCGCCAGGTCCAGGTCGCGGGTGTAGGCGTAGGCCGCCAGCCCGTAGGGCGTGTCGTTGGCCAGGGCGATGCCCTCGTCGTCGTCGGCGAACGCGACCACGGGGGCCACGGGCCCGAAGATCTCCTCGTGCACGCAGCGCGCGTCCCGGGCGACGTCGGCGAGCACCGTGGGCGGGTAGAAGTAGCCGGGACCGGCGGGGCGCTGCCCCCCGGTGACCACGCGGGCGCCGTGGTCCACGGCGTCGGCGACCAGCGCGTGCACGGAGTCCACCGCGTCGGCACCGATGAGCGGCCCGACGTCGTTGCCCTCGGCGCCGGGCCCCACGGTCAGGTCGGCGAAGCGCGCACCGAGGCGGTCGGCGAACTCGGTGGCCAGCGACTCGTGCACCAGGAAGCGGTTGGCCGCCACGCACGACTGGCCGCCGTTGCGCAGCTTGGCCACGGCCGCACCGTCCACGGCGGCCTCGAGGTCGGCGTCGCCGAAGACGACGAACGGCGCGTTGCCGCCCAGCTCCATCGAGCAGGACAGCACCTGGTCGGCCGCCTGGGCCAGCAGCCGCCGCCCGACACCCGTGGACCCGGTGAACGACAGCTTGCGCAACCGGTCGTCCGCCAGCAGCGGGCCCGTGACGTCCCCGGCCGAGGAGGTGGGGACGACGTTGACGACGCCGGCGGGCAGCCCGCGGCGCTCCAGCTCGTCACGCAGGATCTCGGCCACGGCGAGGGTGGTCAGCGGGGTGAGCTGGGCCGGCTTGATCACGACCGGGCACCCGGCGGCCAGGGCGGGACCGATCTTGCGCGTCGCCATCGCGATGGGGAAGTTCCACGGGGTGATGAGCAGCGCCGGCCCCACCGGCCGCCGGTGGACGAGCTGCTGGTTCGCGCCGGCCGGTGCGCGGCGCAGCAGGCCGGGCGCGCGCACCGCCTCCTCGGCGAACCAGCGGAGGAACTCGGCGCCGTAGGCGACCTCGGCGCGCGACTCGGCGAGGGTCTTGCCGCACTCGGCGGTGATGAGGGCGGCCAGCTGCTCGGTGCGGGCGGTGACGGTCTCGAAGGCGGCCCGCAGCAGCTCGGCGCGCTCGCGGGGGGCGACCCGCGCCCACTCCGGGGCGGCCGCGTGCGCCGCGGCCAGGGCCGCCTCGCCGTCCTCGGGACCGGCGTCCGCCACCGAGCACAGGGTCTCCTCGGTCGCCGGGTCGACGACCTCGAACGTGCCGCCGCCGGTGGCCGCACGCCAGCGGCCGTCGACGAGCACCTCGGTCGGGACGTCACGGACGGGAGAGGTGGTCGGCGTCGTCGCAGTCATACGGCCAGTATGTGACGCGTGTCGCGGCACCGCAGCAGCGCGTGCGGCCGCCCGGGCCCTCGGCCCGGGGCCGCGCCGTCGCGCCGACGACACGCCGTGCGACAGCCGCTGGACAGCGCCGCCGCCGCGACCCCTCGACAGGTACGGTGTTCCCATGACGCTGCCCGGTACCCCTGCGCGCCCTTTCGGCGCCGTGCTCACCGCAATGGTCACGCCCATGTCGGGGTCGGGCGCGATCGATCTCGACGCCGCTGCGCAGCTCGCGACGCGGCTCGTGGACGCAGGCAACGACGGCCTCGTGCTGTCGGGCACCACGGGCGAGGCGCCCGTGACGCACGCCCCGGAGAAGGCCGACCTGGTGCGCGCCGTCGTCGAGGCGGTCGGTGACCGGGCGACCATCCTGTCCGGTGCCGGTTCGAACGACACGGCGCACGCCGTGCGCATGGCCGAGCAGGCGGCCGAGGCCGGCGCCGACGGACTCCTCGTCGTCTCGCCGTACTACTCCCGCCCCACCCAGGAGGGGCTGTACCAGCACTTCGCGACGGTGGCGGACTCCACCGACCTGCCGGTCATGCTCTACGACATCCCCGGCCGGGCCGGGGTCCGCATCGCACCCGCGACGTACGAGCGGATCTCCGCCCACCCCCGCGTGGTGGCCACCAAGGACGCCACCGGGGACGTGGGCTCGGTGCCCGCGCTGCAGCGGCTGACCGGCCTGGCCTGGTACTCCGGCGACGACGGGCTCCTGCTGCCCTTCCTCGCCCACGGCGCGGCGGGGATCGTCTCGGTCTCCGCGCACCTCGTCGGCGACCGGTTCGCCGAGGTCGTGCGGCGCTTCGACGCCGGCGACCACGTCGGCGCGCTGGAGGTCTTCAACACGACGATGCCCGTGCTGGCCGCCATGAACGGCGCCGGCGCGCAGGCCGTCATGGTCAAGGCCGCCCTGGAGCTGCTCGGCGTCCACGACAACCGCGAGCTGCGCCTGCCGAACGTCGCCGCCACGGACGACGACGTCGCCGCGGTGCGCGCCGCCCTCATCGCCGGCGGGGTCATGGAACCCGCCACCACACCCCAGTAACGACACAGGCCAGGAGGCCCCGTGAGTCACCCTCACCCCGAACTTCCCCTGCCCCCCGAGCTGCCGGCCGACGGTCTGCGGATCGTCGCCCTCGGCGGGCTGGGAGAGGTCGGCCGCAACATGGCCGTCCTCGAGCACCGCGGACGGCTGCTCATCATCGACTGCGGCGTCCTCTTCCCGGAGGACCACCAGCCCGGCGTCGACCTCATCCTGCCCGACTTCGAGTACATCGCCGACCGCATGGACGACGTCGAGGCGATCGTGCTCACCCACGGCCACGAGGACCACATCGGTGCCGTGCCGTACCTGCTGCGCCTGCGCCGCGACATCCCGATCTACGGCTCGCAGCTGACGCTGGCGTTCATCGAGGCCAAGCTCAAGGAGCACCGCATCAAGCCGGTCACCCACGTGGTGGCCGAGGGCGACTCCGTGCAGCTCGGGGAGTTCGGCTGCGAGTTCGTGGCCGTCAACCACTCCATCCCGGACGCGCTCGCCGTGGCCGTCACCACGGCCGCCGGTACCGTGCTGCACACCGGCGACTTCAAGATGGACCAGCTGCCCCTGGACGGTCGCGTCACCGACCTGCGGGCCTTCGCCCGGCTCGGCGAGAAGGGGGTCGACCTGTTCATGGTCGACTCCACCAACGCGGAGGTCCCCGGCTTCGTCACCAACGAGGCGGAGATCGGACCGGTGCTGGACAACGTCTTCGCCCAGGCGGAGAAGCGCATCGTCGTCGCCTCGTTCTCCTCCCACGTGCACCGCGTCCAGCAGGTCCTCAACGCCGCGCACGCCCACGGGCGCAAGGTCGCCTTCGTCGGCCGCTCGATGGTGCGCAACATGGGGATCGCCGCCGAGCTCGGCTACCTCGACGTCCCGCCCGGTGTGCTCATCGAGCTCAAGCAGGCCACCAACCTGCCCGACGACCAGGTCGTCTACATGAGCACCGGGTCGCAGGGCGAGCCCATGGCGGCGCTGAGCCGCATGGCGAACGGCGACCACAAGGTCAACGTCGGCCACGGCGACACCGTGATCCTCGCCTCGTCGCTCATCCCGGGCAACGAGAACTCCGTGTTCCGCGTCATCAACGGCCTGACCCGGCTCGGCGCGCGCGTGGTGCACTCCGGCAACGCCAAGGTGCACGTCTCCGGGCACGCCAGCGCCGGCGAGCTGCTGTACTGCTACAACATCCTGCGGCCCAAGAACGTCATGCCGGTGCACGGCGAGGTGCGCCACCTCGTGGCCAACGCGGCGCTCGCGGTCAAGACCGGGGTCCCCGCCGACCGCGTCGTGCTCGCCGAGGACGGCGTCGTCGTCGACCTCGTGGACGGCAAGGCCTCCGTGGTGGGCGCGGTCCCGTGCGGCTACGTGTTCGTGGACGGCTCCTCGGTCGGCGAGGTGACCGAGAGCGAGCTGAAGGACCGTCGCACGCTCGGCGAGGAGGGCTTCGTGTCCGTCTTCGCCGTGGTCGACACCGCCACGGGCAAGGTGCTCGCCGGGCCGCAGCTCCTGGCGCGCGGCATGGCCGAGGACGACGCCGTGTTCTCCGAGATCCAGCCGGACGTGGTCCAGGCCCTCGAGGACGCGATCGCCGGCGGCGCCACCGACACCTACCAGCTCCAGCAGATCATGCGGCGCGTCATCGGCCGTTGGGTGAACCGGCGTCTGCGCCGCCGCCCGATGATCGTCCCCGTCGTCGTCGAAGCCTGAGCCGGAGCGAGCGTGCGAGCGCAGGCGCAGGCTGACCGGGGGACCGAAGCCTGAGCCGGAGCGAGCGTGCGAGCGCAGGCGCAGGCTGACCGGGGGACCGGGGTCTGAGCGAGCGGACACGCGACGCCGACGTGCGGCGTCGTGACCAGGGTCGCGGGTACCGTGGTGACCATCATGGCGACCCGGATCCCTGCCCGGAAGACTTCCGGGACCTCGCGGTCGACGGCCCGTACGGGGCGCAGCGCCTCCGTGTCCGCGCCGTCACGCAGCCCGTCCGCGCGCTCGTCGTCGCGCTCCTCCACGGGCCGGTCCTCCACGGGCCGGTCCTCCGGGGCGCGCGGCGGGCGCTCGTCCGGCTCCGCCCGGAACCGTCGGCGGACCGGGCCACCGTGGCCCGTGAAGATGGTGCGCGGCGCCTACCTGGGCGTCGCGCACGGCCTGGGTGCCCTGACCCGCACGATCACCAAGGGAGCGAGAGACCTGGAACCCGAGCACCGCCGAGACGGCGTCGCCTTCTTCCTCATCGCGATCGCCCTCGTCGTGGCGGCCCGCGAGTGGTGGGGCATCCCCGGGGCCTTCGGCACGTGGGTCCACGCGGTCGTCGCCGGGACGGTCGGGCTGGCGGGCGTCGCGATCCCCGTCCTGCTCATCTGGATCGGCGTGCGGATCATGCGCCACCCCGAGCGGGGCCACGCGAACTCCCGCGTGGCCATCGGGGTGAGCCTGCTCGTGGTCTCCGTCTGCTCGCTGGTGGCCATCGCCGAGGACACCCCGTCCCCGCGGGACGGGTTCGACCAGGTGCAGGACGCCGGCGGCATCATCGGTTACCTCGCGGCGACGCCCGTCGTCATCGGCGTCACGGCGTGGGTGGCCGTGCCGCTGTTCCTGCTGCTCGGCTTCTTCGGGCTCCTCGTCGTCACCGCGACCCCGGTGCACCGCATCCCCGAACGGGTGCGGGGGCTGTACGACCGCCTCACGGGCAACCACGGCTCCGCCGGGGACGACGGCCGGCTCGAGCTGGCCGACGGCGTCTCCTCGCACGACGGCACCGACGAGAAGCCCGCACGCAAGAAGCGCACCAAGCGGGTGCGCTCCACCCGCGCCGAGCGCGCCGCGAAGGCGGCCTCCGGCGACCTCGACGAGTACGCCGGCGACCAGGCCTTCGACAAGGCGGCCACCCTCGACCCGGCCGGCCCGTCGGCGCCGGCCGGTGCCGACGACCCGGGAGCGACGCAGGTGATCGCCACGGGGGCGACGGCGTCGCCCGCCCCGGCCGACAGCGCCCCGGCGGCGCCGGCGGGGCCGTCCGCGCCGGAGCCGTTGCCCGCTCCCCAGGGGCGGGCGGAGCAGCCGATGCTCTCCGGCGACACGGTCTACCTGCTGCCGTCGGAGGACGCGCTGGTCCAGGGCGCGCCGCACAAGAGCCGCTCGGCGGCCAACGACCGCGTGGTGGCCGCCCTCGAGCAGACCTTCGAGCAGTTCGGCGTGGACGCCCAGGTCACCAACTTCACCCGGGGGCCCACGGTCACCCGGTACGAGGTGGAGGTCGGCCCCAAGACCAAGGTCGAGCGCATCACGGGGCTGAGCAACAACATCGCCTACGCGGTCGCCAGCGCCGACGTGCGGATCCTGTCGCCGATCCCCGGCAAGTCCGCGATCGGCATCGAGATCCCGAACACCGACCGGGAGACGGTCGTGCTCGGGGACGTGCTGCGCTCGTCGGCGGCCCGCCGCACCGAGCACCCGATGGTCATGGGTGTCGGCAAGGACGTCGAGGGCGGTTTCGTCGTGGCGAACCTGGCCAAGATGCCGCACATCCTCGTCGCCGGCGCGACCGGTGCCGGCAAGTCGAGCTTCATCAACTCGATGATCACCTCGATCCTCATGCGCGCCACCCCCGAGCAGGTGCGACTGATCCTCGTCGACCCCAAGCGGGTCGAGCTCACGCTGTACGAGGGCATCCCGCACCTGATCACGCCGATCATCACGAGCCCGAAGAAGGCGGCCGAGGCGCTGGACTGGGTCGTGCGCGAGATGGACGCCCGGTACGACGACCTGGCGACGTTCGGGTACAAGCACATCGACGACTTCAACGCCGCGGTGCGGGCCGGCAAGGTGACGCCGCCCCCGGGCTCGGAGCGCAAGGTCGCCGCCTACCCGTACCTGCTGGTCGTCGTGGACGAGCTCGCCGACCTGATGATGGTCGCGCCGCGGGACGTCGAGGCCGCGATCCAGCGCATCACCCAGCTCGCGCGGGCCGCGGGCATCCACCTCGTGCTGGCCACGCAGCGTCCGTCGGTGGACGTCGTGACCGGTCTGATCAAGGCGAACGTGCCCTCGCGGCTGGCGTTCGCGACGTCGTCCCTGGCCGACTCCCGCGTCGTGCTCGACCAGCCGGGCGCCGAGAAGCTCATCGGTCAGGGTGACGCGCTGTTCCTGCCGATGGGCGCCTCCAAGCCGATGCGCGTCCAGGGGGCGTGGGTCAGCGAGTCGGAGGTGCACGCCGTCACCGAGCACGTGAAGTCGCAGCTCAAGCCGATCTACCGCGAGGACGTCACCGCCCCGGCGGCCGCCAAGAAGCAGATCGACGAGGACATCGGCGACGACCTCGACGTGCTGCTGCAGGCGGCAGAGCTCGTGGTGTCGACGCAGTTCGGCTCGACGTCGATGCTGCAGCGCAAGCTGCGCGTCGGGTTCGCCAAGGCCGGCCGGCTGATGGACCTGCTCGAGTCGCGCGAGATCGTCGGCCCCTCCGAGGGGTCGAAGGCTCGCGACGTGCTGGTCCAGCCCGAGTCCCTGTCGTCCGCGCTCGCCCTGATCCGCGGCGAGACGCCGTCCGCCTACGACCAGGACGCCGAGACCGCGGCCTCGGGGGACCGGTACGCCGACGGCACCGACGGTCACCGGCCGCCCACGGCGACCGACTACCACGACGGCGCCGACACGGACGCCGAGCACCCCGTCCGCTGAGCTCCTCGTCCGCCGGGCCCGGGGGCGGGTTCAGCGGTCCCGGACGGCGGGGTCCCGGGGCAGGACGGCGGGGGCCCCGCCGGTCGGCTCCGGCGGGCGCCGACGCTCGCGGGCCTGCGGACCGACCGCGTCGGCGACCCGGTCGTGGCGGGTGCGCAGCTCGCGGCGGTCCAGCGTCGTGGCGCCGGCGTCGAGCGGACGTCCGAGCGCGTGCACGCGGTGCCCCGCCGGGATGTCCACGGTCGTGGCCGTCCAGCGGACGTCGGTCACGCGTGCCGGTTCGGCCGGTCGTTCCTCGGTGACGGTGGCGGTCAGCAGCACGCCGCTGCTGGTCCGGGGGTCGCAGCAGGACGCGCTCTGGTTCGACAGCAGGTTGCCCAGCCCGTAGGCGACCCACATGCCGGCCCGGTGCGGCCCGCCGTCGAGCCGCTCGATCCGCTGGGGCACATGCGCGTGGTGGCCGATGACGAGGTCGACCGCACGCGAGGCGGCCAGGGCGGCGGTGACGTCCTCCTGCTGGGCGGTGAGCCGCTCGGTGTACTCGGTGCCGGCGTGCAGGCTGACGAGCACGATGTCGGCACCGTCGTCCCGCCGGGCGGTGCGCGCTGCGGTGACGAGCGCCTCCGCGTCGACGAGGTCGACCGCCCACGGCGCCTCGGCCGGCACCGGGAAGCCGTTGAGGCCGGAGGTGGCCGACAGGTGCGCCACGACCAGGTCCCGGTCGGACCGCTGGAGGCGGTAGTGCTGGGCCGACCTCTGCTCGCGGCGTGACCGGGCCGTGCCTGCGTGGCCCATCCCGGCGTCGTCGAGCGCGTCCAGGGTGGTCACGACGCCGGTGTACCCCCGGTCGAGGGCGTGGTTCGACGCCGTGGAGCAGCCGTCCCACCCCTGCGCGGCCAGGGCCGGGACCAGCTGTCGCGGAGCACCGAAGACGGGGTAGCCGCTCGGTGCGGTGCCCCGCGGCGTGACGGGCGCCTCGAGATGGCACAGGGCGAGGTCGGCGCCGGCCACCCACGGGTCCAGGCCGGCCAGCAGCCGGCCGAACCGGTCGCCCCCGCGGGCGGAGCGCACCACCGGCCCGTGCGGGAGCAGGTCGCCGGCGGCGAGCACCGTGAAGACCGCCGGCAGGACGGGGTCCGGGGGAGCGATCTTGGCGCGCGCGGTGGACGGCGCCACCGTGGTCGTCGGCGCCGGGGCGGGCTCCGACGGTGCGACCAGCCCGCAGGCCGTCGTCGCCGCGACGGCGGCGACCACGAGGACCCGCCGGGCGACCCTGCGTGGGGCGTCGTCGGCCACGCCGCGAGGTTAGCGCGCCGCCGGTCCCAGTAGGCTGATGGCATGCCGGACGCCGCACCTTCGCCCTGGAACATCGCGAACATCGTCACGATGATCCGCATCGCTCTCGTCCCCGTCTTCGCAGCGGCCCTGCTGGTCGACGGCGGCGAGTCGATGCTCTGGCGCCTGGTGGCGACGGGCATCTTCCTGCTGGCCGCGCTCAGCGACAAGGTCGACGGCCACCTGGCGCGGTCGCGCGGGCTCGTGACGGACCTGGGCAAGCTCCTGGACCCGATCGCCGACAAGGCCCTGGTGGGGACCGCGCTCGTCCTGCTGTGGTGGCCGCTCGGCGAGCTGCCCTGGTGGGTCCCGACGATCATCCTGGCGCGCGAGCTGGGGATCACGCTGATGCGCATGGCCGTCCTGAAGTACGCGGTGATGCCGGCCTCGCGCGGCGGCAAGATCAAGACGGTGCTGCAGGTCGTCGCGATCTCGCTGTTCCTGCTGCCGCTGGCGCAGCTGCCGGGCGCCGTGGTGGTCGTCGCGTGGGTCGTCATGGGGGCGGCCATCGTCGTGACCGTGGTGACCGGCGTCGACTACGCCGTCCAGGGGCTGCGCCTGCGTCGCCGAGCCCGGCAGGAAGGCACGGACGCCGCTCCCGAGGGGCCGGCCGGCGGTACGTCGGGAGCACCCCGGACCGAGGGATGACGGCCCGCGAGGTCCTGGCGGCGGCGGCCGCGCGGGGATGGACGCTCGGCGTCGCCGAGTCGCTGACCGCGGGCATGGTCGCGGCCGAGCTCGCCACCGTGCCGGGCTCCTCAGCCGTCCTGCGCGGCGGTGTCGTCGCCTACGCGACGGACCTGAAGGCGTCGTTGCTGGGGGTCGACGCGGACCTGCTGGCCGCCCGGGGGGCCGTGGACCCCGACGTCGCCGGTGCGATGGCCACGGGCGTGCGCTCCGCGACGGGGGCGGACGTCGGGCTCGCCACGACCGGGGTCGCCGGGCCGGACCCCCAGGACGGCCGGGCCCCCGGGCTCGTCTTCGTCGCCGTGGCCACGCCGACGGCCACCGAGGTGCGCCGGTGCGACCTGGACGGCGACCGCGCCGCGGTCCGTGCGGGCGCGGTCGCGGCGGCCCTGGACCTCTGCGCAGCGGTGCTGGGTGACGCCGCCGCGTGAAGGAAGGGTGCGGATCCCGGACGCCGTGCCGTGGTGGGAACACACCGGGGGGTGCCGGGCGTTGGGCAGGTGTGATCGCCAACAGGCCACGAACCGGTATCGATGCCCGTCCCGGACGACGCAGCACGCGCCCGTCGGGGTACGGTAGTCATCCCACGCCCCGTCCCGGGGTGTCGGAGGAAGAGAGGGGGCGCGACATGGTCGTCCTGCGACAGGAGATCGGTGACGTGCTGCGCGACGCGCGGCAGCGTCAGGGGCGCACCCTGCGAGAGGTGTCCTCGGCCGCACGGGTCTCGCTCGGCTACCTCAGCGAGGTCGAGCGCGGGCAGAAGGAGGCCTCCTCCGAGCTGCTGGCCTCCATCTGCGAGGCCCTCGACATCCCGCTGTCCCTCGTGCTGCGCGAGGTGAGCGACCGGATCGCGGTCGCCGAAGGACTGCTCGTCCCGGACACGATCCCCACGGACGTGCTCGCCGGGATGCTCTCCCGCGGCGCCGTAGAGCGCGAGGACCTCACGCCGGTCGGCTGACCGCCTGGCACGTGGGGCACCAGAACACCGGCCGCTCGTACGGCGGCTCGTTCGCCTGCCCGACGGCGATCGGCGTCCGGCACCGTCGGCAGGGTTTGCCCAGTCGCCCGTGCACGGACCGCGGCACCTCGCCCAGGCCCTGGCGGCGGCCGATCTCGACGCTTCCCCCCACGAGCCGGCGCGCCGTGACGAGCAGGCCGCGCACCTCGTCCTCGGACAGGGAGTCGGCCGGGGCCCACGGGTGCAGGCGACGCGCGAAGAGCGACTCCGCCATCCAGATCGTCCCGAGCCCGGCCACGATCGCCTGGTCCAGCAGGACGTCGCACAGCGGGCGGGCCCCCTGGGCCTGCCACCGGTCGAGGGCCTCGGGCAGTCCGTGGGTGCCGAAGTCGGCGGCGAGCACGTCCGGTCCCAGGTGAGCGAGCAGGCGCGGCTCGTCCCGGGTCCGCAGCAGGTCCAGCATGCCGAGCCGCCACCCCACGGCGGTCCAGCGGGCGGTCGACAGCACGGCGCGCACCTGCGGATGGCCCGCGGCCGAGGCGCGGCCGTCGGTCGGCACCACCCGCCACGCGCCCTCCATCCGCAGGTGGGTGTGCAGGGTGCGGTCGTCGTCGAAGCGGGTCAGCAGGTGCTTGCCGTACGAGACGCAGCCCGTGACCGTCCGGCCCGTCAGCTCGGCCCCGCCGACGTTCGGCCAGCGCAGCTCGGCGCGCACCAGCGGCCCGCCCCGCAGCGCCTGGTCGAGGCGTTCGGCCGTCAGCCGCAGCACGTCTCCCTCGGGCATCAGACCGCCACCCGCAGGCCGCGGGGGGTGACCGAGAAACCTGCCCCCAGCAGCGCCCCGGCGGCCGCGGACGGTGTCCGGACGGCCTCCAGGGACGCCACGCCGTCGATCCGCTGCACCACGAGCCGGCCCAGCCGCCCCTGGCGCGCACGGTCGGCCAGCGTCGCCGCCGCGACCTCGAGGG
Organism: Isoptericola haloaureus; assembly: GCF_036689775.1. Taxonomy (NCBI): domain Bacteria; kingdom Bacillati; phylum Actinomycetota; class Actinomycetes; order Micrococcales; family Promicromonosporaceae; genus Isoptericola; species Isoptericola haloaureus. The sequence goes on along the minus strand of NZ_JBAGLP010000116.1, from coordinate 362,181 downwards.
CGGCCGGCTCCGTGGTGAACGTCAGCAGCGTGCGGCCGCCCCGTTCGACGTAGAGCGCCGGCTCGCCGTTCGTCAGCACCACCACGGCCCCCGCCTTGCGGCCGGGCCGGTGGCCGCCGGGGGCGTCACCCGGCCCGGGGGTGGTGCCCGGCCACGGCAGCGCAGCCCCGTACGGGTTGGCGGGGTCGGTCGCGGCGAGCAGCAGACCGGGCGGTGCGGCGTCGGGGTCGTCGCGGACCCGGTCGCGGTCCCCGGCGTCCACGCGCAGCCGGTCGACCGCACCGGGCAGGGCGAACTGCGCGCCGCCCAGCCGTTCGACGAAGTATCCGCGCCGGACCGCCCCGCGCTCCTCGAGCCCGGTGAGCACCCGGTAGACCTCCCGGAACTGCCCGGCCACGTGCTCGGACGGCGCGACGGCACGCGTCAGGACGCCGTGCCGGTCCAGCAGCACCTGGGCCAGGGCGTGCGTGCGCACCGTCGCGTCCTCCTCGCGGGTCGGCAGCGCGGACCAGCGGCCGGCTCCCGCCGGCGGCACGGTGGCGCGCGCCACGGCGAAGCGGGACCGCCGCACGGGGCGGGCGCGCCCCGGCTGCCGGGGTGCCCGGTGCGCGCCGCCGCCCGTGCCGAGCCGCGCCCGCAGCACGGCCAGCCCGTCGTTGGTGACGTGCCCGCCCCACACGAGGTCCCACAGCGTCTCGAGCACGTCCTCGGTCGGGGCGTCCGCGAGCTCGACGAGGCGGGGCAGGAAGTAGCCGCCCGACGACGTGAGCAGATCGAGCAGCACCCGGTGCAGGTCGGTGTCCAGCGTCCCCTCGGGACCCAGGGGTGCCGGCTGCGCCAGCGTCAGCGGGGCGTCCTCGGCCAGGTGCAGGCTCACGGTGCCGTCCGTGCCGGGCAGCGCGGCGTGGCCGGCCCAGACGACCTCGCCGGTGGTGGTCAGCTCGTCCAGCAGGGCGGGGGAGTAGTCGGCGACCCGGGCGGGGAGCACCAGCGTCTCCAGCGCCGAGGCGGGCACCGCGGCACCCGCGAGCTGCTCGACGGCCCGGAGCAGACCGTCGGTGCCCCGCAGCCGCGGTCCGGTGGTGCCCTGCCAGCGGGGCAGGAACACGCCCAGCGCCTCCGGCTCCACGGGTTCGACCTCGGCGCGCAGCGCGGCCAGGGAACGCCGCCGCAGGGTCCGCAGAACCTGCGGGTCGCAGAACTCGTCGCCGGTGCCGCCGATCACCTCGGGCCGCAGGGCGCCGCGGGTCAGCCGGCCGTCCCGCTCCAGCCGGGACAGCACCGCGGTCACCACGGCGACGCCGAGCCCGAACCGGTGCGCGGCCCCGGCCGCCGTGAACGGCCCGTGCGTGCGGGCGTGGCGGCGCAGCAGGTCAGTCAGCGGGTCGGCGGCGGGCGCCATGACGGCGTCCGGCAGGCCCGCGGGCGGTGCCACCCCGAGCGCGTCGCGCAATCGGCCGGCGTCCTCGGCGACCGCCCACTGCTCGGTGCCGGCGACGCGGACCCGGATGGCCCGGCGGTCACGTTCCAGCGCGGCGAGCCAGTCGGGGACCGCGCCGGTGACGTCGTCGGCCACCCGGCGGCGCACCTCCTCGAGCCCGTGCGGTCCGGTGCGGCGCAGCAGGTCCCAGACCGCCTCGGCGTCGGTCGCACGGCGGTCGGGGGCGAGCCCCTGCAGCTCGGCCTCGGTCCGCTCGACCACCTGGGGGTCCAGCAGGTCGGAGAGGTCGGTCGCGCCCTGCTCGCCGAGCAGCTCGGCCAGCAGCGTCGGGTCCAGCGACAGCGCGGCGGCCCGGCGCTCGGCGAGCGGCGCGTCGCCGTCGTACAGGAACTGGGCGGTGTACCCGAACAGCAGCGACCGGGCGAACGGCGAGGGTCCCTCGGTGGAGATCTCGACGAGCCGGACGTCTCCCGCGGCCAGGTCGGTCATCAGCGCGCGCATGGCGGCGACGTCGAAGTCGTCCTGCAGGCACTCGCGGGCGGCCTCGAGCATGATCGGGAAGTCCGGGTAGGCCGAGGCGACCTGCAGCAGCTGGGCGGCCCGCTGGCGCTGCTGCCACAGCGGGGCGCGGCGGTCGGGACGACGGCGGGGCAGCAGCAGGGCGCGGGCCGCCGCCTCGCGGAACCGGGACGCGAACAGCACCGAGGAACCGAGCTCGGCACGGACGGCCGCGTCGACCTCGTCCGGCTCGACGAGGAGGTCGGCCGTGGTGACCTCGGGCCGTGCCGTCGCGGCCTCGAGGTCCCACGGCGAGTCGCCGGGCAGGCGCAGCACGATCCCGTCGTCGGCGGCCATGGCGGCGACGTCGGTGCCCAGGCGCTCCCGCAGCCGCGCGCCGACCACCAGCGCCCAGGGCTCGTGGACGCGGGCGCCCAGCGGGGAGTGGACCACGACCCGCCAGTCGCCGAGCTCGTCGCGGAAGCGCTCGACGACGACGGTGCGGTCGTCGGGGACGCGGCCGGTCGCGGCGCGCTGCTCGGTGAGGTAGCCGGCGAGGTTGTCGGCGGCCCACGCGTCCAGCCCCGCCTCGCGCAGGTGGGCGCGGCCCTTCTCGGCGTCGTCGGCGAGGTGCTCGTCGGCCTCCCGCAGGAACGCGCCGACGGCCCGTCCGAGTGCCACGGGTCGGCCGGGGGAGTCGCCCCGCCAGAACGGCAGGCGGCCGGGCAGGCCCGGCGCCGGGGTGACCAGCACGCGGTCCGGGGTGATCTCCTCGACCCGCCAGGTCGAGGACCCGAGGGTGAAGGTGTCCCCGGCGCGGGACTCGTAGACCATCTCCTCGTCGAGCTCGCCGACGCGCTTGCCGCCGCGCCCGCCGTCGTCGCCGGCCAGGTAGACGCCGTAGAGGCCGCGGTCGGGGATGGTCCCGCCGCTGGTGGCGGCCAGCCGCAGGGCACCGGGACGGGCCGTGAGCCGCCCCGAGGCACGGTCCCACACGATCCGCGGCCGCAGCTCGGCGAACTCCTCGCTGGGGTAGCGCCCGGCCAGCATGTCGAGCACCGCGTGCCACGTCGCGTCGCCGAGGGCGGCGAAGGGCGCGGCCCGACGGAACGTGCCGAGCAGCTCGTCGGCGTCCCAGTCGTCGACGGCGAGCGCGGCCACGACCTGCTGGGCGAGCACGTCCAACGGCGTGGACACGACCCGCAGGGGTTCGATGTCGCCGGAGCGCATGCGCTGGGTGACCACCGTCGCCGGGACGAGGTCGCCCCGGTGCGTGGGCAGGACCACGCCGCGCGAGACGGCCCCGACCTGGTGCCCGGCCCGACCGATGCGCTGCAGGCCGCTGGCCACCGACGGCGGGGCGCCGACCTGCACGACGAGGTCCACCGCCCCCATGTCGATGCCGAGCTCCAGGGACGACGTCGCGACAACGGCGGGCAGCAGCCCCGCCTTGAGGTCGGACTCGGTCCGCGTGCGCTCGGTCCGGCTCATCGAGCCGTGGTGGGCGCGGGCGAGGACCGGGGCCCCGGGCTCCAGTGCCGCCGCCGTGCCCGACTGGCCGGGTGTCGCGGCCGCCTGCTCCGCCCCGGCGTCGGGCGCGGCCGTCACCTCGCGCTCCGCCCAGGTCTCGTTGACACGGGCGGTGAGCCGCTCCGCCCCGCGCCGGGAGTTGGTGAACACCAGGGTCGAGCGGTGGTCGCTGACGAGGTCGACGACCCGGTCGGTCACGTGCGGCCAGATCGAGGCCTGCCGCTGCGGACCGCTCGCGGCCCCGGACAGGTCGGGCTCCTCGTCGCCGCCGAGGTCGGTCAGGTCGGGGACGGGGACGGCGACGTCCAGGTCCCAGCGCTTCTCGGACGGCGGCTGGACGACGACGACCTCGCGGCCGCCCTCCGTCGTCGGACGGCTCCCGCCGAGGAACCCGGCGACCTCCTCGGCCGGACGCACGGTGGCCGACAGGCCGATGCGCTGGGCGGGGCGGGGCAGCAGGGCGTCGAGCCGTTCGAGGCTGATGGCCAGGTGCGCGCCACGCTTCGTGCCCGCCAGCGCGTGGATCTCGTCGACGATCACCGTCTCGACGCCGGCCAGGCCGGCGCGGGCCGCCGAGGTCAGCACCAGGAACAGCGACTCGGGCGTCGTGACGAGGACGTCCGGGGGACGGGTGGCGAAGGCGCGGCGCTCGGCGGGAGGCGTGTCGCCGGTGCGCATCCCCACGTGCACGTCGTGGGCACCGACCGCGAGCCGGTCGGCGGCCCGGCGGATCCCGGTCAGGGGAGCGCGCAGGTTGCGCTGGACGTCGGCCGCCAGCGCCTTGAGCGGGGAGACGTACAGCACCCGGCAGCGGTGCGCGGGCTCCGCCGGCGGTGGCGCGGACGTCAGGCGGTCGATCGCCCAGAGGAACGCGGCCAGCGTCTTGCCCGAGCCCGTGGGCGCGACCACGAGCGCGTGCCGGTCCGCCTCGACGGCCTCCCAGGCGCCCACCTGCGCCGTCGTCGGGCCCGCGAACGCGTCGCGGAACCAGGCCCGGGTCGCGGGGGCGAAGCGGGCGAGCGGGTCGGTGGCCACCAGCCCATGGTGCACCCGGGCACCGACATCGGGGCGGCCGTGGCAGGCTGGGCGCGTGCTCTACTCCGACTTCACCCAGCTCGTCGACGAGGTGTTCGGCCGGGCCTACGGGCGCACCCTCGTGCGCGAGCAGGTGCTGCCCCGCCTCGGCGACCGGACGCCCGCCGAGGCGCTCGACGCCGGGACGGACCCCCGCGACGTGTGGCACGCCCTGTGCGACGCCCTGGACGTCCCGGACCGCGAGCGGTGGGGGACCGACGAACACCGACAGGCCCCGCCGCCGCGCTGACGGCCGCCGCGCTGACGGCCGCCCGCGGCGAGGCCGACACGCCGAGCGTCGAGCCTCTCGCGTCGAACAGATGTTCGGTTAGAGTGTGTCCACAGGACGGCCTCGCGGGCTCGTCGTCCACAGGTCGACGGGCCCGGCCGGGGTCGTGTCGGTGGCGACGCGTAGCGTCGTCGTCGACATGAGCAGCAGACCGAAGACGCGCGGCCGCGCGCAGAACACGAAGGTGACCGACATGCCAGCACCGGAAGACCGTGAGAAGGCCCTCGAGGCCGCGCTCGCCCAGATCGACCGCAGCTTCGGCAAGGGCTCGGTCATGCGGCTCGGCCAGGAGGGGCGCGCCCCGGTGGACGTCATCCCCACCGGCTCCATCGCCCTCGACGTGGCCCTCGGCATCGGCGGCCTGCCCCGTGGCCGCGTGATCGAGGTCTACGGCCCCGAGTCCTCCGGCAAGACGACCGTCGCCCTGCACGCGGTCGCCAACGCCCAGAAGAACGGTGGCATCGCCGCCTTCGTCGACGCCGAGCACGCCCTGGACCCCGAGTACGCCAAGAAGCTCGGCGTGGACACCGACGCGCTGCTCGTCTCCCAGCCCGACACCGGTGAGCAGGCCCTGGAGATCGCGGACATGCTGATCCGCTCGGGCGCGCTCGACATCATCGTCATCGACTCCGTCGCCGCCCTGGTGCCCAAGGCGGAGATCGAGGGCGAGATGGGTGACAGCCACGTCGGTCTGCAGGCCCGCCTGATGTCGCAGGCGCTGCGCAAGATCGCCGGTGCGCTGAGCTCGTCGGGCACCACGGCGATCTTCATCAACCAGCTCCGCGAGAAGATCGGCGTGTTCTTCGGCTCTCCCGAGACGACCACGGGTGGTAAGGCGCTGAAGTTCTACGCCTCGGTGCGTATGGACATCCGCCGCATCGAGACCCTCAAGGAGGGCACCGACTCCGTCGGCAACCGCACCCGCGTCAAGGTCGTCAAGAACAAGATGGCGCCCCCGTTCAAGCAGGCCGAGTTCGACATCCTCTACGGGGTCGGGATCTCCCGCGAGGGCGGTCTGATCGACATGGGCGTCGAGCACGGGTTCGTGCGCAAGTCCGGGTCGTGGTTCACCTACGGCGGGGACCAGCTCGGTCAGGGCAAGGAGAACGCCCGCTCGTTCCTGCGGGACAACCCGGACCTGGCGAACGAGCTGGAGAAGAAGATCAAGGAGAAGCTCGGCGTCGGCCCGCAGGTGGATGCCCCGGCCGACGGTGACGCCCCCGCGGGCGAGACCCCAACGGCCGGCGCGGCCGACGCGGCCGACGAGAAGGCGCCGGCGAAGGCGCCCGCGGCGAGCAAGAGCGCCGGCCGCACGGCCGCGAAGAAGAAGGCGCCCTTCTGAGCAGCGCGGAGACCGGACGCGGACGGTCGGGCGACGGCGACGGGCGGACCCGTCGCCGTCGCCCGACCGTCGTCGAGCGGCTCGAGGCCGGTGAGCTCTCCCGCGACGAGGCCATGGAGCTGACGCGGGAGGCCGTCCTGCGCACGCTCACCGCTGCGCCGAAGAGCCGGGCCGAGCTGGCACGGTCCCTCGCGCGCAAGGGGTACCCGGAGGATCTGGCGGAGCAGGTGCTCGACCGCCTCGAGGACGTCCACCTCGTCGACGACGCCGCGTACGCCGAGATGATCGTGCGGACCCGGCACGCGGAGCGTGGGCAGGCCCGGCGGGCGATCTCCGCCGAGCTGCACCGCCGGGGCGTCGACACCGAGACGGCGGCCACCGCCCTCGAGCAGATCGACGGCGACGACGAGCGCGCCGCCGCGGCCGAGCTGGCCCGCAGGCACGTCGCGCGGACGCAGGGTCTGGACCGGGACAAGCGCGTCCGGCGTGCCGTGGGGGCGCTGAGCCGGAAGGGGCACAACCCGTCGGTGGCCTTCGCCGCGGTCAAGGAGGCCCTGGCCGCCGAGGGCGAGAGTGACGACCTGGACGACATGGTGTCGTTCGACGACTAGCCTGCGTCGGGGAGCACTCGCGGCTCTCGTCGACACGAAGGAGCGGGGAGCCATGCGCGCTGCCGTGCACGATCGGTACGGGCCGCCCGAGGTCGTGCGTGTCGAGGAGGTGCCCGACCCGGCGCCGGGCCCCGGTGAGATCCTCGTCCGGGTCCGGGCGACGACCGTGAACCGCACCGACACCGCGTACCGTGCGGGCCGTCCCTGGTTCGCCCGGGCGATGTACGGGCCGCGGCGCCCGCGGGCACGGGTGCTGGGGTGCGAGTACGCGGGCACGGTGGAAGCCGTCGGGGACGGCGTGCACGACCGCGGTGTCGGGGATCGCGTCTACGGCTACGTCGAAGGTCCCTTCGGGGCGCACGCCGAGCTGATGACGGTCCGCAGCGACGGTTGGGTCGAGACGATCCCCGACCACCTCTCCTTCGCGGAGGCGGCCACGGTGACCGAGGGCCCGCACTACGCCTGGGCGTTCTGCGAGCGGCTCCAGATCGGCCCGGACACGGACGTGCTCGTGCACGGCGCGACCGGGGCGATCGGTGCGGCTGCCGTCCAGCTGGCGGCGTCCTGCGGTGCGACGGTGACGGCGGTCTGCGACGCCGCGCACGCGGATCTCGTGCGCAGCCTGGGCGCCGACCGGGTCATCGCGCGCGACGAGGTGGACTTCACCCGCGACGCCGCCCGCTTCGACGTCGTCATGGACGCCGTGGGCAAGAGCTCGTTCGCCCGGTGCCGACGTCTGCTGCGTCCGCACGGCGTGTACGCCTCGTCGGAGCTCGGTCCCGGCGGCGTCAACCTCCTGCTCGCGCTGGCGCCGTGGGCCCGCGTGCGCTTTCCGGCGCCTGTCCCGGACGGACCCACGCGCCGCGTGCTGCACGAGCTGGTCACGGCTGAACGTCTCGTCCCGGTCGTCGATCGGCACTACGCGCTGGAGGACATCACGGCGGCGCACCGGTACGTCGAGTCCGGCCGCAAGGTGGGCAGCGTCGTCGTCGACGTCTCCTGAGTCAGGTCCACCGTCCCGGTCGGCCGGGGTCCCCGGGACCGGCGTCGGGTCCCTCGTCGACCCCGTGCGGGCGCTCGGCGGCCTGGGCCGTCGCGCCCACCCCGACACCGGCGTCCAGACCGGCCGCCATCGTCCCGGTCCGCCCCGAGGTGCGCCGCAAGGAGTTGCCCAGCCGCTCCGCCAGCTTGGTCAGGCTCCAGTTGATGAGGATGAACAGCACGGCGGCGACGGCCAGGGTCTGCAGGATGTTGCCCTCGCCGGAGCCGAGGCGCCGGGCCTCCTGCAGGAGCTCGCGGTAGGTGATGATCGCGCCGAGCGCGGAGTCCTTGAGCACGACCACGAGCTGGGAGAGCAGCGCGGGCAGCATGGCGATGAGGGCCTGGGGGACCTCGACGGACCGCAGCGACTGGCCCCGCGTCAGTCCCGTCGACAGCGCGGCCTCGCGCTGACCCGAGGGCAGGCCGTGGACACCGGACCGCACCAGCTCGGCCACGACGGACCCGTTGTAGAGGATCAGACCGATGACGACCCCCCAGAAGTCCGAGTCGTCGACACCGGCGTTGGCGAGCAGCAGCCAGAAGAACACCATCATGAGCAGCACCGGCACGGCGCGGAAGAACTCCACGACGGCCCCGCACACCACCCGGACCGGGAGCAGCGCGGAGAGCCGGCCCACGCCGAAGAGCAGGCCGAAGGCGAAGGCGCCGACGATCGCGACGGCGGCCGCGCGCATGGTGGCCAGGAACCCCGGCCAGTAGTAGTAGGCCCAGGCGTCGCCGTCGACGGCGGCGAGCCACAGGTCCGCGTCGAGCTGGCCCTTGTCGGCCAGACGGGCGAGCACGAGAGCCGCGATGCCGGCGACGACGACGGCACCGACGACGTTGCCCAGCAGGATCCTGCGCTTGGCACGGGGACCGGGCGCGTCGAAGAGGACGGTCTGGGCGCTCATCGGGCCACCGCCAGTCGACGCGAGAACGAGGTGGACAGCAGTCCGACGGGGGTCACGAGGATCACGTAGCCGATCGCGAAGGTGAAGAAGATCGCGTAGATGTAGTCGGGCCGGAACTCGATCATCGTCCGCATCACCGAGGAGGTCTCGGTCGCCACCGAGGCGGCCGCCGCGACCGTGGTGTTCTTGATGAGGGCGATGAGGACGTTGCCGAGCGGGGCGATCGCGCCGCGGAAGGCCTGCGGCAGGATGACCAGCCGGGCCGAGGGCAGGAACGACAGGCCGATGGAGCGTGCCGCCTCGGCCTGCCCGACCGGCACCGTGTTGACCCCGGAGCGGATCGCCTCGCACACGAAGGCCGCGTGGTAGATCGACAGCCCCACGACCGCAAGCCAGAAGAAGTTGAGGTCGAAGTCGGTCGCCAGGGTCAGCTCGAGCTGGCCCCAGGCCCCGAGGACCATGAACACCATGATGATCGTCAGCGGGGTGTTCCGCAGGATCGTCACGTACGCGGACCCGGCCCACTGCAGGCTCCCGATGGGGGAGATGCGGAACAGCGCCAGCACCGACCCCAGGGCCAGGGAGAGCAGCGCCGCCCAGAAGGCGAGCTGGATGTTGACCCAGAACGCCCCCAGCACGTCGTACTGGCGGACGATGTCGAGATACTCCTCCACGCGGCGGACGCTCCTTCGGCTCGGTCACGGCGGTGACGGGCACCGGGCCGACGGCCCGGGTATCGGATCGAGGGACCGGGTCGGGCCCGCCGCGCGGTGCGGCGGGCCCGACCCAGACTCATCCGGGGATCACATGTCGCAGGGGTCGAACTCCGGCGGGTTCAGGTCGGAGTTCGGCGTGTAGCCGGTGCCCTCGGTGGCGGCGTCGATGTACTCCTGCCACGAGCCGTCGTCGATCATCTGCGTCAGCGCCGCGTTGATGTCCTCGCACTGCTCGGACTCCTGCGGGATGCCGACGCCGTAGCGCTCCTCGGAGAACGTGTTGCCCACGACCTTCACCTGGCCGGCGTTGGCGGGCTGGGCGCCCAGGCCGGCGAGGATGATGTCGTCGGTGGTCACGGCGTCGACCTGCCCCGAGGTGAGCGCGGTGACGCACTCGGCGTATCCGGGCTGCTCGAGGAGGTTGACGCCCTCGGAGTACTCGTCCTTGATGCGCTGGGCGGACGTCGAACCGGTGACCGAGCACAGGTTCTTGCCGTCCAGGGCGTCCGGGCCGGTGATGTCGGTGTTGTCGGCCGCGACGAGGAGGTCCTGGCCGGCCACGAAGTACGGGCCGGCGTAGGAGACCTGCTCGCGGCGCTCGTCGGTGATCGAGTAGGTGGCGAAGATCATGTCGACCTGGCCGGTCGAGAGCAGCGTCTCGCGCTGGGCGGACGGGGCCTCGACCCACTCGATCTGGTCCTCGGAGTAGCCGAGCTCGCTCGCGACGTACTTGGCGACGTCGACGTCGAACCCGGAGGGCGTGTCGCCGTCCATGAAGCCGAGGCCGGGCTGGTCGAACTTGATGCCGATGGTGAGGCCCTCGCCGCCGGCTCCTTCCTCCTCCTCCATGGTGTCGGTCGTCTCGCTGCCGGCGTCGGCGTCGGTGTCTCCTCCGCCGTCGTCGGAGGAACAGGCGGCCAGCGCGAGCGCGGCCGTGGCGGCCAGGGCGATCACCCCGGTGGTGCGTGTGCGTCGCATGGTTCGTCCTTTCGTCGGGTGGTGCCGGTGCGGAAGATCAGTGGGTGAGGATCTTCGACAGGAAGTCCTTGGCGCGGTCGCTGCGCGGGTGGTGGAAGAACTCCTCGGGGGTGGCCTCCTCGACGATCTGGCCGTCGGCCATGAACACCACCCGGTCGGCCGCCTTGCGCGCGAACCCCATCTCGTGCGTGACGACGATCATCGTCATGCCCTCCTTGGCGAGCTGCTCCATCACGTCGAGCACCTCGTTGATCATCTCGGGGTCGAGGGCCGACGTCGGCTCGTCGAAGAGCATCACCTTGGGGTGCATGGCCAGCGAGCGGGCGATCGCCACGCGCTGCTGCTGCCCGCCGGAGAGCTGGGCGGGGAACTTCGCCGCCTGGTTCTTGACCCCGACCCGGTCGAGGAGCCGCAGGGCCTCGGCCTCGGCGTCGGCCTTGCTCAGCCCGCGGACCTTGCGCGGGCCGAGCGTGACGTTGTCCAGCACCGTTTTGTGGGCGAAGAGGTTGAACGCCTGGAAGACCATGCCGACGTCGGCGCGCAGCCGGGCGAGCTGGCGGCCCTCGGCCGGCATCGGCTGCCCGTCGATGGAGATGTCGCCGCTGTCGATCGTCTCCAGCCGGTTGATGGCACGGCACAGCGTCGACTTGCCGGAGCCCGACGGGCCGATGACGACGAGCACCTCGCCGCGTCGCACCGTCAGGTTGATGTCCTGCAGCACGTGCAGGTCCCCGAAGTACTTGTCGACCGCCTCGAGCTCGACGAGCGGGGCGCCCAGGTGCGAGTCGTCCGCCGGCGGGTGCTGGTCGTCCGCCGGAGTCGTTCCGCTGTGATCCATGTCATGAACCTAACCAGCCGATTGTTTCCATGGGATGCGAAGACGCGCCGAGTCGGCAACGAATCGGTAACGACTGTCCGGAACGTGAAGAATCAGCATGCTTGCGACGTCGGATTCGTCGCGCGCGGGACCGTACCCTAGAAGGCGATGTCCACCACCATGCCGTCACCCCGCGAGACCGTCACACCCCCGCCCTCCGACGGGGCAGGCCGCACGTACACGGTCCGCACCCTGGGGTGCCAGATGAACGTCCACGACTCCGAGCACATGGCCGGGATGCTCGAGCAGGCCGGCTACACGCGGGCGTCGGCCGCCGACGAGGCGGCCAGCAACGCCGACGTGGTGGTCATCAACACCTGCGCGGTGCGCGAGAACGCCGCCACCCGCCTCTACGGCAACCTCGGCCAGCTCGCCGGGCTCAAGGCGGAGCGGCCGGGCATGCAGATCGCCGTCGGCGGCTGCCTGGCGCAGAAGGACCGCGGCGAGATCGTCGACAAGGCGCCCTGGGTCGACGTCGTCTTCGGCACCCACAACCTGGACGCGCTGCCGGTGCTCCTCGAGCGGGCACGGCACAACGCGGCCGCGCAGGTCGAGATCGCCGAGTCCCTGCAGGTCTTCCCCTCCACGCTGCCGACCCGCCGCGAGTCGGTGTACGCCGGCTGGGTCTCCATCTCCGTGGGCTGCAACAACACCTGCACCTTCTGCATCGTCCCGCACCTGCGGGGCAAGGAGCGCGACCGCCGGCCGGGGGAGGTCCTCGCGGAGGTGCAGGCCCTGGTGGACGCCGGAGCCGTCGAGGTCACGCTGCTGGGTCAGAACGTCAACAGCTACGGCGTCGAGTTCGGCGACCGGGGGGCGTTCGCCAAGCTGCTGCGCGCCTGCGGGAACATCGAGGGACTGGAGCGCGTGCGCTTCACCTCGCCCCACCCGGCCGCGTTCACCGACGACGTCATCGAGGCGATGGCGGAGACCCCGAACGTCATGCCGCAGCTGCACATGCCGCTGCAGTCGGGCTCGGACCGCGTCCTGCGCGCCATGCGCCGCAGCTACCGGTCGACCAAGTTCCTCGGGATCCTGGACCGCGTGCGCGCCGCGATGCCCGACGCCGCGATCACCACCGACATCATCGTCGGCTTCCCCGGGGAGACCGAGGAGGACTTCGCCGAGACGCTGCGCGTCGTCGAGGAGTCGCGATTCAGCTCGGCCTTCATGTTCCAGTACTCCCCGCGCCCCGGGACGCCGGCGGCGGAGATGGACGACCAGCTGCCCAAGGAGGTCGTCCAGGAGCGCTTCGACCGGCTGCTGGCGCTGCAGGAGCGGATCAGCGCCGAGGAGTCCGCGCGACAGACCGGCCGGACCCTCGAGGTGCTCGTCTCGGAGGGCTCGGGGAAGAAGGACGGTGCCACCCACCGGCTGTCGGGCCGGGCCCCGGACAACCGCCTGGTCCACCTCGCGGTGCCGGCCGGCGTGCTGCCCGAGGGCGGCCTGGCCGACCAGCCGGCCTCCCTCGACGACCCGCGGCTCGTCGACGTCGCCGACCTGGACCCTGCGCTCCCGCGCCCGGGGGACATGGTGACCGTCGAGGTCACGCGGGCGGCGCCGCACCACCTGATCGCCGACTCCGCGCTCGACGGCGGCACCTACACGGTGCGGCGCACGCGGTCCGGCGACGCCTGGGTGCAGCGGGAGTCCGCCCGCCTCGGCGGCGGCCACGACGACCACTCCCACGGCGGCGGTGGCGAGCCCGGCGCGCCGGTCACCCTGGGGATGCCGACGCTGCGTCGCTGACGTGCCCCGGCCGGGACCGGACTCCCGGCCGGGGTCCGGACCGGCGGCCGGGGGTCAGTCCTCGGCCTCCGGTCCGACCAGGGCTCCGAGCCCCGAGAAGAACTGGGACGTCGTCACCAGCCCGCACGAGAGCGTCTCGGCGAGCTGGTCTTCGGTCGCGCCGTGCTCCAGGTCGACGGACACCTCGCCGTACAGGGCGAGGCCGCCCTGCTCGGGGCGCGTGTAGACCTTCGGCCAGATGCGCTCGCGGTTCCAGTCGTTGCACGCCTGCAGCACGGCCGGCCGCGCCGACTCGGGCACGGTGCCCGACCAGCGTCCGCGGACCTGGAGGATCTCCCCGGCGTCGCCCATCAGCAGGAACCAGAACCGGTGGCCGTCCCACGTCCCGGTGAGGTCGCCGTCGTCGTCGGTGCGGAACCGGTAGCCGCGCCGCGCGAGGTCGGCGCCGATGCGCCGGGCCGTCACCGGGGTGGGGCGTGCGGCGGGGGACTCGGTGTCGTCGGCGCGCCGACGGCGCGCCACCTGCAGCACCGCCGTCGCGGCTCGTCGCAGCGGCCCGGTCACGGTGCCACCTGCAGCGGGTCCGGGAACACCGAGTCCAGGTGCTCGAAGAACATCACCCCGGTCGACAGCCCGCACTCCAGGAGCTGGCCGAGCTGGTCGTCGGTGGCGCCGTGCTCGAGGCTCGTGGTGACCTCGGCGCAGATCACGACCGCGCCGTCGTCGCGCACCCGCGCGTACGTCGTCGGCCAGATGCGCTCGGCGTTCCAGGCGTTGCACACGTCGAGGATCTCCCCGAGCCGTTCGATGGTGGCCTGGCGGTGCCACTGGCCGCGCACCTGCAGGACCTCGCCCTCGTCGCCCAGCACGAGGAAGGAGAACTGCCGTCCGTGCCAGATGCCGCCCGGGTCGCCGTCGTTGTCGACGGCGTAGGTGAACCCCGAGGAGTCCAGCCAGGCACTGACCCGTTCTCGCGTCACGGGGCGGGGGGTCGCCCCGGCGAGCTGCCCGACGGGCCCGGCCAGCAGCACGTTCTCGACGTCGCTGCGCAACAGGTCCGCGTCGAGGGGCTCCTCACGCGATGCGGCTGACGATCTGGCGATCCGGCGCGACCCGAAGAACCTCACACGACCCACGCTACACGTCCCGGTAGGTTGGCAGCGTGCCCGCTCGTGCCGTCGTCCTGCCCGCGACCCCGCTCCTGGTCCCCGGTGCCGCCGGGACGGCACGGCCCCTGGGCGACCTGCGTGCCGCCGTCGCGGACGCCCTGGCCGCCGTCCGGACCCCGCACGGAGCCGTCCCGCAGCGCTGGGGGGTGCTCGCGCCCGGTCCGCGCACCGCCGCCGGCGCCCGGCGGGCCACCCTCGCCGCGGCCGGCGTCCACGACCGCTGGCTGCCTGGTCCCCCCACGGGCGTCACGCTCCCGGCGGCACACGTCCCGGCCTCGGTGGCGCTGCTCGTCCTGGCCGACGCGCTGGGTCAGGACGCCGCGGCCGGGGCGCACGTCGTCGAGGTCGCCGACGACGATCCCGGGGCCGTGCGCGTCGGCCTGCGCGAGCTCGCCGGCGTCGACGCGCTCGTCGTGGCCGGCGGTTCCCCCGCCGACCCGGCGGCCGGACCCACGGCCTGCACGGCGGCGGTCGCCGGCGTCCTGGCCGGGCTCGCGGACCGCGGCGGCTGGTCGGCGACCACCCGGACCGTCGCCGCGTCCGGGGACCACCTGCCGGGTGCCTACGACGTCGTGACCTGGGCCGACTGACTCACCCGGCGAACCAGCCGACGCCGGCGAGCAGCAGCCAGAACCGCGTCGTGCGGCCGACCAGGAGGGTCGGGACGTAGACGGCCATGGGCACCCGCAGCGAGCCGGCCACGACGGCCATGATCATCAGCGGCGGGAAGCCCGCCGAGGCCGACGCGAGAAGCACCGCGGCGCTGAGCCAGGGCCGGCCCTGGATGCGGTCCTGCCACCGGTCGAAGGTCTCGCGGCGTCGCTTGACGGCCAGCTTCTCGCGCACCCACCGCGTCTCCATCGACCGGGCCGCGCCGAGGTACCACACCACCTTGGACACGGTCTGGCCGATCCCGGCCACGAGAGCGATCAGCGCCACCCGGACCGGGTCCGACGCCGCGTCCGTCACCGCCGCGACGCCCCCGAGGTACACCTCGATGCTGACCACCGGGACGAGACCGGACAGCAGGCTCACGGCGAGCACGGACAGCAGCAGCACCCGCAGAGCCTAGCCGGGGGGTACGGCGACCCACGACGTACCGTAGGTCCGTGATCGTCGCCGTCGTGGGACCCACCGCCACCGGGAAGTCGGACCTCGCCCTGGACCTCGCCGAGGCGCTGTCCGGACCGCGGGCGCCGGCCGAGATCGTCAACGCCGACGCCTTCCAGCTCTACCGCGGCATGGACGTCGGCACCGCCAAGGTGCCGCCGACCGAGCGCCGGGGGATCGTCCACCATCAGCTCGACGTGCTGGACCCCACCCAGGACGCCTCCGTGGCGCACTACCAGGCGGCGGCCCGCGCGGACCTCGACGCGATCGCGGCCCGCGGCGCCCGCGCCGTCGTCGTCGGCGGCTCCGGGCTCTACGTGCGCGCACTGCTGGACGAGATGAACTTCCCGGGCACCGACCCGCAGGTGCGCGCCCGCCTCGAGGGGCGCGCCGAGACCGAGGGGCGCCGCGCGCTGCACGCCGAGCTGGTGCGCCGCGACCCCGATGCCGCCGCGTCCATCGGCCCGGAGAACACCCGGCGCCTCGTACGTGCGCTGGAGGTGATCGAGATCACCGGGCAGCCGTTCACCGCCAACCTGCCCCGCCAGGAGTACGTCCGTCCCGCCGTCCAGATCGGTCTCGACTGCGACCGACCCACGCTCGACGCCCGGGTCGCGGGGCGGGTGGACCGCATGTGGTCCGCCGGGCTCGTCGACGAGGTGCGGTCGTTGGCCTCGCCCGCGCAGGGCGGGACCGGTGCCGGCCTCGGCACGACGGCGGCGCGCGCCGTGGGGTACGCCGAGCTGCTGCGCTGGTTCGCGGGCGACCTCACCGAGGACGCCGCGCGCGAGGCCGTGGTGACCGACACCCGGCGGCTCGCGCGCAAGCAGATGGGATGGTTCGGCCGCGACCCGCGCGTGCAGTGGCTCGACGCCGGTTCGCCGACCCTGCTGGCCGACGCCCTCGCCGTGGTCCGGGCCGCCGACGCGGAGACCCTCCCGGCGCCGGAGGACCGACCCGTGCGCCGTAGTCTGGGCTCATGACCGTACGTTTCACCAAGGGGCACGGCACGCAGAACGACTTCGTGCTCGTCGCCGACACCCGCGGCGACATGGACCTCACGGCCGAGCAGGTGCGGCGTCTGGCCGACCGGCGCAGCGGCATCGGCGCCGACGGCGTCATCCGCCTGGCGCCGACGGCCGCGGTCGCCCAGGCGGGCGAGCAGGTGGCCGACGACGTGCTCGCGGCCGCGCCGGAGGCGATCTGGTTCATGGACTACCGCAACGGTGACGGCAGCCCGGCCGAGATGTGCGGCAACGGCGTGCGGGTCTTCACCGCGTTCGCCGAGAGCCTGGGGCTCGCCGACCTGTCCGACGGCGCCGAGCTGGCGCTGGGCACCCGCGGGGGCGTCAAGCGGGTCCGTCGCGAGCAGAACGGCTGGTACGCCGTCGACATGGGGCCGTGGTCCCTCACCGGGGGCGACGGCGCGGCCGCGGCCGGAGCCGACGCCATGGTGCTCACGGCGGGCTGGGACGCCCCGCGTCCGGCGCTGAGCCTCGACCTGGGCAACCCGCACACGGTGGTGGCGCTGTCCGACGTCGCCGAGCTCGACGCGCTGGACCTCACCCGGGCCCCTGCCGTCGAACCCGTCCCGCCGCACGGCACCAACGTCGAGCTCGTCGTCCCGCTCGGGGAGGAGGCCGGTCCCGAGGGGCGGCCCGTCGGGCGGATCCGCATGCGGGTGCACGAGCGCGGCGTCGGTGAGACGCGGTCGTGCGGCACCGGCGCGTGCGCGGCGGCGCTCGCGGTGCGCACCTGGGCGGCGCACGGCGTGGACGACCCCCACGGGGTGCCGTCGACCTGGTTCGTCGAGGTGCCCGGCGGCGAGGTCCGCGTCCGGCTGCTGCACGGCGGGCACGTGGAGCTCGCCGGTCCCGCCGAGCTCGTCTTCAGCGGCGAGATCGACCTGTAGTGCCGGACGCCACCGCGGTCGCCGGTCAGGTCCCGCGTCCGTCGGTCGAGCGTCCCGGACGCGCGAGATTCGTCTGCTGATCCGCCGCAGAACCGGGACGCTCGTCCCCTCACGGGACGTGCCCGGCCGCCCGGCGCGCCCTCAGCGCGTCACGTGCAGGATGCGGAAGCCCTTCGACGAGGCCGCGCGCCGCGTGGGTTGCCCGAGCTCGGCCTCGATCCATCGGGCCAGGGAGTCGGCGCCAAGGTTCTTCTGCACCACCAGCCACGCGCCGCCGTCGGGCGGGCACGGCGCCGTCAGCCGCGGCAGCCAGCGCCGCAGCATGTCGTGCAGCACCTGCTTGCCCACGCGGATCGGCGGGTTCGACCAGAGCGCGGCGAACGTGACGTCGTCGGGCACCTCGTCCGGCGTCATCGCGCGGACGCGGTCGGCGACCCCGAGCCGGTCGGCGTTGCGGCGCACCAGGTCCAGCGCGCGCTCGTTGACGTCGACGGCCCAGACCGTCGTCGCCGGGTTCTCCAGCGCCGCCGTGAGCGTGATCGGGCCCCAGCCGCACCCGAGGTCCAGCAGGTCGCCCGCCGGCGGGGCGGGCACCTCGTCGAGCAGGATCCGGGTGCCCTTGTCGACCCCGCCGGGGGAGAAGATGCCGGCGGCGACCTCGACGGTCGCCTCGCGTCCGGCGAGCCGCACGTCGAGGGTGCAACGCTCGTCGTCGGAGGCCGGTCGGGCCGTGAAGTAGTGGTCGCTCACAGCAGGAAGCGTAATGGGCTTCGTCGGGACGAAACCGCGTGGGATCCTTGTTGACGACGGAGAACCCATCGAGAGGACCGACTTGACCCACACCCCCACCGACCCCGAGCAGACCGCGACGGGCGCCGAGGCGACCGAGGAGCCCCGGGACGCGCAGTCGATCGCCCACGACGTGGTCGCACGCGTCCTCGCGAGAGCAGGGACGGCGCGGGCCGAGGGCGGGACCGTGCACTCCGCGTACGACGGCGACCAGCTCGACCTGGCCGAGCGCTCGGCGCTGCGTCGCGTCTCGGGGCTGTCCACCGAGCTCGACGACGTCACCGAGGTCGAGTACCGCCAGCTCCGGCTGGAGAAGGTCGTCCTCGTCGGCCTGCACTCCGGGGGCGAGGTCGCCTCCCGCGACGCCGAGATCTCGCTGCGCGAGCTCGCCGCGCTCGCCGAGACCGCCGGCTCCCAGGTGCTCGACGGCCTGCTCCAGAAGCGCGCCAACCCCGACCCGGGCACCTATCTGGGTTCCGGCAAGGCGGCCGAGCTCGCCGACATGGTCGCCGCCAGCGGTGCCGACACCGTCGTCGTCGACTCCGAGCTCGCCCCGTCCCAGCGTCGCGCGCTGGAGGACGTCGTCAAGGTGAAGGTCGTCGACCGCACCGCACTGATCCTGGACATCTTCGCCCAGCACGCCAAGTCGCGGGAGGGCAAGGCGCAGGTCGAGCTCGCCCAGCTCGAGTACCTGCTGCCGCGCCTGCGCGGCTGGGGCGAGTCGATGTCCCGGCAGGCCGGTGGCCAGGTCGGCGGCGCAAGCGCCGGCATGGGCTCGCGCGGTCCCGGCGAGACGAAGATCGAGCTCGACCGCCGCCGGATCCGCAACCGCATGGCCAAGCTGCGACGCGAGATCGCCGCGATGGCGCCGGCCCGGGAGACCAAACGTCTCGAGCGTCGTCGTCACGCGGTGCCGAACGTCGCGATCGCCGGGTACACGAACGCCGGGAAGTCCTCGCTGCTCAACGTCCTCACCGACGCCGGGGTGCTGGTCGAGAACGCCCTGTTCGCGACCCTCGACCCCACGGTGCGGCGCGCCCGCACCGAGGACGGCCGCCTGTACACGCTCGCCGACACCGTCGGGTTCGTGCGGCACCTGCCGCACCAGCTCGTCGAGGCGTTCCGCTCCACCCTCGAGGAGGCGGGCGACGCGGCGCTGCTGCTGCACGTCGTCGACGCCTCCCACCCCGACCCCGAGGGGCAGATCGACGCCGTCCGCGAGGTGCTGTCCGACATCCCCGGGGTGGAGGACGTCCCCGAGATCGTCGTGCTGAACAAGGCCGACCTCGCCGACCCCGTCACCGTGGGACGGATCCAGCGCCGCGAACGGCGCACCGCCGTCGTCTCGGCGCACTCCGGCGAGGGGATCGCCGAGCTCAAGGCGCTGATCGCCGACGCGCTGCCGCGCCCGGCCGTGGAGATCGACCTGGTCGTGCCGTACTCGCGCGGCGACCTCGTGCACCGGGTCCACGAGCACGGCGAGCTCGCCGACGAGGAGTACCTCGCCGAGGGCACGCGCCTGCGCGGACGGGTCGACGCGGCGCTCGCGGCCGAGCTGGACGCCGCGGCCGTCTGAGCGCTGTGGACCCGTCCGGCGGGGTCGTCGGTCGCCCGTAGGATCGCACGGTGACCTCGTCCGACCCCGCCGCCGCACCCGACGTCTCGACGCTGCTCGACCGCGCGGTCGGGGCCCTCGGCGGCAGCCCGCGCGAGGGCCAGCGGGAGATGGCCTCGGAGGTCGCGCGGGCCATCGACGACGGGCGGCACCTGCTCGTGCAGGCCGGCACCGGCACCGGCAAGTCCCTGGGCTATCTCGTGCCCGCCGTGCGCCACGCGGTGACGCAGGAGGAGCGGGTCGTGGTGTCGACCGCCACGCTCGCCCTGCAGCGCCAGGTCATCACCCGGGACCTGCCCCTGGTGGCCGACGCGGTGGCGCCGGCCCTGCCGAGGCCGCCGCGGGTCGCCCTGCTCAAGGGGTGGCACAACTACCTGTGCCGGCACAAGATCACCGGCGGCTACCCGACGGACGACGCCACGCTGTTCGACCTGCCGCCCGACCCCGGCCCGGGCGAGGGGGCAGCCGCCGAGCAGCACCCGGCCACCCCGCGCGGCGGGGACGCGGCGTCGGACCGGCTGGCCGACCAGGTGCGTCGGCTGCACGCCTGGGCCGAGGAGACCGACACCGGGGACCGGGACGACCTGGTCCCCGGCGTCCCGGACCGTGCCTGGCGGCAGGTGTCGGTCACCTCCCTGGAGTGCCTCGGTCAGCGGTGCCCGGTCTTCGACGAGTGCTTCGCCGAGCAGGCGCGCGCCACCGCCCGCGAGGCCGACGTCGTGGTCACCAACCACGCCATGCTGGGGATCGCCGCGTCCGGGAACCAGCACGTCCTGCCGGAGCACGACGTGCTGGTGGTCGACGAGGCCCACGAGCTCGCCGACCGCATCACCTCCGCCGCGACGGTCGACCTGTCGGCCGGCACGGTCGAGCACGCGGCCCGGCTCGCCCGCCGGCACGGCGGCCGGACCACGGACGACCTCGACGCCGCCGCCCAGGGCCTGGCGCAGGTGCTCGCCACGGTCCCGGCCGAGCGGTACCCCCAGGGGCTGCCGGAGTCGTTGCACACCGCCGTGTCGGCGGTGCGGGACGCAGCCCGCGGCCTGCTCGCCGAGCTGCGGCCGGAGCCCGGTGCCGAGCCCGACGCCGGTATCCGTATGGCGCAGTCGGCGATCCAGCAGCTCTTCGACGTGGCCGAACGCATGGCGGCCGAGGACACGAGCGACGACGTCCTGTGGTGCTCCCGCCCGCCCGCCGACGCGCCCTGGGGCGACGGGGTCGCCCGGCTGCACGCCGCGCCGCTGGCCGTCGCGGGGCTGATCAGCTCTCAGCTGCTGACCGAGCGCACCGGTGTCCTGACCTCGGCCACGCTGACGCTGGGCGGCAGCTTCGACCCGCTGGCACGGTCCCTCGGGCTCGCCGCCTCCACCGGCGACGACGACGGCGACTGGCGCGGGATCGACGTCGGCAGCCCGTTCGACTACCGCCGCCAGGGCATCTGCTACGTGGCCAAGCACCTGCCCGCGCCCGGGCGCGAACCCACCACCGAGGCGCAGCTCGACGAGATCGCCGGACTGGTCGAGGCGGCCGGCGGGCGCACGCTGGGGCTGTTCTCCTCCCGCCGCGCCGCGACGGCCGCGGCCGAGGCGATGCGCGAGCGGCTGGACGTCCCGGTGCTGTGCCAGGGCGACGACCAGCTGCCGAGCCTGGTGGCACAGTTCGCGGCCGATCCGGCGACGTGCCTGTTCGGCACGCTGTCCCTGTGGCAGGGGGTGGACGTGCCGGGGGACGCCTGCCGGCTGGTCCTCATCGACCGGGTACCGTTCCCGCGCCCCGACGACCCCGTCAAGGCGGCCCGAGCTCGCGCGGTCGAGCAGTCCGGCGGCAACGGGTTCATGCAGGTCGCCGCGACGCACGCCGCGCTGCTGCTGGCGCAGGGAGCCGGGCGGCTCATCCGCTCCCAGGAGGACAGGGGCGTCGTGGCGGTCCTGGACCCCCGCCTGGTCACGGCACGGTACGGATCCTTCCTCACCCGGTCCCTGCCCGACTTCTGGCGGACCACCGACCAGGATCTGGTCCGCGGTGCACTGCGGCGGCTCGACACATAGTCTGTCCTGCGTGAACGCACCCCGCAGCACGACCAAGCTCGCCGTGGTCGGCGCCGGATCCGTCGGCGCCACCCTCGCCTACGCCGCGCTGGCGCGCGGTACCGCGCGGACCGTCGCGCTGATGGACGTCAACAAGTCCAAGGTCGACGCCGAGGTGCTCGACCTGCAGCACGGCGGCATGTTCGTCCCGGAGGCCGAGGTGATCGGCTCGGACGACGTCGAGGTGTGCCGCGGCGCCGACGTGGTCGTCGTGACCGCCGGGGCGAAGCAGCAGCCGGGGCAGTCCCGCCTGGACCTCGCCGAGGCCACCATCGGCCTCACGCGCAAGATCCTGCCCGGTCTGGTCGAGGTGGCCCCGGACGCGATCTACCTGATGGTCACCAACCCGGTCGACGTCGTCACCTATGCGGCCCAGCAGATCTCCGGCCTGCCGCCGGAGCGGGTCTTCGGGTCGGGCACCGTCCTGGACTCCTCGCGGCTGCGCGCCGCGCTGGCCGAGCACTGCGGCGTGGCGACGGCCAACGTGCACGCCTACGTCGCGGGGGAGCACGGCGACTCGGAGATCGCGCTGTGGAGCTCGGCGCGCATCGCGGGCGTCCCGCTGCTGGAGTGGGAGCACCTGCCGGGCCGGCCGCCGCTGGACGACGCGGCGCGGGCGGCCATCGCCCGCGACGTCGTGGAGTCGGCGTACAAGGTCATCGCCGGCAAGGGGGCCACCAACTACGCGGTCGGCCTCGCGGCGACGCGCATCGTCGAGGCGGTGCTGAAGAACGAGCACCGGGTGATGCCGGTCTCGACCCGGGTGGACGGGTTCCACGGGATCGACGGCGTCTGCCTGTCGATGCCCACCCTGGTCGACTCGCGCGGTGCGACCACCGTGATCGACACGCCGGTCTCCGACGAGGAGGCGGCCGGTCTGCGCGCCTCGGCCGAGAGCGTGCGTGCCGTGCTGCACCGCTTCGGGCTCTGACCCGCCCCGGGTCCGGCGCGGACCACCGCACCGGACCGCCAGGCGCCCGGTCGACCGACCGGACGGCACGCCGTCAGAGGCTGCGGAGCACCGCCACCACGCGACCCAGGACCTGCGCCTCGTCGCCGGCGATGGGGGAGTAGGCGGGGTTCTGCGGCAGGAGCCAGGTGTGCCCGTCCGCCTGCTTGAAGGTCTTGACCGTCGCCTCGCCGTCGATCATGGCGGCCACGATCTCGCCCTGCTCCGCGACGTTCTGGCGTCGGACCACGACCCAGTCCCCGTCGCAGATCGCGGCGTCCACCATGGAGTCGCCGGCGACCTTGAGCAGGAACAGCTCCCCGTCGCCCACGAGCTGGCGCGGCAGCGGGAAGACGTCCTCGACGACCTGCTCGGCCAGGATCGGCCCACCGGCGGCGATCCGTCCGACGAGGGGGACGTAGGACGGTGCCGGCGTCTCCTCGCCCTCGCCGTCCGGCGTCGGCGCGGCGGGCACGGGCGGCGCGGGGGGCGCTGTGGTGCTGGCGGTCCGACCGGTGTCCGGGTCGACGACCTCCATCGCGCGCGGCCGGTTCGGGTCGCGGCGCAGGTAGCCCTTGCGCTCGAGCACGGTCAGCTGGTGCTTGACGGACGAGGGGCTCGCCAGGCCGACGGCCTCGCCGATCTCGCGCATGGTGGGCGGGTAGCCCCGTGACTCGACCGACTCGCGGATCGTGGTGAGCACGCCGCGCTGGCGTGCCGTGAGCCGGTCCGGTCCGGGGGCGAGCTCCGAGACCGACGCCAGGCCGTCGCCGGTGCCCGTCCCGTCGTTGTGCTGTCGCGTCGTCATGCGTCGCTCCCGTCGTGCCGTGTCTGGGTGCGGGGACGGGTCCGCCGGGGTGAACCCGACATTCCTGCCATCCCGCTGCGGTCAGCCTAGGCCAGATCACCTGCGACATCAAACATCTGTTCGACATCTCTCGACTCGTGTCGCCGTGTCGTGGTACTAATAAAACACGTGTTCGACGAACATGTGTTCCACGAACGTCTGTACGAACGAACTCGAGCCGGAGGGACAGGCGTCATGACCACGATGACGGCACACCCGATCAGCGTGCAGGACAGGTGGGGGCTGACCGGGCTGCGGCTGACGGCCCGCGGACGGGTCGTGCTGGCCGTGCTGGCGCTGGCGGTCAGCCTGCCGCTCGCCTTCGCCGGGGGGCAGGCGGTGGCGGGCTCGCCCGGTGAGCCCCTGGAGGTCCGCCTGCACACGGTCGCGCCCGGGGAGACGCTCTGGGACTTCGCGGCGCCCCTGACCGACCCCGGCCAGGACGTGCGCGACGTCGTCGCCGAGCTTCGCGACCTGAACGGTATGACGGAGTCGTCCCTGCGGGTGGGGCAGGTGCTGGTGCTGCCGAGGTCGTAGCCGGCGCGGGCTGTGTTGCACCGGAGGCGGGCCTGCGCATACTTTCGTCGGGCAGCCGGGCAGGGGCCCGGCACCGACCGCAGGAGACCTCGGATGCACTGCCCTTTCTGCCGGCACGCCGACTCGCGCGTCGTCGACTCGCGGACCTCGGACGACGGTGCGTCGATCCGCCGACGCCGTCAGTGCCCCGAGTGCCAGCGTCGGTTCACGACGATCGAGACCGCGAGCCTGTCGGTCGTCAAGCGCTCCGGCGCCACCGAGCCGTTCAGCCGCGAGAAGGTCGTCTCCGGGGTCCGCAAGGCCTGCCAGGGCCGGCCCGTCAGCGGCGACGACCTCGCGCTGCTCGCACAGCGGGTCGAGGAGACGTTGCGCTCCAGCGGCAGCGCCGAGATCGACGCCTACGAGATCGGTCTGGCGATCCTCGGACCGCTGCGGGAGCTGGACGAGGTGGCGTACCTGCGGTTCGCCTCGGTCTACCAGGACTTCGACTCCCTGGAGGACTTCGAGGCGGCGATCACCTCGCTGCGGGCGGAGCGACTCGAACGCGAGTCGTCCGCCGCGCAGCGTGCGGAGGGGTGAGCGCGCCTCAGTGCGCGGCCGGACCCGGAGGGAACTCCGGCCGGTCGAACGCGTCCCGGATCCGCAGGCGCACCGTGGTGTCCATCGCCATGAGCTTGCTCGAGGCGCCGCGGTGGGTCACGTCGGAGATGTCGGTGACCACGTAGCCGAGCTCGCCGTGCGTGGCGAGCATCTGGGCCTCGATGTTCGCGCCGTGGTCGGCGAAGACCTGGTTGACGGCCGCCAGCACACCCGGCACGTTGCGGTGCAGCAGGGCGATACGGCCCACACCGGTGTGCTCGAGCTGCAGGTTGGGCAGGTTGACGGACAGCGTGGTCGATCCCGTGAGCAGGTAGTCACGCAGCTTCTTGGCCACGAACAGACCGATGCTCTGCTGGGCCTCCTCGGTCGACCCGCCCACGTGCGGGGTGAGGATCACGTTGTCCAGGCCGCGCAGCGGCGACTCGAAGTGGTCTCCGCGCTTCTTCGGCTCGGTCGGGAAGACGTCGACCGCGGCCCCGGACAGGTGGCCGCTGAGGATGTGCTCGCGCAGCGCCTCGACGTCGACGACGAAACCGCGCGAGAGGTTGAGGAAGATCGCGCCCGGCTTCATGCGGGCGAACAGGTCGTCCCCGAACAGCCCGGCGTTCCCGGCGCGTCCGTCGACGTGGATCGTCACGGTGTCGGAGACCTCGAGCAGCTCGCCGAGGGTCTCGACCCGACGGGCGTTGCCGAGGGCCAGCTTCTCGGAGGTGTCGAAGAAGACCACGTTCATGCCGAGGTTCTCGGCCAGCACCGACAGCTGGGAGCCGATGTTGCCGTAGCCGATGATGCCCAGCGTGCGGCCGCGGACCTCGTGCGACCCGTCGGCCGTCTTGTCCCACACACCGTCGTGCAGCGCCTTGTCGCGCACCGTCAGCCGGCGGGTCAGGGCGATGATCTCCGAGACGGCCAGCTCGACGACAGAGCGGGTGTTGGAGAACGGGGCGTTGAACACGGCGACGCCGTGGCCGGCGGCGGCCTCGAGGTCGATCTGGTTGGTGCCGATCGAGAACGTCCCGACCGCCAGCAGACCGGGGGAGGCCTCGATCACCCGGCGGGTGACCTGGGTCTTGGACCGGATGCCGAGGATCTGGAAGTCCGCGAGAGTCTCGATCAGCTCGGACTCGTCGAGGGCACCGGGTCGGGTCTCGACCTCGATGCCCGCCGCTTCCAGGATGGCGACGGCGTCAGGGTGGATGTTCTCGAGAAGGAGGGCGCGCAGCACGACCCTATGGTGCGCCTCCCGGGGCGTCGGGGCCAAACGTGTCTCACCCCTCGTGCACGAGCCCCGCCGGCAGGTCCGCGGCGTGCACGACGACCAGACGCTGGGTGGGGCGCGTCATGGCCACGTAGAGGTCTCCCCAGCCGCCGGCGCCGGCGGCCACGGCCGCCGGCTCGACGACCACGACCGCGTCGAACTCGAGCCCCTTGATCTCTCGCGGCGGGGCGACGAGGACCTGGGCGTCCTCGGGGCGCTGCCGGTCCAGCCGCGCGGCCTCGTCGGCGCCGAGGGCGTCGGCCACCGCGGCGGCGACCGGTGCGCGCAGTCCTGCCACGGCGTCCTCGGGGGCGATGACGGCCACCCGTCCGGCGCCGTCGGGGTCGACGTGCTCGCGCGCCTCGGCGGCGACGCGGCGTGCGGTCTCGGCGACGAGGTCGTCGGTGGGCGCGACGACGAGGGCGTCGGCCACGTCGCGGGCGGCCGTGAGCGGGGACACGGGCAGCCCGGCCTCGACCGCGACACGCTGCGCGGTCGTGGCGACCTCGGCCGGGGTCCGGTAGGAGACCGTCAGCTCGTGCAGGCGCCAGCCGTCGCGCAGGACCGACCCGAGGGTCTTCTGCCACGAGCGGGACCCGGCCGCGGACGAGGTCTGCGCGACGTCCCCGACGATCGTCAGGGAGCGGGTGGGCACCCGGCGCACCAGGGTGTGCCACGCCATCGGGCTGAGCTCCTGCGCCTCGTCGACCACGACGTGCCCGTAGGTCCACGACCGGTCCGACGCCGCGCGCTCCGCCGTCGTCAGGGTGGGTCCGGACTCGGCGAACCGCGCCGCCAGGGTCTCGGCGTCGACCATGCCCTGGCCCGCGCCGGAGCTCTCCAGCATCTGGCGGGCGTACTCGACCTCGGCCGCGCGGCGTGCCTCGGCGGCCTGGGCCTCGGCCCGCGCGACGGTGTCGTCCTCGCCGAGCAGCTCGGCCGCCTCGTCGAGGATCGGCACGTCCGACTCGGTCCAGCGTGCGCCGCGGTCGCGGCGCAGCGCGGCCCGCTCGTCCTCCGTCAGCTCCGGTGCTGCCTCCGCCAGCCGGTGCGGCTTGGCCCACAGGTCGGCCACGAGCCGCTCGGGCGTGATCGGGAACCACGCGAGGTTGATCGCCACCCGCACGTCCCGGTCCGAGCGCAGGTCCTCGGTCAGCACCGCGAGGTCGTGCTCGGTCACCTCGCGCTGGGTGCGCTCGCGGTACTGCTCGACCAGCTTGCCGAGCATCTCGCGCACGAAGGTCGCGCGCGCCTCGTTGTGCGGCTTGTGCGTGCGGCGGGCGCGCGCCATCGCGTCGCGCACGTCCCGGCGGCGCACGTGCAGCTCGACGCCGTCGATGCGTACCGGCACGTCCTGCGCGGGGACGCGCTCGCGGGCGCGCACGGCCCGCTTGATCGCCGCGCGCCAGAGCAGCCGGCCCTTGATCTCCGCGGCGGCGGGCGTCTCGACGCCGTCCGCGGTCAGCCCGGGCAGCAGCTCGGCGATCGTGGTCGACACCACGCCGGTCTCGCCGAGGGAGGGCAGCACCTGGTCGATGTAGCGCAGGAACGCACGGCTGGGACCGACGAGCAGCACGCCGGAGCGCTCGAGGAGCCGGCGGTGGGCGTACAGCAGGTAGGCGGCGCGGTGCAGGGCCACGGCGGTCTTGCCGGTGCCGGGCCCGCCCTGCACGACCACGGCCCCGCCGAGCTCGTCGCGCACGATGCGGTCCTGCTCGCCCTGGATCGTCGCCACGATGTCGGACATCCGGCCGGTCCGGCGCCGCGCCAGCGACGCGAGCAGCGCGCCCTCGCCCGACAGCGTGGAGACGTCGAGCCCGTCGTCGACGGCGTCGAGGTCCAGGACCTCGTCCTCCAGACCGGTGACGGTCCGCCCCGTGGTCACGACGTGACGACGTCGACGCACGCCGTCCGGGTGCCGTGCGGTGGCGCGGTAGAAGGCCTGGGCGGCGGGCGCGCGCCAGTCGGTGAGCAGCGTGCGGTGCTCGTCGTCGGTCAGGCCGATCCGGCCGATGTACCGCTCCTCGCCGGTCTCGAGGTCGAGCCGCCCGAAGGCGAGCCGGTCCTCGACGGCGTCCAGGCGGGCCGCCCGGTCCGCGTACATGGTGGCGAAGGCGTCGCGCTCGCTGCGGTTCTGCGGCGACCCCGACGGCCCCTCGCGTCGGACCGCCGCGAGCCGCTCGCGCGCGGTGGCGCGCAGCTCGTCCAGTCGCTCGTAGAGGCGGTCGACGACCACCTGCTCGCGCGCCAGCTCGTCGTGCCTGCCCGCCACGCGTCCTCCCGGTGCTGCTCGGTGTGCGGCCGACCATCATTCCACGTCCGGGCGCCCTGTCGTGCGTGCGGTCGGGGTGATGTGCCACGACGCGCCGCCCGCGGCCGGTGACGTGGAGCACACTGGCGCATAGGATCACCCGCATGAGCAGCGGCGACGGGGATCACGACGGCGCCGAGCCGGCGCACGGGTCGCTGCCGTGCGTCCTGCTGGTCGAGGACGACGACGGCGACGCGGTGCTGGTCGACGAGCTGCTCTCCGACGCCGAGATCGACGTCGAGCTGCGCCGTGTCGTCTCGGTCTCCGAGGCCGAGGACGAGGTCGCCACCGGCTCGGTGGACTGTCTCGTGGTCGACCTCGGGCTCCCGGACGCCGTCGGTCTGGACGCCGTGCAACGGCTGCGGCGGGCGGGCACCCGGCACGCCGCGCCGCCCGCCCTGGTGGTGCTGACCGGACTGGGCAGCGTGGACCGGGGCGTCGAGGCGGTCGCGGCCGGCGCCGACGACTACCTCGTCAAGGGCGAGGTCGGACCGGACCTGCTCGGGCGGTCGTTGCGGTACGCCCTGCAGCGGCGCCGGTCGGTGGCCCAGGAGCGCGCGCTGTACCGCAGCGAGGTGCGGGCGGCGGAGACCGAGCGCCTCGAGAAGGCGCTGCTGCCCCGGCCGCTCGTCGAGGACCCCGCGGTCTCGGTCATGGTGGGCTACCTGCCCGGCGGGGAGGGGCTGCTGGGGGGCGACTTCTTCGACACGGTGGAGACGGCGGACGGCCGGGTGCTCTCGGTCATCGGCGACGTGGCGGGCCACGGGCCGGACGAGGCGGCGCTCGGGGCGACCCTGCGCACGGCGTGGCGGACGCTGGTACTCACCGGGACGCCGCCCGAGGAGATCTTCGCGGGGCTGGAGACGGTGCTGCGCACCGAGCGTGCGCGGCCGGAGATCTTCGTGACGCTGTGCCAGGTGACGATCGCCGCCGACCGGTCCACCGTCGACGTCTGTCTCGCCGGGCATCTGGCGCCCATGCTCCTCACGGGGCCCGTCGGCGGCGTGCGCTGCAGCGTCGTGCGTCCGGTCGAGCGCGGCCGGGCGCTGGGCGTCCCGGTACCCGGGGGGTGGCCGACGCAGCGGATCCCCCTCGGCGAGCCCTTCGCCGTGCTGACCTACACCGACGGACTCGTGGAGGCGTCGCTGGCCGCCGAGGATCCTCCCGGTCCCGCGGCGGGTGGACGACGGCGCGGGGCGCTGCGCGTGGGCTTGGCCGGCCTGGCCGACCTGGTCCAGGACGAGCTGGACACCGACGGGATCGTCGGGATCGTCGAGCGCGTCCTGCGCCGGGTGCGGCGGCTGCACGGCGGCCCGCTGGTCGACGACGCCGCGATGCTGGTCGTCGGGTGGACCGGTGCCGACGACGTGCCGGGGGAGCGGTCCTCGACGCTGGCCGACTCGGTGGAGTGGGCCCGATGAGCGCGTCGAGCTCGGTGCTGGACCGCGTACGCCGGCTGCTGCGGTGGGCGACCGTCGCTCTCGTCGGCGGCCTCGTGGTCGCGGTGGTCGCCACGCTGTTCTCGTTGCAGCTGCTGACCGCGGGGGCGGACGCCGAGGCCATCGACGACGCCAGGGTCTGGAACGAGGTGCTCCTCGCGGTCGTGCTGCTTCTCGGCGGTGTCGGCGTCGCGGTGGCGTTCGCGGTCTGGCGGGAGGTGCGCGTGGGCCTCACGACGCCGCTGGCCACCCTCGCCTCCGAGGTGCGCGCCGCCAGCACGGGAGAGCACGACCACGAGATCCCCCTGGTCGGCTCGGGCGAGGTGGCGGCGTTGTCGCGCGACGTCGAGGACATGCGGCGCGAGCTCGTCGCCCAGGTGGCGGACGCCCGGGCGGCGCACCAGGAGGTCGAGGACGCCCACGTGCGCCTGCGGCAGCAGGCCGCCGAGCTGGAACGGTCGAACCGCGACCTGGAGCAGTTCGCCTACGTCGCCTCCCACGACCTGCAGGAGCCGCTGCGCAAGGTGGCCAGCTTCACCCAGCTGCTGCAGAAGCGCTACGGCGACCAGCTCGACGACCGCGCCGACCAGTACATCGCCTTCGCCGTGGACGGCGCCCACCGCATGCAGCGGCTCATCCAGGACCTGCTGAGCTTCTCCCGGGTCGGCCGGTCGGGGGAGAAGCGCGAGCGGGTGGACCTGGCGGACGCCCTGGACCACGTCCTGGCCGACCTGTCCGAGCGCATCGCGGACAAGGGGGCCGAGGTGACCACCGACCCGCTGCCGGTGGTGGAGGGCGAGCGGGGCCCGCTGACCATGCTGCTGCGCAACGTCGTGGGCAACGCCCTGAAGTTCTCCCACCCGGACCGGCCGCCCCGGGTGCACCTGTCGGCCCGCCGGGTCGCCGGACCGGAGGGCGACGAGTGGGAGCTGACCTGCGCGGACAACGGGATCGGCATCGACCCGCAGTACGCCGACCGGGTGTTCGTGATCTTCCAGCGGCTGCACCCCAAGGAGGTGTACAGCGGCACCGGCATCGGCCTGGCCCTCGTCAAGAGGGTCGTGGAGCACCACGGCGGCCGGGTGCGGATCGACACCGGCGTCACCGAGGGGACGACGATCCGCTGGACCCTGCCGGCGTCCGACTAGGGTGTCGTCCATGACGGAGCAGCAGGTCGGAATCGAGGTCCTCCTGGTCGAGGACGACCCGGGTGACGTGCTCATGACCCGGGAGGCCTTCGCCGAGCACAAGGTCGCCAACCGCCTCTGGGTGGTGTCCGACGGCGTCAGCGCGCTGCAGTTCCTGCGCAAGGAGGGGGAGCACGCCGAGGCGGCGCCCACCCCCGACCTGGTCCTGCTGGATCTGAACCTGCCGCGCATGGACGGCCGCGAGGTGCTGGCCGAGGTCAAGCAGGACGCGGCGCTGCGCCACATCCCCGTGGTCGTCCTGACCACGTCGGAGGCGGAGGAGGACGTCCTGCGCTCCTACAGCCTGCACGCCAACGCGTACGTGACGAAGCCGGTCGACTTCGAGCGCTTCATCGACGTCGTGCAGCAGATCGACGAGTTCTTCGTCTCGGTCGTGCGCCTGCCGCAGCGCTGAGCGACCCGGCCGGGATGATCTGACCGCCGCCGTCGGTTGTGGCCCGCGAGGGGTGCGACCGCACCCGGCAGCTGGTGCGAAGGAGGAACGGTGCAGGACCCGCAGAGCATCTACGAGGTGGATCACGACGCGGTGGAGCGCACCCTGGGGACGTCCGAGGACGGCGGGCCCGCGTCGGCGCCCGTGCTCGTGCACGCGGTGCGGGGCTTCGTCGACGCCGGCGCCGCCGGTGAGCTGGCGGCGGAGCACCTGCTGGAGCGGTTCACGACGACCCGGCTGGTCACCTTCGACGTCGACCGGCTCGTCGACTACCGCTCGCGGCGGCCTCCCATGACGTTCGACGCGGACCGGTGGGCCGGCTACGACGCCCCGGAGCTCGTCGTCGACCACCTGGTCGACGACGAGGGCACGGGCTTCCTGCTGCTGCACGGCGTGGAGCCGGACCTGCAGTGGGAGCGCGCCGCGGCGGCGGTGCGCGGGATCGTCGACGAGCTGGGCGTCTCCCTGACCGTGGGCCTGCACGGCATCCCGATGGCGGTGCCGCACACACGCCCGCTCACCCTGACGGTGCACGGGACCCGCGAGGGCCTGGTCGACGACCACGCCTCCTACTTCGGCCGGGTCCAGGTGCCGGGGTCCTGGGAGGCCCTGCTCGAGTACCGGCTCGGGGAGACCGAGCACGACGCCATGGGGTTCGCGGTGCACGTGCC
Source organism: Isoptericola haloaureus (assembly GCF_036689775.1). NCBI lineage: Bacteria > Bacillati > Actinomycetota > Actinomycetes > Micrococcales > Promicromonosporaceae > Isoptericola > Isoptericola haloaureus. The sequence goes on along the minus strand of NZ_JBAGLP010000116.1, from coordinate 330,189 downwards.
GCACTACCTGGGGCAGTCGCGCTACGTGCCGGCGGCCGTGGTGGCCCTGCAGCAGCTCGAGAAGGCGACGGGGCTCGCCCTGGCCACGGGCGGGCTCGACGAGGCCGCCGGGCAGGCCCGTGTGGAGGTGGCCGAGCTGGTCGCCGACAACGAGGAGGTCGCAACGGTCGTGCACCAGCTCGAGGAGCAGTACGACGCCTTCGCCCGGTCGGTGGGGCGCACGAACCTGCTCGCGGAGGACTCCGCGCTGCCCACGGCCGACGAGCTGGGCGCCGAGTTCGAACGGTTCCTCGCCGAGCGCGGGGACGAGTAGCACGGGGCCGGCGGCACGGGTCGATGAATCATGATGTTTCGCCTGGGTGACACCTGGCGGTCATGGGGCACGATTCCGTGCAAACCGACGTGATCCGTGCCACACTGACCGGCGTCGCATCGGCGTAGCAGCGCACGAACCGGCGTCGGCGTCCGGTGCGGCGGCGGGTGCCCGTCCGGGGCGCCCGTGCACCGGACGGAAGGTCGAAGGATCAGCATGGCGCAGGGTTCCGTGAAGTGGTTCAACGCTGAGAAGGGCTACGGGTTCATCGCCCAGGACGGCGGCGGTGCCGACGTCTTCGTGCACTACTCGGCGATCCAGACGCAGGGGTACCGCACCCTGGACGAGGCCCAGCGGGTCGAGTTCGAGATCACCCAGGGTCCGAAGGGCCCGCAGGCGGAGCAGGTCGTCCCTCTCTGAGGCGAACCGCACCAGCGCAGGCCGTCTCCCGCGTCGGGAGACGGCCTGCGTCGTTCCCGGGCGCCGCTCGCCGCCCGTCCGGTCGGGACGCTCGCCCGGGTGAGCGGGGCTCAGGGCAGCGGCGCGGCCCCCGCGACGAACCGGGACAGCTCCGCCCCGGCGAGGACGTGGGCGGGGACGGCCAGCGACCGCAGCGCCCGCCCGAGGTCGGCGGCCCGCACGTCGAGCGACCCCGGTGCGTCCGGCACGCCGTCCGGCGCGGCGTCCTGCTCCGGCGAGGTCACGGCGACGATCGTCACGTTGCCGTACCGGCGCCCCTTGAGGATCGCCGGCTCGGCGACCAGGGCGAGCCGTCCCTGTTCGATCGGGTCGTCCCCGAGCGCGTCCGCGACGGACGCCACCTCGCGCCGGGCCGTCGTCAGGGGCGGCCGGTCGGCGCAGTTGGCCAGCAGCAGCCCGCCCGGTCGCAGCGCCCGGACGCACGCCTCCGCGAACGCCCTGCCGACCAGGTGCTCCGGGGTGGTGTCGCCGTCGAAGACGTCGCGGACCACCACGTCGGCCAGGCCGGGCGCGAGGCCGGACAGCGCGCGACCGGCGTCGTCGGCGCGCAGACGCAGGGCGGGGGAGCGGGGCAGGTCGAACCAGTCGCGCACCAGCCGCAGGAGCTCGGCGTCGATGTCCACGCCGATCTGCCGCGACCCGGGCCGCGTGTGCTCGACGTACCGGGGCAGGGCGCAGCCGGCCGCTCCGAGATGGACGGCCCGCACCGGTCCGGCGGGCAGCGCGTCGACGACGGCGGCCATCTGCTGCAGGTACTCGAAGGCGAGGAAGCCGGGGTCGGCCAGGTCCAGGCACGAGCTCGGCACCCCGTTGACGTGCAGGGTCAGGCGCTGCGGGTCCTCCGGGTCGACCTCCACGCGCGCCGTGCCGGTGTCGATCGGCACCTCCTCCCGGGGGAGTGTCGGTGCCTCGCGGGAGGATCGGTCGCGACGGGCGCGGCGGGAGCGTCTGGCCATGGCCGACATTCTCTCGCGACCCGGGCTGTTGACAGGAGTCGAACAGGTGTTCGACGATGAGGGTGCGGGGCGAACCCGCCCGGGGTCAGGAGGTCTGTGATGTCCGCACGTGACGGAGTCCCGGCGCCGGAGCGCGTCCAGCAGCTGCTCGCCCGCGCCGACGCCGAGCTCGCGGCCGCCGTGGAGGCGCACGACGCCGGCGACCGTTTCGTGCATGCCCACCTCGCGGCGCTGCGTGCTGCGGCCGCCGTCGTGGCCTGGCACGGGGACGCGCCGCGCCGGGGTCGTGCGCGGCCCGTGTGGGAGCTGCTGAGCGGGGTCGAGCCCGAGCTGGCCGCGTGGAGCGTCTACTTCGCCTCGGGGGCGCGGCTGCGCGCCGTGGTCGACTCCGGCCACGGGGACGAGGTGCCGGCTCGTCGCGCCGACGAGCTGCTGGCCTGCGCCGAGGACTTCCGCGACGAGGTCGGGCTCCGGCTCGACCCGCAGGCCGGGTTCACGCTCACCGGCGTGCACGGGCCGTCGACGGCGGCGTCATGAGCCGCGGTCCGCGCTCCGCCGCCGTCCGCCGGGACTGGGGGACGGACGAGGAGGGCGCGACGGTCCTGCACGTGGACATGGACGCCTTCTTCGCCTCGGTGGAGCTGGCACGCCGGCCGGAGCTGCGTGGTCGGCCGGTGATCGTGGGCGGTCGGGACCGGGGCGTCGTGCTCGCCGCCACCTACGAGGCCAGGGCCTACGGCGTGCGGTCCGCGATGTCGATGACGCAGGCCCTGCGGCAGTGCCCCCAGGCGGTGGTGGTCCGCCCGGACCACCATGCCTACCGCGACGTCTCCCGGTCGGTCATGGAGATGCTCGGTGACATCACCGCGGTCGTGGAGCAGGTCTCCGTCGACGAGGCCTACCTCGACGTGGCGGGTGCTCGCCGTCGGCTCGGGCCCCCGACGGCGATCGGGGCGGCGCTGCGCGAGCGCGTGCGCGCCGAGCACGGGGTGACGTGCTCGGTCGGGATCGGGCGCAACAAGCTCGTCGCCAAGCTGGCCTCCACGCACGCCAAGCCCGACGGCATGCTGCTCGTTCCCCGGGACGCGACGGAGCCGTTCCTGCGCGCCCTGCCCGTGGGGGCCCTGAACGGGGTCGGTGACAAGACCGAGGCGGTGCTGGCGCGGTGGGGGATCACCACGGTCGCCCAGCTGGCCGACACCGAGGTGGACGTCCTGCGAGCCGCCGTCGGACCCGTGGCCGGGCAGCACCTGCACGACCTCGCCTGGGGCCGGGACCCGCGGCCGGTGGTGGCCGGCCGCGCGGAGCGGAGCATCGGCGCGGAGTCGACCTTCGAGCGTGACGTGGCCGACCGCGAGGAGCTCGTGCACCGGCTGCACGAGCTGGCCGACCGCGTGGCCGCCCGGCTGCGTCGCCACGAGGTCGTCGCCCGCACGGTCACGCTGAAGGTGCGCACCAGCGACTTCCGCACCGTGACCAGGTCCCGGACGGTGGAGACCCCGACGGACGTGGCCCAGGAGCTGTTCGCCGTGGCCCGCGAGCTGCTCGTCGGTGTCGACCTGGGCGGGCTGGCCGTGCGGCTCGTCGGGGTGCGTGGGGAGAACCTGCGAGCCCGGACGGGGCTCTCGAGCCAGCCGACCCTGTTCGACGCCGAGGACGACCGCAGCGGGGCCCGTCGCGAGGCCGAGCTCGCCGTCGACGCGGTCCGCGCGCGCTTCGGGACGTCCGCCGTGGCGCTCGGTACGTCGTTCGCCCCCTCGTCGACTACCATCCATGGTTCAGCGGGCATATCCTAGAAGAACGTCAGTCGACCACACAGCGAGATCGGGGGGCCCGATGCCTCTGTCGGAGTACGAGCAGCGCGTTCTGGAGCAGATGGAGCGCGCGCTGGAGAGCGACGACCCCCGGCTCGCGACCACCCTTCAGCAGTCGCGGCGGCGTTCTCCGCTGCGTTTCGTGCTCGCCGGGGTCGGCGTCGTCCTCGGCCTGCTGCTCCTCGTGATCGGTGCTGCCTCGCAGATGGCGTGGCTCGGGGTGGTCGGCTTCGCGCTGATGTTCGCCGGTGTCGCGTTCGTCTTCGCCGCGCCCCGCAAGAAGGGCCCCCAGGGCGTCGTCAAGGACGACGGCAACGTGACGCCCTCGGCGGCGGCGTCCGGTGGTACCCGGACCGCCAAGCCCAAGCCCAAGAGCGCCGGGTTCCTCGACCGCCTCGAGGAGCGCTGGAACAAGCGTCGCGACGAAGGTCGCTGAGCTCGGCTCGACCCTGACGTCCCGGACCTGAAGCAGGGCGGACGCACCTCGTCGGGCGTTCTCGCCCCCCGGCCCCTCCGATCTCACCGCTCGGCCCGGCCCTGTCGCTCGGCCCGGCCGGACGTTGCGCGGTCAGCGTCCCGAGGTCACGCCCCTCCGCGCACGTCGCGCCTCGGCCAGTCCGTCGGTCACGGCCTCGGCCAGTTCCGCGAGGTCGGTGTCGGGCTCGGAGCCGTCCGGTGCCGCGTACCGGCTGCGCTCGACGGCCTCGGCGATGCGGTGCAGCCCGTCGCGCACCTCGGGGGACGGCTCGCGGCCGTGCGCCGCGGTGACCGCGGTGACGATGGCCTCCGGCGCCTGCCGGGGCGTGGTCGGGGGAGGCAGCGTCACGCCGTCGCGGGCGAGCGCCGCCAGGACCCGTTCCCACGCCCTCTCGGCGTCGACCGGGCCGTCGTCGCGACGACGGCGCACGAGGGCGACGCCGGCGGCCGCGGCACCGAGCACGACGAGCCCGACGACGGCCCACACCCAGACGGCCGGACCGCCGGAGTCGGCGCCGCCCGAGACCGCGACCGGGGGTGCGGACGCCGCCGGCTGCTGCTCCTGGCGCTCCTCGGGCGGTACCTGCTCGGGCACCGGCGGGACCTGGTCGGCCTGATCCTGGGCGGCGGTGCCGTCGTCCCGCGGCGTGGTGTGCTCGGGCGGCGCGCCCGTCTGGATCGCCGGCGTCGGCTCGAACCGGACCCAGCCGACTCCCTCGAAGTAGAGCTCGGGCCAGGCGTGCGAGTCCTGCCCGGTGACCTGCCAGGTCGAGGAGTCCTCGGACTCCTCGACGGTGTCGCCGGGCAGGAACCCGACGCCGAGGCGGGCGGGGATGTCCAGCGTGCGGGCCATCATCGTCATCGTGGTGGCGAACTGGACGCAGTAGCCCGTGCGGTGCTGCAGGAAGTCCCACACGGGGTCACCCGTCCCGCCCCGCGGGAGCTCGGTCGAGTAGGTGAAGGACGACGGGTCCCGCAGCCACTGCTGCAGCGCGACCGCCTGGTCGTAGGCGGTGGGGGCCTCGCCCGCCACCTCCGCGGCGAGCGCGGCGACGTCGGCGGAGTGCTCCGTCTCGGGCACCAGCAGGTAGGCGTCTACGGCCGTGCCGGGGCCGGCGGCGCGCAGCCGCTCGGGGTCCAGGTCGCGGGGGCGGACCGAGACGGCGAAGGTCTCGCCCTCGTCCGTCCGGTCCCCGACGACCTCGTCACGGATCGCGTCGTAGCCCCAGGTCCCGGTGGCGTCCACCCGGCGCGGCTCGCCGGGCACCGGGAGCTGGTCGTCGCGCAGCGACCCGATCGTGACCGCCACGTCACGCGCTCCGGCGAGGTCGCCCTGGTCGACGTCGTCGGGCCACAGCAGGTCGTCCGGGCCGAACGGCTCGCCGGTGCGCTCGTCGCCCCGCTGCCAGCGGCGGCCGTCGAACGCGGAGGTCGTGTAGGTGCGCCAGGGGCCGACGCCCTCGGACGGTCCCGTGTAGGTCAGCACCACCTCGCCCGACCGCTCGGTGAGGCTCCCGAGCACGTCCAGGTCCTCGGAGAGCTGGATGGCGTCGCCGGAGGTGGTGAACGCCTGGTACCAGGCGCCCGCGTACCCCGGCAGCGAGTCCGAGGCGCTGGCCACGAGCCCGGCGCCGAGGGCCACCACGACGGCCACCGCGGTGGTGACCACCGAGCGGAACCCCTCGGCACGGCGCACGGGGGCCGGGGGGCGCTCGGGGCGGCGTGGCCGTGGGCCCCCGCGCGGCGAGACCGTCAGGAGGAGCAGCAGCGCCGCCACCACGACGACGAAGACGGTGCGGGGCACCTCGCCGACCAGCACCAGGGGCGGGGCCCACAGGGCCAGCAGCGGCAGCCCGACCCCGGCGTACCAGTGCAGCCCGCCGGCGAGGGCGTCGGCCAGCAGCAGCACCGCGAGCGTCCCTCCGACGGTGAGCAGGGCGATGGGCAGCGTGCCCGGCACGGGCGCGACCTGGGAGCGGATGATCTCACCGGCCTCGCCCAGGCGCGCCACCACCCGGCCGAGGTGCTCGGGTCCGACGAGCAGGTCGGGGTCCGACGTCGGCGCCCCGAAGCGCGACAGGACGAACCAGCCGGCGACCGCGGCCCCGGCGAGGGTGGGCAGCGCCGACCCGGACCCGGTCTCGGTGGTCCCGCGACGGCGGGCCCGTGCGTCCATCAGCCCGCGGGTCACGGTCGTGGCGACCGAGACCAGCACGATCCCGAGCAGGCCGGTCCGCACCCACGGGCCGGGCAGCACCAGCTCGGTCAGCGCCGTCATCGACGCGGCGACGGCCAGCGCGACGAGGAGGCCGGTGGCCACGAGCCGCACGACCGGACCGGTGTACGGGGGGATCATGCGACACGCTCCGTGACGGCGGACCACACCCGTTCCGGCGGTGTGCCCGGTGCGCAGGTGGTCACCCGCCAGCCGGCGGCCCGCAGGTCGTCCGCCGTCGGGTCGACGTCGTGGCGCATCCCCTCGGCCCGCGGGACGACGAGCAGCGCCCAGGACACCCCGTCCGCCCCGAGGGAGGCGATCGCGTGCCGTGCCGCGCCCGCGGTCGGGCCGAGGACCGCGACGGTGATCTCGGACTGCGTCCGGTCGGCGCGCAGGGCCGCCACGGACTGCTCGAGGGCGCGTTCGGCCGCGGTGCCCCGCAGCCCGCTGAGGTCCACGGTGGCGTCCAGCACCACGGCCCGTCCGGTCTGCACGCCGGTGACGTGCGTGAGCGGGTGGTGCGCACCGCCCGTGGCGGCCAGGCGGGTCGGGTGGCCCGCCTCGAGGAACGAGGTGGCGATCGACGCCGCCAGCTCGACCGCCCACTCGCCGTCGGCGACGGCGGCGTGCGTCGGCGCCCGGCCGCCGGGACGCTCCTCCGCGGCCGGTGCGAGCAGGCCGCTGTCGAGCAGGACCGTCACCGGGCGGAGCCCCGCGCTCTCGTCGGCCCGCACCATGAGGCGTCCCTGGCGCGCCGAGCCGGCCCAGTGGACGCGGCGCGGGTCGTCGCCGGCCACGTACTCGCGGAGCACCGAGTCGTCGGAGGAGGCGAGGCGTGCACCGGCGGCGGCCCGGTCGACGTCGCCCAGCGCGGCGTTGCGCGCGGCCACCCGGGTGGTCCGGGGCCACACCGACACCGCGGTGCTGGTCCCGAGCGGTTGCGTGGTGCGGGCCAGGCCGAAGACGTCGGTCCGCGTGGTCAGCACCGGACCGAGCGCCCAGCGTCCGCGTCGCACCGGCGCGATCGCGTACTGCACCGCCACGTGGTCGGGGTGCGCGCGCACCTGCGCGCGGATGCCGTGCGGCCCGGCCAGCTCGTGCGCGGCCTGCTCGGAGAGCCGCAGCCGGGCGAGCCGTTCGAAGGCTGCCCCGGTGCGGGCGCGGGCGCGCACGACCAGACGGGTGGTGGCCTGCTGCCCCGCGACCACGGGGTGGGGTGCCAGGTGCCGCTCCACGTCGAGGGCGCCGCGTCCGGCGTCCAGGCGCTGCAGTCCCAGCGAGACCCAGGCGGCCGCCACGACGAGCAGGGCCGCGGCCCCGAGGCCGACGAGGTCCGGCAGGTCGAGCACGACGCCGACGACGGCGAGGACGAGGCCGGCGCAGACCAGCAGGGCTCCCCGTGCGGTCGGGCGCACCCGCACGAGCCGCCGGAGCGCGTCCAGGACCTGCTCGACCGCCATGGTCAGCGGGGCTGGTGGTGGGCGGCGGCGCCGCCGACGGGGACGTCCGCGCGGGTCGGCACCGGGGTCTGCCGGACGACCTCCTCGACGATGCCGGAGGCGTCGAGGCCGCCGAGACGGGACTCGGTCGACAGCACGAGGCGGTGCGCCAGCACGGGGATCGCCAGCGCCTGGACGTCGTCCGGGAGCACGTGCATCCGGCCGGCCATGGCGGCGTGCGCCTTGGCGACCTTCAGCAGCTGCAGCGACGCGCGCGGCGAGGCCCCGAGGCGCAGCCCGGGGTGCTCCCGGGTCCGTCCCACCAGGTCCAGGATGTACTGCTTGACGGCGGGTGCCGCGTGCACGGCACGGATCCAGCCCGCGAAGCGCAGCATCGTGTCGGCGTGGGTGACCGTCTCCAGGTGCTCCAGGGGGTCCGCCGACGTCTGGGCGTCGAGCATGCGCATCTCGGCCTGGTTGTCGGGGTAGCCCACCGACAACCGGGCCATGAACCGGTCCCGCTGCGCCTCGGGCAGCGGGTACGTGCCCTCCATCTCGACCGGGTTCTGCGTGGCGACCACCAGGAAGGGCTGCGGCAGGGCGTAGGTGGACCCGTCGATGGTGACCTGGCCCTCCTCCATGCACTCCAGCAGCGCCGACTGCGTCTTCGGCGAGGCGCGGTTGATCTCGTCGCCGATCACGACGTTGTTGAACACCGGACCCGGCCGGAACTCGAACTCCCCGGTGGTCGAGCGGTAGATGTTGACGCCGGTGAGATCGCTCGGCAGCAGGTCGGGGGTGAACTGCACCCGGCCGACGCGGGAGTCGATCGTGCGTGCCAGCGCCTTGGCGAGCGTGGTCTTGCCCACGCCGGGCACGTCCTCGACCAGCAGGTGCCCCCCGGCCAGCAGGACCGCGACCGTCAGCCGGGCCAGGTCGGGGCGTCCGGTGACGACGCTCTCCACCTGGTCGCGCACGCGGGCCGTGGTGGCCACCAGCTCGCCCAGCCCGGCCCGCAGGGCCTCCTGCCCGCCGTCGGGCGGCGTCTGCGACAGGGTGCCGGTGACGTGGTCGGTCTGCACGGTGCGGCCTCCGGTGGTGTTGCGGGTACGCCTCGCAGCCTATCCGGTCCCACGCCTGGTCCGTGACCCGGGTCACGCGTCCGGCGGGGTGCGCAGCCGCCGAGAGGGCCTCGGTGGCGCCTCGGCCCTCCACTTCACCCCCGACGCTCTGACCTGCGACGACGCGGGGCGCCGATGCCCAGGTGGAGGAAAGAGGGCCGAATCGGCGCGCCCGGTGGAGGAAAGTGGAGTAGCGTGGAGGAAGCGGGAGCCCGAGGGGAGGTGCGGACCGTGGCAGGAGCGCTGGGGGACCAGTTCCCGGGTACCGGGCTGCTGCTCGGGACGTACACCCCGAGGCTCGACGAGAAGGGACGGCTGATCCTGCCGGCGAAGTTCCGTTCCCGACTCGCCGCCGGGCTCGTCATGACGCGAGGGCAGGAGCGCTGCGTGTTCCTGCTGCCGATGGACGAGTTCTCCCGCATGTACGAGCAGGTCCGGCAGGCGCCGGTCACCAGCCGGCAGGCACGCGACTACCTGCGCGTGTTCCTGTCGGGGGCGAGCGACGAGGTGCCGGACAAGCAGGGTCGCGTGGTCATCCCCGCGAACCTGCGCGAGTACGCGGGCCTCGGCCGGGACGTCGCCGTCATCGGCGCCGGCACCCGGGTCGAGGTCTGGGACGCCGGTGCGTGGGAGAGCTACCTGTCCGCGCAGGAGGCGGACTACTCCGACGTGGCCGAGCAGATCTTCCCCGACCTGCAGTTCTGAACCGACCGACGACGACACCAGCACAGCAGCGGCCCCGCACGGCGAGGCCTCTCCCCGCGAGGGTCTGGCGCACTTCCCCGGCGCCAGAACGACGCGGAGGGAGACCTGGTCGGGCGGGGCCGCGACAGGAAGGAGGGGCCCGTGGTGGACGAACGACCGGACGACGCGGCACGGCCGACGAGCGACCGCCACCTGCCGGTGCTCCTCCAGCGGTGCGTCGACCTGCTCGCCCCGGCCCTGGCCGAGCCCGGCAGCGTCCTGGTGGACTGCACGCTCGGGATGGGCGGGCACACCGAGGCCGTGCTCGAGCAGGTCCCGACCGCCCGGGTGCTCGGTATCGACCGGGACCCGCAGGCACTCGAGCTCGCCGGGCGGCGGCTGGCCCGCTTCGGCGACCGGTTCACCCCGGTGCACGCCGTGTACGACGAGATCGCCGACGTCGTCGACGAGCACGCCGACGGCGCGGTCCAGGGCGTCCTGATGGACCTGGGCGTCTCCTCGCTCCAGCTCGACGAGCCGGAGCGCGGGTTCTCCTACGCCCAGGACGCCCCGCTGGACATGCGCATGGACCCCTCGCGGGGCATCACGGCCGCCGACGTGCTGAACACCTACGACGAGGCGGACATCGCCCGCGTCCTGCGTCGCTACGGCGAGGAGCGGTTCGCCCCGCGGATCGCCCGCGCGGTGGTCCGACGGCGGGAGCGCGAGCCGTGGGCACGGACCGCCGAGCTCGCCGACGCGGTCCGCGCCGCCATCCCGGCGGCCGCGCGGCGCACCGGGGGCAACCCGTCCAAGCGGACGTTCCAGGCGCTGCGGATCGAGGTCAACGGCGAGCTCGAGGTGCTCGAGCGGGCCGTCCCCGCCGCGATCGAGGTGCTCGCGGTCGACGGCCGCATCGTCGTGGAGTCCTACCACTCGTTGGAGGACCGCATCGTCAAGCGGGCCATCGCCCGCGGCACCACGTCCAGCGCGCCGCCCGACCTCCCCGTCGAGCCGGAGACCCACCGGCCCTACCTCGAGGCCCTCACCCGCGGCGCCGAGGAGGCCGACGAGGCCGAGCGGGAGCGCAACCCGCGGTCGGCCTCGGTCCGCCTGCGCGCCGCCCGCCGACTGCGACCCACGCCCGCCCACCTGCTCGGCCCGACCTGGAAGGAGTCACGATGAGTGCTCTGCGAGCCTCCACCGTCCACCCGGTGCCCCGTGGCGAGCCCACCCCGCGCCGCGCGCCCCTGCGCGCCGTCGAGGGAGGAGCCGGCCGTCGCTTCGACGCCGTCCGGGCGCCGTTGCAGGCCACCTCCGGGGTCCCCTTCATGCTGCTGTGCGCCCTGGTGCTGGTCGCGGCCCTGCTGGCGGCGCTGCTGCTCAACACCACGATGGCGCGCGGGTCCTACGAGATGTCCCGGCTGCAGCGCGAGGCGGGCCTGGTCGCGCAGGACGTCCAGGAGGTGCGGTCCGAGCTGCGGGCCGCCGAGGCCTCGCTGCCGCAGCAGGCCGAGCGGCTCGGCATGGTGCCCGCCGAGGAGATGACCATGCTGTCCGCCGCCGACCGGGCCGTCGTGCCGGGACCCACGGAGCCCGCGGAGCAGCCGTGAGCCCGACACGCCCGGTGCGCCGCCGCGGCGGACGGCCGTCGGGGGCGCAGGATCGTGCTGTGCAGACCAGACGACCCGGGGGAGCCCGGGCCGGTGCGGCGGGCGCGTCGCGCGGTGCGGCGACGGCCGGCCGCGGGCGGACGCCCCGGGCGCCGGGACGCCTGGCCGGCGACCCCGAGCGTCGGCAGCGCTGGCTGATCGCCCTGGCGGCCCTCGTGGTGACGGTGTTCGTGGGCCGGCTGGTGGACGTCCAGGTCGTCCAGGGACCCGCGCTGGCGTCCACGGCCCAGCAGGCCCGGCTCGCCACCCAGGTCACCCAGGCCCACCGCGGCGACATCCTCGACGCCGAGGGGCGCGTGCTGGCGACGTCCGTGGACCGCTACCGGATCGTGGCCGACCAGGTGAACATCCAGGGGTTCCGCGGCAACGGCCGCCGCGACGCGGACGGCGACCCCGTGCAGGACGGCGCCCTGGGCATCGCCCAGCTGCTGGCCCCGGTCCTGGGCGAGAGCGAGGCCACCCTCGGTGCCCGGCTGAACGGCGAGGACAGGTACGTGGTCCTGGCCCGCGACGTCGTGCCGGAGGTGCAGCGCGCCGTCTCGGCCCTCGGCCTGTACGGCTCGGTGTTCTCCCACCTGACGTCGGAGCGCACCTATCCCGCCGGCACCGTGGCCGGCCCGCTGCTCGGGCACGTCAACAGCGAGCAGGTCGGCGTGGGCGGTCTCGAGGCCACCTTCGACGACGTGCTCGACGGCACCGACGGCACGCTGACCTACGAGCGCGGCCGGGACGGCGCCCGGATCCCGGTGTCCGAGCTGGAGTCCGTCCCCGCCGAGCCCGGCGAGGACGTCCAGCTGACCCTCGACTCGGACGTGCAGTGGAAGGCGGAGGAGCTGCTCGACCAGGCGGTCGCGGACACCGGGGCGAGCTACGCGATCGCCGTCGTCCAGGACCTGCGGACCGGGGACGTCGTGTCGATGGCCGACTCCGGCGAGGTCGACCCGAACGGGACCTCCGGCGACGTCGCCGACGGCTCGCGGGCGGTGAACGTCGTCTTCGAGCCGGGGTCGACCGGCAAGGTCATCTCGATGGCCGCCGCCCTCGAGGGCGGCTACTGGGAACCCACGGACGAGTTCGAGGTGCCGGACCGCTACACGGTCGACGGCGAGACGTTCCGCGACTCCCACCCGCACCCCGTCGAGCGCTGGACCCTCGCGGGCATCCTCGCCCAGTCCTCCAACGCCGGCACCGTGATGATGGGCGAGGAGATCCCGTTCGCGGTGCGCTACGACTACCTGCGCAAGTTCGGGTTCGGCCAGCGGACGGCGCTCGGGCTGCCGGGGGAGAGCGCGGGCATCCTGCCCGACGAGAACATCGACGAGATCGAGAACCGCACGCCCTACACGGTGCTGTTCGGACAGGGCGTCGCGGTCAGCGCCATGCAGGCCACCCAGGTGTTCTCGACCATCGCCAACGACGGCGTGCGCATGCCGGCCACCCTGGTCGCCGGCACCCGCACCGCGACCGGCGAGCTCGTCCCCGCCGAACGCGACGAGGGCACGCGCGTGGTGTCCTCGCAGACCGCGAACGACGTGCTGACCATGATGGAGGCCGTCACCGCCGAGGACGGCACGGGGACGGCGGCCCAGGTCCCGGGATACCGGGTGGCGGGCAAGACCGGCACCGCGCAGATGTTCGAGGGCGGCGGCACCACCTACGTGGCCTCGTTCATCGGCGTGGCACCCGTCGACGACCCCCGCTACACGGTGTCGGTGTTCCTCAAGAGCCCCCGGTCCTCGATCTACGGCGGGGTGGTGGCCGCTCCGGTCTTCAGCGAGCTGATGGGCTACGTGCTGCGTGCCGACGGCGTCCCGCCGTCCGACGAGCCGGCCGACCTGTTCCCGCTGACCTGGTGACGAGCCGGCACCAGGTAGGTTCTTCCCCGTGACATCCCCGACCGATCGCATCCGGCCCGCGGTGCTCGTCCCGCGACGCGTGGCCGACCTCGTGGCCCGGTTCGACCTGACCACCGCCGTCCCCGGCCCGGACGCCGCGGCGGAGGTGACCGCGGTCGCCAGCGACAACCGTGCCGTGGCCGCCGGCGACCTCTTCGTGGCACTGCCCGGCGCGCGCGCCCACGGCGCGGCCTTCGCCGCCGACGCCGTGTCCCGCGGCGCCCACGCCGTGCTGACCGACCCGGCGGGCGCCGACCGGCTGCGCGACCTGACGGTGCCCGTGCTCGTGACCGACGACCCGCGCACCCTGCTCGGTCCCGTCGCCGCGTGGGTGCACGGTGCCCCCGCCGAGCGGCTGACCACGTTCGGCATCACCGGCACCAACGGCAAGACCACCACGACCTACCAGCTCGACCACCTGCTGCGCTCCCTGGGACGCCGCGGCGGTCTCGTCGGCACGGTCGAGACGCGGTCCGGCGACCGGGTGCTGCCCAGCCGGCTGACCACCCCCGAGGCCTCCGACCTGCAGGCGGTGCTCGCCGCGATGTGCGAGGACGGCGTCGACTCGCTGTCGATGGAGGTCTCCTCGCACGCCATCGCGATGCACCGCGTCGACGGCGTGGTCTACGACGTCGCCGGCTTCACCAACCTCAGCCAGGACCACCTCGACTTCCACGGGGACCTGCCCACGTACTTCGCCGCCAAGGCCGAGCTCTTCACGCCCGCCCGGGCGCGCCGGGGGGTCGTCGTGGTCGACGACGCCTGGGGCGAGCGCATGGCCGCCGCGGCCACCGTCTCGGTCGAGACCGTCCGGACCACGGCGCCCGCGCCGGACTCCCCGGCGGCCGACTGGACCGTCTCCGAGGTGGTCCCGCACGGCACCGGCTCGGCCTTCACCCTGACCCGGACCGACGGGCTCTCCCTGCGGACGTCCACGTCCCTGCCGGGACACTTCAACGTCGCCAACGCCGCGCTGGCCGTGGTGATGGTGCTCGCCTCCGGCGTCGACCCGCAGGACGTCGTGGCCGCGCTCGAGGCGGGGGACGGGCTGTCCGCGCGGGTACCCGGCCGGATGGAGGTCGTCGGCCCCGGGGGCGACGGTCATCCCCGCGTCGTCGTCGACTTCGCGCACAACACCGACGCCCTCGAGCTGGCCCTCGCGGCGCTGCGCCCGACGACGACCGGGCGCCTGGCCGTCGTCTTCGGCGCTACCGGCGACCGCGACCCGGGCAAGCGCCCGGCGATGGGTGCGGCCGCCGTCGCGGGTGCCGACGTCGTGGTCATCACCGACGACGACCCGCACGACGAGGACGCCGCCGCGGTCCGCGCCGCCGTGCGCGCCGGCGCCGAGGCGGCCCGCGAGAGCGCGGCGGCCGCCGGCCGCACCGTGACCGTGACGGAGGTCGCCCCGCGCGGCGAGGCCGTCCGGCGCGCCGTGCTGGAGGCCGCCGGCACGGACACGGTGCTCGTCGCCGGCCGCGGCCACGAGACCTTCCAGGAGGTCCGCGGCGTGGACCTCGAGCTGGACGACCGCGTCGAGGCGCGCGCCGCGCTGCACGCCCGCGCAGAGAGGACCCCCACCGCATGATCGAGCTCACCGCCGCCGAGGTCGCCGCCGCGACCGCCGGGTCGCTGCACGGCGCCGGGGACGACGCCGTCGTCACCGGTCCCGTGGTCGTCGACTCCCGGCAGGTGTCACCCGGCGCGTTGTTCGTCGCGCTGCCCGGCGAGCACGTCGACGGGCACGACTTCGCCGCCTCCGCGGTCCGGGACGGCGCGTCCCTGGTGCTGGCCGCCCGCGCCGTCGACGGCGTGCCGTGCGTCGTCGTCGACGACGTCCAGACGGCCCTCGGCGAGCTCGCCCGGGCCGTGCTGGCCCGCCTGCGCGAGGCCGCCGAGGTCCGCGTCGCCGCCGTCACCGGCTCGGTGGGCAAGACGACCACGAAGGACCTCCTGGGCCAGCTGCTCGTGCCCGAGCTCGGCGAGGACGCCGTGGTGGTGCCCCTGGGCTCGTTCAACAACGAGATCGGGCTGCCCCTGACGGTGCTGCGGGCGACCGCGGACACCCGCCTGCTGGTGCTGGAGATGGGCGCCGACCGGCCCGGCAACATCGCGGACCTGACCCGGATCGCGCCCCCGGACGTCGGCATCGTCCTGGCGGTCGGCACGGCCCACCTCGGGGTCTTCGGGGACGTCGAGACCATCGCGCGCACCAAGGGCGAGATGGTCTCCGGCGTGCGTCCGGGCGGCGTCGTGGCCCTCAACGTCGACGACACCCGTGTCGCGGCGATGGCCGACCGTGCCGAGCCCGGCACCGAGGTGGTCGGCTTCGGCACGATCTCCTCGGCCGACGTGCGCGCCCAGGACGTCACGGTCGACGGCGGCCGGGCGCGGTTCACGCTCCGCGCCGGCGGCGAGACCGCCGACGTCGCGCTCCGGCTCGTCGGCGCGCACCACGTCACCAACGCGCTCGCGGCCGCGACGGCGGCCCTGCGGCTCGGCGTCGACCTGGCGGTCGTGGCCGAGCGGCTGTCGGCGGCGACGCCGCAGAGCCCGCACCGCATGGCGGTCACCGAGCGGGCGGACGGCGTGACGGTGGTCGACGACTCGTACAACGCCAACCCCGACTCGATGCGGGCCGCCCTGCGTACCCTGGCCGTGATGGCCGGTCGCTCGCGGCGGTCGGTCGCCGTGCTGGGGGAGATGCTCGAGCTCGGGGACGTCGCGCGGACCGAGCACGACGCCATCGGCCGCCTGGCCGTGCGGCTCAACGTCAAGCTGCTGGTCGTGGTGGGCGAGGGGGCTTACCACATCCACGAGGGAGCCCAGCAGGAGGGGTCCTGGGGAGAGGAGTCGGTGTTCGTGCCCGATCTGGCGACGGCGCGCTCGCTGCTGGCCGAGACCCTCACCGACGGTGACGTCGTCCTGGTCAAGGCCTCGCACGGCTCCGGCCTGTGGAGCCTGGCCGACGAGCTGGTGGAGGTCGCCGGATGATCGCCGTCCTCGCCGCCGCCGGCGTCTCCCTCCTGGTCGCCCTGCTGGGCACCCCGCTGTTCATCCGGTTCCTCGTGCACCGCAACTACGGCCAGTTCGTGCGCCAGGACGGTCCCACGGCGCACTTCACCAAGCGCGGCACGCCCACCATGGGCGGGGTCGTCATCATCGCCGCCACCCTGCTGGGCGTCGCGGCGTCGATGATCTGGGCCGGCCGCCCGCCGAGCGCCTCGGCGCTGCTCGCGCTGTACCTCATGACGGGGCTGGGGCTCGTCGGCTTCCTGGACGACTTCACCAAGATCCGCAAGCAGCGGTCCCTGGGGCTGACCGCGAAGGCGAAGATCGTCGGCCAGGGTTTCGTGGGCATCTCGTTCGCGGTGCTGGCGCTGCAGTTCCCCAACGCGAACTCCCGCACGCCCGCCTCGACGAAGATCTCGTTCCTGCGGGACACCGACCTGGACCTCGCCTTCGCGGGGACGACCATCGGGCTGATCCTGTTCGTGATCTGGGCGAACTTCCTCATCACCGCGTGGTCGAACGCCGTGAACCTCACCGACGGCCTGGACGGCCTCGCGACCGGGTCGTCCCTCATCGTCTTCGGCGCGTACATCCTGGTGGGCATCTGGCAGCTGAACCAGTCCTGCCAGCGGCTCGCGGCCGCCGGACCCGGCTGCTACGAGGTGCGCGACCCGCAGGACCTCGCGATCGTCGCGGCCGCCGTCATGGGCGCCTGCTTCGGCTTCCTGTGGTGGAACGCCAGCCCCGCCAAGATCTTCATGGGCGACACCGGGTCCCTCGCCCTCGGCGGCGCGCTCGCGGCGCTGTCGATCCTGACGCGCACCGAGATCCTCGCGGCCGTCATCGGCGGCCTGTTCGTCATCATCGTGCTGTCGGACATCATCCAGATCGGCTCGTTCAAGCTGACCGGCAAGCGGGTGTTCAAGATGGCCCCGCTGCACCACCACTTCGAGCTGTCCGGGTGGGGCGAGGTCACCATCGTCATCCGGTTCTGGCTCATCGCGGGACTGTTCTCCGCCCTCGGCATGGGCATCTTCTACGCCGAGTGGGTCGTCAGTTGAGCCCTCGGGCGCGCGACGTCGACCTGGCCGGCGCCCGGGTCGTCGTCGCCGGGCTGGGTGTCACGGGTCGCGCCGTCGTCGAGGC
Organism: Isoptericola haloaureus; assembly: GCF_036689775.1. Taxonomy (NCBI): domain Bacteria; kingdom Bacillati; phylum Actinomycetota; class Actinomycetes; order Micrococcales; family Promicromonosporaceae; genus Isoptericola; species Isoptericola haloaureus. Next base: position 312,961 of record NZ_JBAGLP010000116.1, on the reverse strand, counting down.
GCTCGCCGGCCGGGCCGGCACGGTGACCACCGTGGACGGCCGTGCCGCGGACGCGGACGTGACCGGCGCGGACGCGGCCGACCCGGCGGTGGCCGCCGACCTGGTCGCACGGTCCGACCTCGTCGTCGCCTCCCCGGGGTGGGCACCGACGACCCCGCTGCTGGCCGCGGCGCAGCAGGCCGGCGTCCCCGTGTGGAGCGAGGTCGAGCTGGCCTGGCGGCTGCGCAGCGGGGCTCCGTGGCTCGCCGTCACCGGCACCAACGGCAAGACCACCACCGTGCAGATGCTGGCGTCGATCCTGACCGCCGCCGGGCTGCGTACCGCGACGGTCGGCAACGTCGGCACCCCGGTGCTGACCGCGGCGCAGGACCCCGACCTGGACGTGCTGGCCGTGGAGCTGTCCAGCTTCCAGCTCCACCACACCCTCACGATGACGGTCGAGGCGGGCGCGGTGCTCAACGTGGCCGACGACCACCTGGACTGGCACGGGTCGGCCGCGGCGTACGCCGCCGACAAGGGTCGGATCTACCACGGCGCGCAGGTGGCGTGCGTGTACAACGTGGCGGACCCGCGCACCGAACGTCTCGTGCGCGAGGCCGACGTGGCCGAGGGCGCCCGGGCGGTCGGCTTCACCCTCGGCGCGCCCGGCCCCGGCCAGCTCGGCGTGGTCGAGGACGTGCTGGTCGACCGCGCCTTCCACACGGCCGCCGACGCCCCCGACCGGCACCGCACGGCCGCGGAGCTGGGAACGCTCGCCGACCTGGCCCACCTGGGCGGTCCGCAGGGTGCGCCCCCGCACGTCGTGGCCAACGCCCTGGCCGCCGCCGCCCTCGCCCGCGCCCACGGGGTCGAGGCCCGGGCCGTGCGCGACGGTCTGCGCCGCTTCTCCGCGGACGCGCACCGCGCCGCCGTCGTGCGCACGCTCGACGGGGTGACCTACGTCGACGACTCCAAGGCGACCAACGCCCACGCCGCGGCCGCCTCGCTGGCCGCCTGCGCTCCCGGCACCGGCGTGTGGATCGCCGGCGGTCTGGCCAAGGGGGCGACCTTCGACGACCTGGTGGCGAGCCGGGCCGACCGGCTGCGGGCCGCCGTCGTCATCGGCACCGACCCGGAGCCGTTCACCGACGCACTGGCCCGACACGCGCCCGAGGTGCCGGTCCGCGTGATCGATCCCGGCGACACTGGCAGCGTGATGCGTCGCGCGGTGTCCGCGGCGCGGCAGGCCGCCCGGGAGGGCGACACCGTGCTGCTGGCCCCGGCCGGCGCGTCCATGGACCAGTTCGCGTCCTACGCCGCGCGGGGGGAGGAGTTCGCCTCCGCGGTGCAGGACCTGACGTAGGGGAGCACGATGGCGGTCACGCCCGCGGCGCGCACGCGCAGCACCGACCGGCCGTGGCTGGGGCAGTGGAACTCCGCGGTGACGAGCTACTACCTCGTCGTCGGGGCGACCGGGCTGCTGCTGCTCATCGGACTGGTCATGGTGTTCTCCAGCACGGCCGTCACCTCGATCGCCGCCGGCGAGTCCCCCTACGCCGCCGGGCTGACGCAGGCACGCTTCGCCCTCATCGGCCTGCCCGTGCTGCTGGTCGCGGCCCGGCTGCCGGTGCGGTGGTACAAGCGGCTGGCCTGGCCGGCCCTCGCCGTGGCCGTCGTCCTGCAGTCGCTGACGCTCGTGCCGGCGCTGGCGCGCGCGCAGGGCGGCAACGTCGGCTGGATCTCCCTCGGCGGCGTCACGGTGCAGCCGGCCGAGGTGAGCAAGCTCGCCCTGGCCGTCTGGCTCGGGGTCGTGCTCGGGCGCAAGCAGCACCTGCTCGGGTCCTGGGCGCACGCGATCGTGCCCGCCGTGCCCGGGGCGCTGATCGTCCTGGGACTGGTCATCGCCGGGAACGACCTGGGCACGATGCTGGTCATCGCCGGGCTCGTGGCGGGAGCGCTGTGGGTCGCCGGTGCGCCGTGGCGCATGCTCGCGCTGGGCGGTGCCGCCGCGGTGACGGCGATCGTCGGGCTCTTCGTGCTCGGCAACTCCAACCGCATGGGACGCATCCTGGCGACCTACGGCGAGTGCACCGACGCCGAGGGCCTGTGCTACCAGTCCCTGCACGGCATGTACGGCCTGGGTACCGGCGGGCTGTTCGGCGTCGGGCTCGGGGCCAGCCGCGAGAAGTGGCGGTACCTGCCCGAGGCGCACAACGACTTCATCTACGCCATCATCGGCGAGGAGCTCGGTCTCCTCGGCACCCTGCTCGTGCTGTCGCTGTTCGTGGTGCTCGGGGTCGCCATGGCGCGGATCGTGCGGCGGCACGAGGACCCGTTCGTCAAGATCACCACTGCCGCCGTGGCGTGCTGGATCGTGGGCCAGGCGTTCGTCAACATCGGTGTCGTGCTGGGGCTGCTGCCGGTCATCGGTGTCCCGCTGCCGCTGGTGTCCGCCGGCGGGTCGGCCCTGGTGACGACCATGGCGGCCCTGGGCATGGTCATCAGCTTCGCGCGCTCCGAGCCGGGTGCCGCGGAGGCGCTGGCGGCGCGCCCGAGCGTCGTGCGCCGCTCGCTCACCGTGCTGGGCGGTGCGCGCCGCCGGGGCCGGTAGGGTCTGCGCGTGTGAAGACTTCCTCCGTGCGCTCTGTCGTGCTGGCCGGCGGAGGGACCGCCGGCCACGTCAACCCGCTGCTCGCCGTGGCCGACGAGCTGCGGGCCCGTGATCCCGAGACGTCGTTCCGGGTGCTGGGCACCGCGGCCGGCCTGGAGGCCGACCTCGTCCCCGCCGCCGGCTACCCGCTCCACGAGATCCCCCGGGTCCCGCTGCCGCGCCGTCCGAGCCCGGACCTGCTGCTGCTGCCGGGCCGCCTGCGCGCGGCCGTGCGGTCGGCGCAGGACGCCATCACCGAGATCGACGCCCGGGCCGTGGTCGGCTTCGGCGGCTACGTGTCCACCCCGGCCTACCTGGCGGCGCGGCGTCTCGGCGTGCCGGTGGTGATCCACGAGCAGAACGCCCGCCCGGGTCTGGCGAACCGGCTCGGTTCCCGCTGGGCGGCCGCCGTGGGCACCACGTTCGCCGACACGACGATCGCCGGGGCCACCTGCGTCGGGCTGCCGCTGCGCCCGGCGGTCGCCGCCCTGGTGGACGAGCGCCGGGCGGACCCGGCCGGTTCCCGGACCCGCGGGGCCGCCGCGCTCGGCCTCGACCCCGACCTGCCGACGCTGCTGGTCACCGGGGGGTCCTCCGGGGCCCTGAACGTCAACCGGGCGGTGACGGGTGCCGCCGCCGCGCTCCTGGACGCGGGGATCCAGGTGCTGCACCTGACCGGCCGGGGCAAGGACGCCGAGGTGCGCGAGGCCGTGGCGGCGCTAGCCGGCGACCACGACGTGTCCCGCTACCACGTGCGCGAGTACCTGTCGGACATGCAGCACGCGCTGGCCGCCTGCGATCTCGTCGTCGCGCGGTCCGGTGCCGGGACGGTCTGCGAGCTCGCCGCGCTGGGGCTGCCCGCGGTGTACGTCCCGCTGCCGATCGGCAACGGCGAGCAGCGGCTGAACGCCCGCGACGTCGTCGGGGCCGGCGGCGGCATCGTGATCGACGACGCCGCGTTCACCCCGGAGCGGGTCGCGGCCGAGGTGCCCGCCCTGCTCCAGGACCGGGCACGGCTGGCCGCCATGGCCGAGGCCGCCGGCTCGGTCGGGGTCCGCGACGCGGCGGCCCGGGTCGCCGACATGGTCGAGGCGGCCGCCGGGGCAGCCCGATGAGCGCCCCGTCCGCCGTCGCGGCGCTCGGGCGCGTCCACCTCGTCGGCGTCGGCGGAGCCGGGGTGTCCGTCGTCGCCCGTCTGCTCGCCGCCCAGGGGGCCCCGGTCCAGGGGTCGGACGCCGTCGAGAGTCCCGCGCTGTCCGCGCTGCGGGCCGACGGCGTGACCGTGTGGGTCGGGCACGACGCCGACCACGTCGTCGCGCCGGACGGCACCCCGCGGGTCGACACCGTCGTCGTCTCCACCGCCGTGCGGGAGAGCAACCCCGAGCTGGCCGCCGCGCGCGCGGCGGGCCTGCGGGTCCTGCACCGCTCCCAGGCGCTCGCCGCCCTCATGCAGGGGCGGCGCACCGTGGCGGTCGCCGGCGCGCACGGCAAGACCACGACCTCGGCCATGGTGGCCACCGTGCTCGCCGCGGTCGGGGTGGACGCCTCGTTCGCGATCGGGGGCACGGTCCGACGGCGGGACGCCACGGGGGAGCGGACCGTGCCGGGCGGCCACGCCGGCAGCGCGGACGTGCTGGTGGCCGAGGCCGACGAGTCCGACGGGTCGTTCCTCAACTACGCCCCGACGGTGGCGGTGGTGACCAACGTCGAGGCGGACCACCTCGACCACTACGGCTCGCACGAGGCGTTCGAGCAGGCGTTCGGGGACTTCGCCGCGCGGATCACCCCCGACGGCGCGCTCGTCGCCTGCGCGGACGACGCCGGCTCGGCCCGGCTGGCCGCCGCGCACCGCGAGGGCGGCCGACGGGTGGTCACCTACGGCACCGCGGAGGGTGCCGACGTCCGCGTGCGGGACGTCGTCGTCGGTGCCGGGACCGTCCGCGCGGTCGTGTCCGGCGGGCCCCTGGGTGCGACGGACCACGTGCTGGACCTCGACGTGCCGGGGGCGCACAACGCCCTGAACGCCACCGCCGCGGTCGTCGCCGCCGTGCTGCTCGGGGCGGAGCCGGCGGCCGCCGTGGCGGGCGCCGGCACGTTCGTGGGGACGGGTCGACGCTTCGAGCCGCGCGGCGAGGTCGCGGGCGTGCGGGTGTTCGACAGCTACGACCACCACCCGACCGAGGTCGAGGCGCTGCTGCGCGCGGCCCGCCCGGTGGCCGGCGACGGACGGGTGGTCGTGCTGTTCCAGCCCCACCTGTACTCGCGCACGCGGATCTTCGCCGACCGGTTCGCCGCGGCCCTGGCGCTCGCCGACGAGGTCGTGGTGACCGGGGTGTACCGGGCGCGGGAGGACGTCGACCCGCAGGTGACGGCGCGGACCATCACCGACCGGGCCGGCGCGACGGTCTCCGGGGGGCGGGTCCGCCCGGTCGAGGACCGGCTCGCGGCCGCCCACGCCGTGGCGGAGCTGGCCCGTCCCGGTGACGTCGTCCTGACCGTCGGCGCCGGCGACGTCACCGAGCTCGGCCCCGTCGTCCTCGCGGACCTGGCGGCCCGTCACGGCGTGGCGGACCCCTCGGGGCCCGCGCCGGACGCGACCATGGGGTGATGCGTCCTCCTCCTCGTCCCCGCGCGCCCGAGCGGTCCCGGCCGGACCCGGCGGGGACGTCCGCGCCGTCGGCGGGGGCGCGGGGCCGTGCCCCGCAGCGGTCGGGCTCCCGTGCTCGTGCGGGCGACGGTGCGCGGTCGAGCGGCAGCGCCCGCTCCTCCGACAGCGCCCGCTCCGCCGCGAGCCCGGCGCGCGCCCGGCCGTCGGCTCCCGCGCGGGCGCCGCGCCCGGCGCCGTCGCCGGCGGCCGACCCCCGGGTGTCGACCACCATGGCGGAACGGCGGGCCGAGCGGTCGGCGATGCGCCGTCACCGGTCGTGGCGCACCGTGCTCGTGGTCGTGCTGGTGCTCCTGCTCGCCGGGGGAGCCGGCTGGGTGGTCGGGTGGTCCGACCTCTTGGCGCTCGAGGCCGACGAGGTGGCCGTGACGGGGGCCGACTCGTCCGTCGTCGACGGCGAGCGGGTCCACGAGATCGCCGTCGCGGCCGCCGGCACGCCGCTGGCGCGGCTGGACGCCTCGGGCATGGCGGAGGAGATCCGCGGGCTGCGCGGTGTCAAGGACGTCGCGCTGGAGCGGTCGTGGCCGCACGGGCTGCAGGTGTCCGTCGTGGCGCGCGAACCGGTCGCCGCGGTCCCGGACGACGGTGACTTCGTGCTGCTCGACGACGAGGGTGTCCGCCTCGGCCGTCGGGGCGCGGTGCCGGAGGGGCTCCCGGTGGTCTCGGTGCCGCTCGAGCAGGAGTCCGTCCGCGCGCTGCGGGCGGCGCTGGCCGTGGTCGCGGCGCTGCCGCCCGGTCTGGCCGCCCGCGTGGAGACGGTGAGCGCCCGCACCCAGGACGACGTCGAGACCGTGCTCCGCGACGGACTGAGCGTCCGGTGGGGCGGTGCGGAGCGGCTGCCGCTGAAGGTGGAGGTCGTGCGCACCCTGCGTCAGGTCGGCGGCGACGTCGCCGTCATCGACGTGTCCTCGCCCGAGCTTCCCGTGACCCGTTGAGAGCCGTCACACCGCTCGCGACACGCCGAGGCACGTGCGGCCCGCGCGGGTGTCGGCGAAATACCGTCGGTGGCAAGCAGCAACCTGACATAACACTCACCTTCAACTATAACCTGAAGGTTTGGTCGGTGGCAGTCAGGACCGGAACGACCCGAGAGGCAACGACGTGGCAACTCCGCAGAACTACCTGGCAGTGATCAAGGTGGTCGGCATCGGCGGTGGCGGCGTGAACGCCGTGAACCGCATGATCGAGGTCGGCCTCAAGGGTGTCGAGTTCATCGCCATCAACACCGACGCGCAGGCCCTGCTGATGTCGGACGCCGACGTCAAGCTGGACGTCGGCCGCGAGCTGACGCGCGGGCTCGGCGCGGGGGCGGACCCCGAGGTCGGCCGCAAGGCCGCCGAGGACCACGCCGAGGAGATCGAGGACGTCCTGCGCGGGGCGGACATGGTCTTCGTCACGGCGGGCGAGGGCGGCGGCACCGGCACCGGCGGCGCGCCGGTCGTGGCCCGCATCGCGCGGTCGCTGGGTGCGCTGACCGTGGGCGTGGTCACCCGGCCGTTCACCTTCGAGGGGCGTCGCCGCTCGGTGCAGGCCGAGCAGGGGATCGAGCAGCTCCGCGAGGAGGTCGACACCCTCATCGTGATCCCGAACGACCGGCTGCTGTCGATGTCGGACCGGAACGTCTCGGCGATCGCCGCGTTCCACTCCGCCGACCAGGTGCTGCACTCCGGGGTCCAGGGGATCACCGACCTCATCACCACCCCCGGCCTGATCAACCTGGACTTCGCCGACGTGAAGTCCGTGATGCAGGGGGCCGGGTCCGCCCTCATGGGCATCGGCTCGGCCCGCGGGGAGGACCGCGCCGTCCAGGCCGCCGAGCTCGCGATCTCCTCGCCGCTGCTGGAGGCCTCCATCGACGGCGCGCACGGCGTGCTGCTGTCGATCCAGGGCGGCAGCGACCTCGGCCTGTTCGAGGTGCACGAGGCGGCACGCCTGGTGCAGGAGGCGGCCCACCCCGAGGCGAACATCATCTTCGGCACGGTCATCGACGACGCGCTCGGCGACGAGGTCCGGGTCACGGTCATCGCCGCCGGCTTCGACGGGGGACTGCCCAAGCCGCGCGAGGACTCCCGGGCGCTCGGGCAGGTCACCGGCAGCTCCGCGGCCGGCCGGCCGGCCGTCGACGACGGTGCGGCCGGGCGTCCGGCCCCGGCCTCCGCGACGAGCCCGGCGTCGCCGGCCGGTGGTCAGGGCGTCTCCCCGGCGACCGCCCCGGTGCCCGCCGCCGAGCCCGCGCACGCCCGTCCGCGGCCGATCCCGGCGGACCCGGACGACGTGCCGGCGAGCCTGGAGCCGGTGGGCGGCAGCCCGCGCCCGGCGCAGCTCGGTGTCGTCGAGGAGGGCAACGGCGAGGGCGTGACGGTCGAGCGTCCGGTGGACGTGCCCCGGATGGTCGACCAGTCCCGGCCCGCCGAGGACCTCGACGTCCCCGACTTCCTCAAGTGACCTCACCCGTCCCCTGGGCCCAGGAGGCCATGTTGCCCGAGGACTTCGGCGCGGGTCTGCTGCGGGCAGACCTGGGCGAGGGTGTGGTGGCGGGGTTCACCACGCGGCACGGCGGCGTCTCGCCGGCGCCGTGGTCGTCCCTCGACCTGGCCGACACCACGGGTGACGACAGCGCGCGCGTCCAGCGCAACCGCGACCTCCTGGCCGAGTGGGTCGGGGCCCCCGTGGCCTTCGCCACGCAGGTGCACGGCGCGGACGTCCTCGATCTCGGACCGGCCGAGCGTGCCGAGTGGTCCGGTGCGCCCCCGATGAGCGCCGGTACCGCGGACGGCCTGGTCACCGCGGAACCGGGACTGGGGCTCGGCGTGCTCGTCGCGGACTGCGTCCCGGTGCTGCTCGCCGACCCCGTGGCCCGGGTGGTCGGCGTCGCCCACGCCGGACGCCGGGGACTCGTCGCCGGCGTCGTGGACCGGGTCGTCGACCGCCTGCTGGCGCGCGGCGCCGAGGTGGACCGGCTGCGCGCCGCCGTCGGGCCGGCGGTGTGCGGGGCGTGCTACGAGGTGCCGGAGGACCTGCGCGACGAGGTCACCGCCGTCGTGCCCGAGAGCTGGTCGACCACGGCGCGCGGCACCGCCGGGCTGGACCTGCCGGCCGGGGTGACGGCCCGGCTCGCCGCGCGGGGCGTCGTCACCACACGGGTCGATCGCTGCACGATGACCGACGCGGACCTGTTCTCGCACCGTCGGGCCACGGCCGCCGGCGAGGTCGCGGGACGCCAGGCGGGTGTCGTCGTCCTGTCGTGACGTCGGCGTGTCGCGATCCGCCTAGCGCGTCGTGCTGGATACCGTCAAGTCACTGACGTACCGACGAAACGGAGCAGGGCGATGGGCGGAGCGCTTCGCAAGACGATGCTGTACCTGGGGCTGGCCGACGACCAGCGCCCCGACGGGGAGTACCTCGACGACTACGACGAGGAGCTGGAGCCGGTGCGTGACGACGACTACCAGGCCGAGGTCACGCCGCTGCACCGTGACGGGGTGCCGGCCGACGCGCTCGTCGGCGGCGACCTGCGTCGCATCACCACCATCCACCCGCGGTCGTACAACGACGCGCGGCTGATCGGCGAGGCCTTCCGCGGCGGGACGCCGGTCATCATGAACCTGTCGGACATGGACGACTCCGACGCCAAGCGGCTCGTCGACTTCTCGGCGGGACTGATCTTCGGCCTGCGGGGCTCCATCGAGCGGGTCACGAACAAGGTCTTCCTGCTCTCGCCCGAGCACGTCGAGATCACGGGCGAGGAGCAGGTCGCCCCGCGGCCGACCGAGGCCCGTGCGGGAGCCTTCTACAACCAGAGCTGAACCCACCACCACGACGCGCGGCCCGGGCACGCCCCTCGGGCTGCGCGTCGTGCGTCGGGTAGGTTGCCCTCGTGAGCGTGATCTTCAGCCTCGTCGGCTTCGTCCTGCTGCTGTTCCTGCTGTGCCTCATCGTCCGGCTGGTCTTCGACTGGGTGCAGTTCTTCGCCCGTGACTGGCGTCCGCGGGGCGTCGTCCTCGTGATCGCCGAGGGTGTGTACACCGTCACAGACCCGCCGCTGCGCGCGCTGCGCCGGATCATCCCGCCGCTGACCCTCGGCAGCGTGCGCCTGGACCTCGCCTTCCTCGTCCTGTTCCTGGCGACGTCGATCCTCATGCAGGTCGCGAACGGTCTGGCCGCGAGCCTCTGAGCCGCCCGGGGCGCCGCCGGGCGCCTCGCCCGCACGGGAGGAGCGGTGACCCGGGGGCGGGTGCCGACCGCCCCGCCACCTGTGAAGACGTCGTGTGCTCGGCGTCCTCGGAGGGCCGCGTCGGCGCCCGTGGGCTACCGTGGGCACCCACGGACGCTCCGGGTCCGTGCATGGATCGCGCTACGGCAACGAGGTGACACGATGGCACTGCTGACGGCAGAGGACATCCTCAACAAGAAGTTCTCGGCGACGAAGTTCCGCGAGGGCTACGACGTCGAAGAGGTCGACGACTTCCTGGACGAGGTCGTCCGGACTCTGACGGCGGTGCAGGAGGAGAACGACGACCTGCGGTCGAAGCTGTCCGCGGCCGAGAGCCGGGTCGCGGAGCTCAGCCGCAACGAGGCCGCGGCGCAGTCGGCCGAGAAGCCCGAGGCCCCGGCTCCGGCCGCCGCGCCTGCTCCTGCGCCGGCCCTGGCCGAGGCGGCCGCCGGCAAGCAGGGCGCCGAGCCCGAGTCCGCCACGGGCATGCTGCAGCTCGCCCAGAAGCTGCACGACGACTACGTCCGCTCCGGCCAGGAGGAGGGCGACCGGCTCATCGCCGAGGCGAAGGCCGAGGGCTCCCGCATCGTCCGCGAGGCCGAGGAGACCAGCCACCGCACGCTGTCGCAGCTGGAGCAGGAGCGGTCGCTGCTCGAGCGCAAGATCGACGAGCTGCGCCTGTTCGAGCGGGACTACCGCACCCGCCTGAAGAGCTTCCTGCAGAACCTGCTCGGCGACCTGGACGCCCGCGGCTCGGCCCTGCCGCCGCAGCGTCAGAACGCCGCGGCGGGTCGTTCGCAGGACGTCTGACGCACCACCCGGAGCACACGGCGCACGGATCGGCCCGCACCAGCAGACACGCCCAGTCGGCGCGTGCTGTTGTGCGGGTCGATCCGTGCGTTTACTCTGCGGTGACCTCGAAGAACGGAAGGGCGCCGAATGTCCAAGCTCTCCACCTCCCAGCGGGCGACGATCCGCGAGGAGTTCCCGAACCTGGCGCGTGACGTCAAGGAGTTTCCCGTGCGTGACGGCGAGGAGCCGTGGACGCTCCAGGAGGTCTCCGAGCTCGCGCTGCTGCTCCTGGAGGACAAGGAACGCTTCACCGCCGAGCTGGCCGCTGCCGACGCCGAGCTGTCCGACCTCCTGCGCAACTCCGGCGACGGCGCCGGTGACGACCAGGCCGACTACGGTTCCAGCGCGCTGGAGCGCGAGCAGGAACTCACGCTCGTGAACAACCTGCGCGACCTGCTGGACCAGACGACCCACGCGCTGGACCGCATCCGCAACGGCGCCTACGCCACCTGCGAGGTCACCGGGGCGCCGATCGGCAAGGCGCGGCTGCAGGCCTTCCCGCGAGCCACCCTGTCGGTCGAGGCGAAGGCACGCGAGGAGCGTCGGTAGCGCCGTAGACTCTGGCGCGATGTCCACGACGCCCGCCGGGTCCGACCCGGTCCCCGACCCTCCCCACGAGACCGCGTCCTCCGCGCCCCAGGACGCCGACGACGCCGTCGCCACGCACGACGCCGCGGTGGCCGCCCGCCGCCGTCGGCTCGGCGTCGGTGCGCTGAGCCTCGCCGCCGTCGTGCTGGTCATCGACCAGCTGACGAAGTGGTGGGCGCTGGCCGCGCTGACCGAGGGCGAACGGATCGCGCTGCTCGGCGACCTGCTGGGGCTGACCCTGGTGTTCAACCCGGGCGCCGCGCTGTCGTTCATGGCGAACGGCTACACGTGGGTCCTGACGATCGTGGTCGTGGTGGTCGTCGTGGTGATCCTGCGCGCGATGCGTCGCATCGGGTCGCTCGGCTGGGCCGTCGCGCTGGGCCTGCTCCTGGGCGGGGCGCTGGGCAACCTCGTCGACCGGATCTTCCGGCAGCCGGGCTTCGCCCGCGGCGAGGTGGTCGACATGATCGCCTACGCCGACTTCTTCGTCGGCAACGTCGCGGACATCGCCATCGTCGTCGCCGCGGGGCTGATCATCCTGCTGTCCTTCCGGGGTGTCGGGCTCGACGGCACGCGCCAGACCTCCGACGAGACGGAGGGCGAGGACTGATGGCGCTGCGTACGCTGCCGGTGCCCGACGGCCTGGCCGGCGAACGGGTGGACGTCGCCCTGGGCCGCATGCTCGGGTTCTCCCGCAGCCAGGCGGCCGAGCTCGCCGCGTCCGGCGCGGTGCGCGCGGACGGGCGCACCGTGGGCAAGTCGGACCGGCTGGTGCCCGACACGCTGCTCGAGGTGGACGTCCCGGACGCCCCGTCCGAGGCCGTGGAGGTCGTCGCCGAGCCGGTGGAGGGCATGTCGATCGCCTACGACGACGACGACGTCGTGGTCGTGGACAAGCCGGTCGGGGTGGCTGCGCACCCGTCGCCGGGGTGGACCGGCCCGACCGTGGTCGGCGCGCTGGCCGCCGCCGGCTACCGCATCGCCACCTCCGGCGCCGCCGAGCGCCAGGGGATCGTGCACCGCCTCGACGTCGGCACCTCCGGCCTGATGGCGGTGGCCAAGTCCGAGGCCGCCTACACGGGTCTCAAGCGCGCCTTCAAGGAGCGCACGGTCGACAAGGTCTACCACGCGCTCGCCCAGGGCCACCCGGAGCCGACGACGGGCACGATCGACGCGCCGATCGGCCGGCACCCGCACCACGACTACAAGTTCGCCGTGGTCGCCGACGGCAAGCCCTCGGTGACCCACTACGAGGTGCTCGAGATGCTGCCGGCCGCGTCCCTGGTCGAGGTGCACCTGGAGACGGGCCGCACCCATCAGATCCGGGTGCACTTCGCCGCGCTGCGCCACCCGCTCGTCGGCGACCTGACCTACGGGGCCGACCCCACGCTCGCCGCCCGCACGGGGCTGCAGCGGCAGTGGCTGCACGCGATGCGCCTGGGGTTCACCCACCCCGTCACGGGGAAGGACGTCGTCGTGGAGTCCGAGTACCCCGAGGACCTGTCGCACGCCCTGCAGACGCTGCGCGACGCCTACCTGTGAGCCGGTGAACCTCGTCACGGCGGGGCAGGACGGGGACGTCGGGGGCCGCGCCTAGACTCGGGGCATGCCGGACGCCGCCACCCCGAAGACCGACGACTTCGTCCATCTGCACGTGCACACCGAGTACTCCATGCTCGACGGCGCCGCGCGGATGGACGACCTCTTCTCCGAGGTGGCGCGGCTCGGCCAGAAGGCCATCGCGATCACGGACCACGGCTACCTGTTCGGCGCCTTCGACTTCTGGAGCACGGCCCGGAAGTACGACGTCAAGCCGATCATCGGCGTCGAGGCGTACGTCACGCCGGGCACCAGCCGTCACGACCGCACGAAGGTCCAGTGGGGCGAGCAGCACCAGAAGCGCGACGACGTCTCCGCCGGCGGTGCCTACACCCACATGACCCTGTGGTCGCGGAACAACACCGGGATGCACAACCTCTTCCGGGCGTCCTCGCTGGCCTCCCTGGACGGCCAGATGGGCAAGTGGCCCCGCATGGACCGCGAGCTGCTGGAGACGTACTCCGACGGGCTGATGGCCACCACGGGCTGCCCCTCGGGGGAGATCCAGACCCGGCTGCGGCTCGGCCAGTGGGACGAGGCGGTCCGGGCCGCCGGCGAGTACCAGGACATCTTCGGCCACGAGAACTACTTCGTGGAGCTGATGGACCACGGGATCGAGATCGAGTCCCGGACCTCGAAACAGCTCCTCGAGCTCGCGCAGCACATCGGTGCCCCGCTGGTGGCCACCAACGACCTGCACTACACCAAGCGCGAGGACTCCCACGCCCACGAGGTGCTGCTGGCGGTCAACTCGGGCTCGACCCTGGACGAGCCCACCTACGACCAGGGCGGCAGCCGGTTCGCGTTCAGCGGCGACAACTTCTACGTCAAGTCCGGCGCCGAGATGCGCCGGCTCTTCGCCGAGATGCCCGAGGCGATCGACAACACCCTGCTCATCGCCGAACGGTGCGAGGTCTCCTTCGACACCGGGGCGAACTACATGCCCAACTTCCCGGTGCCCGCCGGGGAGGACGAGGTCTCCTGGTTCGTCAAGGAGGTCGAGAAGGGCATGCACGCCCGGTACCCGCAGGGGATCCCGGACGCCGTGCGCGCCCAGGCGAAGTACGAGACCGAGGTCATCGTCCAGATGGGCTTCCCCGGGTACTTCCTCGTGGTGGCCGACTTCATCAACTGGGCCAAGGAGCGGGGCATCCGCGTCGGCCCGGGCCGTGGCTCGGCCGCCGGGTCGATGGTCGCCTACGTCATGGGCATCACGGAGCTCGACCCGATCGAGCACGGCCTGATCTTCGAGCGCTTCCTCAACCCCGAGCGCGTGAGCATGCCCGACGTCGACGTGGACTTCGACGAGCGCCGGCGCTCCGAGGTCATCCGCTACGTCTCCGACAAGTACGGCGACGACCGCGTGGCCATGATCGCCACCTACGGGTCCATCAAGGCCAAGCAGGCGCTCAAGGACGCCTCGCGGGTGCTCGGGTTCCCGTTCGCGATGGGGGAGAAGCTCACCAAGGCGATGCCGCCGCCCGTCATGGGCAAGGACATCCCGCTGTCCGGCATCTTCGACCCGGACCACGACCGGTACTCCGAGGCCGGCGAGTTCCGCCAGCTGCACGACACCGACCCCGAGGCCCAGCGCGTCGTCGAGACCGCGCGCGGCATCGAGGGGCTGAAGCGGCAGTGGGGCGTGCACGCGGCCGGCGTGATCATGTCCAGCGACCCGCTGATCGACGTCATCCCCATCATGCGGCGCCCGCAGGACGGCGCGGTCATCACGCAGTTCGACTACCCGACCTGCGAGGGCCTCGGCCTGATCAAGATGGACTTCCTCGGGCTGCGCAACCTCACGATCCTCGAGGACGCCCTGGAGATCATCGAGGCCAACGGCAAGGACCCCGTCCAGATCGAGACGGTGGCGCTGGACGACAAGGCGTCCTACGACCTGCTCGCCCGCGGCGAGACCCTCGGCGTGTTCCAGCTCGACGGCGGGCCCATGCGCTCGCTGCTGCGCCAGATGCGGCCCGACAAGTTCGACGACCTCTCCGCCGTCATCGCCCTGTACCGACCCGGTCCGATGGGCATGAACTCGCACGTCAACTACGCGCTGCGCAAGAACGGCATGCAGAAGATCGAGCCGATCCACCCCGAGCTCGCGGAGCCGTTGTCCGAGGTGCTCGACGAGACCTACGGCCTCATCGTCTACCAGGAGCAGGTCCAGCGTGCCGCGCAGGTGCTCGCCGGGTACTCGCTGGGCCAGGCCGACCTGCTGCGCCGCGCCATGGGCAAGAAGAAGCCCGAGGTGCTCGCCAAGGAGTTCGTGAACTTCGAGGCCGGCTGCAAGGAGCGCGGCTACTCGGACGCCGCGATCCAGGCGGTGTGGGACGTGCTGGTGCCCTTCGCCGGGTACGCCTTCAACAAGGCGCACTCGGCCGGCTACGGCCTGGTCGCCTACTGGACCGCCTTCCTCAAGGCGAACTACCCGACCGAGTACATGGCGGGTCTCCTGCAGTCGGTGCGGGACGACAAGGACAAGATGGCGCTCTACCTCAACGAGTGCCGTCGCATGCGCATCACGGTGCTGCCACCGGACGTCAACGACTCCGCGGCCAAGTTCACCGCCGTCGGCGAGGACATCCGCTTCGGCCTGACGGCTGTGCGCAACGTCGGCGCCAACGTGGTGGACGCGATCGTCGCGGCCCGCGAGGAGCACGGGGCCTTCACCTCGTTCACCGACTTCCTGGACAAGGTGCCCGCCGTGGTGTGCAACAAGCGCACCATCGAGTCGCTGATCAAGGCCGGAGCCTTCGACTCCCTGGGCCACCCGCGGCGGGCCCTGCTCGTCGTGCACGAGCAGGCCGTGGACTCGGTGATCTCGGTCAAGCGCAAGGAGGCGGAGGGGCAGTTCGACCTCTTCGCCGACTTCGGTGCGGACGGCGCCGCGGACGACGCCGTGTCGTTCGCCGTCGACGTGCCGGACCTGCCCGACTGGGACAAGAAGCAGCGGTTGTCCTTCGAGCGGGAGATGCTCGGCCTGTACGTGTCGGACCACCCGCTGTCCGGGCTGGAGCACGTCCTGGCGCGCGCCGCCGACACCTCGATCGCGCTGCTCATGGCCGACGAGACCCGGGCCGACGGGTCCTCGGTCACCGTCGCCGGCCTGCTGACGTCGGTGCAGCGCAAGATCAGCAAGAACGGCAACCCGTGGGCCGCGGTGACGATCGAGGACCTCGAGGGCGGCGTCGAGGTGATGTTCTTCGGCGAGACGTACCTGGCCTACTCCACGGTGCTGGCCGAGGACCAGGTCGTCACGATCCGTGGCCGCGTCCGGCGCCGGGACGACCAGATGCAGCTGCAGGCGCAGGAGGTCTCCCTGCCCGACACCTCGGCGGTGGCGGACGCCCCGGTGCACGTCACCGTGCCGCACACCCGGTGCGTCGAACCGGTGATGCTGCGCCTGCGCGAGGTGCTCTCGACCCACCCGGGGTCCTCGGCCGTGCACGTCGCCGTCGCCGAGCCGGGCAAGAAGACCCTGGTGCAGGCCGGTGACGGGCTGCGGGTCGAGAGGTCGCCCGCCCTGTTCGGCGACCTCAAGGCGCTCCTCGGCCCGAGCTGCCTGTCGTGACCGGCACCGGGGACGACGGCACCGCCGACCACCGGTTCCGGGTGGTCCCGGCGGCGTACCTGCTGCTGCGCCGGGAGGGTCAGGTGCTCCTGCAGCTGCGCCAGGGCACGGGGTTCATGGACGGGTACTGGGCGGCCGGGGCGGCCGGGCACGTCGAGCCGGGGGAGTCCGCGGTGGCCGCGGCGGTGCGTGAGGCGGCCGAGGAGCTCGGCGTCACCGTGGCGCCGGAGGACGTGGTGCCGCTGACGGCGCAGCACCGGGGCGTCCCCGGCGGCCCCGCGCTCGAGCAGCGCGTCGACTTCTTCTTCGCGGCCGACCGCTGGACCGGCGAGCTGCAGGTCCGTGAGCCGGCCCGGACGGCGGACCTGCGCTGGTTCCCCCTGGTCGCGCTGCCCGAGCCGGTCGTCCCGCACGAGCTGCCCGTGCTGCGCGGCCTGCACGACGGCGTCCTGCCGGCCGTGATGACCTTCGGGTTCGGCCCGTAGGGTGTGCGGGTGAAGCGACTCAACCCCGAACAGCTCGTGTTCGTCACCGAGCGGCACCTGGCCACCCTGACGACCCTGCGCGCGAACGGGACCCCGCACGTCGTGCCGGTCGCCTTCACGTGGGATCCCGACCTCGGCATCGCCCGCATCACGGCGCGGCGGGGATCGGTCAAGGCGCGGAACGCCCGGCGCCCCGGCCCCGACGGCGAGCCGCCGCGGGCCGCGCTGTGCCAGGTCGACGGCGGCCGCTGGCTGACGCTGGAGGGCACGCTGGAAGCCGTCGAGGACCCGGACGCCGTGGCCGAGGCCGTCCGCCGCTACGCCCAGCGGTACCGCCAGGTCCAGTACGACCCGGACCGGATCGTGCTGCACCTGCACGTCGACCGGACCATGTCCTCCGCCTACATGGCGTCCTGACCTGACCACCCCATCCGCTGTGGGCATGAAATCTGCAGCTCCACCCCGCGGTGGAGCGGCAGATTTCATGCCCACAGCGGGGCGGGTCAGGCCACGACGACGGTCTCGTCCCCCTCCGGGCCGGCCACGGTGACCCGTGTCCCCCGGGTGAGCTGCCGGCCGCGGCGCGTCTCCACCTCGCCGTCGACGCTCACGTCGCCTTCCGCGACCAGGTCGCGGGCGTGCGTGCCCGACTCGGCCAGGCCGGCCAGCTTGAGGAACTGTCCCAGCCGGATGACGTCGTCACGGATCGGGACCTCGATCGGGGTGTCCATGCGCCCATTGTCCGGGACGTCCGGACGTGCTGCGTCCCGTCGGACCTAGACTGGTGGGGTGATTCGACGCATCGATCTTCGGGGTCGTTCCCTGTCCCGCCGTGACCTGATCGGGGTGCTCCCGCGCCCCGAGGTCGGGGTGGAGCAGGCGACCGACGCCGTCGCCCCGGTCCTCGCCGACGTCCGGTCCCGCGGTGCTGCCGCGCTGCGCGACCTGGCCGAGCGTTTCGACGGGGTGCGCCCGGAGCATCTGCGGGTCCCGGCCGAGGCGCTGCGCACCGCGCTGGCCGAGCTGGACCCGGCGATCCGGGCCGGGCTGGAGGAGTCCGTGCGCCGGGTGCGGGCGGTGCACGCCGACCAGGTGCCGCGCGAGCACACCACGGTGCTGGCCGACGGCGCGGAGGTGCGCCAGCGCTGGATCCCCGTCCAGCGCGTCGGCCTGTACGCGCCGGGCGGTCTCGCGGTCTACCCCTCGTCGGTGATCATGAACGTCGTCGCCGCCCAGGAGGCGGGCGTGCCCGGCCTCGCCGTCGCCTCCCCGCCGCAGCGGGACGCCGGCGGTCTGCCGCACCCGACGATCCTGGCCGCCTGCGAGCTGCTCGGCGTGGACGAGGTCTACGCCGTCGGCGGTGCCCAGGCGGTCGCGATGTTCGCCTACGGCGCGGTGGGCTCCGACCCGGTCGACGGCGAGCAGCTGTGCGAGCCCGTGGACGTCGTCACCGGTCCGGGCAACGTCTACGTCGCCGCGGCGAAGCGCCTCGTGCGCGGCGTGGTGGGGATCGACGCCGAGGCCGGGCCGACGGAGATCGCCGTGCTGGCGGACGACACCGCCGACGCCGGTCACGTCGCGCTCGACCTGATCAGCCAGGCCGAGCACGACCCGATGGCCGCCGCGGTGCTGGTCACCCCGTCGCCGGAGCTGGCCGGGGCGGTGGAGTCCAAGCTGGTCGACCTCACCGAGGCCACGAAGCACACCGAGCGGGTGACCACCGCGCTGTCGGGACCGCAGTCCGCCGTGGTGCTCGTCGACGACCTCGAGCAGGGGCTCGCGGTGGTGGACGCCTACGGCGCCGAGCACCTGGAGATCCAGACGGTCGACGCCGCCGCACGGGCCGAGCGGGTGCGGTCCGCCGGCGCGATCTTCGTCGGGCCCTACGCCCCGGTGTCGCTGGGGGACTACCTGGCCGGGTCGAACCACGTGCTGCCCACGGGCGGCACGGCGCACTTCGCCAGCGGGCTGGGCGTGCACGCCTTCCTCAAGTCCGTCCAGGTCGTCGAGTACAGCCGCGAGGCCCTCGCGGAGGTGGCCGACCGGATCGTCGCGGTCGCCGACGACGAGGACCTGCCCGCGCACGGCGAGGCGGTCCGCGGACGCTTCTGAGCGCTGCCGGCCCGGCGCCCGTCCGGGCGCTGGGCCGGGCGCCGGGCGCCGGGCCGGGTCCGGGCGAGGCGTCACGCTCCGGAAGAATAGTGTGCCAAGCGCGTGCCTGCCTCGACCGCTGCTGTCGGGGGAGCGTGACAGCATGGACGCCATGCCCGCCGCCCCGCCCCGCCTCGATCCGCTGGAGATCGGTGCCCTCGTCGGGACGGCGACGTTCCGACGGGCGCAGGGGTACGAGCGGGGCGGCATGGTCGTCGCCTGGAGCTGGGACGAGGACGAGCGCGTCCTGTCCGCCCGTGTCGCGGGCAGCGAGGCGCGGCCGTACGGGTGCCGGGTGCGCTTCGGCCTCGACGTCGACGGCCGGTACGTCTTCGGGTCCTCGACGTGCAGCTGTCCGGTCGGTACGGACTGCAAGCACGTCGCCGCCGCGCTGCTGCACGTGGGTCGGCACGGCGTCGACGGCCCCGACGGGCCGCCGGCGCCGTCCGGGTGGCGCGGCCGTCTCGCCGCTGTCACGGCCCCCGATCCGGGGTCCGGCACGGGCGACGGGACGGTCCTGCCCGTCGGCCTGCGCTTCCGGGTGGACGGCGCCTTCGGCGACGAGCCGCCGGAGCTCTCGGTCCGACCCGTCGTACCGGCGCGCCACGGCGGGTGGCGGACCGCCCCGGAGGCGAGCTGGGACGCCCTGGCTCGCGGGCTGTACGCGTTCGCCGACGTCCGTGCCACCCCCGCCCCGGCGGTGCGGCGCTGGTTCGCCGACCTCGGCGCCGCGACGAGCGACGGGTCCTCCCGGGGCCGCGAGGTCTGGCGACCGTTGGCCACGGCGGGGCGCGGGCTCTGGCCACTCCTCGCCGAGGCGGCCGCGCTCCAGATCCCGTTCGTGGCTCAGGGGAGCCACGACGAGGTGCTGCTCGCCGGGGCGGCGTCGGTGCGCCTCGTGGCCGCGCAGACCCGGGACGGTGTCCGGCTCGATCCCGTGGTGAGCATGGACGACACGGACGTCGAGGCTCCCGACCGGCAGGGCACCGTGGGCACGACCGGCCTGTTCACGGTCGAGGCACGGCGCGGGGGCACCGTGCTGCGCCTGGGACCCAGCCCCCGCCGGCTGTCCGACGGCGCGCGGCGGCTCGTGGCCGGCGGTCCCGTCGACGTGCCGGCCGCCGACGTCGACGAGCTCCTCGCCGAGCACCTGCCCGGGCTGCGCCGTGCCGTGCCGGTCGTCTCGGACGGCAGCGTCCGGCTGCCCGAGCCCGCGCGCCCGGTGCCGGTGGCGCGCGCCGAGTTCGCGTCCCCGCAGCGGGCGCTGCTGCGGTGGTCGTGGCGGTACCCCCGGCCGTCGCCGGGCGAGGCACGGGAGGTGCCGTGGGAGGGAGCCGCCCACGACCCGGCCCGTGACCCCGCGGCGGAGGACGAGCTGCGCTCCAAGGCGGTCGCGGCCGTGCGGGCGCTGCCCGGCTTCGAGCGCTTCGACCCCGTCGACGGGCAGTCCTTCACCGGTCTGGAGGCCCTCGACCTCGCCGGCGAGGTGCTGCCCGCCCTCGCCGGCGCCGGCGTCGTCGTCGAGGCGCCCGACCTGCCCGACTACCGGCACCTGGACGCCCCGCCCCGGGTCGTCGTCGAGGGGGCGCCGTCCGGCGACGCGGACTGGTTGGACCTGGGCATCTCCGTCACCGTCGCGGGCAAGGAGATCCCGTTCACCCGCCTGTTCACGGCCCTGGCCCGCGGCCAGCAGCGGCTGCTGCTCACCGACGGCGCGTGGCTGCGCCTGAACCACACCTCGCTGCGGCGCCTGCGGAACCTCATCGACGAGGCCTCCGCCCTCGACGACGGCTCGCGCACCCTGCGCGTCAGCCGGTACGACGCCGAGCTCTGGGGCGACCTGGAGGACCTGGCCGACACCGTCGACGTCTCGCAGGAGTGGCGGCGTGCGGTGGCCGACCTGCGCGCCCTCGCGGCCGGGGAGCGGACCGTCGCCCCGGTCCCGCCACCCCCGGGGCTGCGGGCCGAGCTGCGTCCCTACCAGCACCAGGCGTACGAGTGGCTGACCTTCCTGCACCGCCACGGCCTGGGCGGGATCCTCGCCGACGACATGGGGCTGGGCAAGACCCTCGAGGTGCTCGCGTTCGTCGCGGGCGCCCGGTCCCGGGCCGCGACCGAGGACGCGCCGCTGCGGCCCGTCGTCGTGGTCGCTCCCGCCTCCGTCGTCGGCAACTGGGTCGACGAGGCGAGCCGGTTCACCCCCGACCTGCGGGTCGTCACGGTGCCCACCACGACGGCGAAGCGCGGCCGGCCGCTGGGAGAGCTCTGCGCCGGCGCCGACGTCGTCGTGGTCTCCTACGCCGTGTTCCGGCTGGACTTCGCCGCCTTCCAGGACCTGCCGTGGGCGGGTCTCGTCCTCGACGAGGCCCAGTTCGCCAAGAACCCCCGCACCCGCGCCCACCAGACGGCACGGCGCCTGCGCGCGCCCTTCAAGCTGGCCGTCACGGGCACCCCGCTGGAGAACAACCTCACCGAGCTGTGGGCCATGCTCGCCGTCGTCGCCCCGGGGCTGTACCCCTCCTCGCACCGGTTCCGGGCCGAGGTGGTCCGTCCGGTCGAGGCGGCGAGCCGCGACGACGACCCGCAGGTCGTCGCCGCCGGGAACCGGGCGCTGTCACGGCTGCAGCGGCGGCTGCGCACCCTCATGCTGCGGCGCACCAAGGAGCAGGTCGCCCCGGAGCTGCCGGCGCGGACCGAGCAGGTGCTGCGGGTGCCGCTCACGGCCGACCACCGCAAGGTCTACGACACCCACCTGCAGCGCGAGCGGCAGCGCCTCCTCGGCCTGCTCACCGACTTCGAGGCCAACAAGGCGGCGATCTTCCGTTCGCTGACGACGCTGCGGCGGCTGGCTCTGGACGCCGCCCTCGTCGACGACGCCTACACCGGGGTCACCTCGGCCAAGCTCGACCTCGTGGTCGACCAGCTCGTCGAGATGGCCGCCGAGGGGCACCGGGCCCTGGTCTTCTCCCAGTTTCCCTCGTTCCTGCGCCGGGTCGAGGCGCGCTGCGAGGAGGCCGGGCTGCCGACGGCGTTCCTCGACGGCGCCACCCGCGACCGGGCCGGGGCGATCGCCGGCTTCACGGACGGGGCGACCCCCGTGTTCCTCATCAGCCTCAAGGCCGGCGGGTTCGGGCTCAACCTCACCGAGGCCGACCACGTCTACCTGCTGGACCCGTGGTGGAACCCGGCGGTGGAGGCGCAGGCGATCGACCGCACGCACCGGATCGGCCAGACGCGACCGGTGCAGGTCACCCGGCTGGTCGCCGCCGACACCGTCGAGGAGAAGGTCATGGCCCTGGCGGCCCGCAAGGCGGCACTCTTCGACGCCGTCGTCGACGACGCGACGGGCCGGTTCGCCGGCGGTCTCGACGCCGACGACGTGCGCGGTCTGCTGGGGGAGTAGGCGGGCCGGCCGCTCAGCGCACGCCGAGCACGAACGGGTGCACCGCCTCCGCGCCCGCCTGGCGCAGCAGCCGTGCCGCGACCGTCAGGGTCCACCCGGACTCGGTCCAGTCGTCGACGAGGAGCACGCGGCGCCCCGGCAGGCCCGCCAGGGCCGCCTCGCTCAGCTCGAGCCGGAGGCGGCGGGCCACCCCCGCCAGGCGCATGGCGGAGTTGACGTCGTGCCGGCCGGGTTCCTCGGCCCCCGGGGCGGGGCCGACGGCGCCGATGAGCGGCACGCCGAGGTACGCGGCCAGACCGTGGGCCAGGTGGTAGGTCAGCTGCGGTCGGGTCACCGACCGCACGGCGACGACGCCCTCGACGAGCAGCGGCCGGTCCGCACCCTCCTCCGCGGCCTCGGCGCGCAGCGCGTCCCAGTCGTCCAGCACGCGCGCCGCGGCACCGCGCAGCGGGACCGGGGTCTCGCCGTCGGCGGTGGTGGGGGCGAACAGCTCGCGAACCGGGTTCGACCAGCCCAGTCCGTCGAAGCGTGCCACGGCCCGTCCGGGCTCGGCGCGTTCGGCGTCGCCGATCTTGCCCTTCAGGTCCAGCCCCAGCGTGGCCAGGCCCGACGGCCACATCTTGCGGGGCTCGACCGCCACCCCGGGCCGGTCCATCTCGGACCGTGCCTCGGCGACCGTGTCGGCCGAGGGCGGCGGGGGCAGCGTCACCCCGCCGCAGCCGTCGCAGCGTCCGCACGTCCAGCCGTCCGGCAGCTCCGGGTCGTCGAGCTGCTCGCGCAGGAAACGCATGCGGCAGCCCGACGTGGCGATGAAGTCGAGCATCGCCTGCTGCTCCGTGCGGCGGGTCTCGGCCACGCGGGCGTAGCGCCCGGCGTCGTAGACCCACTCGACGCCGGTGGCGACCCAGCCGCCCTGGACGCGGCGCACGGCCCCGTCCACGTCGAGCACCTTGAGCATCGTCTCCAGCCGTGACCGCTTGAGGTCGACGTGGGTCTCCAGCGCTGCGGTCGACATCGCCGCGCCGGCGTCGCTCAGGGCGGACAGCGTCGCGCGGACCTGCGCCTCGGCGGGGAAGGCCTGCGCACCGAACCAGTCCCAGATGGCCCTGTCCTCGTGGCCGGGCAGCAGCACCACGACGGCGTCGTCGACACCGCGACCGGCGCGGCCGACCTGCTGGTAGTAGGCGATCGGCGACGACGGGGCGCCGACGTGCACCACGAAGGCCAGGTCCGGCTTGTCGAAGCCCATGCCGAGCGCCGACGTCGCCACCAGCGCCTTGACCTCGTTGGCCTTGAGGTCCTCCTCGAGCTGGGCGCGCTGCGTCGGGTCGGTGCGCCCCGTGTACGCCGCCACGGCCAGACCCGCGGCACGGAGCTGGGCGGCGACCTCCTCCGCGGCCGAGACCGTCAGGCAGTACACGATCCCGGACCCGTCGATCTCCTGCAGCGCCTCGACGAGCCAGGCCACGCGGGTCGGCTGGTCCCCGAGCTCCAGCACCGCCAGGTGCAGCGACTCCCGGTCCAGGCCACCGCGGAGCACGAGGACGTCGTCGCTGGTCGCCAGGGCGCCGTCGGCGGCGGTGACCCCCTCGCCGTGGGCGGCCATCTGCTCGGCCACGTCGCGCGTGACGCGCTCGTTGGCGGTCGCGGTGGTCGCCAGCACGGGGATGCCCGGCGGCAGGTCGGCCAGGAGCGTGCGGATGCGCCGGTAGTCGGGCCGGAAGTCGTGCCCCCAGTCGGAGATGCAGTGCGCCTCGTCGACGACGACCAGGCCGGCGTCCGCAGCCAGGCGCGGCAGCACCTCGTCGCGGAACGCCGGGTTGTTGAGCCGCTCGGGGGAGCACAGCAGCACGTCCACCTCGCCCGCGGCGATCTGGGCGTGGATCGCGTCCCACTCGGTCACGTTCGAGGAGTTGATCGTCACCGCGTGGATGCCTGCCCGCTCGGCGGCGGCGATCTGGTCGCGCATGAGCGCCAGCAGCGGCGAGACGATGACGGTCGGCCCGGCGCCGCGGGCGCGCAGCAGCCGGGTGGCGACGAAGTAGACCGCCGACTTGCCCCAGCCGGTGCGCTGGACGACCAGCGCCCGGCGGTGGAAGGCGACGAGCGCCTCGATGGCGCTCCACTGGTCCTCGCGCAGCTCGGCGTCGTCGCGTCCGACCAGCGCGCGCAGGGCCGTGGCGGCCTCCTCGCGCAGCGTGCTCGATCCGTCGCCGCTGCCGGCGGTGTCCATCAGGCCCCGCAGCATCGCGAGCTTCGCGCGCCGGGCGGCCTCGGCCCGGTCGCCCGCGGCGGTTCCCGGTGCCCCGGCCGCGGCCGCCGCCGCGGCCGCCGCCGCGGGTGCCGGGGCGGCGGCCGGGCGCGCCAGGTGCGCGTCCGCGGGAGGGTCGAGCTCGTCCTCGGGCGGCGGGACGTCGTCGTCCGGCGGCACGTCGGCGTCGGTCCAGACCGGCTCGAGGCCGGCGTACGGGTCGTCGGAGGAGGTCACCCTGCGATCGTAGGGGGCGACGGCGACAGCGCGAGGCGCCCGTCCACAGCGGTCAGCGGGACGGCTCGCGCAGCAGCGCCAGGGTCGAGGCGACCACCGCGAGCACCTCGGCGACGGCCGCGATCGTCTCGTTGCGGCCGAACATCAGCGGACCGGACACGTCGAAGAAGCCCACGGTGCCGGAGGCCACGAACGCCAGCAGCGTGAGCGCGCCGAACGCGATGCCGCCCACCAGGGGTAGCCAGTGCCGCCAGACGACGAGCAGCACGGCGAGCACGAGGCCCCCGACGGCGTTGAGCAGGAACAGCGGGCCGACGACCTCCAGGTCCCGGTAGCCGTCGCTCCACAGCACGAGGTGGACCACGGCGGAGACGGCCACGCTCACGGCTGCGAGGGAACGCCACACCCAGGCGACGGGAGCGCTCGGAGTGCCGCGCGTCGCTGGCCCCGGTCCGGTGGGTGCGTCCATGATGGTCATGCTGCCACCGGACCGTGAGGTTCGTCACCCCGACCCCAGGAGTCGCCATGACCTCGTCCACCCCGTCCTGCTGCTCGCGCCGCCAGCTGCTGCGCGGCGCGGGCGCCGTCGCCGGCACCGCGGCCGTCGGCGGTGTCCTGGTCGCCTGCAGCGAGGGCACGGACCCGGCGGAGTCCGTGGACGACGTCGCCTCGACCGGTGCGGGGGAGGCGATCGTGGCGCTGGCCGACGTGCCGGTCGGCGGCGCGGTGAGCGCCGAGGTCGGGGGGGTCCCGGTGCTGGTCACGCAACCGGCGGAGGGGGAGGTGCACGTCTTCAGCGCCGTGTGCACCCACCAGGGTTGCACCGTCACGCCGGGCGACGGCGTGCTCGAGTGCCCCTGTCACCGCTCGGTGTTCTCGCTCACCGACGCCGCCGTGCAGTCGGGGCCCGCGCCCGAGCCGCTGGGCGAGATCTCCGTCGAGGTGTCCGGGGGCGACGTGGTGGTCGCCTGACAGTTCGTAGACTGGTGCGGTGTCCACCCCCGATGCACCGGTCCTGCCGCTGCGCCCCGAGCTCGCCGACGAGGTGCCCTACGGCGCCCCGCAGCTCGAGGTGCCCGTGCTGCTGAACGTCAACGAGAACCCGTACCCGCCCTCGGAGCAGGTCGTGGCGAGCATCGCCGCCGGCGTCGCCGACGCCGCGCGGTCGCTCAACCGCTACCCGGACCGCGACTTCCCCGCGCTGCGCCAGGACCTCGCCGACTACCTGGCCGTGGAGTCGGGGGTGCGCGTGGCGCCGGAGCAGATCTGGGCGGCGAACGGGTCGAACGAGGTCATGCTGCACCTGCTGCAGGCGTTCGGCGGCCCCGGGCGCACGGCGCTGTCCTTCGCGCCGACCTACTCGATGTACCCGGAGTACGCCCGGGACACCCACACCCGCTGGGTCACGGGCCGCCGGGCCGAGGACTTCACCATCGACCCGGACGCCGCGGCCGCGCTGGTCGAGGCCGAGCAGCCGTCGGTGATCCTGCTGGCCAGCCCCAACAACCCGACGGGGACCGCGCTGCCGCGCGAGACCCTCGAGGCGGTCCTGGACGCCGCGGCACGGGTCCCCGCCGTCGTCGTGGTCGACGAGGCGTACGCCGAGTTCCGGCGCGCGGGCACACCGTCGGCCCTGGAGCTGCTGGAGGCGTACCCGCACCTGGCGGTGACCCGCACGATGTCCAAGGCGTTCGCCGCGGCGGGCCTGCGGCTCGGCTACCTCGCGGCGTCGACGGCGCTCGTCGACGCCCTGCGCGTGGTGCGGCTGCCGTACCACCTGTCGGCCGTCACCCAGGCGACCGCGCGGGCCGCGCTCGCCCACCGCGACGCCCTGCTGGCTCAGGTCGCGGACCTGCGTGCGGAGCGTGACGCCCTCGTGGCATGGTTGCGTCGGCAGCGCAGCGCCGCGGGTCCGGTGCAGGTGGCCGAGAGCGACGCCAACTTCGTGCTCTTCGGGACCTTCGCCGACCGGCACGCCGTCTGGCAGGGCCTGCTGGACCGTGGCGTGCTGATCCGTGAGACCGGCCCGGACGGCTGGTTGCGCGTCTCGGTCGGCACCCGCTCAGAGACCCAGGCGTTCCAGGACGCGCTGACCGACGTGATCGCCGAACAGGAGCAGGGATGACAGGCCGCACCGCGCGCATCGAGCGCGCCACGAGCGAGTCCACCGTCGTCGTCGAGCTGGACCTCGACGGGACCGGGCGCACCGACGTCTCCACCACGGTGCCGTTCTACGACCACATGCTCACCGCGCTGGGCAAGCACTCGCTGATCGACCTGACCGTGCGGGCCTCCGGTGACACCGAGATCGACGCGCACCACACGGTCGAGGACACCGCGATCGTGCTGGGCGAGGCGCTCAAGCAGGCGCTGGGCGACAAGAAGGGCATCGCCCGGTTCGGCGACGCCCTGGTCCCGCTGGACGAGGCGCTCGCCCAGGCCGTGGTCGACGTCTCCGGGCGCCCCTACCTGGTGCACTCCGGCGAGCCGGCGGGGCAGGAGTACCACCTCATCGGCGGTCACTTCACGGGTTCGCTGACCCGGCACGTGCTCGAGTCGATCGCCCACCACGCCGACATCTGCCTCCACGTGCGCGTCCTGGCCGGCCGGGACCCGCACCACGTCGTCGAGGCCCAGTTCAAGGCCCTGGCCCGCGCGCTGCGGGCCGCCGTCGCCCTCGACCCGCGGGTCGAGGGCATCCCGTCGACCAAGGGAGCGCTGTAGGTGCCCGACTACCCCGAACCCGACCAGCCCGGCCGGTCCGAGCCCGAGCTGCCGGACGACCTGGAGATCCCGGACGACCTGTCCGGCCTGACCGGCTCCGACGAGCCCGAGATCGCGGTGCTCATCACCCAGGTCGCCGACGCCGAGGCGCTGGCGGCGGCCTGCGTGCTGGCGCAGATCGAGGTCGACGCGGTGCCCACCCCCGTGGGGTCCCTGGCGGTCCTGCGCGACCGCACCGGCGACGCGCCGCGCACGGCGGCGGCCCGCATCTCGCAGGTCGTCAAGGGCGTGCCGCTCGTGCTGGTGACGCGCGACGGCGAGCAGCTGACCTGCCACCGGTACGCCGACGGCGCCGACGACGGCGAGCTGCCGCCCGGTCTCGTGCTCGGCGGTGCGCCGGAGGCGCTGGAGGACCTGCTCACCGGCCACCTGAGCCTCGACGAGCTGCCCGGCGTGGTCTCCTCCGACGGCATCGGACGGCTCAAGGCCGTCCGCATGCTCTCCGCCGTGTCCCGCAAGGTCCGGAAGAAGAAGTGATGGCGTCCTCCGAGAGCTCCGGGCTGCTGCCCGACGACGGGGCGTCCGCCGAGCTGAACGTCCGCCCGGCCCCCGCCGCCCGCAGCACCCACCGCCCGAGCGTCGTCGTGCTCGACTACGGGTTCGGCAACGTGCGCTCCGCGGTGCGCGCGCTGGAGCGCGTCGGCGCGGACGTCGAGCTGACGGCCGACCGGCACGCGGCGGGCGAGGCGGACGGGCTCGTCGTCCCGGGTGTCGGCGCCTTCGCCGCGTGCATGGCCGGGCTGCGCGAGGTGCGCGGCGACCAGGTCGTGGACCGGCGGCTCGCGGGCGGACGCCCGGTGCTGGGCATCTGCGTCGGCATGCAGGTCATGTTCGACGCCGGGGTCGAGCACGGCGTGCGGGCCGAGGGGCTGGGGGAGTGGCGCGGCGTCGTCGACCGTCTGGACGCCCCGGTGGTGCCCCACATGGGGTGGTCGCGGGTGGAGGCCGCCGCGGGCTCGACCCTGTTCCGCGGGGTGGAGGACGAGCGCTTCTACTTCGTCCACTCCTACGCGGCGCAGTCCTTCACCCAGGGCCACGACGACGGCGCCGACCCGCGCTTCACCCCGCCGCGCGTCACCTGGTCCTCCCACGGCTCGGCGCGGTTCGTCGCCGCCGTCGAGGACGGACCCCTGTCCGCCACGCAGTTCCACCCCGAGAAGTCCGGCGACGCCGGCGCGACCCTGCTCGAGAACTGGGTGCGCTCGCTCTGACCGCCCTCTCCCACCACGACTGGAGAACCCCCGCATGACCGAACGCCTCGTGCTGCTGCCCGCCGTCGACGTCGCCGACGGCCAGGCCGTCCGCCTCGTCCAGGGCGAGGCCGGCTCCGAGACCTCGTACGGCGACCCGTTGTCCGCCGCGCTCGACTGGCAGAACGGCGGAGCCGAGTGGATCCACCTCGTCGACCTCGACGCCGCCTTCGGGCGGGGCTCGAACGCCGACCTGCTGGCCCGCGTCGTGGGGGAGGTCGACGTCCAGGTCGAGCTGTCCGGCGGCATCCGGGACGACGCCTCGCTCGAGCGGGCGCTCGGCACCGGTGCGCGTCGGGTCAACATCGGCACCGCCGCGCTGGAGGACCCCGAGTGGACCGCGCGGGTGATCGCCGAGCACGGTGACGCCGTGGCCGTCGGCCTCGACGTGCGCGGCACGACGCTGGCCGCACGGGGCTGGACCCGCGAGGGCGGTGACCTGTGGGAGGTCCTCGAGCGCCTCGACGCGGCCGGCTGCGCGCGCTACGTCGTCACCGACGTCACCAAGGACGGCACGCTGCGCGGTCCGAACGTCGAGCTGCTGCGCGAGGTCGCCTCGCGCACCCCGGCCAAGGTGGTCGCCTCGGGCGGGATCTCCTCCCTCGACGACCTCGCCGCGCTGCGCACCCTGACAGGTGACGGCGTCGAGGGTGCCGTCGTCGGCAAGGCGCTGTACGCCGGTGCCTTCACGCTGCCGCAGGCTCTCGACGTGGCGGGCCGGCCATGAGGTCGATCCAGCCCACGAGCCAGTTCTCCGGCGACGACGGCTCCGCGGACGCCGAGCTGGTCCGCAGGCTCGACGGCTGGCGTGCCGGCACGGTCCCGCTGCGCGACGTCGTGGCCCGGCTGGCCGAGACCCGCGTGCTCGTCCCCGTGCTCGCGGAGGTCGAGTCCGAGGCCACCGTGCAGCACGACGGCGAGGAGCTCACGGTGGACAAGGAGGCCTCGGCCGGCGTCGTGGCGCTCGAGTCGCCCGACGGCCGCCGGGCCCTGCCGGTCTTCTCCTCCGTGGCGGCGATGCAGGCCTGGCGCCCCGACGCCCGGCCGGTCCCGGCCGAGGCGGTGCGCGCGGCGCTGTCGGCGGTGAACGAGAAGTGGTCCCTGCTGGTGCTGGACCCGGCCGGTCCGGTCACCGTCCAGATCCCGCGACCGGCGGTCTGGGCGCTCGCCCAGGGCGTCGAGTGGCGTCCCGCGCTGGTCCCGACCGACGACGGCCTCGAGGTGGACGCGGAGGTGTCCCGGGCCATCGCCGACGCGGCCGCCCCGGTGCAGCACGTCGTCCGCGCGACGGCGGTCCCGGGTCGGTCGGCGGAGGTGGCCGTCCGGCTGGAGCTGAACCCGGGCCTGGACCGGGCCGGTCTCGACACCGTCCTGGGCCAGGTCAACGCCCGCCTCGCCGCGGCCAAGGTCGTCGCCGAGCGGGTGGACTCCCTCGA
Organism: Isoptericola haloaureus; assembly: GCF_036689775.1. NCBI lineage: Bacteria > Bacillati > Actinomycetota > Actinomycetes > Micrococcales > Promicromonosporaceae > Isoptericola > Isoptericola haloaureus. The sequence goes on along the minus strand of NZ_JBAGLP010000116.1, from coordinate 282,841 downwards.
GCTGCGGATCGCCGCCGCCCGCTGAGGCCGCGGCGTCGGCCTCAGCAGGCCGGCAGCGGCGTGAACGCGCTGGTGTCGTCGAGCATCTCGCGCAGCGTCGACTGCGGCACGACCAGGGAGCGTCCGTCGGTCGTCTTGGCGTACACCACGCCGATGACGCGGCCGGACTCGTCCAGCGCCGCGGAGCCGGAGGACCCGGGCTCGACGGGGGCGTCGGTGACGAGCACCTCGCCGAGGTTCTCGTTGAGCGGGTCGGTCGTGGTGCCGATCACCTCGCCCGCGGTCACGGTCAGCCTGCCGCCCGACGGGTAGCCGACGACGCTCACCCGGGCACCCGGCGCGGGGTCCGCCTCGGCGAGCTCGGGGGAGGACGGCAGCTCGTCCTCGGTGCGCACCACGGCGAGGTCGGCGAGCGTCGCGGTGCTCGCCGCCGAGACGTCGATGTCGCGGCCGTCGTAGGTGTTGACCTGCAACGACTCCGAGTCCGCCACGACGTGCCGGTTGGTGATCAGCGTCGTGGCGTCGAGGGCGAACCCGGACCCGGTGGACAGCCCCTCGCAGCCCACGTTGCGGATCCGCACCGCCATGCGCTGCACGGCGTCGAAGCCGTCGGGGGAGAGTCGTCCGGACTCGGCGGCGTCCAGCGACGGTGCCGCCACGCTCGGGACGATGTCGGTCGGCACCGACGGGGGCATGTCCGGCAGCGTGCCGCACGCCGCGACGACGGCGACGCCCGCCGCCGCCAGGGCGCCCCGCACCGGCGCTCTCACTGGGCCAGCTCCTGCTGCAGCTGCTCGTTGGCCTCGCCGGCCTCGTCGCACAGCGCCTGCACGTCGTCGCCGAACCGGTCGAGGTCGGCCGGGTCGTAGGCCTCCCGGTTCTCCAGGTAGCCGATGAGCTGGAACTGGGCCTGGGTGCACTGCTCGAGCGCCGTGGCCACGACCCCCGCGGCCTCGCTGACCCGGCGCTGGTAGTCGAGGTACTGCTGGCTGGCGACGTTCTCGTCGCCGAGCTGTGCCTTCTCGTCGGCCAGCTCGGTGATCCGCTCGGTGGCCGTGTCGAGCTGCTCACGGGCCGCGACGAGCTCGGCCGTGACGCCGTCGAGCTCGGCCTGCAGCGCCGCGACCTCGTCGGCGTACCGCTGAGCCTCCGACTCCCACTCGGCGGCGTGGTCCTCCCAGGCCGTCGTGGTCTGCCACAGGTAGCCCGCGGTCGCGAGGGTCACGATGAGGGCGATCCCGAGGACCACGGCGGTGACGCGCGCCCCGCGGCCGGGACGGCGGGGCGCGCGACGTCCCGGTGCGGGGTCCTCGGGCCGGTGCACCGGCCCCGCGGCCTCCCAGGACGGCGTGGGGGAGGTCATGTCAGACGACGGAGCCCGTGAAAGCCTCCCCGGGCCCCTCGCCGGGGGCGTCCGGGACGACGGAGGCCTCGCGGAAGGCGAGCTGCAGGGAGCGCAGGCCGTCGCGCAGCGAGCGGGCGTGCTGGTTCCCGATGTCGGGGGCGCTGGCCGTGACGAGCGCGGCCAGGGCGGTGATGAGCTTGCGGGCCTCGTCGAGGTCGAGGTGCTCGGGGGCGTCGTCCTCGGCGGCGAGGCCGCACTTGACCGCCGCGGCGCTCATGAGGTGGACCGCGGAGGTGGTGATGACCTCGACGGCGGCCACGTCGGCGATGTCGCGCGTGGCCCCGGTCGCGTCGAGGGGGTCGGTGCTGGCGTTCATGGGGTCCATCTTGGCACCTCCCGGCGCCCGGACGACCGAGGCCGGACCCGCGCGTGCGGGTCCGGCCTCGGTGCGGGGGCGACGCCGGCGAGATCCGGCGCCGACGGCGCCCCCGGGACGTCAGCGCGTGCGCGTCACGCGGCGACCTCGGAGCGCAGCTTCGCCCCGAGCTCGGCGTCCACGTTCGTCCAGTACTGGAAGAACCGCTCACGGATCTCGTCGATCGTGATGGCCTTGCCCTGGCCGGTCAGCGTCTCGAGGAAGCGCGCCTTGGCCGCGTCGTCGAAGACCTCGCGGTACAGGGTGCCGGCCTGGCCGAAGTCGTCGTCCTCGGCGTGCAGCGTGTAGGCCGAGCGCATGAGCTCGCCGTCGGTCTCCCAGCTCCCCTCGGAGGCGCGCGTCGGGTCCGCGGCGGGGCCGCCGAACGAGTTCGGCGTGTAGACCGGGTGCTCGGGACCGTTGAAGTGGTACTGCATCGGTCCCTGGTGCATGTAGGTGTGCACCTCGGAGGCGTGCGGCTGGTTCACCGGCAGCTGGTTGAAGTTCGCGCCGATGCGGTGGCGGTGCGCGTCGTTGTACGAGAACACGCGCGCCATGAGCATCTTGTCGGGCGAGATGTCGGTGCCGGGCACCTGGTTGCCCGGGGAGAACGCGGCCTGCTCGATCTCCGCGAAGAAGTTGCGCGGGTTGCGGTTCAGGGTGAACGTCCCGACCTTGATGAGCGGGTAGTCCGCGTGCGGCCAGACCTTCGTCATGTCGAACGGGTTGAACCGGTAGGTCTTGGCGTCCTCGTACGGCATGACCTGGACCTTGACGTCCCACGAGGGGTGCTCGCCGCGCTCGATCGCCTCGTACAGGTCGCGGCGGTAGTAGTCCGCGTCCTCGCCGGCGATGCGCTCGGCGTCGGCGTTGCTCATCATCTCGACGCCCTGCTTCGCGATGAAGTGGTACTGCACCCAGAAGCGCTCGCCCTCGGCGTTGATCCACTGGTAGGTGTGCGAGCCGTAGCCGTTGAGGTGCCGCCACGACCGCGACAGCCCACGGTCACCCATGAGGTAGGTGACCTGGTGGGCGGACTCGGGCGACAGGGTCCAGAAGTCCCACTGCATGTCCGCGTCCCGCAGCCCGGAGGCACCGAGACGCTTCTGGGAGTGGATGAAGTCCGGGAACTTCATCGCGTCGCGCAGGAAGAACACCGGCGTGTTGTTGCCGACGACGTCGAGGTTGCCCTCTTCCGTGTAGAAACGCAGCGCGAACCCGCGCACGTCGCGCCAGGTGTCGGGGGAGCCCTGCTCGCCGGCCACGGACGAGAACCGCAGCAGGGTCTCGGAGGTCGCACCCGGCTGGAACACGGCGGCGGAGGTGTACTGCGAGACGTCCTCGGTGACCACGAACTCGCCGAACGCGCCGCCGCCTTTGGCGTGCGGGTTGCGCTCGGGGACGCGCTCGCGGTTGAAGGACGCGAGCTTCTCGACCAGGTAGCGGTCGTGCAGCACGGTGGGGCCGTCGGCGCCGACGGTGAGCGAGTACTGGTCGCTCGCGACCGGGCTGCCGGTCTGCGTCGTCGTGTGGGGGGTCGTCATGGGGGACGTCCTTTCTCGGGGGATCTTTCAGGAGGCGTCGGTGCACGCGGGGCACATGCCCCAGAACGTCACCTCGGCGAGGTCGACGGAGAAGCCGTGGGCGTCGCCGGGCACGAGGCAGGGAGCCGGCCCGACGGCGCAGTCGACGTCGGCGACGGCGCCGCACCCGCGGCAGACCACGTGGTGGTGGTTGTCGCCGACCCGTCGCTCGTAGCGTGCGGGGTGCCCGGCGGGCTCCACGCGGCGCAGCAGGTCGGCGTCGGTCAGGGTGTGCAGGGAGTCGTAGACCGCCTGCACCGAGGCGGAGCCGAGCTCGGCGCGCACGGCCCGCACCACGGTGTCGGCCGTCGAGTGCTGGTGCTCGCCGAGCGCGCGCAGGACGGCGAGGCGCACACCGGTCACGCGCAGACCGGCGTCGCGCAGCAGGCGGCGCTCCGTCGACGTGTCGACCGGTGTGGTGCTCATGGCAACCACCCTAGGCTGTTCTCTGGAATGATTCCAGTCTTCGGGGGGCGCGGCGGCGTGACCGAGTCGACACCTCGGGTGCTCGCCGGGCGCGGGGGGTTCCGTGCTACAGTCGGTGGTCGACCGACCCGGCTGCCCAGTGGCCGGGTGCATGCAAGTGGAGATCATCCCACCCGAGCACCGACAGGCAGTCGCCGACAGGGGCCGGGTCCGGTCGGACGGCGCGACGTCGTCCCACCACGGTCGTTCGTCGGCGTACGCCACGGACGGACGGTATCGATGGCCTCCACCTGCTCCTCGGGTCGGGGGCCTTTCCCGTACCTGACGGTCGTCACGACGAGCACCTAGGAGCATCACCATCAGCGAGCCTCGCATCAACGACCGGATCCGCGTCCCCGAGGTCCGGCTCATCGGCCCGGGCGGGGAACAGGTCGGCGTGGTCGCCACGGGAGTCGCCCTGAAGCTTGCCCAGGACGCGGACCTCGACCTCGTCGAGGTCGCCCCGGCAGCCCGTCCTCCCGTCGCCAAGCTCATGGACTTCGGCAAGTACAAGTACGAGTCGGACATGAAGGCGCGCGAGGCGCGGCGCAAGCAGGCGAACACCCTCCTGAAGGAGATCCGCTTCCGCCTCAAGATCGACCCGCACGACTACGCCACCAAGAAGGGGCACGTCGAGCGGTTCCTCTCGGCCGGCGACAAGGTCAAGGTCATGATCATGTTCCGTGGTCGTGAGCAGTCCCGCCCGGAGGCCGGCGTGCGCCTGCTGCAGCGGCTCGCGGACGACGTCTCCGAGCTCGGTTTCGTCGAGTCGATGCCGAAGCAGGACGGGCGCAACATGACCATGGTCCTCGGACCGGTCAAGAAGAAGTCCGAGGCCAAGAGCGAGCAGCGCAAGCGGTCCGCCGAGGTCAACGCCCAGCGCAAGACCAAGTCGGAGGTCAAGGCCGAGCGGCGCGCCGCGGAAGGCCAGCCCGAGCCGGAGGAGGCACCGGAGGTGGCCTCGGAGCCGGCCCCGGAGCCGACGGTCTCCGAGTCCGGCGCCGGTGCGTCCGGACCCAAGCCGGGTCCGAAGCCCGGTCCGCGCCAGGGCTGATCGCCGCACGAACCACCTGACACCGGGCCGGCCCCACCGGCCCCGGTCAGCACCACGTCCCCGCCTCCGGGCGGGTGACCGACACGAGGAGAGACGGCAGTCATGCCGAAGAACAAGACGCACTCCGGCGCCAAGAAGCGCTTCCGGACGACCGGCAAGGGCAAGCTCATGCGCGAGCAGGCGAACCGTCGCCACCTGTTCGAGCACAAGCCGACCAAGCGCACCCGCCGGCTGGCCTCCGACGAGCCGGTGGCCAAGGCCGACGTCCAGCGAATCAAGAAGATGCTCGGTAAGTGATCCTGTCGGCGGCCCCGGCCGCCGAGATCGCTTGTCGACCCGAACTGCAAGGAGCATCACGTGGCACGCGTGAAGCGGGCGGTCAACGCCCACAAGAAGCGCCGTACGACCCTCGAGCGCGCCAGCGGCTACCGCGGCCAGCGTTCCCGTCTGTACCGCAAGGCCAAGGAGCAGGTCACCCACTCCTTCGTCTACTCGTACCGTGACCGGAAGGCCAAGAAGGGCGACTTCCGCAAGCTGTGGATCCAGCGCATCAACGCTGCGGCCCGCCAGCAGGGTCTGACCTACAACCGGTTCGTCCAGGGCCTCAAGGCCGCGGGCGTCGAGGTCGACCGTCGCATGCTCGCCGAGCTCGCGGTCAACGACACCGCCGCGTTCAACGCGCTGGTCCAGGTCGCCAAGGACGCCCTGCCCCAGGACGTCAACGCGCCGAAGGCCGCCTGAGCACTCGCTCGGTCACCCAGGACGCCCGGACAGCCCGCCTGCCGATGCCCCGCATCCCCGACGTGACGCTCGCCAACCCGCGAGCAGGTCGCGTCAAGCAGGTCAGGGCGCTGTCCGGGCGTTCTGCTCGGTCCAAGCACGGCCAGTTCCTCGTCGAGGGCCCGCAGGGCGTCCGGGAGGTCGTGCGGCACGCCCCGCAGGACGTGCGCGACCTCTACGTCACCGCGGCCGCTGCCCGCCGCCATCCGGAGATCCTCGACGCGGCGCAGCACGCCGACCTCTACGTCCACGTCGGGACCCCCGAGGTGCTCGACGCCATGAGCGCCGACGCCCAGGGCGTGCTCGCCGTCGTCCGCGCCCGGGCTCCCGAGCTGACGACCGCGCTCGCCACGGCCGGGTCGCCCGACCGCGCCCTGCTCGTGGCCGTGCTGGCCTCGGTGCGGGACCCGGGCAACGCCGGCACCGTGATCCGCGCCGCCGACGCCGCCGGGGCGGACCTGGTGGTGCTGGCCGGCGACAGCGTCGACGTCCACAACCCGAAGGTCGTCCGCTCCACCGCGGGGTCGCTCTTCCACCTGCCGGTCGTGACGGGGGTGACGCTGGCGCAGGCCGTCGACGCGGCCCGCGCCGCGGACTGCACCGTGCTCGCCGCCGACGGCACCGGCCGGTACGACCTCGACGACCTGCTCGACGTCGCCGGCAGCGACGCCGCGGACGTGCCGGACCTGGCGTGCGGCACGGCCTGGGTCTTCGGCAACGAGGCGTGGGGACTGCCGGCGCCGGACCGCGCGCTGGCCGACGCCGTCGTCCGCGTCCCGATCCGCGGGCAGGCCGAGTCGCTCAACCTGGCGACGGCCGCGACGGTCTGCCTCTATGCCTCGGGACGCGCCCACCGCTGAGGCGTCCGACCCCGGACATGACCGAGGGCCCCGCGTGGGACGAACACGCGGGGCCCTCGGCCGGTCGATGGGCCCGGGATCAGGCCGGGCAGGCGGCGTCGATCGCAGCGTCGACGTCCGCGCCGGGCAGCAGCACGTCCGCGTAGGCCTTGAGGACGACGTTCGCGGTGCCGGGGTCCGTACGGTGGATGTTCAGCACCGTGCTGAACGGCAGGTAGTCGCCGCTTCCGATCGGCCACTCCAGCCCGTTCGCGGCCACGCTGCTCAGGACGCCGGTGTCCTGGAGCACGCCGATGCCGAACTGCTGGCAGGCGACGCCGGTCGGCTTGCCGCCGTCTCCCGCTCCGACCGGGGCGGCGGCGGAGGCCGAACCGGCGGATCCGACCGTGGCCAGGGCGGCGAGCGCCGCGGACACTCCGGCGATGGCGATGCGCTTCATGGGTCTTTCCTCTCCTTCGGGGCCATGACACCCGGGTGTTCGGCGTCGGGGCGCGGATCGGATGCAGACGGATCGATCTTTTTTTCGCCGGGCCGATCCGGACCGACGCAGCCGCCTCCCGCCACCCCGACACGGACGACCGGGCACGGAGGCCGCCGTACCATCGGCGGGTGCGACTGTTCACGGCGGTGTACCCGCCCCGGGAGGCGCTCGAGCACCTCGACCTGGCGCTGGGCGGGGTCGGAGGACCGTCGGCGTCCGCACCGGGCAGCGGGCTGCGCTGGGTCCCGTCCGCGCAGCGCCACGTGACGCTCGCCTTCCACGGGGAGGTCCCCGACGGGGCCGTGGAGGACTACGTCGACGAGCTCGCCACGGTGGTGGCCCGCGCGGCGCCGTTCGAGACGGCGCTGGTCGGCAGCGGCACGTTCGGGGGGCGCACGCTGTGGGTCGGCGTCGGCGGTGAGGTGGACCGGCTGCGGGCGCTGTCGCACGAGGTGGCCCGCGCGGCGGACGCCGTGGGGATCGCGGGCGCCGACCGGGCCGGCGGCCGCCCCCACCTGACCGTGGCGAGGGTCTCGGCCGCGCGGCGGGGCAGGGACCGGAACGGACGCGGCCGAGGCGCCGCGCGCGAGGCGGACCCGGCGACGCCGTTCGCCCGCTGGGCCCGCGCGCTGGCGGTCTACCGGGGCCCGACCTGGCCGGTCCGTACCGTGCACGTGGTCGCCTCGCGCCTCGGGGCGGGTCGTTCCGGCGGTCCGGCCCACGAGGACGTCGCGGTGCTGCCCCTCGGGTGACCATAGACTGTGCGGTGCCGCTCTCCCACCACGCAGGAAGGCACGCATGACTGCGCCCGAACCGCTGCCCGACCCGCTGGACGTCGCCGCCCTGGACGCGGCGGTGGACGCCGCGCTGGCCGACGTCGCCGCAGCGACCCAGCTCGACGAGCTGAAGACCGTCCGTACCCGGCACACCGGTGACAGGAGCCCGCTGGCCCTGGCGAACCGTGCCATCGGCGGCTTGCCCGGCCCCGACAAGGCCGCGGCCGGCAAGAACGTCGGCCCCCGGCGCGGACGGATCAACCAGGCGCTGGCCGCCCGCCAGACTGAGCTCGAGGCCGAGCGGGACGCCCGCGTGCTGGTCGAGGAGACCGTGGACGTCACCCTCCCGACGCACCGGGCCCCGGTCGGTGCCCGGCACCCGATCGAGCTCGTCCAGGAGCGCGTCGCCGACTTCTTCGTCGGGATGGGGTGGGAGATCGCGGACGGTCCCGAGGTCGAGGCCGAGTGGTTCAACTTCGACGCCCTCAACTTCGGGCCCGACCACCCGGCCCGGCAGATGCAGGACACTTTCTACGTCGCGGGCACCGACGGGCCCGGCACCGACGGCGCGGGTGCCGGGGAGGATCCGTCCGCGGCGCCGAACCTGGTGCTGCGCACGCACACCTCGCCGGTGCAGGCGCGCTCCCTGCTGGCGCGCGGCGTGCCGCTCTACATCGCCTGCCCGGGCAAGGTGTTCCGCACCGACGCCCTGGACGCCACGCACACTCCGGTGTTCCACCAGGTCGAGGGCCTCGCCGTGGACAAGGGACTGACGATGGCCAACCTCGTCGGCACGCTGGACGCCTTCGCCCGGGCGATGTTCGGGCCGGAGGCCAAGACCCGCCTGCGGCCGAGCTTCTTCCCGTTCACCGAACCCAGCGCCGAGATGGACCTGTGGTTCCCGCAGAAGAAGGGTGGGGCCGGCTGGATCGAGTGGGGCGGCTGCGGCATGGTGCACCCCAACGTGCTGCGGGCCGCCGGCGTCGACCCGGAGGAGTACTCCGGGTTCGCGTTCGGCATGGGGATCGAGCGCACGCTGATGCTCCGCCACTCTATCGCTGACATGCACGACATCGTGGAGGGCGACGTGCGCTTCTCCATGCAGTTCGGGACGGAGATCTGATGCCCCGCATCGTTGCTGACTGGCTCGCCGACCACGTCGAGCTGCCCGCGGACCTGAGCGCCGAGCAGCTCGCCGCCGACCTCGTCCGGGTCGGCCTGGAGGAGGAGGAGATCCACCCCGCCGCGGTCACCGGGCCGCTCGTGGTGGGCCGCGTCCTCGAGCTGACCCCCGAGGAGCAGAAGAACGGCAAGACGATCAACTGGTGCCTGGTCGACGTCGGCGGCGAGCACAACGCGGCGCAGATCGCGGGCATCGACGACGCCGACGTGCCCGCCGGGGGAGCGCGGGGCGTCGTGTGCGGCGCGCACAACTTCGGCGTCGGGGACCTGGTCGTGGTCTCGCTGCCCGGCACGGTGCTGCCGGGCGGGTTCGCGATCGCCTCGCGCAAGACTTATGGGCACGTCTCGGACGGGATGATCTGCTCGACCAAGGAGCTCGGTCTGGGCGAGGACCACGCCGGCATCCTGGTGCTGACGGAGGCCGGCTTCGACGCCGCGGACCTCACGCCCGGCCAGGACGCGGTCGCGCTCCTCGGACTCGGGGACGAGGTGCTCGAGATCAACGTCACCCCGGACCGCGGCTATGCGTTCAGCTACCGGGGCGTGGCGCGCGAGTACGCCCACTCCACGGGCGCCGCGTTCACCGATCGCGGCCGACCGGACGCGCTGCCGACGGCGCCGCCGGCCGCCACGGACGACGGCTTCGCCGTCGAGGTCGACGACGCCGCCCCGATCGACGGGCAGGTCGGCTGCGACCGGTTCGTCACGCGCGTCGTGCGCGGCATCGACCCGGCCGCGCCCACCCCGCCCTGGATGAAGCGCCGGCTCGAGGGCTCGGGCATGCGGTCGATCTCGCTCGCCGTGGACGTCACGAACTACGTGATGCTCGACCTGGGCCAGCCGCTGCACGCCTACGACCTCGCCCAGGTCGCCGCGCCGATCGTGGTCCGCCGGGCCACGCCGGGGGAGCGCCTTACCACCCTCGACGACGTCGACCGCGCCCTGCACGCCGAGGACCTGCTCATCACCGACTCGCCCGACGGCGCCCGGGGGGCACGCGTGCTGGGCCTGGCCGGCGTCATGGGCGGGGCCTCGTCGGAGGTGTCCGACGCGACGACCGACGTCCTCGTCGAGGCCGCGCACTTCGACCAGGTCACCGTCGCCCGCACCGCACGCCGGCACAAGCTGCCCTCCGAGGCGGCCAAGCGCTTCGAGCGCGGCGTCGACCCGCTGCTGGCGCCCGTGGCCGCGCAGCGCGTCGTCGACCTGCTCGTCGAGCTCGGCGGCGGGACCGCGGACCCGGCGGTGAGCGACCTGGACACCACCACGTCGCCCGCGCCGATCGAGATGGACGTCGACCTGCCCGCGCGCACCTCGGGCGTGTCCTACTCGCGCGCGCAGGTCGTGGGCATCCTCGAGCAGATCGGCTGCACGGTGACCGGCGAGGAGACGCTGACCGTCACCCCGCCGACCTGGCGCCCGGACCTGGTGGAGCCGGCCGCCCTGGTCGAGGAGGTCGTGCGCATCGCCGGCTACGACCAGATCGCCTCCGAGCTCCCGGCGGCCCCCGGCGGCCGGGGCCTGACGCCCGAGCAGCGTGTGCGACGGTCGGTCGCCCGGGCGCTCGCGGACGCGGGCCTGGTCGAGGTGCTGTCGTACCCGTTCGTCGGCCCGCAGGACCTCGACGCGCTCGGGCTGCCCGCCGACGACGCGCGTCGCCGGGCGCTGCGGCTGGCGAACCCGCTGGCGGACGACCGTCCCCTGATGCGGACCAACCTGCTGGTCAGCCTGCTCGAGACCGCGCGACGCAACGTCTCGCGCGGGATCGACGACGTCGCCGTCTTCGAGGTCGGCCAGGTGACCCGCCCGGCCGACGGCGCCCCGGCGGCCCCGCAGCTGCCGGTGGGCGTGCGGCCCACGCCGGACCAGCTCGACGCGCTGGCCGCCGCCACGCCGGACCAGCCCCGCCGTGTCGCCGGCGTCCTGGCCGGGAACCGCGCGCCCGCCGGCTGGTGGGGCGAGGGGCGTCCCGTCGACTGGGCCGACGCCGTCGAGGCGGCCCGGACGGTGACCGACCTCGTGGGCGTGGAGGTCGTGGTCGCGAACGACCCCGAGCACATGCCGTGGCACCCCGGGCGGTGCGCCCGGTTCGCCGTCGCCGACGGTGACGGATCGCTGCGGACCGTGGGTCACGCCGGCGAGCTGCACCCCAAGGTCCTGGAGGAGCTCGGCCTGCCGCGTCGCACGGCCGCGTTCGAGCTCGACCTGTCGGCGCTGGTCGCGGCGGCGGACACGGCGCCCCGCACGGCCGCGCCGGTGTCGGCCTTCCCCGCGGCCAAGGAGGACTTCGCCCTCGTCGTCGACGCCGGGGTCCCGGCCGCCGAGGTCGAGGCCGCGGTCGTGGCGGGTGCCGGGGACCTGCTCGAGCGCGTGGAGCTCTTCGACCTCTTCACCGGCGAGCAGGTCGGCGAGGGCAAGAAGTCGCTGGCCTACTCCGTTCGGTTGCGTGCCGCGGACCGGACGCTGACCGCCGACGACGTGCGCGCCGTCCGCGACGGCGTCGTGCGCGTCACCGCCGAGCGCGTCGGGGCGGTCCTCCGTGGCTGAGTCGCACCAGGTCCAGGTCCCCGCGGCGCGGACCGCGCTGGTCACCGGGGCCACGCGCGGCATCGGCCGGGCCGTCGCGCTGGGTCTGGCCGAGGCCGGTCTCGACCTGGCGCTGCTGGCCCGCGACGCCGACCGGCTGGCCGAGGTCGCCGGGCTCGTCCGGGCCGCCGGCCGGACGGCGGTCGTCCTGCCGTGCGACGTGACGGACCCGCGGGCCGTCTCCGCCGCGGTGGGCCGTGCCGAGGACGAGCTCGGCCCGATCGACCTGCTGGTCAACAACGCCGGGCGCATCGACGCCGAGGTCCCCGTGTGGGAGGCGGACGCGGAGGAGTGGTGGTCGGTCATGGCCACCAACCTGCGCGGCCCGTTCCTCCTCGTGCGGAACGTCGTGCCGGCGATGCTCGCCCGCGGGGGCGGCCGGGTGATCGACCTGAACAGCGGGGCGGGTTCGCACGACATGACCTACTCCAGCGCGTACAACCTGTCCAAGACCGCGCTGATGCGCCTCGGCCAGCAGCTGCACGCCACGGGCCACGACCAGGGGCTGCGGACGCTCGAGCTCGCGCCGGGCGTGGTGGCCACGGACATGACCGCCGGGATGCGGACCCACGAGGGGCGCACGGAGTGGACGCCCGTGGAGCGCACCGTGGACGTCGCGGTCGCCTTCGCCCGCGGCGAGCTCGACGACTGCTCGGGCTGGTTCGTGCGCGTCTCCGACGACACCCCGGAGTCGTTGCGGGCGGTCGCCGCCGAGGCGACGGCCGCCGTGCCGCGCCGGCTGCGGGTGCTGCCGGCCGGCGACGACGATCCGCTGCGTCGGACCCTCACGGAGCGCTGACCGCTCAGCCCTGGGCGTCGCGCCAGGCGATCCAGTCCGCGACGGTGCTGAGGTCGTAGTCCGGGCCGCCGACGCCGATCGTCAGCAGGGTCGCTCCGGCCGCGACCAGGTCGGGACCGGTCGCGTCGGGCGCCCCGTGGACCCCGACGGAGCGCTCGACCAGCCGGGCGGTGTCCCGGCCGACGGCGGCGCCGTGCTCGTCCAGGATCGCCGACTTGCGGCGCAGCGTGTCGACGTCGCCGAAGGAGTGCCACACGTCCGCGTGCTCGGCCACGATCCGCAGGGTCTTCTTCTCCCCGCCGCCACCGATGAGGATCGGGATCTCGCGGGTGGGCGCGGGGTTGCCGACGGCCAGCCGGTGGCGGAGGCGCGGCATGGCCTCGGCCAGGCCGGCGATGCGCGAGCCGGCCGTGCCGAACTCGTAGCCGAACTCCCGGTAGTCCTTCTCGAACCAGCCGGCCCCCATCCCGAGGATCAGCCGGCCGCCGGAGACGTGGTCGACGGTGCGGGCCATGTCGGCCAGCAGGTCGGGGTTGCGGTAGCCGTTGCCGGTGACCAGGGCGCCGATCTCGACGCGCTCGGTCTGCTCGGCCCAGGCACCGAGCATGGTCCAGCACTCGAAGTGCTTGCCGTCGGGGTCGCCGGACAGCGGGTAGAAGTGGTCCCAGTTGAAGACCACGTCGACGCCCAGGTCCTCGGCGCGCAGCACGGCGTCGCGGATCTGGCCGTAGTCGGCGTGCTGGGGCTGGAGCTGGACAGCGACGCGCACGGGTCGCTCGGGGGTGGTGGAGGTCATGGCCGCCACGCTACGCGCCCCGGCGCCGAGGTTCAGGGGATGAGCAGCACCTTGCCGGTCGTGCGGCGTCCTTCCAGGGCACGGTGCGCCTGCGCGGCGTCGGCCAGCGGGTACGTCGCGCCGATCCGCACCTCCAGGTCCTCGGCCACCGCGGCGTCGAACACCTCGGCGGCCCGCCACTCCAGCTCGGACCGGCCGGCCGTGTAGTGCACGAGCGAGGGCCGGGTCAGGTAGACGGATCCGGCCGCGTTGAGGCGTTGCGGGTCGACCGGCGGCACGGGGCCCGAGGCGGCGCCGAACAGCGCCAGCGTGCCGCGGGGGCGCAGCGCGGCGAGGGAGGCGTCGAAGGTCGCCGCTCCGACGCCGTCGTAGACGACGTGCACCCCCTCGCCGTCGGTCAGGCGGCGCACGACGGCGGGCAGCTCGGTGGTCAGGTCCGCCATCGCGGCGTAGTCGACGGTGTGCGCGGCCCCGGCGGCGGACGACAGGGCGGCCTTCTCGGGAGAGGAGACGGTCGTCAGGACGCGACCGCCGCGGGCGACGGCGAGCTGGGTCGCCAGCAGCCCGACACCGCCCGCGCCGGCGGTGAGCAGCACGTCGTGCCCCGGCCCGACCTCGAACGTGGACGCGACCAGGTAGTGCGCCGTCATCCCCTGCAGGGGCAGGGCGGCCGCCGTCGTGAGGTCCAGCTCGGCCGGGACGTGCACGGCGCCCGCGGCCGGGACGCGGGCCAGCTCGGCGTACGAGCCGGGTGCGGCGTGCCACGCGACGCGATCGCCGACGGCGAACCCGACGACGTCGTCGCCGACCGCCTCCACCTCACCGGCACCCTCGACGCCCACGACGTGCGGGAACTCCATCGGGTAGGTGCCCGACCGCCGGTAGGTGTCGATGAAGTTGACGCCGGCGGCGGCGACCCGCACGAGCAGGTCGTCCGGACCGGGCGTGGGGTCGGGACGTTCGGTGTACTCCAGGACCTCGGGACCACCCGCGGCGCGGGCCACCACTGCACGCATGGCTCGAGCCTACGACGTCAGGCGGTGCGGGGGACCGGCTCGAGCTCGGCCAGGAGCAGCGAGTCGCCGCTGTCGTGGTCCCAGGTGCGGTGCCGCGTCACGCGCAGGCCCGCGGGCGCGACGGTCCGGGCGAGCGCGGCCGGCGAGGCCGTCCGCGTGTGGAACGTGGGGAAGCCGCGGGAACCCGCCGGGCGGTCCGCGATCCGGAACGTGGCCGTGACCGCGCGCCCGCCGGGGCGCAGCACGCGCGCCCACTCGCGCAGGACGGGCGTCGGGTCGGGCAGGAGGTGCAGCGCCGTGACGCAGGTGACGAGGTCGGCGCAGCCGTCGGCCAGGGGGAGCGCGGCGGCGTCGGCGCGGAGCAGGGTGGCGCGCGGGAGTGCGTCGCGGGCGACGGCGAGCATGGACGGGGCGAGGTCGAGGCCGACCGTCCGCGCCGACGGCGACCGCCGCGCGAGGATCCGCAGCACTAGCCCGGTGCCTGTGGCGACGTCCACGACGGTGCCGGCGCCGTCGGGCCGGGCGAAGTCCACGACGGCGCCCGCCAGCGCGCGGTGCACGGCGCTGGCGTCGTAGGTGCGTGCCCGCGACTCGTACTCGGCGAGCACGGCGGGGTCGGTCGTCATGGGGCGACCGTAGCCGCGACCCGGACCGTCCGGCGTGCCACGATGGGGCCGTGATCACCGACCCCTCACCCGGTGCGCCGCCCCTGACGATCCGGACGGCCCGCCCGGACGACTGGCCCGCCCTGTGGCGGATCGTCGAACCGGTCGTGCGCGAGGGGGAGACGTACACCTATCCCACGGACCTGACGAGCGACGAGGCGCGCGACCTGTGGCTGGCTGCGCCACCCGCCCGCACGGTGCTCGCGGAGGCCGGCGGCGCGGTCCTGGGGACGGCCCGCATGGGCCCGAACAAGCCCGGGCACGGCGACCACGTCGGCACCGCGGCGTTCATGGTCGCGCCGGCCGCACGGGGGCGCGGCGTCGCCCGTGCGCTGGCCGAGCACGTGATCGCCTGGCACCGTGCCGAGGGCTACCGCGGCATCCAGTTCAACGCGGTCGTCGAGACCAACACCGCCGCCGTGCGGTTGTGGCACTCCCTGGGGTGGCGGACGGTGGGGACCGTGCCGGGCGCGTTCCGCAGCCCGGCCCACGGCGACGTGGGACTGCACGTGATGTTCCGGTCCGTGGACACCTAGCCGAATAGGTTCAGTGCAGGGTGCATAGATATGTATAGTGGCGCCATGGCCAGCACGCACCCCTCGCAGAAGCCCCTGCGCGTCGCCGTCGCCGGTGCCTCCGGGTACGCCGGCGGGGAGTTCCTCCGCCTCGCCGTGCAGCACCCGCACCTCGAGATCGGGACGCTCACCGCGCACTCCAACGCCGGCAGCCGCCTCGGCGCGCTGCAGCCGCACCTGCGCTCGCTGGCGGACCGCGTGCTCGAGCCCACCGCGGCCGAGGCGCTGGCCGGGCACGACGTCGTCGTCCTCGGTCTGCCGCACGGCGCCTCGGGCGAGATCGCGGCCCAGCTGCCCGACGACGTGCTCGTCCTCGACCTCGGGGCGGACCACCGCCTCGCCTCGGCCGCGGACTGGCAGGCCTTCTACGGCTCCGAGCACGCCGGCACCTGGCCCTACGGGCTGCCCGAGCTCGTCCTCGACTCCTCCGACGGTGACACCGGCACCCAGCGGGACCTGCTCGTCGGTGCCCGCCGCATCGCCGTGCCGGGGTGCAACGTCACCGCGGTGACCCTCGGCCTGCAGCCCGGGGTGGCCGCCGGGCTGCTCGACCCGACCGACCTCGTGGCCGTCCTGGCGAACGGGTTCTCGGGGGCGGGCAAGGCGCTCAAGCCGCACCTGCTCGCCGCCGAGGGGCTCGGGGCCGCGTCCCCGTACGCCGTCGCCGGCACGCACCGCCACATCCCCGAGATCACGCAGAACCTGCGCACGGCCGGCGCGTCGGAGGTGTCGATCAGCTTCACCCCGACGCTCGTGCCGATGTCGCGGGGCATCCTGGCCACCGCGACCGCGCGGATCGCCCCCGGGCGGGTCGCGGACGCCGACGCCGTGCGGGCCGTCTGGGAGGCCGCCTACGCCGACGAACCGTTCGTCGAGCTCCTGCCCGCCGGCCAGTGGCCCTCCACCGCGGCCACGCTCGGCAGCAACTCGGCCCTCGTCCAGGTCGCCCTCGACGCCGCGGCCGGCCGCGTCGTCACCGTCACGGCGATCGACAACCTCGTCAAGGGCACCGCCGGGCAGGCGGTGCAGGCGATGAACATCGCGCTCGGCCTGCCCGAGACCGCCGGCCTCGTCACCGAAGGAGTCGCCCCGTGACCGTCACCACCCCCCAGGGTTTCCGCGCCGCCGGTGTCGCCGGCGGGCTGAAGGCCTCCGGCGGGCGCGACGTCGCCCTCGTCGTCAACGACGGTCCGCTGCGCACGGCCGCCGCCGTGCTCACCGGCAACCGGGTGCAGGCCGCACCCGTGGTGTGGACCCGGCAGGCCGTCTCGGACGGGGCCGCCCGCGCCGTCGTCCTGAACTCCGGCGGTGCCAACGCCTGCACCGGCCCGGACGGCTTCGCCGACACCCACCGCACCGCCGAGCACGTCGCGGCGGTGCTGTCCGCCGCGGCCGCCGCACCGCAGGACGAGGTCGGGGCCGGGGACGTGCTGGTGTGCTCCACCGGACTCATCGGCGTCCGGCTGGACATGCCCGCCCTGCTCGGCGGGATCGACACCGCGGCCGGGTCCCTGGCCGCCGACGGCGGCGCGGACGCCGCGCACGCCATCATGACCACCGACACCGTCGCCAAGACCGCCGTGGCCGAGCGCGAGGGCTGGAGCGTCGGCGGCATGGCCAAGGGCGCGGGGATGCTCGCGCCCGCGATGGCCACCATGCTCAGCGTCGTCACCACCGACGCCGTCGTGGACCCGGCGACCGCCCGGGCCGCCCTGCGCGCGGCCACCGCCCGGACCTTCGACCGGGTCGACTCCGACGGGTGCCAGTCCACCAACGACACCGTGATCCTGCTCGCCTCCGGCGCGTCCGGCGTCGAGGTCGACGAGGCCACGCTCGGCGAGGCGCTCACGGAGGTGTGCGCCGACCTGTCCCGTCAGCTCGTCGCCGACGCCGAGGGTGCCGGGCACGACATCGCCGTCACCGTGGTGAACGCGAGCTCGGAGGACGCCGCCGTCGCGGTCGCGCGTGCCGTCACCCGGTCCAACCTGTTCAAGACAGCGATCTTCGGCAACGACCCCAACTGGGGGCGGATCGTGGCCGCCGTCGGCACCGTGCCCGAGGACGTCGCTCCGTACGACCCGTTGGCCCTCGACGTCTCCGTCAACGGCGTCCAGGTGTGCCGCGCCCAGGGCGTGGGCGAGCCCCGCGAGCTCGTCGACCTCGCCGCCGACCGCGAGGTGCAGGTCGAGATCGACCTGCACGCCGGTCCGGCGAGCGCCACGGTCTGGACCAACGACCTGACCCACGACTACGTCCACGAGAACAGCGCGTACTCCTCATGAGCGACACGAACCCCGCGACTCCCGACGACGAGTTCACCTTCGACACCCGCACCGACCTGCGCCCCGACCAGAAGGCGGAGGTGCTGATCGAGGCGCTGCCCTGGCTGCAGGAGTTCGCCGGCGCGCTCGTCGTGGTCAAGTACGGCGGCAACGCCATGGTCGACGACGAGCTCAAGGCGGCCTTCGCCCAGGACATGGTCTTCCTGCGCCAGGTCGGCCTGCACCCCGTCGTCGTGCACGGCGGCGGCCCGCAGATCTCCACGATGCTCGACCGCGTCGGCATCCACTCCGAGTTCCGAGGCGGCCTGCGCGTCACGACGCCCGAGGCGATGGACGTCGTGCGCATGGTGCTGACCGGCCAGGTCCAGCGCGACCTCGTCGGCCTGCTGAACGCCCACGCCCCCCGTGCCGTCGGGCTGTCCGGGGAGGACGCCGGCCTGTTCGGCGCGGTGCGCCGGCACGCCACGGTCGACGGGTCCCCGGTCGACGTGGGCCTCGTCGGTGACGTCGTGCGGGTGAACCCCGGTGCCGTGCAGGACCTGCTCGACGCCGGACGGATCCCGGTGGTGTCCACCGTCGCCCCCGACGTCGACGACCCCACCCAGGTGCTCAACGTCAACGCCGACACCGCGGCCTCGGCGCTCGCGGTCGCGCTCGGCGCGAAGAAGCTCATCGTGCTGACCGACGTCGAGGGGCTGTACACCGACTGGCCGGACCGCGGCTCGCTCGTCGAGGAGATCACCGCCGGCGACCTGCACCAGCTCCTGCCGACGCTGAGCGCGGGCATGGTGCCCAAGATGGAGGCCTGCCTGCGCGCCGTGCAGGGCGGCGTGCCCAAGGCGTCGGTCATCGACGGACGCCAGCCGCACTCGGTGCTGCTGGAGGTCTTCACCACGCGCGGCAACGGCACGATGGTCGTCCCCGACCCGACGGGGGAGGCGGCATGAACGAGATGGCCACCCGTCGCGAGCTGACCACCGCCGAGTGGCAGGACGCCTACACCGGCGCCGTGATGGACACCTTCGGCCCGCCGCAGCGCATCCTCGTGCGCGGCGAGGGTGCCTACGTCTGGGACGCCGAGGGCACGCGCTACCTCGACCTGCTGGCCGGGATCGCCGTCAACTCCCTGGGCCACGCCCACCCCACCCTGACGGCGGCCGTCAGCGCCCAGCTCGGCACGCTCGGGCACGTGTCGAACTTCTTCGGCACGCCCACGCAGATCACGCTCGCCGAACGGCTGCTGGCGCTCGCCGAGGCGCCGTCGGGGTCGAAGGTCTTCTTCGCCAACTCGGGGACCGAGGCCAACGAGGCCGCGTTCAAGATGGCGCGGCGCACCGGTCGGACCCGGATCCTCGCGCTCGAGGGCGGTTTCCACGGTCGGACCGTCGGGGCTCTGGCCCTGACCCACAAGCCGGCCTACCGCGAGCCGTTCGAGCCGCTGCCCGGCGGGGTCGAGCACGTCGCCTTCGGGGACACGGCCGCGCTGGAGGAGGCCTTCTCGCCGGCCGCCGTGGCCGAACGCGGCGAGGTCGCGGCGCTGGTCGTCGAACCCGTCCAGGGCGAGGCCGGGGTGCGCGAGCTGCCCGCCGGCTACCTGGCGCTCGCCCGCCGGCTGACGCACGACGCCGACGCGCTGCTCGTCCTCGACGAGGTGCAGACCGGCGTCGGACGCACCGGGTCGTGGTTCGCCTACCAGCAGCCGGAGATCGGCGGCGGCATCGTGCCCGACGTCGTCACCCTCGCCAAGGGCCTGGGCGGCGGCTTCCCGGTCGGCGCCGTCATCGCCTACGGCGAGCGTGCGGCGACGCTGCTGGGGCGCGGCCAGCACGGGACGACGTTCGGCGGCAACCCGGTGGCGGCCGCCGCGGCGCTGGCGACGATCGGCGTCATCGAGCGGGACCGGCTGCTCGCCCAGGTGCGTCAGGTCGGCGAGACCCTGCGCCGGGCGATCACCGCCGCGGGCAACCCCCTGGTCGCCGAGGTGCGGGGGCGGGGCCTGCTGCTGGCGGTCCGGCTCACCCGTCCGGTGGCGGCCCAGGTGGCGGCTGCGGCGCTGGAGGCCGGGTTCATCGTCAACCCCGTCGCGCCCGACGCCGTCCGCCTCGCCCCGCCGCTGATCCTCACCACGGACCAGGCCCTGGACGCCGCACGGTTCTTCGCCGAGGTCACCGTGCCCGAGACCCCGAAGGAAGGCTGAGATGCCCCGCCACTTCCTGCGCGACGACGACCTGACGCCCGCCGAGCAGCGCGAGGTGCTCCGTCGGGCGCTCGAGCTGCGGGCCGAGCCGTTCGCGCGCACGCCGCTGGCCGGTCCGCAGAGCGTCGCGCTGCTGTTCGACAAGCCCACGCTGCGCACGCAGGCCTCGTTCTCGGCCGGGATCGCCGAGCTCGGCGGCTTCCCGATGGTGGTCGACGGCCGGCTCGCCCAGGTGGGCGTGCGCGAGTCCGTCGCGGACGTCACCCGCGTGCTGGACCGGCAGGTCTCGGCGATCGTGTGGCGCACCTTCGGCCAGGAGCGCCTCGACGAGATGGCCGCCGTCTCCGCCGTCCCCGTGGTCAACGCGCTGACCGACCAGTTCCACCCGTGCCAGATCCTGGCCGACCTGCTCACCGTCGCCCAGCACCGCGGCGGTCTCGACGCGCTGCCCGGGCAGCGGCTGGCCTACGTCGGCGACGCGGCGAACAACATGGGCGCCTCGTACCTGATCGGCGGCGCGACGGCCGGGTTGCACGTGCTGGTCGGCGGGCCCGAGGGCTACCAGCCGGACGCCGACGTCGTGCGCCGCGCCGAGGAGATCGCGGCCACCACGGGTGGCTCGGTCACGGTGACGACCGACGACCCGGCCGCGGCGGTCGCCGACGCGGACGTCGTGGTGACCGACACGTGGGTCTCGATGGGCGACGAGGAGTCCGCGGCGCAGCGCGTCCAGGACCTCTCGCCGTACCAGGTGACGCCGGAGCTCATGGACCGCGCGCGGCCCGACGCGATCTTCCTGCACTGCCTGCCGGCCTACCGTGGCAAGGAGGTGGCCGCGGAGGTCATCGACGGGCCGCGTTCGGCCGTGTGGGACGAGGCGGAGAACCGCCGGCACGCCCAGAAGGCCGTCCTGACGTTCCTGCTGGAGCAGCGATGACCACGCCGTCCGGTCACGCCCCCGCCACCAAGGCGGCCCGCCAGGCCCGTATCACCGAGATCCTGCACCGCACGGCGATCCACTCCCAGGCCGAGCTGGCCCGCGAGCTCGCCGCCGAGGGTCTGTCCGTCACGCAGGGCACGCTGTCGCGTGACCTCATCGAGCTGCGGGCCGAGAAGGTCCGCAGCGCCTCGGGCGCCCTCGTCTACGCCGTCCCCGGCGAGGGTGGTGACCGCACCGTGCGCGCCGCCGGCGTGGACGGGTACGACGGCGGCTACCTGGCCGCCCGGCTGGCCCGGCTCTGCGCCGACCTGCTCGTCTCCGCCGAGGCGTCGGGCAACCAGGTGGTGCTGCGCACCCCGCCCGGGGCGGCGAACTACCTCGCCTCGGCCATCGACCACTCCGTCTTCCCCGGCGTCCTCGGCTGCATCGCCGGGGACGACACGATCCTCGTGATCGCCCGGGACCCGGCCGGGGGCGACGACCTCGCCCACCGGTTCCTCGAGCTCACCGCGCCCCAGGACGCCTGAGCCCGCGAAAGCCTGCCAGACTCGACATCGACCGCAACGCAAGGAAGAAGACCCTCATGACTGATCGCGTCGTGCTCGCCTACTCCGGCGGCCTGGACACCTCCGTGGCCATCGGCTGGATCGCCGAGGCCACCGGGGCCGAGGTCGTCGCCGTCGCCGTCGACGTCGGCCAGGGAGGCGAGGACCTCGACGTCATCCGGCAGCGCGCTCTCGACTGCGGCGCCGTCGAGGCCTACGTGGCCGACGCCCGCGACGAGTTCGCCACCGAGTACTGCATGCCGGCCCTGCAGGCCAACGGCCTCTACCTCGACCGGTACCCGCTCGTCTCGGCGATCTCGCGCCCCGTCATCGTCAAGCACATGGTGCGCGCCGCGCGCCAGTTCGGCGCCAAGACCGTCGCGCACGGCTGCACCGGCAAGGGCAACGACCAGGTCCGCTTCGAGGTGGCCACCACCTCGCTCGCCCCGGAGCTGACCTCGATCGCCCCGGTCCGCGACCTCGCGCTGACCCGCGAGAAGGCGATCGACTACGCCGAGAAGCACGACCTGCCGATCGCGACGACGAAGAACAACCCGTTCTCCATCGACCAGAACGTCTGGGGCCGCGCCGTCGAGACGGGCTTCCTCGAGGACATCTGGAACGAGCCCACCAAGGACGTCTACTCCTACACCGACGACCCGACGTTCCCGCCGGTCGCCGACGAGGTCGTCATCACCTTCGAGCAGGGCGTCCCGGTGGCCCTCGACGGCGTCGCGGTCACGCCGCTGCAGGCCATCGAGGAGATGAACCGCCGCGCCGGCGCCCAGGGCGTGGGCCGGATCGACATCGTCGAGGACCGGCTCGTGGGCATCAAGTCGCGCGAGGTGTACGAGGCGCCGGGCGCGATGGCGCTCATCGCCGCCCACCAGGAGCTCGAGAACGTCACGCTCGAGCGTGAGCAGGCCCGCTTCAAGAAGGGCGTCGAGCAGCGCTGGGGCGAGCTCGTCTACGACGGCATGTGGTTCTCCCCGCTGAAGAAGAGCCTCGACACGTTCGTCGCCGACACCCAGAAGTACGTCTCGGGCGAGATCCGCCTCGTGCTGCACGGGGGCCGTGCCACGGTCACCGGCCGTCGCTCGGAGGCCTCGCTGTACGACTTCAACCTCGCGACCTACGACGAGGGCGACGCCTTCGACCAGTCGCACGCCAAGGGGTTCATCGAGATCTACGGCCTGGCCGCCAAGCAGGCCGCCGCCCGTGACGAGCGGTTCGGCAACGGCCCGGACTTCGGCGTGGGGACCCTCTGACGATGAGCGACGAGACCCTGCCCGACGGCGTGTCGAGCGACGGACCGGTCGCCCTGTGGGGCGGCCGGTTCGCCGGGGGGCCCGCCCCCGAGCTGGCACGGCTGAGCAAGTCGACGGACTTCGACTGGGCGCTGGCGCAGTACGACATCCGCGGCTCGCGCGCCCACGCCGAGGTGCTGCACGCCGCGCGTCTGCTGACCGACGACGAGCTGACCGCCATGCACGAGGCGCTGGACCGGCTGTCCGAGGACGTCGCCTCGGGGGCGTTCGTTGCCGCCCCGGAGGACGAGGACGTGCACACGGCCCTCGAGCGCGGCCTGCTGCAGCGGGCCGGCGACGACCTCGGCGGCAAGCTGCGGGCGGGTCGTTCGCGCAACGACCAGATCGCGACGCAGGTGCGCATGTACCTGCGCGACCACGCCCGCGTCATCGCCGAGCAGCTCGTCACGGTCGTCGACGAGCTCATCACGCAGGCCGAGGCCGCCGGCGAGGCCGTCATGCCGGGGCGCACCCACCTGCAGCACGCCCAGCCCGTGCTGCTGGCGCACCACCTGCTGGCGCACGCGTGGCCGCTCCTGCGCGACGTCGACCGGCTCATCGACTGGGACGTGCGGGCCGCGCGCTCGCCGTACGGGTCCGGGGCGCTCGCGGGCTCGTCCCTCGGCCTCGACCCGGCCGCCGTCGCCGCCGGGCTGGGGTTCGACGGTCCCGTGGAGAACTCGATCGACGGCACCGCGGCGCGCGACGTCGTGGCCGAGTTCGCGTTCGTGGCGGCGATGATCGGCATCGACCTGTCGAGGATCTCCGAGGAGATCATCCTGTGGAACACCAAGGAGTTCGGGTTCGTGCGCCTGGACGACGCCTGGTCGACCGGGTCGAGCATCATGCCGCAGAAGAAGAACCCGGACATCGCCGAGCTGGCGCGGGGGAAGTCCGGCCGGCTCGTCGGTGACCTGACGGGTCTTCTCACCACGCTCAAGGGCCTGCCGCTGGCGTACAACCGCGACCTGCAGGAGGACAAGGAGCCGGTCTTCGACCAGGTCGGCACCCTGACGGTGCTGCTGCCGGCGTTCGCCGGCATGGTGCGCACGCTGACCTTCGACACCGCGCGCATGGCCGAGCTGGCGCCGCAGGGATTCTCCCTGGCCACGGACGTCGCCGAGTGGCTGGTGCGCGAGGGCGTGCCCTTCCGGGTCGCCCACGAGGTCGCCGGGTCCTGCGTGCGCGTGTGCGAGGAGCGCGGCATCGAGCTGTGGGACCTGTCGGACGACGACCTCGCGGAGATCTCGGAGCACCTGACTCCGGGCGTGCGCGAGGTGCTCTCCGTGCCCGGGTCGGTGGCGTCCCGGGACGCCGTCGGCGGGACCGCCCCGGTGCGTGTGGCCGAGCAGCTCGAGGCGGCGAAGGAGCGGGCCACCGAGTTCCGCTTCTGGGCCGAGGGCTGAGTGACCGTTCCGCCGCAGGTGCTCGACGTCGTCGTGCACCGCGTCCACGCCGCCTCCGCGCGGCTGCCCGGGCCGGGTGCGTCGCCCTCGTGGCGACGCACCCGGCTCGTGTGCGTCGACGGACCGGCCGGGTCCGGCAAGACCTCGCTCGCCACCCAGCTCGCGGTCGAGCTGTGCTGCCAGGTCGTGCACATGGACGACCTGTACGAGGGCTGGGAGGACGGCCCGGACGGCGGTGCCCGGCGGCTCGCGCGACGTGTGCTGGAACCGCTGGCCCGCGGAGCGGCGGGGGAGTACCGCCGCTACGACTGGCCGGCGGGCGCATGGGCCGAGGCGCACGCCGTCGAGCCGGCGCCGTTCTTGGTCGTCGAGGGGTGCGGAGCAGCCGCCCGCAGCGCCGACCCGTGGGCCGCCCTGCGCATCTGGGTCGCCGCCGACGACGACGAGCGTCTGCGCCGCGGACTGGCGCGGGACGGCGCGGAGGCCCGGGAGCACTGGTTGCGCTGGATGGCCGACGAGGCCGAGCATTACGCTGCGGAGCAGACGCGCGAGCGGGCCGACGTCCTGCTGGACGGATTCGGACGGTTGCGCGGCCCGGACCGGGCGGAGGAGGCGTGATGAGCGAGACGACCCACGAGCAGGCCGCCGCGGTCCCGTGGCAGGTCCCCGGCACGTCCTGGTACGCGCGCAGCGTGCACGACGTGGCCCGTGACCTGCTCGGTGCGTACCTCGTGCGGCGACGTCCCGACGGTGACGTCACCCTGCGCATCACCGAGGTCGAGGCGTACGGCGGTGCCGACGACCCCGCCTCCCACGCGTTCCGCGGCCCGACCGCCCGCAACCGCTCGATGTTCGGCCGTCCGGGTCGGCTCTACGTCTACCGGCACCTGGGCCTGCACCACTGCGTCAACATCGTCTGCGGGTCGGTCGGCGACGCGGGTGCCGTGCTGCTGCGCGCCGGTGAGGTCGTGGAGGGCCGGGCGGTGGCACGAGAGCGGCGCGAGGCCGCCGGCCGCTGCGACTCGGAGCGGCAGATCGCGCGCGGGCCCGCCCGGCTCGCCGTGGCGCTCTCGCTCGACCTGCAGGACGACTCGTGCGACGTCACCGAGCCGTCCGGGGCGGTGGCCGTCCAGCTCCCGGTCGACCCGCTGCCCCGCACGATCGCGACGGGACCCCGCGTCGGCGTCGGGGGAGAGGGAGCCGATCCTGCCCGGTTCGGCTGGCGCTCCTGGCTCGTCGACGAGCCCACCGTCTCCTCCTACCGTCCGGTGGCCGGCCGGGTGCGCTGATCGTCGCTCCCGGGCTCCCGGGAGTCGACGTCGTCGGTCGAACGGCGCAGCTCGTGCCGCCACTCGTCGAAGGCGCGGTCGGCCGTGATCTCGCCGGGGCTCCGGGCGAGGACGACCGTGACGACGAGGGCAAGCGTCGACAGCGTGAGGAAGATGATCAGCGGGACGAGGAGCTCGCCGGTCGTGAGTCCGTCCGGAGCGCTCATGCCGTGGTCGGCGTGCCCTTCGACGTTCATCGCGGCCATCCCGGTGTAGTGCATCCCGGAGACGGCGACACCCATCACGACGGCTGCTGCCGCCCCGGCGGCGGTGGTCCGGACGATGAACGCGAGCCAGAGGCCCGCCGATGCCGCCACGACGCCGATCGCGACGGAGAGCGTCACGAGCCACGGGTCGTAGTCGATCGCCACGTCCGTGTGCATGGCGCGCATGCCGAGGTAGTGCATGCTCGACACCCCGAGGCCGGCGACCGTCCCGCCGACGACGACGGCTCCCGTCCGTCCACCGCTGCGGTCCACCATGAACAGGCCGATCGCGACGACGCCGATCGCGAGCAGGGCGCTCGCCACGGTCAGCGGGATGTCGTAGCGGATCTCGGCACCCTCGACCGAGAACCCGAGCATAGCCACGAAGTGCATGACCCAGATGCCGGTGCCTCCGATGGCGACGGCGCCCATCCAGAGCCACCACCGCCGCGCCCGGCCGGTATAGAGGCGCGCTCGGGCGGTGCAGGACAGCCCTGCGGCGCACCCGAGGCACGAGAGCACGAACGACAGTGCGGGGGTCAGGAGTCCGTACGTGAAGTGCTCGATCATCGTGGTCCTCGACGACGGGGGCAGGAAGAAACATGCAGAGTAATCTTTCTGGCGGCACGGGGCAACGATGCCGGCGGCGTCGGGCACACTAGGAGGGCGGCCCGCCCGGGCCGCGTCTGCTGACCCGAAGGAGCACCACGGTGACCGACGTTCTCGACGAGCTGCACTGGCGAGGCCTGGTGGCGCAGTCCACCGACGAGGCCGCGCTGCGCGACGCACTCTCGAAGGGGCCGGTCACCTACTACTGCGGGTTCGACCCGACGGCTCCGAGCCTGCACCACGGCCACCTGGTCCAGCTGATCCTGCTGCGGCACCTGCAGCTGGCCGGACACCGCGCGATCGCTCTGGTCGGCGGCGCCACCGGCATGATCGGGGATCCGCGCGAGTCCGGAGAGCGGGTCCTCAACACCAAGGAGACCGTCGCGGACTGGACCGAGAAGATCCGCGCCCAGGTGTCCCGGTTCCTCGACCTGACGGGGGACAACCCCGCCCGGGTCGTGAACAACCTCGACTGGACGTCCGGGCTGTCGGCGATCGACTTCCTCCGGGACGTCGGCAAGCACTACCGGCTCGGCACGATGCTGGCCAAGGACACCGTCGCGCGGCGTCTGCGCAGCGACGAGGGCCTGTCGTTCACGGAGTTCAGCTACCAGATCCTGCAGGGCATCGACTTCCGCGAGCTGTTCCGCCGGTACGACTGCACGCTGCAGACCGGCGGCAACGACCAGTGGGGGAACCTGCTCTCGGGCGTCGAGCTCATCCGCCGCACCGAGGGCGCGGCGGTGCACGCGATGACGACGCCGCTGATCACCAAGGCCGACGGCACGAAGTTCGGCAAGACCGAGGGCGGGGCCGTCTGGCTCGACCCGGAGCTCATGAGCCCGTACGCCTTCTACCAGTTCTGGCTGAACCAGGCCGATGCCGACGTCGTGCGGTTCCTGAAGATCTTCACCTTCCGCACGCGGGAGGAGATCGAGGAGCTCGAGCGTGAGGTCGCCGAGCGGCCCTTCGCCCGCGTGGCCCAGAAGACGCTCGCCACCGACGTGACGACGCTCGTGCACGGACAGGAGGCCACCGACGCGGTCATCGCCGCCAGCCAGGCGCTGTTCGGCCGCGGCGAGCTGACCGAGCTGGACGCCGGCACCCTGGGTGCCGCCACCGCCGAGCTGCCGCGCGCCACGGTCCGCCCGGGTGTCAGCGTGCTCGACGCGCTCGTCGAGAGCGGGTTGGTGCCGTCCAAGGCGGCCGGCCGGCGGGCGATCGCCGACGGCGGCGCCTACGTCAACAACGTCAAGGTCGCCGGCGACGAGGACGTGCTGCGTGACGAGCACCTGCTGCACGGTCGCTACGCCGTGCTGCGCCGCGGCAAGAAGACCCTCGCGGTCGCCGTCGTGGAGTGACGACATGCCCTCTGACCTGCGCATTTGGTGTGCGGGTCAGAGGGTGTGTAATGTTCTCGTCGTTCGCCCGGCAGGGAGCGACGGACACCAGCCCGGTAGGTCAGGGAAACGGTGGCCGGTCTCGCTGAGCGGACTTCCCACAGACCTCTCGGATCAGGTACAGTTGTGTGCCCGGTCAGCCTGAGACGGGTCACCCAGTCAGCTGGATCTCAGATCCACGGTTTGACAGGGCGGATCGGTTCGGGTAAGGTTGAAGGGTTGCCCCGGACGGGGCCGGGACGGGATGTTCCGGTCTTGGATGGTGTGTGTCGGTTGTTTGAGAACTCAACAGTGTGCTTGATAGTCAATGCCAAATTTTGAACCTTCATTGGTTCCTTTGGACTAGATTGGACAGCTAGTTTTGCTAGTTTGTTTGGTCTGGCCAGTATCGATATGGCATCGCCGGCCTGTGTGGTTGGTGGTGTTTTCTCTCTTTTACGGAGAGTTTGATCCTGGCTCAGGACGAACGCTGGCGGCGTGCTTAACACATGCAAGTCGAACGGTGAAGCCCAGCTTGCTGGGTGGATCAGTGGCGAACGGGTGAGTAACACGTGAGCAACCTGCCCTCCACTTCGGGATAAGCCTTGGAAACGGGGTCTAATACCGGATATGAGCGCCTGCCGCATGGTGGGTGTTGGAAAGTTTTTCGGTGGGGGATGGGCTCGCGGCCTATCAGCTTGTTGGTGGGGTGATGGCCTACCAAGGCTTCGACGGGTAGCCGGCCTGAGAGGGCGACCGGCCACACTGGGACTGAGACACGGCCCAGACTCCTACGGGAGGCAGCAGTGGGGAATATTGCACAATGGGCGAAAGCCTGATGCAGCGACGCCGCGTGAGGGATGACGGCCTTCGGGTTGTAAACCTCTTTCAGCAGGGAAGAAGGCCTTCGGGTGGACGGTACCTGCAGAAGAAGCGCCGGCTAACTACGTGCCAGCAGCCGCGGTAATACGTAGGGCGCAAGCGTTGTCCGGAATTATTGGGCGTAAAGAGCTCGTAGGCGGTTTGTCGCGTCTGGTGTGAAAACCTCAGGCTCAACCTGGGGCGTGCATCGGGTACGGGCAGACTAGAGTGCGGTAGGGGAGACTGGAATTCCTGGTGTAGCGGTGGAATGCGCAGATATCAGGAGGAACACCGATGGCGAAGGCAGGTCTCTGGGCCGCAACTGACGCTGAGGAGCGAAAGCATGGGGAGCGAACAGGATTAGATACCCTGGTAGTCCATGCCGTAAACGTTGGGCACTAGGTGTGGGACTCATTCCACGAGTTCCGTGCCGCAGCTAACGCATTAAGTGCCCCGCCTGGGGAGTACGGCCGCAAGGCTAAAACTCAAAGGAATTGACGGGGGCCCGCACAAGCGGCGGAGCATGCGGATTAATTCGATGCAACGCGAAGAACCTTACCAAGGCTTGACATGCACCGGACGCTGCCAGAGATGGTGGTTCCGCAAGGTCGGTGCACAGGTGGTGCATGGTTGTCGTCAGCTCGTGTCGTGAGATGTTGGGTTAAGTCCCGCAACGAGCGCAACCCTTGTCCTATGTTGCCAGCGGGTTATGCCGGGGACTCATGGGAGACTGCCGGGGTCAACTCGGAGGAAGGCGGGGATGACGTCAAATCATCATGCCCCTTATGTCTTGGGCTTCACGCATGCTACAATGGCCGGTACAGAGGGCTGCGATACCGTAAGGTGGAGCGAATCCCAAAAAGCCGGTCTCAGTTCGGATTGGGGTCTGCAACTCGACCCCATGAAGTCGGAGTCGCTAGTAATCGCAGATCAGCAACGCTGCGGTGAATACGTTCCCGGGCCTTGTACACACCGCCCGTCAAGTCACGAAAGTTGGTAACACCCGAAGCTCACGGCCCAACCGGTTTTCCGGGGGGAGTGGTCGAAGGTGGGACTGGCGATTGGGACTAAGTCGTAACAAGGTAGCCGTACCGGAAGGTGCGGCTGGATCACCTCCTTTCTAAGGAGCACATACTTCCTGCCGGTCGGCCCTTGGGGGTCGGTCGGGTCGCAGGGGGTCATGTACAGCCGCTGTAGGCGCCGAACGTGCGTCTGGTGGTTGCTCTGGGTGGAACATTGACCGTACGGCCGCCTGCGGGTGGGTCGGATCAGTACACCGCGTGCGGTGCCTCCTTGGGGGGTGCCGGGTCGTGGTCGGAACGTCCGGTCTGCTGGGTGGGGGGTCGGTAGAGCACACTGTTGGGTCCTGAGGCAGCCGGCCACGTTGTTGGTCGGGGTCTTTGATGGATACGGGTCGTCGGTCGGTCGCAGACCGTCTTCATGCTGTTGCTGGTGGCGCGAGCTGCTGGTGGTGGTGTGGGGGTAGGTGCGCATCGTGGGCCGGCGGGTTCGTCCGTTGCTTGAGAACTGCACAGTGGACGCGAGCATCCCAGATGTTCAAGTACATCCCCATCGTCGTTGACGGTGCGGGGTGTGTTTTCTTGGATTTCTGTAGCAATTTTGTAGTGTGTCGAAGTTTTGAAGGGCACATGGTGGATGCCTTGGCACTAGGAGCCGAAGAAGGACGTTGTAGCCTGCGATAAGCCTCGGGGAGCTGGCAAACGAGCTGTGATCCGAGGGTGTCCGAATGGGGGAACCCGGCCGCAGTCATGTGCGGTCACCGACGCCTGAATGTATAGGGCGCCTGGAGGGAACGCCGGGAAGTGAAACATCTCAGTACCGGCAGGAAGAGATATTCCGTGAGTAGTGGCGAGCGAAAGCGGATGAGGCCAAACCGTATGCGTGTCAAGCTGTCAGGCGTTGCGTGTGCGGGGTTGTGGGACCTTCTAGGAGTCTCTGACAGGACTCCGGCCAGTAAGAAAGTCGTGTGATAGTCGAACCGCATTGAAAGGCGGACCGTAGAGGGTGTGAGTCCCGTAGACGAAATCGCGCGGCCTGGTGGAGGGGATCCCAAGTAGCACGGGGCCCGTGAAATCTCGTGTGAATCTGGCAAGACCACTTGCTAAGCCTAAATACTACCTAGTGACCGATAGCGGATCAGTACCGTGAGGGAACGGTGAAAAGTACCCCGGGAGGGGAGTGAAATAGTACCTGAAACCGTGTGCCTACAAGCCGTCGGAGCCTCCTTGGTGGGGGTGACGGCGTGCCTTTTGAAGAATGAGCCTGCGAGTTAGTGCTCGGTGGCGAGGTTAACCCGTGTGGGGAAGCCGTAGCGAAAGCGAGTCCGAACAGGGCGATTCAGTCGCCGGGTCTAGACCCGAAGCGAAGTGATCTAGCCATGGGCAGGTTGAAGCGCCGGTAAGACGGCGTGGAGGACCGAACCCACTTAGGTTGAAAACTGAGGGGATGACCTGTGGTTAGGGGTGAAAGGCCAATCAAACTTCGTGATAGCTGGTTCTCCCCGAAATGCATTTAGGTGCAGCGTCACGCGTTCCTTGCCGGAGGTAGAGCTACTGGATGGCCGATGGGCCCTACCAGGTTACTGACGTCAACCAAACTCCGAATGCCGGCAAGCCAGAGCGTGGCAGTGAGACTGCGGGGGATAAGCTTCGTAGTCGAGAGGGAAACAGCCCAGACCACCGGCTAAGGCCCCTAAGCGTGTGCTCAGTGGGAAAGGATGTGGAGTTGCCCAGACAACCAGGAGGTTGGCTTAGAAGCAGCCACCCTTGAAAGAGTGCGTAATAGCTCACTGGTCAAGTGATTCCGCGCCGACAATGTAGCGGGGCTCAAGTACACCGCCGAAGCCGTGGCGCTCACACAAGCCCAGCAGCGACTCAGGTCGCTGTTCAGGTGTGTGGGCGGGTAGGGGAGCGTCGTGTGGGCGGTGAAGCCGCGGAGTGATCCAGCGGTGGAGACCACACGAGTGAGAATGCAGGCATGAGTAGCGAAAGACGGGTGAGAAACCCGTCCGCCGAATGACCAAGGGTTCCAGGGCCAGGTTAATCCGCCCTGGGTAAGTCGGGACCTAAGGCGAGGCCGACAGGCGTAGTCGATGGACAAGGAGTTGATATTCTCCTACCGGCGAAGAACCGCCCATACCGAATCCGGTGATGCTAACCACCCCGAACCACCACCGACGTCCTTCGGGACGTCACCGGTGTCTAGGCGTGGGACCCGAACCGGTACTAGGTAAGCGTGTTAACAGGGGTGACGCAGGAAGGTAGCCCGGCGTGGCGATGGTTGACCACGTCCAAGGCCGTAGCCCGTCTCGTAGGCAAATCCGCGAGACACCAGGGTGAGAGTCGACGGTGACCGCGTATGCGGGAAACGGGTGATCCTCAGCTGCCAAGAAAAGCCTCGACGCGAGGTTCTAGCCGCCCGTACCCCAAACCGACTCAGGTGGTCAGGTAGAGAATACTAAGGCGATCGAGAGAATCGTGGTTAAGGAACTCGGCAAAATGCCCCCGTAACTTCGGGAGAAGGGGGGCCTGATCCGTGAACCCACTTGCTGGGGGTAGCGGTGAGGGCCGCAGAGACCAGGGAGAAGCGACTGTTTACTAAAAACACAGGTCCGTGCGAAGTCGCAAGACGATGTATACGGACTGACGCCTGCCCGGTGCTGGAAGGTTAAGAGGACGGGTCAGCTTCGGCGAAGCCCAGAATTTAAGCCCCAGTAAACGGCGGTGGTAACTATAACCATCCTAAGGTAGCGAAATTCCTTGTCGGGTAAGTTCCGACCTGCACGAATGGCGTAACGACTTCTCCGCTGTCTCGACCACGAACTCGGCGAAATTGCACTACGAGTAAAGATGCTCGTTACGCGCAGCAGGACGGAAAGACCCCGGGACCTTTACTACAGCTTGGTATTGGTGTTCGGTGCGGTTTGTGTAGGATAGGTGGGAGACTATGAAACCGGCGCGCCAGCGCCGGTGGAGTCGCCGTTGAAATACCACTCTGACCGCATCGACCATCTAACCTCGGTCCGTGATCCGGACCAGGGACAGTGCCTGGTGGGTAGTTTAACTGGGGCGGTTGCCTCCCAAAAAGTAACGGAGGCGCTCAAAGGTTCCCTCAGCCTGGTTGGCAATCAGGTGTCGAGTGCAAGTGCACAAGGGAGCTTGACTGTGAGACCGACAGGTCGAGCAGGGACGAAAGTCGGAACTAGTGATCCGGCGGTGGCTCGTGGAAGCGCCGTCGCTCAACGGATAAAAGGTACCCCGGGGATAACAGGCTGATCTTCCCCAAGAGTCCATATCGACGGGATGGTTTGGCACCTCGATGTCGGCTCGTCGCATCCTGGGGCTGGAGTAGGTCCCAAGGGTTGGGCTGTTCGCCCATTAAAGCGGCACGCGAGCTGGGTTTAGAACGTCGTGAGACAGTTCGGTCCCTATCCGCTGCGCGCGCAGGAAACTTGAGAAGGGCTGTCCCTAGTACGAGAGGACCGGGACGGACGAACCTCTGGTATGCCAGTTGTTCCGCCAGGAGCACCGCTGGTTCGCTACGTTCGGGAGGGATAACCGCTGAAAGCATCTAAGCGGGAAGCCTGCTTCAAGATGAGGTTTCCAACAGGCTAGACCTGTGAAGGCACCCAGCTAGACCACTGGGTAGATAGGCCGGAAGTGGAAGACAGGACCAACGACTGTCGCAGCTGACCGGTACTAATCAGCCGACAACTTCAACACACCTACACTGCTTGCTCCGCGTCCACTGTGCGGTTCCCGAGAAACGGGCACCACCCCCACCCCCCCCGCCACCCTGCGTGGCAGCCGGGGCAAATACGTGGGGGACCCGACAACTCGATACTGTTACGGCGGTCACAGCGAAGGGGAAACGCCCGGTCCCATACCGAACCCGGAAGCTCAGCCCTTCAGCGCCGATGGTACTGCCCTGGAGACGGGGTGGGAGAGTAGGACGCCGCCGGACACCCTTCACAGCAGGCCCCCAACCCCTCACGGGTTGGGGGCCTGACTGCTATCCCCCCAACCCCGCGCCCACCCGGCCGAACCCGCGCCGACCCTGCGCCGGCCTGACACCGCCGTCGTCACCGCCGACGATTGGGTCGGGCACATCGTGGACCGCGGGTGAACCTGCGGGTGAACCTGCGCGTGCGGACATCTGCCCAGGTGGCGGTCGTCACTCGTCGGAGTACGGTGGCCCCACCGGCCCCGGTCCGGCCCGGGGACAGTCGGGAGGAGATCCGATGAGCTCGCCGTCGTCGTCGAGGACCATGAGGGGCTCTGCGCTCTCGAGCGTCACCGACGCCTTGTCCACCGGTACCCAGCTCGTCGTGGGCCGCTATCGGATCGACGCACCCTCGGGTGCGGTCTGGTGGTCGGACGAGGTCTATCGCATGTACGGCTGCGAACCCGGTGACATCACGCCGACGGTCGATCTCATCCGCGCGCGGACCCATCCGGACGACCGGGCCCGCGTCTCCCGCACCGCCATCGTCTCCCTGCGCGCCGGTCGCCCGTTCAGCAGTGCGCACCGCATCATCGACCCGCACGGCAAGGCGCGCACCGTCGTCGTCACGGGTCGCGGGCAGGTCGCCGACGACGGCACGATCGCGCAGGTGGGCGGCTACGTCCTCGACGTGAGCCCGGTCGCCCGCGAGACCCTGGAGCGCGAGACGCACCGCGCCGTCGGGCGGGCCATGGTCTCGGCCGCCGCCGTCGAGCAGGTCAAGGGGTCGTTGATGGTCGTGCGGGGCGTCGACGAGGCGGCGGCCGCCGAGCAGATCAGCGAGGTCGCGGCACGCGCCGGGATTCCGGTACAGGCGGCGGCAGCACAGGTCGTCACCGCGCTCCGGTCCGCGACCGGCGAGCCCGACGACCGTCTGCGGACCGCCCTGGAGTCCGTGCACAGCGTGGACCGGCCGCACGGGCACGAGGCCCAGCTGGCGCGCCGGCGCCAGAGCAGCTCGCGCTGACCGCACGCCGGACGGCGCGAGCCGCCGGTCCCGGGCCGGTCGCGTCCGGCGTCGACCGCGTCAGACCGTCGAGACCTGGTGCGCGCGCCGGTCGACGGCCTTGGCGACACCCTGGCGGGCGAGCCGCCGCGCGAGCACCGCGGCACCACCGGTGACGGCGGCGAACGTGATGGCCTGGAGGATCGGGATGTCGTCCGCGTCCAGGTCGATGGGCGCGTCCTTGCCCGTGGACTTCTCCCAGATCGTCTTGATGAGCTTCTGGGCCACCCAACCGGCAGCGAGCGTCGCCGCCATCGTCCCGACCTTGACGGCCAGCGTCGGCTCGGTGCTCTCGGACTGCTCCACGGGTCCTCCTGTCGATCGGTGCGCCGGGTGGTGCGTGACGGCCGTCTCACGGCGGGCGTCCGCACCACGAACGCCACCACCGTAGCGCGCTCACGGTGTGTAGGCTCGGAGGGAACGACAGGGGAGCGCCACCGGCGCTGAGAGTGCGGACCACCGCAGACCCTCGAACCTGATCCGGTTAGCACCGGTGGAGGAAGTCGGGCTTCTCGATCCCGTCGCATCGGACCCCCGATCGGCGGACCCCCTTCTCGCACGTCTGAGGAGGACAGATGAATCGTCGTACCCGTCGCACGCTGGCGACCACCGCCGTCGTCGCCCTGCTGCCCGCGCTGGCGGCCTGCACGGGCGAGGACACGCCGGGCGAGGCGCAGAGCTCGCCCACGACGTCCGCGAGCGAGAGCGGCACCCCGGAGCTGTCCGGCACCGTCACGCTCGTCACCCACGACTCCTTCGCCCTGAGCGAGGGCCTGCTGGAGTCCTTCGAGTCCGAGACGGGCCTCACGGTCGAGCAGGCCGCCGCGGGCGACGCCGGCACGCTGGTCAACCAGCTCGTGCTGACGGCCGACAGCCCGCTCGGCGACGTCGTCTACGGGGTCGACAACACGTTCGCCTCACGCGCCGTCGAGGCCGGCGTGTTCGAGCCGTACACCCCGGACGAGCTCGACCCGTCCGTGACCGACCTTGTCGACCCCGCGCTCGAGGGCCTCACCCCGATCGACAAGGGCGACGTCTGCCTCAACGTCGACACCACCTGGTTCGAGGACGAGGGGGTCGAGCCGCCGAGCACGCTCGAGGATCTCACCGACCCGGCCTACGAGGACCTCACGGTCGTGACGAACCCGGCGACCTCCTCGCCCGGGTTCGCGTTCCTGCTCGCTACCGTCGACGCCTTCGGCGAGGACGGCTGGGAGCAGTACTGGGCCGACCTCTCCGACAACGGCCTCAAGGTCACCGACGGCTGGTCGGACGCCTACTACGTCGACTTCTCCGGCGCCGGGGAGGGCGGTGAGCGGCCGATCGTGCTGTCGTACGCGACCTCGCCCGCGTTCACGGTCACCGAGGACGGCAGCGAGACCACGACGGCGGCGCTGCTGGACACCTGCTTCCGCCAGGTCGAGTACGCCGGCGTCCTGGCCGGGACCGACAACCCGGACGGCGCGCGCGCCCTGGTGGACTTCCTCTCCTCCGCCGAGGTGCAGGCCGACGTCCCGCCGAACATGTACATGTACCCGGCCGACGACAGCGTCGAGCTGCCGGCCGAGTGGGAGCAGTTCGCCCCGCTGGCCGAGGACCCGTTCGACGTCGCGCCGGCCGAGATCGATGCGCACCGCGACGAGTGGATCGAGCAGTGGACGGCGACGGTCATCGGGTGACGTCCCCCGCCAGCGGCGGGGCGTCCGTGCGGGCGCCCCGCCGTCGACCGGCCCCGGGGACCTGGCTGTGGTGGGCCCTCGCCGCAGGGCTGCCCCTGCTGTTCCTCGGGGTCTTCTTCGCGTGGCCCGTCGCGGCCCTGGTCGCCCAGGGCTTCTTCGCCGACGACGGCGGCACGCGGGTGCTCGACCTGTCCGGGTTCGGGGAGGTCCTGTCCCAGCCGCGCACGTGGCGCGTGGTGGGCCAGACGCTGGCGCAGGCGACCGTCGGCACCGCCCTGGCGGTCCTGCTCGGGCTGCCCGGCGCCTACGTGCTGTACCGGTGCCGGTTCCCCGGTCGGACGGTGGCCCGCGGGCTGGTGACCGTGCCGTTCGTGCTGCCGACCGTCGTCGTCGGCGTGGCCTTCCGTGCGCTCTTCGCCCCCGGGGGGACGTTCGGCTGGCTCGGCGTCGAGGAGTCGTTCGCCGGGGTCGTGATCGCCCTGGTCTTCTTCAACTACGCCGTCGTGGTGCGCACGGTCGGCGGGCTGTGGGAACGTCTCGACCCGCGTGCCGAGCAGGCGGCCCGCTCCCTCGGCGCCAGCCCGTGGCGGGCGTTCCGCACGGTGACGCTGCCCGCCCTCGGGCCTGCGATCGCGTCCGCGGCCGCCGTCGTGTTCCTGTTCTGCGCGACGGCGTTCGGCGTCGTCCTCGTCCTCGGCGGGATGCGCTACGGCACGATCGAGACGGAGATCTGGATCCGCACCACCCAGTTCCTCGACCTGCGCGCGGCCGCGGTGCTCAGCATCCTGCAGCTCGTCGTCGTCACCGGGGCGCTGCTGGTCAGCGCCCGCCTGCGGGCCCGGCGCGAACGCGCTCTGCACCTGAGCAGCGACCGCTCCGCCGCCCACCGGTTCTCCTGGCGCCGGGCGTCCGACGCCGTGCCGGCCCTGGCGACCCTCGTCGTGGTCGGCCTGCTGGTCGTGACTCCGCTGGCGGGTCTGGTGGCCCGCTCGCTGCGCGCCCCGGACGGCAGCTGGGGGCTGGACAACTACGTCGCGCTGGGGACGACGGGCGGCCGCAACGCGCTGTCGGTGACGGTGTGGGAGGCGACGGCGAACTCGCTGCGCACCGCCGCCCTCGCGGCCGTCGTCGCCGTAGTCGTCGGCGGGCTGGTCGCCCTCGTCGTCTCGCGCCGACCGCGATCGCTCGGGCTGCGCCGCGCCGTCGGGACGCTCGACGCCGTGTTCATGCTGCCGCTCGGCGTCTCGGCCGTGACGGTCGGCTTCGGGTTCCTCATCACCCTGGACCGCCCGCTCGGGTTCGACGTCGACCTGCGCACCTCCGGGCTGCTGGTGCCGATCGCCCAGGCCGTCGTGGCGATCCCGCTGGTGGTGCGCACCGTCCTGCCGGTGCTGCGGGCGATCGACCCCCGGCTGCGGGAGGTCGCCGCCACGCTGGGGGCCGCGCCCGGTCGGGTGCTGCGCACCGTCGACGGGCCTCTGACGGCCCGGTCGCTCGGGCTGGCCATCGGGTTCGCGTTCGCGGTGTCGCTGGGCGAGTTCGGGGCGACCTCGTTCCTCGCTCGCCCGGACACGGCGACGCTGCCCGTGGTCATCTACCGGCTCATCGGGCAGCCGGGCGCGGAGAACTACGGCATGGCGCTCGCGGCGTCGGTCGTGCTGGCGGTGCTCACCGCGACGGTCATGATGGTGGCGGAGCGCCTGCGCGGTGACGCGGGCGGAGGGGAGTTCTGATGGCCGGGGCCGAGGGCCTGACCGTGCGCGACGCCGTCGTGCGCTACGAGGGCACGCGCCGCGACGCGGGCACGACGGCGGTCGACCACGTCTCCCTCGACGTCGCCGTGGGGGAGATCGTCGCGCTGCTCGGCCCCAGCGGCTGTGGCAAGTCGTCCCTGCTGCGCGCGGTGGCCGGACTCGAGCCGCTGGCCGCCGGGACCGTGTCGTTCGGCGGGCAGGACCTGGTCCGGGTGCCGGTGCACCGGCGCGAGTTCGGGCTGCTGTTCCAGGACGGCCAGCTGTTCCCGCACCGGGACGTCGGGCGCAACGTCGCCTATGGCCTGGAGATGCAGGGTGTGCCGGCCGCCGAGCAGCGGGCGCGGGTGGCCGAGCTGCTCGAGGACGTCGGGCTCGCCGGCTACGGGCGCCGCGCCGTGGCGACCCTGTCCGGCGGGGAGAAGCAGCGGGTGGCGCTGGCCCGGGCGCTGGCCCCGCGACCGCGGCTCCTGCTGCTCGACGAGCCGCTGTCCGCCCTGGACCGGCAGCTGCGCGAGAAGCTCGCGATCGACGTGCGGGACACGCTGCGCTCCACCGGGACGACCGCGGTGTTCGTCACGCACGACCACACCGAGGCGTTCACCGTGGCCGACCGTGTCGCCGTCATGGACGCCGGCCGGCTGCTGCAGGTCGACACGCCGGACACCCTGCGGGACCGTCCGGCGACGGACCGGGTGGCGGAGTTCCTGGGGCTCGCCGGCGCCTGACCGGACGCCCGCTCAGCGCACGAAGACGGCGCGCGCGTGCCCCATGAGCAGCAGCAAGGGGTCGCGCCGGGCCACGAACTCGTCGTCGAGCACCAGACCCAGGCCGTACCGGCGGTGCAGCATCGCCAGCTCGGTCGCGGCCTGCTGGTAGTCCGCCAGCGCGCGGGCCGGGCCGTGGCCTCGGGTGCTGCGCACCCGTTCGCGCGCGAGACGCCGGGTCCGCAACGACGACAGCATGCGGAGGTCACCGGGTTCGACGACGCCGAGCGCGGCGTACTGCGGCAGGTGCTGCTGCACGAGGCCGACGATGCGGCGCCGGTCGCGGTGGAGCACCACGCCGAGCCCCACGAGCACCCCGACGCCGAGCAGATAGGCCAGCCCGACGCCGACGAGGCCGGCCGCGGTCGAGGCGTTCCACACGGCGTGCAGCGCGACGGCCCCCGCGAACCCGGCCACGACCGGCAGTACGCGTCGGCCCCGCGGACGCAGCGCCGCCGTCGCGACGCCCACGCCGATCAGTGCTGTGCACAGGGGGTGCAGCAGCGGGGAGACGATGCCGCGCAGGACGAACGTCCACGCCAGGGTGCCCTCCGGGGCGAAGGCGTAGTAGCTGATGTTCTCCACGGTGGCGAACCCGAGGGCGACCATGGACCCGTAGATGATCCCGTCGGTGGGGCCGTTCAGCTCGTGGCGGCGGAACCACAGCAGACCGACGAGGACAGCCCCCTTGGCCAGCTCCTCGACCACGGGCGCGGTGAGCGACGCCG
This sequence comes from Isoptericola haloaureus, assembly GCF_036689775.1. Classification (NCBI taxonomy): domain Bacteria; kingdom Bacillati; phylum Actinomycetota; class Actinomycetes; order Micrococcales; family Promicromonosporaceae; genus Isoptericola; species Isoptericola haloaureus. Next base: position 243,450 of record NZ_JBAGLP010000116.1, on the reverse strand, counting down.
TGGCGTACAGCCCGAGCTCGGCGCCGAGCATCGGCCGCCACACCAGGTCGAGGCCGGCGGTGTTGACGACGGTCGCGAGCAGCACGGCGACGCCCGCGCCCCAGCCGAACGCGGCGACCAGGGCGTCGGGCGGCTCGGGCTCGAGGCGGTCCAGCGCGAGGATGCCGGCCAGCAGCAGAGGCAGGGGGGCGAGCGCCAGCACGACGGCGGTCGCCACGCCGGTCGCGCCGCCGCGCAGCAGGAGCGCCAGGGCCACGAGCAGGCACACCGACGACACGGCCACGGTGACCACCACGCCGACCGAGGGGCGGGCGGTGGGACGACCCGCGAGGATCGCCCGGGGGTCGAGCGGCACGGACACGGCGCGGCGGCGGCCCGGCTCAGGCGCGGTGGGCGCGGTAGTACTCCACGAGGCGGCGCGTCGAGGCGTCCTGGTCCGCCAGCGCGGCGTCGTCGCCGGACACGGCGGGGGCGACCTCCAGCGCGAGCTTCTTGCCCAGCTCCACGCCCCACTGGTCGAAGGAGTCGATGCCCCACACGACGCCCTCGACGAACGTGATGTGCTCGTACAGCGCGACGAGCTGCCCCAGCACGGACGGCGTGAGCGCGGGCGCCATGATCGACGTCGTGGGCCGGTTGCCGGAGAAGGTGCGGGCGCTGACCAGCTCCTCGGCGGTGCCCTCGGCCCGGACCTCGTCGGCGGTCTTGCCGAAGGCGAGCGCCTTGGTCTGCGCGAAGAAGTTCGCGAGGAACAGCTCGTGCACGTCCGCCCCGGCGGCCACGGCCTTGCCGTCGCCGGCGTCGTCGGTCAGGGGGTAGGCGGGCGTGGCGAAGGCGATGAAGTCCGCGGGGATCGTCCGGGTGCCCTGGTGGATGAGCTGGTAGAAGGCGTGCTGGCCGTTGGTGCCCGGCTCGCCCCAGAAGACCTCGCCGGTCTGCGTCGTGACGGGCGAACCGTCCCAGCGCACCGACTTGCCGTTGGACTCCATCGTGAGCTGCTGCAGGTAGGCGGGGAACCGGTGCAGCTGCTGGGCGTAGGGGAGCACCGCGTGGGTGTGCGCGCCGAGGAAGTTCGTGTACCAGACGTTGAGCAGCCCCATCAGCGCGGGCACGTTCTGCTCCAGCGGCGTGCTGCGGAAGTGCTCGTCGACGGCGCGGAAGCCCGAGAGCAGCTCGCGGAAGACGTCCGGGCCGAACGCGACGGCCAGCGACGTGCCGATCGCGGAGTCGACGGAGTAGCGGCCGCCGACCCAGTCCCAGAACCCGAAGGCGTTCGCCGGGTCGATGCCGAAGGCCTCGACCTTGTCCAGCGCGGTGGACACGGCCACGAAGTGGGCGCGCACGGCGGCCTGCTGGGCGTCGTGGTCGTCCTCGATGGCGCCGACGGCGTGCAGCCGGTCCCACAGCCAGGCGCGGGCCATGCGCGCGTTGGTCAGGGTCTCCAGGGTGCCGAAGGTCTTGGAGGCGACGATGAACAGCGTCGTCTCGGGGTCCAGGTCGGCGGTCTTCTGGGCGAGGTCCGTCGGGTCGATGTTGGACACGAACCGGACCTCGAGGTCCTCGCGGCCGTACGGCTTCAGTGCCTCGTAGACCATGACCGGCCCGAGGTCGGAGCCGCCGATGCCGATGTTGACGACCGTGCGCACCGGCTTGCCGGTGACGCCGCTCCACTCGCCCGAGCGCACCTGCTCGGCGAACGCGGCGACCTTCTCGAGCTCGCGGGCGACGTCGACGTCGATCTCCTGACCGTCCACGACGAGCGGCGGCTCGGTGCCGGGCGCGCGGCGCAGGGCGGTGTGCAGCACGGCGCGATCCTCGGTGACGTTGATGTGCTCGCCGGTGAACATCGCCTCGATGCGATCAGGAAGGTTCACCTCCCGGGCGAGCCGGACCAGCAGCTCGAACGTCTCGTCGGTCGCCAGGTTCTTGGACAGGTCGACCAGCAGGTCGCCCGTCGTGTGGCTGAACCGTTCGGCGCGCCCCGGGTCGGTGGCGAACCATCCGCGCAGGTCACCCCGGAACTCCTGGTGGTGGCGCAGCAGCTCGCCCCAGGCGGGCGTGGTGGTGGCGTCGACAGGGGAGGTCGTCATGACGCCTACCGTAGTGACCGCGGGGGGCGCGTGCTCGTGCGGTCCGCACGGTGAGCGCTTGCCCGTCCGGTTCGTCCCCTGTGGCGCCCCTCCTGCGCCGGTGCCAGGATCGGAACCGGCCGGGAAAGGGCCCGGCCGTGACGCACGGAGGAAGGACCCCGCATGGCCATGTTCACCGTCTGGAAGTTCGACGATCCGGAGGGCGCCGGCAAGGCCGCCCGCATCGTCAAGGATGCCGCCTCGGACGGCCTGATCACGCTGGTCGACCACGCGGTCGTCGAGTGGCCCGAGGGCGAGAGCCACCCGAAGACCCACGGGGTGAACGACGACGCCGCGAGGTCCGGGGGCTGGGGCGCGCTGTGGGGCCTCCTGATCGGCGCCCTGTTCTTCATCCCCGTCGTCGGTGCCGTCGCCGGGGCCGCGATCGGCGGGCTCAGCCGCGCCCTGTCGAGCACCGGCATCAAGAAGGACGACCTCGAGCGGATCCGGGCCGAGATCGTGCCCGGGACCTCCGGCCTGTTCCTCATCTCCGAGCAGGGCGACCCGGACCGTTTCCGCGAGCGCCTGCACGGTCTCAAGGCGACCCTGATCAGCTCCAACATGTCGGACGCCGAGACCCGCGAGCTCAAGGAGATGTTCGGTTCCTGAGCCCCGGCCCACGACGACGGCCCGCGCACCCTTCGGGGTCCGTGGGCCGTCGTCGTCCGTGGGCCGTCGTCGATGAGAGGACTCTCATCGTCGTCTCCGCCAGGTCTCATGCCGGCCACCCAGGATGGTGATCGTCCGCAGGGAGCGGACGTGCAGCACCGTTCGAGGGAGCAGCCATGAAGCCGTCCGTGAAGAAGCGCTGGATCGTCGTCGGGACTGCGGCGGCCCTGGGGGTCGGCGTCGCCGGCGCGGCCGCCGTCGGGCTGGACGACCAGGTCGACCCCGTCGAGAGCGTCGACGCGGTGACGCTGACCGGGCAGGACGATCCCTCCGGCGAGCCGTCGCCGGACGACTCCTCGGGGGCCACGGGCCCCGCGTCGACCGACGTCACCGACCCGTCGCCGGAGACGGCCGGATCGCCGGACGACCCCGCCGTCGACTCGGCGGACTCGGCGGACGGCTCGTCCGGGCAGAGCGCCCGGAGCGCCGAGACGGCCGCACCGGCGCCCCAGCAGGTGCAGAGCGCCCAGTCCGCGCAGACCGCGGGAGACGCCGACGACGACCGCTCGGCGCAGAGCGCCCGGTCCGCCGACTCGGGGCGCTGACCCCGTGCCCGGTCCGTCCGCGGTCCTCGACCGGCGTGCTGCGCGCGCGCTGGACGCCGGTTCTGGCGAGGATGGTCCGATGGCACAGAACGACCTGGACCTGCTGACGGGCGAGGAGGCGACCGAGCTGCTCGCGACCGCGGTCTCCACCGCGGGCGGAGAGCTCGTCGACTGGTCGGTCCGGCAGGTGGACCACCGCCCGGGCCGTTCGACGACGGTCGCCTACCGCGCGCGGGTGCGCTGGGCGGACGGCGCGGACCCGGGACGCGTGCGCACGGAGACGCTCGGGGCCTCGCTCGGGCGGCCGGGGGACCAGCAGGTCCCCGGCGTGCTCACCCTGGACGACGGCGAGCACGCGGTCGCGGTGTGGCGGTTCCCGGGCGACCCGGCGCTGCCGGCGCTGGCGACCGCCTACGACGCCGAGGCGGTGGCGACCCTGCTGGGGGACCTGGGCGTCCCCGAGGTGGCGCGGGGCCCGGTGACGCTGAAGGTGCGGGCCTACCGTCCGACCCGCCGCGCGGTCATCGAGGCCAGCACGCCGGGTGCGCGTGTCTTCCTCAAGGTGGTGCGCCCCGAGAAGGTCGACGACCTGCACGCCCGGCACGCGCTCCTCGCCGGGGCGGGTCTGCCGGTGCCGAAGCCGCTGGGCCGCAACGCCGACGGTCTGCTGGTCATCGCCCCGCTGACGGGTGAGTCGATGCGGCACGCCGTGCGCGACGGGGGGCCGGTGCCGACCGCGGCCGAGGTGGTCGCGATGCTCGACCGGCTGCCGGACAGCGTCGCCGAGCTGCCGCTGCGCACGTCGTGGAGCGAGAACGCGGGCCACTACGCCTCGGTCATCGCCGCGGCCATGCCCGCGGAGGCGGAGCGTGCCCTGCACCTGGCGGAGACGATCGTGACCCGGATCGCCGACCAGCGCGCCGAGGACCCGACGCACGGCGACCTGTACGAGGCGCAGATCATGCTCGCCGGCGGACGCATCACGGGGTTGCTGGACGTGGACTCGGCCGGCCCCGGACGGCGGGCGGACGACCTGGCCTGCCTGGTCGCGCACGTCGAGACGCTGTCACTGCTGCGGGGGTGGGACAGCGAGCGCCTGCACGCCCTGGCGCTCGAGTACGCGGCCGGGTTCGCGGGCGTGGTGGACCCGGTCGAGCTGTCGGCGCGGGTCGGCGGTGTCCTGCTGTCCCTGGCCACGGGTCCGCACCGGGTCCAGGAGGCCGACTGGCCGCACCAGACCTCCCGCCGGCTGGACGCCGTCGAACGCTGGCTGGGCGGGGTGCCGGGGTGAGACCTCGCCGCCGGTGGTGGCGGCCGTCGGCGCTGTCGGTGCGGACGAAGGCCGTCGTGTCGGTGCTGCTCCTGTCCGCCCTGGGGATGGCGGTGGCCTGGGCGGTGACCGACGCGATCCACGCCCGGGCGGTGCTGGACCGCATCGACGGCGAGCTGGACCAGGAGGTCGAGGAGTTCCGCGTGCTGGCCGAGCGAGGCATCGACCCCGACACGGGCGAGCCCTTCGCCGGGGTCGAGCAGCTGCTGCGGGTCGCGATCGAGCGCAACGTGCCCGGCGCCGACGAGATGCTGGTGACCTTCGTCGACGGCGAGGCCGACCTGTACTCGCCGTCGTGGGCCTCCGCGGTGGTCGACGACCCCGACCTGGTGGCGCTCGTGGACGAGCTCGGCCCCGGGGCCGGCCGCGCGGTCGAGGGGTGGATCCCCACCGCCGTGGGCGAGATGCACGTCGTGGCCGTCCCGGTGCACGCGGCCGACGACTCGCAGCACGGCACCTACGTCGTCGCGGTGGGCACGGATCTCGCGCTGGCCTCGCAGCAGGAGCTGCGCCGCACGTTCGCCCTGGTCTCCCTCGGCACCCTCGTCCTCGTCGGGGGCGTGGGCTGGTGGGTGGTGGGAAGGCTGCTGCGGCCGCTGGAGCTGCTCGCCACGACCGCGCAGCAGGTGGGCGGCGACGACCTGACCCGCCGCGCCCCGGTGCACGGCGAGGACGACGTCGCCACGCTGGGTCGGGCGTTCAACACGATGCTGGACCGGCTCGCCGCCGCCTTCGACGCCCAGCGGCAGTTCCTGGACGACGCCGGCCACGAGCTGCGCACGCCTCTGACGGTGCTGCGCGGCCACCTGGAGCTGCTGGAGCCCGACGACCCGGCCGACGTGGCCGAGACGCGCGCCCTGCTGCTGGACGAGACGGGTCGCATGAGCCGGATCGTCGAGGACCTGGTGCTGCTGGCCAAGTCCGAGCGCCCCGACTTCGTGCGGCCCGGCCGGGTCGGCCTCGGACCCCTGACCGACGACCTGCTGGACAAGGCCCGGGCGCTGGGCGACCGCACGTGGCTGGTCGACGCCCGGGCGGAGGGGCAGGTGCCCGGCGACGAGCAGCGACTCACCCAGGCCGTGCTGCAGCTCGCCGACAACGCCGTGAAGTTCACCCGGCCCGGGACTCGGATCGCGGTCGGCAGCGCCGTCGTCGGCTCCAGCGCCCGGCTGTGGGTCCGCGACGAGGGGCCGGGGGTGGCGCCGGCCGACCGGGACCGGATCTTCGAGCGGTTCGTGCGGGTCGGCGAGCCGGACGTGCGAGGCTCGGGGCTGGGCCTGGCGATCGTGGCGGCCGTCGCCACCGGGCACGGCGGGACCGTGGCCGCCGGGCCCGGGGTCGCGGCGCACGACGGCGCGGCCGAGCACGGTCTGCAGGTCACCCTGGCCTGGCCGGTGGACGGCGCGACGGACGGCGGGGCGGACGAGAGGGCGGACGGGTGAGCAGGATCCTGGTGGCCGAGGACGAGGACCGCATCGCGCAGTTCGTGCGCAAGGGGCTCCGGGCCCACGGGTTCGTGCCCACGGTGGTCTCCGACGGGCCGTCGGCCGTGCAGCACGCCCTGGGCGGCGAGTACGACCTCATGGTGCTCGACATCGGGCTGCCGGGCCTCGACGGCTTCGAGGTGCTGACCCGGCTGCGCGGCTCCGGGTCGACGATGCCGGTCGTCATCCTCACCGCGCGGGACTCCATCACCGACCGGGTCACCGGGCTCGAGGGCGGCGCGGACGACTACATGGCCAAGCCCTTCGGGTTCGAGGAGCTGCTGGCGCGGATCCGGCTGCGGCTGCGGGACCCGGGACGTGCCGAGCGGGAGGTGCTGGAGCACGGCGGTCTGCACCTGGACCTGGCCTCCCGCCGGGTGTCGGTGGAGGGCCGGTCCGTCGACCTGTCGGCGCGGGAGTTCGCGCTGGCGGAGGTGTTCCTGCGCCACCCGGGCCGGGTGCTCTCGCGCGAGCAGCTGCTGTCGCGGGTGTGGGGCTACGACTTCGACCCCGGGTCGAACGTGGTCGACGTGTACGTGCGCTACCTGCGCCGGAAGGTCGGGGCCGAACGCATCGAGACGGTGCGGGGGATGGGCTACCGGCTCGTCTGACTCGCGAGGTAGGCAACTCCTCCGCGAGGTAGGCGTTTTCGCGCCGAGGTAGGCGAATCTTCGCCGAGGTAGGCAACTTTGCGGCGAGGTAGGCAAGCCGACCGTGAGGTAGGCGAGCAACGGTTCGTCCGACGTCGGCCGGAGGTTGCCTACGTCGGCGAAGAATTGCCTATCTCGGCCGGGGGTTGCCTACCTCGGCGAGGGGGCGGGGCCCGTGCTGGACCGCACGACGAGCGACGTCGGCAGCCGCAGGTGCTGCTCGCGCGGGGTGCCCTGCAGCAGGTCGAGCACCATGCGCAGCGCCTCGGCGCCCATCCGGTGCAGCGGCTGGGCGACGGTCGTCAGCGGCGGGGTGCACGAGGCGGACTCGGGGATGTCGTCGAACCCGACCACGGACAGGTCCTCCGGGACGCGCAGGCCCTTCTCGGCCGCCACCTCCAGCACGTGGATCGCGGACTGGTCGTTGGCCGCGAAGACCGCGGTGGGGCGCTCGCCGGACGGCGGGTCCAGCAGCTCGCGTGCCGGGGCGTCGGCGGTCTCGGGCCAGTAGCCGCCCACCCGGACCCAGCCCGGGTCGACCTCGATCCCGGCCGCCGCGAGGGCCTGCCGGTAGCCGAGCTCGCGCAGCCGTGCGGACTCCAGGTCGGTGCGGCCCCCGAGGTGGGCGATGCGGCGGTGCCCGAGCCCGATCAGGTGCTCGACGGCCTCCCGTGCGCCGGAGGTGTTGTCGCTGTCGACGGTCGGTGTGCCCTCCGGGCCCGTGTGCGGGTCGATGGCGACGACGGGGATGCCCTGCGCCTCGGTCAGCACCAGGGTCGGGGTGACGACGATCGCGGCGTCGATGAGCGTCCCGGCCAGCCGGGACAGCGACCGGCGCTCCCAGCCCACCATGGACCCGCCGTCGGACCCGCCGGAGTAGGCGAGGAGCTCGTAGCCGGTGCCCTCCACGGCGCTGGAGATCCCCTTGAGCAGCTCGGTGGAGTACGGCTCGAACCCGGCGACCAGCACGCCGACGACGTTGGTCGACCGCTGCCGCAGGCTGCGCGCGACCAGGGAGGACTCGTACCCCAGCTCGGCGACGACGCCGAGGACCCGCTCCGCGGTGGCGGGCGAGACCCCGTAGCGGTTGTTCACGACCTTGGACACGGTCGCGACGGAGACGCCGGCGGCGCGCGCGACGTCGGAGATCGTCACGCGTCCTGCGGGGGCAGCGGGACGGGTGCTCGGTGTCGGAGGCTCGGCGGCGGTGCTCACAGTCAGACAGTATCCGTCACCGCCGCCGGGGAGACATCGGCGGGGCGGCATCACGAAATCGTTATCGAAAACGATTGACGAACGGGACGCCGCTTTGCCAGAGTGGTGCGCGACCGGGCGGGCACGAGGCGTCGCCCGAGCAGTCGATCCACCGTCGAAGACGACCGAGGGGTTCACGATGACGAGAACAACGCGAGGTGCATCTGCCGTCGCTCTGGGTGCGAGCATCGCGCTGCTGGCCGGTGCCTGCGCCGGCCAGGGCACGGCCGACCAGGAGTCGACCGACGACGGCGGCTCTGCCGCCGCCTCCGAGGGAGGGGAGATCACCCTCGAGTGGTGGCACAACTCCAACACCGGTGAGGGCAAGGAGTACTACGACCAGGTCGCTGCCGACTTCTCCGAGGCCAACCCCGGGGTCACCGTCCAGGTCGAGGCCATGCAGCACGAGGACATGGTCACCAAGCTCCAGGCCGCCATGCAGGCCGGGACCGACGTCCCGGACGTCTTCATGAGCCGTGGCGGCGGTGAGCTGCAGAACGACGTCGACGCCGGGCTGCTGCGCGACCTCAGCGACGACGCCGCCGAGACCGTCGACACCATCTCGGGCTTCACCGGCCAGTACACGATCGACGACGGCGTCTACGCCCTGCCCTTCTCCATGGGCATCGTCGGGTTCTGGTACAACGAGGACCTCTTCGCCGAGGCCGGCATCGACGAGGTCTCCCCGGCCCCCACGTTCGAGGAGTTCTCCGGCTACGTCGAGCAGCTCCGGGCGGCGGGGATCGACCCGATCTCCGTCGGCGCCGGGGACAAGTGGCCCGCCGCGCACTACTGGTACTACGGCGTCGTGCGGGAGTGCGAGTTCGAGACCGTCGAGGCCGCCATCGAGTCCGGCGACTACTCGGACGAGTGCTTCCTCGCCGCCGGCGAGGACGTCCAGGCGATTCTCGACCTGGGGCCCTTCAACCCGGGCTTCCTGGCCACGGCCGCGCAGTCCGGGCCGACGTCCGCGTCCGGCCTGCTCGCCGCCGAGAAGGTGGGCATGGAGCTCGCCGGCCACTGGGAGCCCGGTGTCGTCGGCGGCCTGCGCGAGGACGAGCAGGTGCCCGACTGGATGGGCTGGTTCGCCTTCCCGACCTTCGAGGGCCAGGCCGGCGACCCGGCGGACCAGATGGGCGGCGGCGACGCCTGGGCGGTGTCCGCCGACGCTCCGGACGAGGCGGTCGACTTCGCCGCGTACCTGGTCTCCGACGAGGTCCAGCAGGGCTTCGCCGAGCTCGACATGGGTCTGCCGACGAACCCGGCCGCGACCGACTCGCTGTCCAACGAGACGCTGGCACAGCTCATCCCCGTCCGCGACGGCGGCGGCGAGACCCAGCTCTACCTGGACACCCGCCTCGGCCAGTCCGTGGGTGGCGCGATGAACGACGAGATCGCCCTGCTGTTCGCCGGCGAGGCCGGCCCGCAGGACGTCGTCGACGCCATCGAAGAAGCCGCGGCGTCGCAGGGGTGAGCACGATGGCGGACGACGCAACCGTCCCGACGGCCACCGCGTCGCCTGCCACCTCCTCCGGTCCGGCTGCCGGGACGACCCCCCAGGGTCGTCCGGCAGCCGGACGTCCGGCGGGGGGTCGGCGGGCGGCTGACTCGACACTTCGCAAGCGTCTGGAGATCGCGTTCTTCGTGACGCCGGCCCTGGCGATGCTCGCCGTCTTCGTGGTGTGGCCGATCCTCACCGCCGTCCAGATGTCGGCGTACCGGTGGAACGGCCGCGGGCCGATGGAGGACTTCGTCGGGATCGGCAACTACGTCTCGGTGCTCACCGACGACGTGTTCCTCGACTCCCTGCTCAACAACCTGTTCATCGTGGCCGCGTCGATCGCCATCCAGCTGCCGCTCGGGCTCGCGATCGCGCTCCTGCTCAACCGCAAGATGTGGGGCCAGGGTGCGCTGCGCACGATCATCTTCGTGCCGTACGTCCTCGCCGAGGTCGTCGCCGGCGTCATCTGGTTCCAGCTCCTGCAGCCGCAGTACGGCCTGCTCGACACGCTGATCAGCGCCGTCGGCCTCGAACCGCCGGCCCAGGGCTGGCTCGGGGACGTCGACCTGGCGCTGTGGACCGTCATGGGCATCCTGACGTGGAAGTTCATCGGCCTCGCCGTGATCCTCTTCCTCGCCGGCCTGCAGGGCGTCCCCGAGGAGCTGTACGAGGCCGCCCAGCTCGACGGTGCCTCGTGGTGGCAGGTGCAGCGCAAGATCACGATCCCGCTGCTCGGCCCGACCATCCGGACCTGGGCCTTCCTGTCCATGATCGGCTCCCTGCAGCTCTTCGACATGGTCTGGATCCTCACCAAGGGCGGTCCGGCCAACGCCACGAGCACCATGGCGATCTTCCTCGTCAACGAGGGCACCCGGAGCAACAACTTCGGGATCGCCGGCGCCGCGTCCGTGGTCCTCTTCGTGATCGCGCTCGTGATGGCGGTGCTCTACCAGCGACTCTTCCTCAGCCGAGACGCCAAGGGGGTGGCGTGATGACCACGTCGACTCAGACGCCCGCCGCGCCGACGACGACGGCGGTCCGACGCCGTCGCCGCGGCAGCGCGGGCAGGTTCCAGGGCGGCAACCCGGTCGTGTACGCGGTCGCCTTCGTGGTGGTCTGCGCGACCCTCGGGCCCGTCGTCTACGGCGTGCTCGGCGGGTTCCGCAGCAACGCCCAGCTCGCGGAGTCCCCGGCGTCGTTGCCGGACCCGTGGGTCGTCAGCAACTACACCGGCGTCGTCACCAACCCGGACTTCTGGCAGTACACGCTCAACTCGGTCGTCGTGGCCGTCGTCACGACGGCGCTGGTCGTCGTCTTCGGCGTCATGGCCGCCTACCCGCTGGCGCGGTACTCGTTCAAGGGGCGCGAGGTGCTGTTCATGGTGTTCGTCGCGGGACTGCTCTTCCCCGCGACGGTCGCCGTGGTGCCGCTGTTCATCCTGCTCACCCAGAACTTCGGGCTGGGCAACACCTGGTGGGGTGTCGCGCTGCCCCAGGCGGCGTTCGCCCTGCCGATGACGGTGGTCATCCTGCGCCCGTTCCTCCAGGCGCTGCCGAAGGAGCTCGAGGAGGCCGCCCAGCTCGACGGCACCAGCCGGATCGGCTTCTTCTGGCGGATCCTGCTGCCGCTGTCCGGCCCGGGCATGGTCACCGTCGGCGTGCTCGCCTTCGTCGGGTCGTGGAACGCCTACCTGCTCCCGCTGCTCCTGCTGCAGGGCGACATGAAGACGCTCCCGCTCGGCGTCGCGGACTTCTCGTCCGAGCACTCGTCCGACACGGCCGGCGTCTTCGCCTTCACCACCCTCGCCATGATCCCGGCGCTGGTGTTCTTCCTGGCGATGCAGAAGCGCATCGTCAACGGTCTGCAGGGCGCGGTGAAGGGATGACCGCGCAGAACGAGGTTCCCATGTCCGGTGCCGTGCGCACCCCCGTGCCCGCGATGCCGACGGTCTCCGACCGCGTCGCCGCGCTGCACGCCGAGATGACCCTGCCGGAGAAGACGGCCCAGCTCGTCGGCTACTGGCTCGACCAGGGCGGCGAGGTCGTCGCGCCGATGCAGGACGAGATGGCCGCCGGCCAGGCGGGTCCCGAGCGGCTCGGCGAGATCACCCGGCACGGGATCGGCCACTACACCCGGGTGTACGGCACGCGGCCCGTCGACCCCGTCGAGCGTGCCCGCTGGCTGTGGCACGAGCAGCGGCGCCTGCGTGCGACCACGCGGCTGGGCGTCCCCGCCCTCGTGCACGAGGAGTGCCTGACGGGGCTGGCAGCGTGGCAGGCCGCGACGTTCCCGACGCCGCTGGCCTGGGGCGCCTCGTTCGACCCGGACCTCGTCGCCGAGATGGGCGACGTGATCGGCCGGTCCATGCGTGCCCTGGGGATCCACCAGGGCCTGGCCCCGGTGCTCGACGTCGTGCGCGACCCCCGCTGGGGCCGTGTCGACGAGTGCATCGGCGAGGACCCCTACCTCGTGGGCACCGTCGGCACCGCCTACGTCCGCGGCCTGCAGGGTGCCGGGGTGCACGCCACCCTCAAGCACTTCGTCGGCTACTCGGGATCCCGTGCCGGACGCAACCACGCCCCGCTCGCCGCCGGACCGCGGGAGCTCGCCGACGTCTTCCTGCCGCCGTTCGAGATGGCCGTGCGCGACGGGGGCGTGCAGTCCGTCATGGCGTCCTACAACGACGTCGACGGCGTGCCGGTGCACGCCTCCGACGAGCTGCTCACCGGCGTGCTGCGCGAGCAGTGGGGCTTCGACGGCGTGGTGGTCGCGGACTACTTCGGCGTCGCGTTCCTCGAGGTGATGCAGCAGGTCGCGGCGGACCGGTCGGACGCCGCCGCCCAGGCGCTCGCGGCCGGGCTGGACGTCGAGCTGCCCACCGGCGACGCCTACCTCGACCCGCTGGCGACCGCGGTGCGCGACGGACGGGTCGACGAGGCCCTCGTCGACCGGGCGGTCCTGCGGGTGCTGACGCAGAAGGAACGGCTCGGTCTGCTGGAGGCCGACGCGTTCGCCGACGAGCCGCCGTCGGCCGTCGACCTCGACTCGCCGCGCCATCGCGACGTCGCGCGGCGCCTCGCCGAGGAGTCGGTCGTGCTGCTGTCGAACGACGGGACCCTGCCCCTGGGGCGGTGGACGAAGGCACCGGCCCGCGTCGCCGTCGTCGGGCCGAACGCCCACCGGGCCGACGCGCTGATGGGCTGCTACTCGTTCGCCAACCACGTGCTCGCCCACCACCCCGATCACCCGCTCGGCTTCGAGATCCCCAGCGTGCTGGAGTCCGTCGGCACGGCGTTCGCCGACGCCGGCCTCGACGGGCCCGACCTGCTGCACGCCCGCGGCTGCGACGTCGAGGGGGAGGACACCTCCGGGTTCGCCGAGGCCGTGGCCGCGGCGTCGTCGGCGGACGTCGCCGTCGTCGTCGTGGGCGACCAGGCGGGCCTGTTCGGCCGGGGCACGGTGGGGGAGGGCAACGACGTCGAGTCGCTGGACCTGCCGGGCGTGCAGCGCGAGCTGGTCGAGGCGGTCGTCGCGACCGGGACGCCGGTGGTCATGGTGGTGCTGTCCGGGCGGCCGTACGCGATCGACTGGGCGCTCGACGGCGACCGGCGGCCCGGCGCCGTCCTCCAGGCCTTCTTCCCCGGCGAGGAGGGTGGACCGGCCGTCGCCCGCGTGCTGACGGGTGCGTTCGCCCCGTCGGGGCGGCTCCCGGTGTCCCTGCCCCGGTCGGCCGGTGCGCAGCCGTACTCCTACCTGCACCCGGTGCTCGGCGGTCCCAGCGACGTCACCTCCACCGACTCCACGCCGCTGCGGCCGTTCGGCTTCGGTCTGTCGTACACGACGTTCGAGCACGCCGACCTGCGGGTGGACGACGCCGTGGCGACCGACGGCACGCTGTCGGCCACCGTGCGGGTCACGAACACCGGGGACGTGGCGGGGTCCGAGGTCGTGCAGCTGTACGGGCACGACCTCGTCGGGTCGGTCGCCCGGCCCGTGGCCCAGCTGCTCGCGTACCAGCGGGTCGCCCTCGCCCCGGGAGAGTCGGCCCAGGTCGTGTTCTCGGTGCCGGCGACCCGGTTCGCGTTCAGCGACCGGCGCCTCGCCCGGGTCGTCGAGCCGGGCGAGGTCGACGTGTGGGTCGGTTCCCACGTGGCGGCCGTGGCCGAGGAGGCGCGGGACCTGCGGGCGGCGACCCGGGGTGCGATCCGGAACGAGCGGGCGGCGGCGAAGCGCGCGCTGCCGGGCACGGCGACGCCCCGCGCGCGGGTGGACCTCACGGGTCCGGTGCACGTGGTGACCGGCGACGACGCCCGGGTCGCGACGGCCGTCGTCCTCCGGGAGCCGTGACCCGGGGCCGGGAGCCCTGATCCCCACGGCGCGGGGCGTGGCAGAGTGGACGGATGCGGATCGACATCTGGTTGTGGGCCGTCCGGCTGTTCAAGAGCCGGTCGGTCGCGGCCTCGACGTTGCGCTCGGGCAAGGTGCGCGTCAACGGCACCGTCGCCAAGCCGGCGACGCAGGTCCAGGTCGGCGACCGCGTGACCTGGCAGGATCCGTTGCGGCAACGCGTCGTCGTGGTGCGCGAGCTGCTGCCCAAGCGCGTCGGGGCGCCGCTGGCGGTCAAGGCCTACACCGACCAGAGCCCGCCGGTGCCGACGCGCGAGGAGCGCGCCGCCGTCGGTCTGCGCGAGCGGGGTGCCGGACGGCCCACCAAGAAGGAACGCCGCGAGATCGACAAGCTCCGGGGCCGACGGCGGTAGGCGGGCTCGCGCGGGGCCGACCGGCTCAGAGGCGGTGCAGCAGGGCGATCAGCTCGTCGGCCATCTCCAGCTTGCGGGCCAGGTCGGCCCGGCGCTCCTCGGCGGCCGCCACGTACGCGGCGAGCCGGTCCCGGGCCGCGGGGCGCCCCTCGTCCGCGCCGACGCCGTCCTGGCCCGCGCCCTCGGCGCCGAGCTCGTCGGCGACCCGCAGCAGGTCGGCCATCTCGTCCAGGGAGAAGCCGAGCGGCTTCATCCGACGGATGAGCAGCAGCCGCTCCACGTCGGGCTCGGTGTACAGGCGGAACCCGCCCTCGGACCGCGCCGACGGGCGCAGCAGGCCGACCTCGTCGTAGTGGCGCAGCGTGCGCAGCGACAGCCCGGTCCGCTCGGCGACGGCTCCGATGTGGTGCATGGTCGGGTCGTGAGACACGAGGGTGAACTCTACCCTCACGTAAGGGTAGAGTTGCGCCCGTCGCGGGCCGTCGTGCGCCCGGCGCCGGGGACCGCGACACCCTGACCTCCGCGCGACGCCGCGCCCCCAGTGCCCTGTCCCCGGCCGGGAGCCCGTCGTGCGCGGTCCCTCTCGGTCCGCCGTGCGCCCACGGCGCCCACCGAACCGAGAGGAAGCCTCCGCGTGTCGAACGACCTGCGTGCCTCCCTGCCCGATCCGGCCCCCGAGCCCCAGCCCGTCACCGGCGCCCCCGAGGCCACCTCCACGGGGTCCTTCCGGGCCGCCTTCAGCTCGATGACGCGGCTGCGCACCGAGGTCCTCGCCGGCCTCGTCGTCGCGCTCGCCCTCATCCCCGAGGCCATCGCCTTCTCGATCATCGCGGGCGTCGACCCGAAGATCGGCCTGTTCGCCTCGTTCACGATGGCGGTCACCATCGCCTTCGTCGGCGGCCGCCCGGCGATGATCTCCGCCGCCACCGGCGCGATCGCCCTGGTCATCGCCCCCGTCGTGCGCGACCACGGGCTCGACTACCTCATCGCGACCGTGATCCTCGGCGGGCTGATCCAGGTGGTGCTCGGCCTGGTCGGCGTCGCGCAGCTCATGCGGTTCATCCCGCGCTCGGTGATGGTCGGGTTCGTCAACGCGCTGGCGATCCTCATCTTCACCTCGCAGATCCCGCACCTGTTCGGCGACGCGGTGCCCTCCGAGCAGCGGTGGACGGTCTTCGTGCTGGTGGCCGCCGGCCTGGCGATCATGGTGTTCTTCCCCCGGCTGACCAAGGTCGTCCCGGCGCCCCTGGTGGCCATCGTGCTGCTGACGATCGTCACCGTCGTGGCCGCGATCGCCGTGCCCACCGTCGGCGACCAGGGCGACCTGCCCGACTCGCTGCCGGCCCTGTTCTTCCCGGACGTGCCCCTGACCCTCGAGACGCTGCAGATCATCGCGCCCTACGCGTTCGCCATGGCGCTGGTCGGCATCATCGAGTCGCTGCTGACGGCCAAGCTCGTCGACGACGTCACCGACACCCACTCGAACAAGACCCGCGAGACCTGGGGCCAGGGCGTGGCCAACCTGGTCACCGGGTTCTTCGGCGGCATGGGCGGCTGCGCCATGATCGGCCAGACCATGATCAACGTGAAGGTCTCCGGCGCCCGCACACGGCTGTCGACGTTCCTGGCGGGCGTCTTCCTGCTGATCCTCGTGGTCACCCTCGGCGACGTCGTCTCCATCATCCCGATGGCGGCCCTGGTCGCCGTGATGATCATGGTCTCCGTGGCCACGTTCGACTGGCACTCGATCCAGCCCTCCACCCTGCGCAACATGCCCGTCCCGGAGACGGCCGTCATGCTCGCCACGGTGGTCGTGACCGTGTGGACCCACAACCTGGCCTACGGCGTCGTCGCCGGCGTCGTGGTCGCCGCGGTGCTGTTCGCCCAGCGCGTGGCGCACCTGACGACCGTCACCCGCCTCGACGCGTCCGACGAGGACGACGAGCGCGTCTACGCGGTCGACGGCGAGCTGTTCTTCGCCTCGTCGAACGACCTGGTGTACCAGTTCGACTACGCGGGCGACCCGCGCCGGGTCGTCATCGACATGTCCAACGCCCACATCTGGGACGCCTCGACGGTCGCCGCGCTGGACGCCGTCGAGCACAAGTACGCCGCGCACGGCAAGACGGTCGAGTTCCGGGGGCTCAACGAGGACAGCCGCGAGCGCCTGGACCGGCTCGCCGGGAAGCTCGGCGCCGAGCACTGACCCCACGCCCGGCCGGCAGGGAGCGGCGGCGCTAGGGTCGCCGCATGGTGAGCGAACGGATCCAGGCCCTGCTGGCCGAGCATCCCGTCTGGGACGGCCACAACGACCTGCCGTGGGAGGCCCGCGAGCAGGCCGGCTACGACTGGGACGTGCTCGACATCGCCGGGCCGACGGCGGACCGCACCCACACCGACATCCCCCGGCTGCGGGCCGGAGGAGTCGGGGCGCAGTTCTGGTCGGTCTACGTGCCGACCACGATCGCGGGGGCCGACGCCGTCGTCGCGACGCTCGAGCAGATCGACGGCGTGCACCGCATGGTCGAGCGGTCCCCGGACCAGCTCCGGTTCGCCACCACGGCCGCCGAGGTCGAGGACGCCTGGGCCACCGGGCGTATCGCCTCCCTGATGGGCGCCGAGGGCGGGCACTCCATCGACGGGTCCCTCGGCGTGCTGCGCATGTTCCACGCCCTCGGCGTGCGGTACATGACGCTGACGCACAACGACAGCACCCCGTGGGCCGACTCGGCCACGGACGCACCGAGCGAGCACGGCGGCCTGAACGCGTTCGGCCGCGAGGTCGTGCTCGAGATGAACCGCCTGGGGATGCTCGTCGACCTGTCCCACGTCGCCACGGGCACGATGCACGCCGCGCTCGACGTGACGGACGCACCGGTGGTGTTCTCGCACTCCAGCGCCCGCGCCGTCTGCGACGTGCCGCGCAACGTGCCCGACGACGTCCTGGGACGCCTGGCCACGAACGGCGGCGTCTGCATGGTCACCTTCGTGCCGCAGTTCGTCACGCCCGCCGTGGCCGAGTGGAAGGAGGAGGCCGCCGAGGCCGCCGCCGCGCAGGGGATCCGCGCCACCGACTACCTGGCGTTCAGCGGGTTCCTCGCCGACTGGCGCGAGACGCACCCGGCCCCGCCCACGCGGCTGTCCGACGTCGTCGCGCACGTCGAGCACGTGCGCGAGGTCGCCGGGATCGAGCACGTCGGCCTCGGCGGCGACTACGACGGCGCCACGGGGTTCGCCCCCGAGCTCGCGGACGTCTCGGGGTACCCGGCGCTGCTGGCGGCGCTCGCGGACCGCGGCTGGTCCGACGCCGACCTCGGTCGGCTCACCAGCGGCAACGTTCTGCGGGTGCTGCGCGACGCCGAGCGCTGACCGGCGGCTCCCCGGCGGTGCACCCGCCCGGGCTCAGACGCCGAGGGACCGCTGCGACCAGGAGACCCCGAGCGCCTGCAGCACGTCGTGGGGGTCCCGGTGGGCGGCCTCGGAGTAGGCCTGCAGGGACATCACCGAGGCCGTGAGCATCGTGGTCATCACCTGGCGGGCGAGGCGCGGGTCCTGGCTCGCCTCGTCGAGCAGCTCCTGGACGATCGCCGAACGGATCCCGAGGTCGGGCTCCGCGCAGGCCGTCAGCAGTGCGATCGTCGTGGCTCCGGCATCGGTTTGCATGACGTCCCCCCGGTTGTCAACCCCCTGATGACTCCGGTCTACAGCACGCGGTGTCAGCACGCGACCGGGGCGCTGCGCGGCGACCCGCTACGATCGGCGCGCGGCGGCCACCCGGGACCGCCGGGACGACGACGGAGCGCCAGTGACACCGAAGGACCGGACCGCACGGATCGACCGGGGGCGGCCGGTCCGTCGCCTCGCCTCCGCCCTGCTCGCCACCGCACTGGCCCTCGCCGGGGTGGTCGTCCCCGCCGCCGTGCCGACGGCCCTGCCGACCGCCGCCGCCGACACGGCCGGTCTCACCGAGGAGGGGCACGCCCGCTACACCGTCCGCGCGAAGGGGTCGGTGACGGCCGAGGTCACGTCGACGATCACGAACGTCCTGCCCGACCGGGGCGGCCGCTCCTACTACTGGGACTCCTACGGCATCGTGCTGCCGACCAGCGCCCGGGACGTCACGGCGACCAGCGGCGGCTACCCGCTGACCGTCCGGTTCGAGGACGGCGCGGACGCGACGACGCACGTCGCCGTCGCCTCCTTCGCGCCGCTGCGCTACGGCCGGACGCGGACCATCGAGTGGCGCTACGACATCGCCGGGGACCCGGTCCGCTCCGAGTCCTGGACCCGGGTCGGCCCCGGCTACGCGACCTTCGCCGCCGTGGCGCCCGGCGACGAGGGACGGGCGACCCTGGAGGTCGTCGCGCCGCGGTCGATGCAGCTCGACACCCCGGCCGACGTCCGGCGCGACCGGGACGGCAAGCGGGTGGTGTACACGCTGGCCGCGGACGAGGACGGTGTCGCCTGGGCGCCGGTGTCGTTGCGCGACCCGGACCGGGCCGACACCCGCGACGTGCGCGTCGGCGACCACGTCATGACGGTGCACGGGTTCCGCGGGGACACGGAGTGGTCGCGGTTCGCCGCCGAGCAGGTCGAGGTCGGCATCCCCGTGCTGGAGGACCTCGTGGGCGCCGACTGGCCGGCGAACGTCCACCGGGTGCGCCAGGACTCGTCGCCGAACGTGCTGGGCTACGGCGGCTGGTTCAGCCGGTACGAGCGCGAGATCGTCGTCGACGAGAGCCTCGACGTCGGCCTCCTGCTGCACGAGCTGACCCACGCCTGGTTCAACCACGCGACGCTCGACGACCGCTGGCTCGTCGAGGGGGTCACCGAGGTCGTCTCGCAGCGGGCCGTGGAGCGCACCGGCGCGGAGTCCCCGGCGCGCGAGGCCCCGCGCCGGAAGTCCGACGTCGCCTTCCCGCTCGCCACCTGGGAGCCCGCCTTCACGCTCGACGACGACGCCGAGGCGTACGGCTACGACGCGGCCTACACCGTCGTGCAGCGACTCACCGCCGACCTCGACGACGACGCGTTCCGCGCGCTGATGTCCGACGTCCACGACGGTGCCAGCCGGTACGCCGCACCGGACCGTCCGGGGCAGTTCCGCGGCATCACCGACTGGAGGAGGTTCCTCGACCTCCTCGAGGCGCACGACGTCGGCGAAGGAGCCGAGAAGACGCTGCGGCGCTGGGTGCTGGACCGCCGTGGCAAGGAGGTCCTCGCGGACCGCGCCGAGGCGCGGGAGACCTACACGGCGCTCGACGCGGCCGACGGCGACTGGCTGCCGCCCCAGGGACTCCGGTCGACGATGACGTGGTGGAGCTTCGGCGCCGCCGAGCAGGCAGTCGAGGCGCTGGGGGACGCGCCGCGCCACGCCGCCGAGGTCCAGCAGGTCGCCGGGGACACCGGGCTGCCGGTGCCCGACGGCGTCCGGGAGGCCTACGAGACGGCGAGGAACGAGGACGCGTACACGGCGCTGGCGGCGATGCTGACCGAGACCGCGACGACCATGGACCGGGTCGCCTCGGTATCGGCGCAGGTCGCGGCCGAGCAGGACCCCGTCACCGAGCTCGGCCGGCACCTGCTGGAGGTCGACGCCTCCGCCGCCGACGCCCGGGCCGCTCTCGCCGACGGCGAGCTGGAGCAGGCCCGCGACCTGGTCGCCGCCACCACCGAGCAGGCCGACCGCGCGCAGCAGGTCGGTCTCGCCGTCGTCGGCGGTGCGCTCCTCGTCCTCGGGCTGCTCGTGCTCGTGCCGTGGCTGGTCGTCCGGGGGGTGCGCCGTCGTCGGCGTCGCCGGGCGGTGCTCACCGCGCCCCGGGTCGTCGCCGTCGTGGCGGCGCCGGAGACCGTCGCCGACCGCGAGCGGGACGCCGACACCGAGGACGCGATGTCCTGATCGGGACCTTCGTCCCGTGTGAAGGGACTATGGACCCGCAGGTCAGGGACGTTGCACCCTGCCTGGCGGGAGGCTCCGACCGGAAGTCTGGACTCGACGCCGGGAACGTCCCGGCGTCGAGGACCGGACTTCCCCGGTCGAAGGAGGAGATCCTCATGACCACCGCCTCCGCGCACCAGGCCTCGGCCCCCACCGTGCGCGAGACCTCGTTGTCCCCGGTCGCGGCGTTCACGTTCGCGATCGTGCGGATTCTGCTGGCCGTCGAGTTCCTCTGGGCGTTCTTCGACAAGACGTTCGGTCTGGGCATCGCGACGCCGGCCGAGCGCGCCTGGATCTCGGGCGGCTCGCCCACCACCGGATACCTGGCCAACTCCGAGGGGACGTTCGGCGGCTTCTTCAGCTCGCTCGCCGACAACGTGTTCATCGACTGGCTGTTCATGCTCGGCCTGCTCGGCATCGGACTGGCCCTGCTGCTCGGTATCGGCATGCGCATCGCCGCGGTCTCCGGCGCCGTCCTCATGCTGCTCATGTGGCTCGCCTCGCTGCCGCTGGCGAACAACCCGTTCGTGGACTACCACCTGGTCGACGCTGTGCTGCTGATCGGCCTGGCGGCGATCCTCGCCGGCGACACGCTGGGTCTCGGCAAGCGCTGGGCCTCCACCGACCTGGTGCAGCGCTTCCCCTGGCTGCGCTGACTGCGTAGCGTGGGCCCATGGGCGATACCGTGCGCGTGTTCCTCGTGGACGATCACGAGATCGTCCGTCGCGGCGTCGCCGACCTCATCGAGGCCGAACCGGACCTCGAGGTGGTCGGCGAGGCCGGCACCGCGGCCCAGGCCCTCGCCCGCATCCCCGCTCTCACCCCGGACGTCGTCGTGCTGGACGTGCGCCTGCCCGACGGCGACGGGGTGACCGTGTGCCGGGAGCTCCACTCCCGCATGGACGTCGCCTGCCTGATGCTGACGTCCTTCGACGACGACGAGGCCCTGTTCGACGCCATCATGGCCGGGGCTGCCGGATACGTCCTCAAGCAGGTCCGCGGCACCGACATCGTGGCGGCGATCCGTACCGTCGCCGCCGGCGGCTCCACTCTCGACCCGCGCACCACCGCCGCCGTGATGGAGCGGATGCGGGCCCAGCAGCGCCACGAGGACGACCCGCTCGACGTGCTGACCGAGCAGGAGCAGCGCGTGCTCGCCCTCATCGGCCGGGGGATGACCAACCGGCAGATCGGTGCCGAGCTGTTCCTGGCCGAGAAGACGGTGAAGAACTACGTCTCCAGCGTGCTGGCCAAGCTCGGGCTGGAGCGTCGGGTGCAGGCCGCGGTGCTCGCGACCCGCCTCGAGGACCGCCACTGATCACGCGGCGCCGGTGACGCGGCTGATCACGCGCCGAGCGGGACCTGCCAGCGCAGCGCCGTCCCGCTGCCCCCGGTCTCGACGTCGAACGACCCGCCGAGGTCGGTGGCCCGCTGCTGCATGTTGCGCAGACCGCTCGGCGTCACGTCGTCGGGGATCCCGTGCCCGTCGTCACGCACCGTGAGGCGGAGCCGGCCGTCCTCCACGGTGACGTCGAGGGCCACGTGCCGGGCCCGCGCGTGCCGGGCCACGTTCGACAGCGCCTCGCGGACCACCGCCATGAGCTGGTCGGCCGTCGCCCCGGGCACGACGGTGTCGATCGGGCCGCCCATCTGCAGCGCCGGCGCGAACCCCAACGACCGGCGTGCGGCGTCCGCCTCGGCGATGAGGCGGGCCCGCACCCCGGTGCGACGCTCGGGCTCGTCGGTGTCGCGCAGGCCGCGGATCGTGGTGCGGATGAGGCTGATGGTCTCGTCCAGCTCGTCCACGGCTCGTCCGACCCGATCGGCGTCGGCGGGCGGGCCGTTCTCGTCCAGGCGCCGGCCGACGCCCTGCAGGCTCAGCCCGGTGGCGTAGAGGCGCTGGATCGCGAGGTCGTGCAGGTCCCGCGCGATGCGGTCGCGCTCGCGGACCACCGCGAGGCGCTCGCCGTCGAGTCGGCGCTGGGCCAGCTCCAGGGCCACCGCCGTCTGGGCCGCGAAGGCCTGCAGCGAGTCGATGACCACGCTGGAGAAGGGCGGCGTGTGGCGGCGGCGGCCGACCGACAGGACCCCGATCGTCTGTCCCGGCCCGCCGAGAGGGACCGCCGCCAGCGGCCCGACGATGTCGACCGGTCGGAAGGCGAGGGTCGTGCGGTCGTCCGTGGCGGCGTCCGCGGTCATCACCGGCTGGCCGGAGATGTAGGCGTCGGCGGCGAACGTCCCCTCGGTCGGCAGCGTGGTCCCGACGAGGCCCTCGACGCCGGCGCCGGAGACGGAGCGGATCACGAGCTGGTCGGCGTCGTCGGCCCGGGTGGCCAGGACGGCCGTGTCGGCGTCGGCGACGCTCATCGCCTCCTGGGCGACCACGTCCATCACCGCTTCGGGGGACGAGCCCGCGGCGATCTCCCGGGAGATCACGTGGTTCCCGCGCGCCCAGCGCTCGCGCAGCCGGGCCGCCGAGTACAGCCGGGCGTTCTCGACGGCCACGCTCGCGGCGGACGCCAGCGCCTCGGCGAGGTGCTCGTCACGGGCGGTGAACTCCCCTCCGCCGCGCTTCTCGGTCAGGTACAGGTTGCCGAACGGGCGGCCGCGGACGCGCAGGGGCACTCCGAGGAAGGAGTGCATCGGGGGGTGGTGGGGCGGGAAGCCGACCGAGCGCGTGTCGCTCGACATGTCCGCCAGGCGCAGGGGGTCGGGGTGGCGGATCAGCTCGCCGAGCAGCCCCTTCCCGCGGGGGTACGGGCCGATGGCCTCGATCTCCTCGGCAGTCAGTCCGACCGTGAGGAACCGGGAGATCTGCCGGTCGTCGCCGAGCACCCCCAGGGCCCCGTAGCGCGCGTCGACGACGTCGGTCGCGGCCTGCACCAGGCGCTGCAGCGTGCTCTCGAGGTCGAGGCCGCGCCCGACCGAGACCACCGCCGCGAGCAGCAGGTCCACGTCGTCGTCGCGCACCCTCCCACCGTAGCGGGCCGGGGGCTGTCCGGCCCGGGACCTTCGACCTGCCTGATCAGGGCGTGCGGCACTGCCGGGCGGTGCCGTCCCCGTGGCGTACTGGAGCCATGACGAAGGAGGTCGCCATGAACAGCACACGAGTGATCGTCGGCGTGGACGGCTCGATCGCCGGTGAGCAGGCCCTGGACTGGGCGGCCGCCGAGGCCGTGCGCCGACAGGGAACCCTGACGGTGGTGAGCGCCTACACGGTCGCGACGACGCCGGCCGACGCCGGGTTCGGGCTCGGCGAGCAGGCGGTCCGCGAGCGGGCGGAGGAGGGCGTGGCGAGCGCGGCCGAACGTCTCGTGCAGCTGCGTGAGCTGCGGCCGACGGCGGCACCCGCCGTCGACGACGTGTCGTGGGAGGTCGTGTCCGGCACGCCGGCCGGCGTGCTCGTGGGACACACCGGGGCCGACAGCCTCGTGGTCGTGGGGCAGCGCGGCCTGGGCGGCATCGACCGGGTCGTCCTGGGCTCGGTCTCCTCGGCCGTGGCGGCGATGGCCCACGGGTCCGTCGTCGTGGTCCCGACCGACCCCGTCGCGCAGCACTCCGTCGGCGCCAACGACAGGGTGGGACCGATCTGGCGGGTCGTGGCGGCGGTGGACACCGACGAGCAGGCCGACCGGGTCCTGGAGCAGGCGTTCGCCGAGGCCGACTACGCCGCCTCGCCGCTGCACGTGGTGCACGCGGTCCACCCGGACTTCATCGCCGGCCCGTACGCCATGGCCAACGCGCTGTCGCAGGAGTACCGCGACGAGGCACGGGCGTCCATGCACGACATCATGGCGCGCTGGACCGAGAAGTTCCCGGACGTCGAGGTCAGCACGGAGGTCGTCACCGGGGTGCCGATCGACGTCCTGCAGCAGCGCCTCAACCGGCACGACCTCGCCGTCGTCGGCGGGCGCAAGCACTCGCCGATGGTGGGTCGCGTGCTCGGTTCCATGCCGGACCGGCTGGTGCACCACGCACCCTGCCCGGTCCTCATCGCCCACGAGCCGGCGTAGGACTCGTGGGACACGTCCCGCCCGGCCGTCTTCCCCCAGACGGCCGGGCGGGATGCTGCTAGGGGAACAGCGGTCCGGTCAGGCTGCGTGACCCGTCCGTGAGTAGCCACTGGATCGTGGCGTCCTGCCAGAGGTCCGCCGGGTCGACGCTTTGGTCGCTCGACCCGTCCGGGCCCCAGACCGCCCAGTAGCCGTTCGAGACGTGCGCCGCCAGCACCTCGCCGGTCCCTGTGGTGACCTGGAGGGTTTCGACGTCGTCTCCGGCGACGCCGACGGCGATCTGGTTCGGACCGGAACCACCGGCCGAGACGGCCCAGGCCTCGTTGTCAGCGGGATTCAGCGAGCGGCCAGAGGAGCCGAGGCCCGAGAGTTTCTCGTACGGCGGCTCCGCCTCCTGGATGCACGCGCTCATCCGACGGCTGTCGACGTTGGCGTACAGGGTCAGGCCGAGATCGCCGCGCCGGTCCTCCAGCACGGGGTCGACCCGCTCGCCGGTCTGCCAGTCCCGGGTCGAGCGGCACTCCGCGCGGCGCTGCGCTGCCAGGGGGTTCCAGGCGTCCGCGCCGGGCCAGGCGTCGTCGAGCGAGACCGTGGTCGTGGTGCCGTCGCCGAGCGTGGCGTGCACCCGGATCTCCGCGTCCTGGGGAAGGTCCTCCGCCCCGACGATGTGGGCCCACCAGGTGCCGTCGTCGAGGAACGCCCCGACGAAGGCGCCACGGTCGCGGTCGCGCCAGCGGGCCTCGACGTCGACCGACGTCACGTCCTGCCCGGCGAACCCCCAGACGAAGGTCCCCTGCTCGGTGACCTGTCCCTGCGGGCGGACCTCGTCGGCGTCCGGGGCATCCCCCGGCAGCATCCAGGAGGCCGTCGTGACCGTGCCGTCGTCGTGCGAGACGAGACAGGCACCGGCACGGCGCATCTCGGGATCCGCCACGATCTCCACGTCGGTGCCGGCGGTGGACCGTCCGATCGTCTGCCACGCGACGTCCCCCACCACGGCTTCCAGGTCGGCGATTTCCGGGACCCGGTCCGCGCACGATTGCGCGGGGGACGACAGCCACGCCGGTGCGACGTCCGGGCCGATGGGGGAGAGCACGACGGCGGCCCCGGCCACGCCGACCACGCCGGCCACCGCGGCGGCCAGGGTCCAGCGCCGGCCGCGACGGCGACGGGCCCGGCGTGCGGCGTCGAGCGGGACGACGGCGTCGTCCGGGTGCGCGTCGAGGTCCAGCCGGTGCGACGCACTGCTCCCGCCGGGTGCCGTGGGTGCGGACCGGGCCGAGGTGGGGCCGTGCGGGTCCGCGACGGCCTCGGTCACGTGCGACCAGGCGGCGGCGAACCGCTCCGGGTCGGGGGACTCGGCCGGGGCGAGGCGGGCGAGGCGCTCGTCGACGGGGTGGGTGCTCATGCCGACCTCCTCGAGGACGGGGCGTCGCTCGTTGGACGCGCGGTGGATGCGGTGCCGGGGTCGTCGACCACGGCCGCGAGCCGCCGTCGCGCGCGGTGCAGGCGGACGTGCAGCGTCGCGGTGGTGCAGTCGGCGACGTCGGCGGCCTGGGCGGGCGAGAGCCCGTCCCAGGCCACGAGCAGGAGGGCCTCGCGCTCCCGCTCGGTCAGGGCGGCCAGGCCGCGCAGCAGCGCGTCCCGTTCGGTGGCCAGCGCCTCCGGGGCGCTCTCGACCGCCGGCGCCGCGGCCTCCAGGCGGGTCAGCTCGGTGTCGAGCTCGCGCCGCCGGACCTGGGCGCGCAGGGTGTTGTGCCGCAGGTTGCGGGCCACCACGAGCAGCCAGGGCAGGGCGTCGTCGGGGACGTCCTCCAGCCGGCGCCACGCCACCAGGAAGGTCTCGGACAGCAGGTCCTGGGCGGTGTCCGGGTCGGTGTGCCGCAGCGCGTAGGCGTGCACGCGCACGGCGTGGTCGTCCCACAGGGCGGCCAGCCGGGCAGCGGCGGCGTCGTCCGGCGGGACCGGGGCGGCGTCGTCGTCGGAGGAAGCGTTCACACCACGTAGTGTCCTGGCCCGGCCGGGACTTACGCGTCAGTCGTGCAGGATCCGCTGGAACAACAGATGGTCCTGCCAGGTGCCCGCGATCTGCAGGTAGCGCGGGGCGTAGCCGATGCGTTCGAACCCGGTGCGGGCGAGCACGCCCTGGGAGGCGCGGTTGTGCGCCAGGGTCGCGGCCTGCAGCCGGTGCAGACCGACGACGTCCCGGGCGTGGGCGGCCACGGCGTCGACCGCCGCCGTCATGACGCCGCGGCCCGTCAGGTCGCTCGCGAGCCAGTAGCCGAGGTGGGCGTTGCAGAACGGACCGAGGACGACGTCGCTCAGCGTGACCCGGCCGACGATCGCACCGTCGCGGTCCAGCACGCACGGGACGCTGCGCCCGGCGTGGTGCTCGAGCAGCTCGACGGGGATCCGTTCGGTGTGGAAGGCAGCGGTGAAGAAGGTTTCCGGCCGGGCCGGGTCCCACGGCTCCAGGTACCGGCGGTGCGCGGCGTACGCCGCGGCCAGCGCGGGGCCGTCCTCGGGGTGCAGGAGCCGCAGCGTGACGTCCGCCGGCAGGGTGACCGGGGTGACGCCGTCGGGCACGGGTCTCAGCCCTCCTCGGAACGCAGCCGGGGTTCCGTGCGCAGCTCG
This sequence comes from Isoptericola haloaureus, assembly GCF_036689775.1. Taxonomy (NCBI): domain Bacteria; kingdom Bacillati; phylum Actinomycetota; class Actinomycetes; order Micrococcales; family Promicromonosporaceae; genus Isoptericola; species Isoptericola haloaureus. Next base: position 216,543 of record NZ_JBAGLP010000116.1, on the reverse strand, counting down.
GGGTTGACGCCGGCCTTGTCGGCGTAGAACGCGCGGATGCGGTCCATGTCGGCCCCGACGTCGCCGGTGAGCTCGAGGGTCGGTCCGAGCCCGGTGGTCATCGTGGTGCGGTCGACGTAACCGAGGGTGACCGGCAGGTCCGCCTCCCGGGAGATCCGGTAGAAGCCGGACTTCCAGCCGTCGCCGGAGCGCGTGCCCTCAGGGGTGATGACCAGGTGGAAGGTCTCGCCGGCGGCCACGCGGGCGAGGATGTCGGCCACGACGCGCGACGGGTCGCGGCGGTCCACCGGGATGCCGCCCAGCGCCCGCATCACCGGGCCCTTCCAGCCGGTGAACAGGGTGTGCTTGCCCAGCCAGCGCACGTCGATCCCCAGCCGCCAGGCGATGGCGAGCATCAGCACGAAGTCCCAGTTCGAGGTGTGCGGAGCACCGATGAGGATGCCGGCGCGGTCGGGAGCCGGGGTGGTCCGCAGCCGCCAGCGGCTGACCAGCCAGTACAGGCGCGCGATGCCGCGACGGAGCGAGGTGAGCATCTGCTGATCGTACGTGCGGCGGCGCCACGACGGACCGTCCTCGTCCGTCCGGTGTCATGATCGAGAGCATGACGAGCGCGGAGCAGGCTTGGTCCGGGGTCGACGCCTACCTGGTCGACGAGGTCGTGGGCGAGGACGACGCCCTCGCCGCGGCGCGTGCGCGCGGACGGGAGCGGGGCCTGCCGCCGATCGACGTCGCGCCGAACCAGGGGGCGTTCCTCGCGCTGGTCGCGCAGCTCGCCGGCGCGCGGCGCGTGCTCGAGTTCGGCACGCTCGCCGGCTACTCCACGATCTGGCTCGCCCGCGCCGTCGGCGCGTCGGGACACGTGACCACGGTCGAGCGCGATCCCCGGCACGCCGAGGTGGCGCGGGGGAACCTCGACGCCGCGGGTGTGGGGGAGCGGGTGCGCATCGAGGTCGGCGCGGCGCTCGACGTCGTGGCCGGGCTCGCCGACGCCGGGACCGAGCCGTACGACCTGGTGTTCATCGACGCCGACAAGGCCAACATGCCCGCCTACCTGGAGCTGGCGCTGCGCCTGACGCGGTCCGGCAGCGTGATCGTCGGAGACAACGTGGTCCGTCGCGGCGCGGTCGTCGACCCTTCGGACCAGAGCCCGGACGTCGCCGGGGTGCGGGCGTTCCTGCACGACCTGGGGACGGACCCGCGCCTGGAGGCGACCGTGCTGCAGACGGTCGGGTCGAAGGGCTGGGACGGATTCGCGATCGCCCGCGTGCGCTGAGCCCGGCGGTCAGCCGGGCGCGGGCTCGCTGCTCGGGGCCGACGTCGGCGGGCCGGCGTCGGTGCCCAGGGAGCGGAACCGCTCGACGATCTTGATGACGATCGCGACGACCGGTGTGGACAGCGCCGCGCCGAGCAGGCCGAACAGGGCGCCGCCGGCGATCGTCGAGCCGAGGATGACGATCGGGTGCAGCCGCAGCGCCCCCTGCGTCATGAACGTCTGGATGATCGTCTGCACCGCGTTCTGGGCGATCAGGATGACCGCCAGCATGACCACCGCGTCGAACAGCCCGCCGGAGCCCAGGGCGATGAGGACCGCGAACGCCCCCGAGACGATCGCTCCCAGGAACGGCACGTAGGACGTGATGAACGTGATCACGGCGATGGTGAACGCGAGCGGCAGGCCGAGCAGCCAGGCGGCGAGCCCCACGATGATCGAGACGACGATGCTGGAGGCCGTCAGCGCGAGGAAGTACCGGCGCATCGCCCAGGTGCCGTCGTCGATGATGCCCGCCCCCACCTGCGGGTCCACGCCGATGTTGCGGGACGTCCAGCGCATCAGCAGGTCCCAGTCGGCGAGGATGAAGTAGAGCAGGAACACCCCGACGAAGGTGCCCATGACCAGCGCGGCCGTGCCCGAGAACACCGTCCCGAGCTGGGCGGTGAAGCCCGACAGCAGCGCGGTGCCCCACTCGGGGAGCCCGTCGGTGGTGTCGGTGAGGCTCGGCAGCGTCAGACCCAGCTCCTGGGCCCACGCCTGGAGGGCCTCGAACCCGTCGGTGAGCTGGGCGCCGATCTCGCTGGCCTGCTGGACGATGCCGCGGACCGCGAGGCCGATCGTCCCGACGGCGACGGCGAGCAGTCCGGCCAGCACGACCAGCGCGGCCAACCAGCGTGGCACCCAACGGGCGAGGACCGCGCACAGCGGGGCGAAGAGCGCGCCGACCACGAGCGCCACGAGCAACGGGACGAACAGTCCCGAGACCGCACCCGTCAGCAGGTAGACCGCGACCGCGGCGAGGGCGATGCCGACGAGCGCCCACGCCTTGCGCCCCCAGCGCAGCAGCGTCGAGCCGCGTCCGGTCGTGACGTGGTCCGCAGGGTGGCTCATGCGCCGAACCTATCCGAGCAGGTGGCGGCCTGCGTCCGCAGCGGAGCGGCGCGTCAGAGCTTGCGCAGCTGGTGGAACATCGGGCAGTCGAACGGGTCGCGTGCCTGCAGGCCGACCCGGTTCAGGTAGCGCACGACGATGCCGTACGAGGCGATCAGGCTGGTCTCGGTGTAGGGGATCCCCAGGTGGGCGCAGTGCTCGCGCACGATCTCCCGAGCGCGGGCCAGGTGCGGGCGCGGCATCGAGGGGAACAGGTGGTGCTCGATCTGGAAGTTCAGGCCGCCCATGAGGATGTTCATCCACCACCCACCGCGGATGTTGCGCGAGGTCAGCACCTGCTTGGACAGGAAGTCCAGCTTGCTGTCCGCGGGGATGAGCCTCATGCCCTTGTGGTTCGGGGCGAAGGAGGCCCCCATGTACACGCCGAAGACGGCCATCTGGACGCCGAGGAAGGCGAAGGCCAGCCCGACCGGCAGGAAGACGAACAGCACCGCGAGGTACAGGCTCAGGCGCAGGCCGATGACGACGAGCTCGTTGATCCGGGCGCGCAGCGTGTCCGGCTTGCCGGTGAAGAGCGAACGGATCGACGTGACGTGCAGGTTCAGGCCCTCCAGGGTCAGGAGGGGGAAGAACAGCCAGCCCTGGTAGCGGTGGATCAGCGACAGGAAGCCCTTCTGCTCCCGGGCCTGGTCCTCGGTGAACGCGATGGTGTCCATCGCGATGTCCGGGTCCTTGCCGACCTTGTTCGGGTTGGCGTGGTGGCGCGTGTGCTTGGTCATCCACCACGAGTAGCTGATGCCGGCCACGCCGTTGGCGAGGATCCGCCCGACGCGGTCGTTCACCGGGCCGGAGGCGAACACCTGCTTGTGCGCCGCTTCGTGCGCCACGAACGAGAACTGGGTCAGGACGAGACCCAGGGCGCCGGCCATGAGGAGCTGGAGCCAGGAGTCGCCCAGCAGGACGAAGCCCGTGACGATCCCGCCGAGCGCCGCGGTGAGCACGCCGAGCGTCCACAGGTAGTAGCGGGGGGTCTTGCGCAGCAGCCCGGCGTCCCGGACGGTGCGGGACAGGGCGGCGTAGGTGCTGGTGACAGGGTTGTCGGCGCGCAGCGCGGCGGAAGTCATGGACGTCCTCGTCGTCGGGGGTGTCGACTTCTCAGCCGCGGTCGTGGGGTGATGCTCGTGTAACAGATGGCCCCACCGTACGGGGTCGGGGCACCGGAGGAGCATGCGTCTCGTGAACGTCGTGTGCACGTGTCCCCGTTCCTCGACCTGGACGTGACGCTCCGGCCGCGGGCGGCGGGAGTGCGATCGACCACTCCGTGCTGTCCCGGCTACCTCCCCGGGGGACACTGGGAGACAGCAACATCCGCCGAGACGAGGAGTACCAGGTGCCCCAGGGGACTGTCCGATGGTTCGACGCCGACCGAGGGTTCGGTTTCATCGACCGCGGGAACGACGCCGAGGACCTGTTCGTGCACGCGTCCGAGATCGTCGGCGACGACGGTCCGAAGCAGCTTCGTGAGGGGCAGGCCGTCGAGTTCGAGGTGAAGGACAGCGACCGGGGTCCGCAGGCCCGCCGCGTCCGGGTCACGGGCGACCAGCCTGCCGACGCGGCTCTGGGCGTGCTCGGCAGCGTCAACTGGTACGAGCCCACCAAGGGCTACGGGTTCGTCACGCCCGACGACGGTCGCGGCGAGATCTTCGTGCACAGCTCGGCCATCGTCACCGGCGGCGTGATCGCGGAAGGGCAGCGCGTGGCGTTCCTCGTCGTCGACGGCGAGAAGGGGCCGCAGGCGGACCACCTGCTCCCGCTCGCCGCGGAGTCCGCACGGTCGGCCGCGGACGGTGCGGACGGCACGGTGTCCTTCTTCGACGAGTCCAAGGGCTTCGGGTTCATCGTCCCCGACGCGGGCGGCGAGGACCTCTTCGTCCACGCCAAGGCGCTCGGCCCGGGCATGACCTCGCTGGCCGAGGGCGCGCGGGTGACCTACGACGTCGTCGACGGCGACCGGGGGCCGAACGCCCGCGACGTGCGGCTCGTGCGTGGCTCCACGCGAGTGCCGGCCGGTCGGGACCGTGGCCGGTCGGGCCGCGCTCCGGCGTCCGGCGGACCGGTGCGGGGCGGCGAGGGCACCGTCGCGCGCTACGACGCGGACCGCGGCTTCGGCTTCATCACGCCCGACGCCGGGGGCGACGACCTCTTCGTGCACGTGTCGGTCGTGCGGGGCGACGACTACCTGGAGGAGGGCGACCGGGTCCGGTACACGGTGCGTCAGAGCGACCGGGGGCCGCAGGCCGACAAGGTCGAGCTGCTCTGAACCCGGGGTAGCCGGCTGTCGCACGTGCCCGGTGGCGGCCGGCGAGGCACCGGCACCGGGCCAGGAGGCGTCGATGGCTGTCGGACCGTGGCACGTCGGACTGGCCGGGATGTCGATCATCGGGGTCTCCTTCGGCTTCGCCCGCTACGGCTACGGGTTGTTCGTCCCGGTGTTCGAGGACGAGTTCGGTCTGTCGACCGAGACGCTCGGCGTCATCTCGGGTGGCAGCTACGCGAGCTACCTGCTGGCACTGGTCGCGGGCGGGGTTCTCGCCTCGCGCCTCGGCCCGCGGCTGCCCGTGGTGCTGGCCGGAGCATGCGCGGCCGTGGGGATGACGCTCGTGGCTCTGGCCCCGCACGCCGCCGTGATGGCGGCCGGTGCCCTGGTCGCGAGCACCAGCCCCGGATGGGCGTGGGCGCCGCTGTCGGACGCCGTGTCCCAGCTGGTGCGCCCGCGACACCAGGACCGGGTCCTGTCGGTCGTGAGCACCGGGACCGCCGTCGGGCTGGCCGTGGCCGGACCGGTCGCGCTGGTCGCCGGGGCGTCCTGGCGTCTGGCCTGGCTCGTCTTCGCGGTCCTCGCCGTCGGAAGCCTGGTCTGGAACGCGCGGCTGCTGCCGGCCCGGCCCTATCGCCGGCAGACGGCACCACCTCGTGGTCCGGGCTGGCGGTGGTTCGTCCACCGCGGCTCGTGGCCGCTCCTCGCCGTGGCGTTCCTCTTCGGGGTGTCGAGCGCGTTCTACTGGACGTACGCCGCCGATCTGGCACTGGACCGTGGCCTGCCGGAGTCCGCGCGGGCGGTGCTGTGGACCTGCGTCGGTGTGGTCGGGGCGGTCGGTCTCGTCACGGGTGACCTGGTGAGGCGGTTCGGCCTGCGGCGGATCCTGCTGGTCGCCCTCGCTCTGCTGGCCGCTGCCGTCGGGCTGCTCGGGGTGCTCCCGGGAACCTGGCCCGGGGTCGTGGCCTCCGGTGCGCTGTACGGGCCGGGCTTCATGATGATGTCGGCGTTGCTCGCGGTGTGGAGCGCGCACGTCTTTCCCGAGCGCCCCTCCGCCGGCTTCAGCGCGGCGCTCTTCGCGCTGGCGGTCGGTTCGATCGTCGGTCCGGCGGCGCTGGGACTCCTCGCGGGGTCGACGGACCTGGCCGTGCAGTTCCTGGTGGCCGCCGGCGTCGCGGTGGTCGGTATGGCCTGCGCCGTCCCGGCGGCCACGCGATAGCCGGTGTGTGACCCGCTTCACCACTGGCGAACACGTCTTCCACCTGCGGGAATATCGACGACCTCGACAAGGTTGAGCCAGTCAGACTCAACTTCGTGCCTCTCGACTGGACACGCGCCGGGCGGCGACTTACGTTGAGTGCAGACGACTCAACCCCCGCACGAACGAAGGAGCCAACATGTCCCGTGCTGTCGGTATCGACCTCGGCACCACCAACTCGGTGGTCGCCGTCCTGGAGGGTGGCGAGCCCACCGTCATCGCCAACGCCGAGGGCGCCCGCACGACCCCGTCGGTCGTCGCGTTCTCCAAGACCGGCGAGGTCCTCGTCGGCGAGGTCGCCAAGCGCCAGGCCGTCACGAACGTCGACCGGACCATCTCCTCGGTCAAGCGCCACATGGGCACCGACTGGTCCACCGAGATCGACGACAAGAAGTACACCGCGCAGGAGATCAGCGCCCGCATCCTGGGCAAGCTGAAGCGCGACGCCGAGGAGTACCTGGGCGAGCCCGTCACCGACGCGGTCGTCACGGTCCCGGCGTACTTCAACGACGCCGAGCGCCAGGCCACCAAGGACGCCGGCCAGATCGCGGGCCTGAACGTCCAGCGCATCGTCAACGAGCCCACCGCGGCCGCCCTGGCCTACGGCCTCGACAAGTCCAAGCAGGACGAGCTCATCCTCGTCTTCGACCTCGGTGGCGGCACCTTCGACGTCTCCCTGCTCGAGGTCGGCAAGGACGACGACGACTTCTCGACCATCCAGGTCCGCGCCACCTCCGGCGACAACCGCCTCGGCGGCGACGACTGGGACCAGCGGATCGTCGAGCACCTCATCAAGCAGGTGAAGAACACCGAGGGCGTCGACCTGTCCAAGGACAAGATCGCCCTGCAGCGTCTGCGCGAGGCGGCCGAGCAGGCCAAGAAGGAGCTCTCCTCCGCGACGAGCACCAACATCTCGATGCAGTACCTGTCGATGAGCGAGAACGGCCCGGTCCACCTGGACGAGAAGCTGACCCGCGCGCAGTTCCAGCAGCTGACGCAGGATCTGGTCGACCGCACCAAGGAGCCGTTCCACGCGGTCATCCGCGACGCCGGCATCTCGGTCTCCGAGATCGACCACGTCGTGCTCGTCGGCGGCTCGACCCGCATGCCGGCCGTGGCCGACGTCGTGCGCGAGCTCACCGGTGGCAAGGACCCGAACAAGGGCGTCAACCCGGACGAGGTCGTCGCCGTCGGCGCCGCGCTGCAGGCCGGTGTCATCGGCGGTGAGCGCAAGGACGTGCTGCTCATCGACGTCACCCCGCTCTCCCTCGGCATCGAGACCAAGGGCGGCGTGATGACCAAGCTCATCGAGCGCAACACGGCCATCCCGACCAAGCGCAGCGAGATCTTCTCCACGGCCGAGGACAACCAGCCCTCGGTGGCGATCCAGGTCTTCCAGGGCGAGCGCGAGTTCACCCGGGACAACAAGCCGCTGGGCACCTTCGAGCTCACCGGCATCGCCCCGGCCCCGCGCGGCGTCCCGCAGATCGAGGTCACCTTCGACATCGACGCCAACGGCATCGTGCACGTGTCCGCCAAGGACCGCGGCACCGGTACCGAGCAGTCGATGAAGATCACCGGTGGCTCCGCGCTGCCGCAGGAGGACATCGACCGCATGGTCAAGGACGCCGAGGAGCACGCCGAGGAGGACAAGAAGCGTCGCGAGGAGGCCGAGACCCGCAACCAGGCGGAGTCCTTCGCCTACTCGATGGAGAAGCAGATCGCGGACAACCGCGACAAGCTCCCCGCCGACGTCGTCTCCGAGGTCGAGGGTGACATCGCCGCGGTGAAGACCGCCCTGGAGGGCGAGGACGCCGAGGCCATCAAGTCCGCCTACGAGAAGCTCGGGGCCTCCTCGCAGAAGATCGGCGAGGCGCTGTACTCGGCCGAGCAGGCCGCGGGTGCGGACGCGGGCGCCGAGGGCGCCACGGCCGGCGACGCGCCGACGTCGGAGCCCGAGAGCTCCGACGAGGACGTCGTCGACGCCGAGATCGTGGACGACGAGGACGACAAGAAGGACTCCAAGTGACGTCCGACGAGACGCAGGGCACCCCCGAGCCGGAGGAGAACGCCGGCTCGGGGGGCACCCCCTTCCACTTCAGCGACAAGCGCAAGGTCGACCCCACCACGGGCCAGAAGCGCGAGACCCCCGACGGCGGGACCTCCGAGCCCGACGACGCCGCGGCGTCGTCCGGCGAAGGAGACCCGCTGGATGCGCTCGACTTCGAGCCCGCCGGCGAGGCCGCCGAGGACTCCGAGCTGCTGCAGGCCAAGGCCCAGGCGGCGGAGAACCTCGACGCGCTCCAGCGCGAGCGGGCGAGCTTCACGAACTACCGCAACCGGGCGCTGCGCGACCAGGAGGCCGCGCGCACCCAGGGCACCCAGGACGTCCTGGCGGCCCTGCTGCCGGTGCTCGACGACATCGAGCGTGCCAAGGCGCACGCCGAGCTGTCGGGCCCGATGGCGGCGATCGCGGAGAAGCTCGACGGGACGCTCGGCAAGTTCGGTATCGAGCGGTTCGGTGCCGTGGGCGAGGAGTTCGACCCGACCGTGCACGAGGCACTCATGCACAACACGGACGCCGACGCGAAGTCCACCACGGTCAACCTGGTGGTCGAGCCCGGCTACCGCATCGGTGACAAGGTGGTCCGCGCCGCCCGCGTGGGCGTCGTCGGCCCCGAGTGACCGCCCGCCCCTGAGCAGCCGCTCGCGAGATCGACGTCCCCGGACCGAGATCGACCCGCCGTGGGTCGATCCGGGGACGGGTACGTCGATCTCGCGGGCACCGCAGAGAAAGGAACGTCGTGACCGGCCAGGACTGGATCGAGAAGGACTTCTACGCCGCGCTCGGCGTTCCCAAGGACGCCGACGAGGCGGCCCTGAAGAAGGCGTACCGCAAGCTGGCGCGCCAGTACCACCCGGACCAGAACCCGGGTGACGCCGCCGCCGAGGCGAAGTTCAAGGAGATCGGCGAGGCCTACGCCGTGCTCTCCGACCCCGAGCAGCGTCAGCAGTACGACGCGCTGCGCTCCATGGCCGGCGGCGGCGCCCGGTTCGCCGGCGCCCCCGGAGGCGGCGCCGGTCAGGCCGGGTTCGAGGACGTCTTCAGCTCGATGTTCGGCGGCGGCGCCGGTCGGGCCGGCGGTCCCGGCGGGCCGCGGGTGCAGTACCAGCAGACCGGCGGGTTCGAGGACATCCTCGGCTCGATGTTCGGCGGCGGCATGGGCGGACGCGCGGCCGGTTTCGGCGGCCCGCAGCGCCAGAAGGGCGCCGACGTCGAGACCCGCGCGACGCTGCCCTTCCGCGCCGCGGTCGAGGGCACGACGGTCGAGCTGACCGTCGACGGCCGGAAGATGACCGCGCGCATCCCGGCGGGGGTCCACGACGGGCAGAAGATCCGTCTGCGCGGCAAGGGCCGTCCGGGCATGAACGGCGGGCCCGACGGCGACCTGCTGATCGCCGTGCACGTCGAGACCCATCCCGTGTACACGATGGACGGCGTCAACCTGCGCATGACCCTGCCGGTCACGTTCGCCGAGGCGGCGCTGGGCACGACCGTCGAGGTCCCGACGCTCTCGGGCGAGACGGTGCGGCTCAAGGTCGCGGCCGGGACGCCGTCGGGCCGGGTGCTGCGGGTCAAGGGCCGGGGCGTCGCGACCAAGAAGCGCACGGGCGACCTGCTCGCCACGATCCAGGTCGTGGTGCCGCAGAAGCTCAGCCGCTCGGCGAAGAAGGCGCTGGAGGACTTCGCCGCGGAGGTCGACACGGGCGACGTGCGCGCCGAGCTCGCCGCCAAGGCCGCGCAGTAGCCACCGGTAGCCTCAGGGCGCGAAGGAGGTCGAGATGGTCACCGACGACGCACCCGTGCTCACGGTCTCGCAGGCCGCGCAGCTCTCCGGCATGCACCCCCAGACCCTGCGGCAGTACGACCGGCTCGGACTGGTGGTCCCTCGGCGTGCCCGCGGGAGGGGTCGGCGCTACTCGCGGCGCGACGTCGCGCGGCTGCTCGAGGTGCAGCGCCTCGCCCAGGAGGAGGGCATCAACCTCGCCGGGATCAAGCGGATCCTCGACCTGGAGCACCAGGTCCTCCAGCTCGAGCGGCGGCTCTCCGAGCTCGCGGGGCTGATCGCCGCCCGCGAGGAGGCGGAGGGGCGCGTCTTCGCCGCCGGGTCCGGCGGCGACGTCGTGGCCGTCCCGCTGGGTCGCCGGGTGCGGCGCTCCGAGCTGCGGCTCGACGTCGACACCCGCCGTGAGCGCGGCGGCGCTCTCGTGCTGTGGCGGCCCTCCGGCGGGCGAGGTCGGTCCTCCTGACGTCCCGACGAATGACGAAACACCGGCCTTTCGAAATTCATCAATAGTGCGGTAAGGCTCTCCTCACCTTTCTGAAGTGAGCATTCCCTTCCTAGGCAAGAAAGGGAAAATGCTTCTATCATCGAAATGGTTCGGCGAAGATCCAGCGACATGAGGAGCGGCCATGACCACGCTGATGGAGATGCCCGAGGTCACCGAGTGTTCGGTGGACGGCTGCAGCTACAACCACGACCACGACTGCCACGCGGGCGCCGTCACCATCGCCGGGGTCCCCGGCGACGCCGCCTGCGCGACGTTCATCCCGCTGGGCACCAAGGGTGGCCTCGACAAGGTCGTCGCCCACGTCGGCGCGTGCCAGCGCCTCGACTGCGTGCACAACAAGGACCTCGAGTGCTCGGCCTCGTCGATCCGCGTCGGCGCCGGTCCGCAGGACGACCGCCACGCCGACTGCCTGACGTTCAGCCAGGGCTGACGGCGGCCCGCACCACGAGAGCCCGGACGGCACCAGCCGTCCGGGCTCTCGTCGTCGGGCAGGAGGTCGTCCGTGCGGTGGAGCCTGCCGCGGTCGTCGTCAGCGCCGCAGGTGCTCGAGCAGGTTCAGCGCCGCCGCGTGGTCCTGCGGCAGCCGCTCCATCCACACCCGGACCGGTCGACGCATCGTCTCGGCGACCCCGAGGATCTGGGCGTTGCGCTCGATGATGCGGCGCACGCTCTGGGACAGGCGGGGGATGTCGGGCGTGCGTTCGCACAGCACGGCGAAGACGCCGTCGCTCAACGAGGCCATGGGGTGCCCGTCGCCGAAGACCTGGTCCAGCGTCCGGCCGACCGAGGCGGCCCGCGCCATGCGCTGCCACGGGTCGAGAGCCTCGACCGCGACGTCGACGACGACGAGGCAGTGCGAGTCGGACACCGCGACGGTGTCCCGCGTCGCCCGGCCGTAGGTCTCGCGGAGCCGTTCACCGAGGTAGTCGGCGGTCGGCAGGCCGGTCGCCGGGTCGCGCACCCCGCTCAGGGTGGGGCGGCCGTCGCGGCCCTGCACCCAGCCCAGCGCCGCGCCGCGGACCACGTCGACGTCCACGGGGGCGCCCACCGTGCGGTACAGGCAGGCGACGTCCTCGAGGGTCTCGTCGAGGCCGATGCCGGCGGCGCTGCGTGCCCCGCCGAGGCGGTGCGCGGGAGCCTCGGGCGACCTGCCGTCGATGATCGCCTCGACCACGGCGTCCACGGCGGGGTGGTACCAGTCGCCCGGGCGCAGCCAGACCTCGGTCAGGCTCATGGTGCGCCAGCGTTCGCGCGTGTCGACGGCAAAGGTGTCGCCGGTGGGCAGGCTCATGCTGATGTGACTCCCATGGGCTCCCACTATGACGCAGAAACCCGACCTGCGGGTGGGTGAAACGTGCTACTCCATGATTCACCCGGTGGGGGCTCGGCGACGTGCGGGTCGTGCGGCTAGAGTGTGTCTGTCCCGTGTCGATGCGGGTGCAGTGGCCGACAACAGGGCGAGAAGCGGACGATCGTGACCGACGTCTACGTGGGATCAGGAGGAACAGCCCCCAGCGACGGGGAGCTGATCCTCGAGGTGCGCGGAGGCAGCCTCGACGCGTACGGCGCCCTCTACGAGCGGCACAGCGGTGCCGCCCGGGTCCTGGCCCGGCAGTACGTCCGGTGCGACGGCGACGCGGACGACGTCGTCTCCGACGCCTTCCAGCGCGTCCTCGGCATGCTCCAGCAGGGCAACGGCCCCGACACGCACTTCCGCGCCTACCTCTTCACCGTCGTGCGACGCCTGGCCGCCGACCTCGCGCACGGTGCACGCCGGACCCGCCCGACGGCCGACGACGGCACCTTCGAGCACGCCCTCGGGCCGTCGGCGTCGCCGGAGGACCCGGCCCTGGCCGGGTTCGAGAACTCGGTGGTCGCCCGCGCCTACGAGTCGCTGCCCGAACGGTGGCAGGCCGTGCTCTGGTACACCGAGGTCGAAGGGCTCTCCCCGGCCGAGGTCGCGCCCATCCTCGGGCTGACGCCGAACGGGGTCTCGGCGCTGGCCTACCGGGCTCGCGAGGGTCTGCGGGTCGGCTACCTGCAGCAGCACCTGAGCAGCGAGCCCGCCGACTCGTGCCGCGTCGTCAACCCGCTGCTCGGCGGGTATGTGCGCGGCAGCCTGGCCCGCCGCGAGGTCACCAAGGTCGACCGCCACCTCGAGGTGTGCGCCGAGTGCCGCACGCTGGTGCTCGAGCTCGGTGACGTCGCCCACGGCATGCGGGCCGTCGTGGCCCCGCTCGTGGTGGGCCTGGCCGGCACGGCGATCCTCGGGGCGCTCCCGCTGGGTGCGGCGACGTTCGGTGCTGGTGCTGGTGCTGGTGCTGGTGCCGGCGCGGGTGCCGGTGCCGGGGTGGCCGGGGCGGGGGCCTCCGGAGCGGCCGGCACGGGTGCCGCCGCGGGTGCCGGGACCGGTGCCGCGGGTGCCGGTGCGGGTGCTGCGGGCGCCGGCACGGGGACGGCGGTCGGGACCTCGGCCGCCACCGGCGCTGCGGGCGCAGGGGCCACCGGTGCCGGTGCCGGGGCCGGTGCGGGAGCTGCCGGTGCCGGTGCCGCGGGGGCGAGCGCGGGGGCAGGAGCCGCCGGGGCCGGTGCGGGAGCTGCCGGTGCCGGCGCCGCGGGGGCGGCGGGCACGACCGCGGCCGGGGCCACCACGGTGACGCTCACCTCGGCCGGGACGGCGACGGCCGCCACGGGCACCGCGGCGACGGCTGCCGGAGCCACGGCTGCCGGAGCCACCGCCGCCGGCGTCTCCGGGGCGACGGTCGCCGCGTCCACGGGGGCCGTCGCCGCCGCTACGGTCGGCGTCGTCTCCGTCCTGGGAGCGATCGGCGACGCGGACGTCTCGCAGGAGATCCCGGACGGCCCGCTCCTGGCCGTCGAGTCGACGCCCTGGCCCACCACCGACGGTGACGGGGCCGCGGCGTCGCCCGCCCCGAGCCCGGAGCCCAGCGAGGACCCCACCGACCCGGCGAACCTGCTCGTGGACCCGTCGGCGCAGGACGAGCTCGGTGTGGTGGACCCGGCGGTCGTCAGCGTGCTCGTGCCGCAGGCCGCCGAGGAGCTCCGGCCGCGGGCGACCGAGTACCTCACCTTCCAGGTGACCAACCCGGGTGGGCGTCCTGCCGTCGATGCCCACGTCCGGCTCACCCTGCCGGCCGGCATGCAGCACGCCCGGGCCACGACCGTCCGCGGTGCCGCGCCGGTGCCGCGCCCCCTGACGCTCGAGACGCTGCCCTGCACCGCGACCGCGCAGCCGCAGGAGGTGCTCTGCCGGCTCGGCACCATCGACGCCGACGAGCTCGCCACGGTGCGGGTGCCCGTGTTCGTGCGGGACGGCGGCTCCTACGACGTCGTGGCCGAGGTCTGGGCGGAGGGTCTGGAGGCGCGCCGGCTGGCGCTGCCGCCCACCCGCGTCGACATGTTCGGCCCGGAGCTGACGACGCGGGCCGCCGACGTCGAGGTGGCGGCCAACCCTGGGCTGGCGGCTGTGCCGTTCTCGGTCCGCAACACCGGGGACCAGGTGACCGCCGAGGACTGGGCCGTCCGCGTCCGCGTCCCGGCCGGTCTCGTCCCGCACTCGGTGTCCGGGGCACTGGGGTGCGAGGTGGCCGACGTCGGCGCGTGGCTCTGCACCGGCGGTGCGCTGCAGCCCGGCGAGGTCGTCGAGGCGACCGCGACGGTGGTCGCCGACGGCCGCACCGCGGCGGGCACCTACGCCGTCGCGGTCGAGCCGACGGCGACGGACGGCCCGACCATCTCCTCGGCGTCCTCGGTCGAGGTGCCGAGGGGCTGGGCCGGGGTCCTCGCCGGGGTCGGCGGGATCCGGGCCGAGTGCCGTGCCACGGGTGGCGTCGGCGAGGCCGACGCGGTGGTGATCGGCAGCTACACGAACACGACGGGGCGGACGGTCACCGCGGTGCTGCGTGCCGCCGGGTCCACGGCGACGGAGAACCCGGAGCTGGCACCGGGGGAGCGGGCCACGCTCACGGTCCCCGACGGTCTGCGCGTGCCGGCGGGCAGCGGCACGTGGACGGTCTCGACGACCGTGGCCGGGGAGACCTACAGCCGCACGGTGGGCTCCGGGACGCACGGTGCGGCCGAGTGCTACGACCCGCGCTGGGACGTGGAGACCTCCGCCCGGGTGGTCAACGACGGCGGCCGTGTGACGGTCCAGGGCACGATCGTGAACCATGGCGAGGAGCCGATGCAGGCCGGGATGTCGGCGCTCGGGTCCGAGGCCGACCGCATCCGGCTCGACGCCGGCGAGCGCAGCACGTTCTCCGTCGCCACCGGCAGCACCAGCACGGACGCGGGCGAAGTGTCCTTCGACCTGTACCGGTGGGTCCTCGACGCCGACGGGGACCAGCCCGCTGCGGGCGTCGTGCCGGCCACCACGCCGACCGCGACGTTCCCGGCGGCGACGATCTCCCCGGCGGCGGGCAAGGTCGTGCCCGCCGGTGCCTGCCGCTACGACCCGGTCGCCGAGACGTCCACGCGCACCTTCACCGTGCCGCTCGACAACCGGGACTCGACGCTGCCGGTGGTGTTCACGATCGATCTCGGCGACCACGTCGAGGAGGTCCGGCTCGCCGGCGGAGAGTCCGCCCGGGTGGACGTGGACGTGCCGTGGGGCACGGGCGAGGCGGAGGTCCTGGCCGACGGCCGGCCGCTGGCCACGGTCGACCTGGAGTTCGCGGGCTGCTCGACCGCCCCGGACTGGCCGGACGCCGAGGTCGAGGCGGCGCCGCAGTGCGAGGGTGGTGACGCGCGGCTCGTGGTCGACGTGGTCGCCGACGGCGGGCGCACGTGGCGTGCGACGCTGCTGCGCGACGGCGACGCGGTCACGACCCGGAAGCTGCCGGCCGACGGCGCGGTCCGGTTCGTCGACGCCGCCGGCGGGGCGCGGCTCGATGCCGGAGCGGTCACCGTGCGCCTGACCCGGACCATCGAGGGCACCGCGTACACCGTGCAGCGGACGGTCGAGCACGAGGGCACCTCGTGCACCGTCGTCGCCCCCGGGGCGTCGCTCGACGAGAGCGCCGTCCAGATGGACCGCTACGGCGACTACGCGAAGTCCTGGCGGAAGGTCGGCGTCGTCCTCGACAACACCGCGTCGACCGTGGACGTCGTCTTCCACGTCCACGGTCCCCGAGGGCTGGACACCGACGTGACGGTGGCGGCCGGGACGACCCGCACCGTCGAGCCGCGACGGATCGACGGCCGCCAGGGCGGACGGTGGACCGTGTCCGCCGGGAGCTGGTCGACCGCTCTCGAGGCCGACACGTTCACCGCCGCCGAGGCCGGCTGGTGCAGCCCGCGCATCGCCTGGGGCGAGCGCTACGAGACCGGTGACGTGCGCTCCTGGAACGGCTTCGACTACCGCTACGAGGGCTGGGACGACGAGGGGCTGCCCGCGGCGGACCGGAGCCGGGCAGCGGAGAAGAAGGGGCACGGCCAGGGCAGCGCCGACGAG
This sequence comes from Isoptericola haloaureus, assembly GCF_036689775.1. Lineage (NCBI taxonomy): Bacteria > Bacillati > Actinomycetota > Actinomycetes > Micrococcales > Promicromonosporaceae > Isoptericola > Isoptericola haloaureus. Next base: position 200,759 of record NZ_JBAGLP010000116.1, on the reverse strand, counting down.
TCGTGGTACGACGCCGCCGAGTGGGAGGGCGTCTGGATGGGCCAGTGGCGCCAGTGGGAGCGAGTCGGGCTCTGCGAGTACCGCTGAGCCGGTCCGCCCGGCCGCCCCGGGTCGGGAGCCGGCTCAGACCACGCCGTAGAGACGGTCGCCCGCGTCGCCGAGTCCCGGCACGATGAACTTGTGCTCGTTGAGCCGCTCGTCGACGGCGGCCACCACGACCTGGACGTCGGCGCGCTCGCCGATCGCCTCCCGGACGACCTGCAACCCCTCGGGAGCGGCCAGCAGGCACACCGCGGTCACGTCGCGTGCGCCGCGCTCCAGGGCGTAGTCGATCGCCGCCACCAGCGTGCCGCCGGTCGCGAGCATCGGGTCCAGGAGGAAGACCTGCCGGTCGGTGAGGTCGTCCGGCAGCCGGTTGGCGTACGTGACGGCCTCGAACGTCGACTCGTCGCGCTGGAGCCCGAGGAACCCGACCTCGGCCGTGGGCAGCAGCCGCGTCAGGCCGTCGAGCATGCCGAGTCCGGCGCGCAGGATCGGGATGACGATCGGGCTCGGGTGGCTCATCCGGACCCCGGTGGTCGTGGTGACCGGGGTGGTGATCTCCTTCGGCTCGGTCCGCACGTGCCGGGTCGCCTCGTAGGCGAGCAGTGTCACGAGCTCGTCGACCAGCAGCCGGAAGATCGGGGACGGCGTCGACTCGTCGCGCAGCACGGACAGCTTGTGGGCGACGAGCGGGTGGTCGGCGATGTGCAGGCGCATGGTCACACGGTACCGGGCGCGCCGGTCCCGGCGCGGCACGTGCGACGGGCCCGGCCGGTCGTGCCGGCCGGGCCCGTCGGGCGGTCGTGCGGGTCAGCCCCGGTGCAGGCGGCGGCGCGCGACGAACAGGCTCACGCCCGCCGCCACGAGCAGCGCGGCGACGCCGGCGGCCACGCCCACCGTGGCGCCGGTGCGCGGCAGCTCGGCCTCGGGAGTGCTCTCGGCGACGGTCTCCGCGGGGACGGTCTCCGCGGGGACGTCGGCGCCGTCGTCCGACGGCGGGTTCGCGCAGGTGTCCGACGCCGCCGGGTACTCGACGACGGTCGAGTGGTCCGGGTTGACCTCGAACAGCACCCGGACGCCGTCGCGGGTCCAGGCGTAGTTGCCCTCGGTCTCGACGTAGGTGCCGTCCTCCTCGAGCTCCCAGCCCGGCCACTGCAGCGGCTCGGTGGTCGACGCTCCGGGCCACACCACGCGTCCGGCGAGCGGCTGGTCGGTGAGCACGACGTCGTCACCGTCGCCCGGGTGGAGGAACGACACGGTCAGCGGCGTCTCGCCGTCGGTCTCGACGCCCTCGGGCAGGTTCATCTCGTAGGCGAGGAACGGGACCTCCCCCTCGCAGACGGCGGCGACGTCGCCCGGCACGAGCTCGCACGACGCGTCGGTGAAGGTCGTCCCGGCCACGGGGTAGCGGGCCGTCGTGTCGTCGACCGCGGTGTACCCGTCCGGCAGGTCGCCGAAGACGGCGCCCTCGGCGGCCGTGGCCACGACACCCTCGTACGTGGAGGAGTAGGTGACCTGCTCGCTGTCCTGCGGGACGACGAGCTCGTCGTTCTCGGTGCCGCAGACGTCGACGACGGTGGGCGGCTCGGGCACGACGAGGACCGGTTCGACGTCGCACTCGGCCCCGGTGAACGCGAAGGTCCACGAGGTCTGCGCGCCGTCGGCGAGCACCACGCCCTCCGCCGGGGTCGCCGTGACGACGGCCTCGGAACGGTCGTCGCTCCAGGTGGTGGAGTAGTCCGCGAGCTCGGAGGAGGGGAGCTCCACGCGGGCCTCGGCGTCGCACTCCTCGACGGGGGTGGGCGCGGGCAGCGTCACCGGTTCCGGCGCGTCGCACGCGGGGACCTCGACGAGGTCGGTCAGGTCGTCGTGGCGCCAGTCCACGAGGTGGCCGTCGAAGCCGCCCTCCGGCCAGACGATCTCGAGGGGGATCTCGAACCCGTCCGTGACGTCGGCGACGTCCTGCTGGACGCCCCAGCCCGTGCCGCAGACCTCCTGCGGGAGCTCCTCGACGGGAAAGTCGTCGGCGTCCCAGAAGCTGTGCCCGCCCCGCTGGACGATCAGCTCCTGCGGACCGGAGTTGTGCCACGCGGCCGGCTGGTCCGGATGCACCTTCTCGTACAGGTACAGGCCGGTGACGAGCTCGTCGGCGGGTGCGACGTCGGTGGTGCAGGGCTCCGTCAGCCCGGACCACTCCCGGTCCCACTGGTCGTCGTCGTGGGCGTCCACGGCGACGTGCCAGGTGTGCGCGACGCTGTCGTCGAACGTGAACGTCGCGGCGTAGCTCGAGGTGAACGCCGAGTCGTCGCGGGTCTCGTCGTCGACGGTGACCGTGACCTGCGCGCCGGAGTATGAGCGCAGGTCGACCGCGAGCGAGTCGCAGGTGGCGTCGATGTCGGGGGTGTGGGCGGAGGCGGGAGTCGCGGTGGCGACGAGGAACCCTCCGAGCGCGAGCGTCGAGGTCGCGACGCTCGCGAGCAGCTTCTTCACGATGGTGATCGATCCCTTCGGCAGGACGGCGCGCACGCACGGTGCGCGGGAAGGAAGAGGGGGACGAGGGACATCACACCATCAGTACGGAGGAAACGGAACAAAACGACCAGGAATCATGAACCGGGCGCGGACATTTCACCCGCTGCCGTGCGGGGCCGGTCGGCCCTACGCTGGCCGGGGACGACGACGAGGAGCAGCCGTGGACGAACGTGGCCTGGCCCTGCCGTGGGCGGAGGACGCCTTCCCCCCGCGCACCCTGAGCGAGCGCCGCGCCGTGTGGGGCCACCTCATGGGCATCGCGCTGCACGAGGCGACCCACGCCCTGGCGACCGACGACGTCCCGGTCGGCGCCGTCGTCGTCTCCCCGGACGGGCGGCTGCTCGGGCTGGGGCACAACCGTCGCGAGGAGACCGGGGACCCCACCGCCCACGCCGAGGTGCTGGCGCTGCGGCAGGCCGCCGCGAGCTGGGGGGAGTGGCGGCTGACGGACTGCACGCTCGTGGTCACCCTCGAGCCGTGCGTGATGTGCGCGGGCGCGCTCGTCGCGGCCCGTGTCGGGCGGCTGGTGCTCGGCGCCTGGGACCCGAAGGCGGGGGCGACCGGGTCCGTGTGGGACATGGTGCGCGACCAGCGCGCCCTGCACGAGGTCGAGGTGATCGCGGGCGTGCGGGCCGACGAGTGCGCCGCGGTGCTGCAGGAGTTCTTCGCGGCCCGTCGTTGAGGCCCCCCGTTCCGTTGTGGGCGTGAAATCTGCAGCTCTGGAGCGCTCGGGGCTGCAGATTTCACGCCCACAGCGGGTGGGGGACGGCGGGGACGGCGGGGTGCGGAGGTCGGGACAGCCCTACCGTGGGGACGTGGGTCCTCCGCATTCCCTGCCGCCGCGCGCCTGCCTAGTGTCGAGGACATGACCAGCACACCTGTGGCACCGCGCGACACCGCGCCGGCCGTCACGAGCCTGCCGGGACTGCTGCGTGCACCCTGGGCGGCGGCCACGTGGCGGGGCCTCGCCCAGCTCGCGCTGGGTTACCTCTGGCTCGTCTCCGTCGGGCTGGTGGTCTTCGACCTCGTGCTCGTAGCGGCCTCCCTGGTGCCCGCGCTCGGCCTCGGGCTTCTCCTGCTGCCGCCGACCCTGTGGGTGGCCCGGTGGTTCGCCACCGCCGAGCGCTCTCGCCTCGCCGCGCAGACCGGCGTCGCGCTGCGCGACCCGGGACGACGACGCACGCCCCGGCCCGGCTGGTGGGGGTGGACGACGGCCGAGCTCACCGACCGGCGCGGCTGGCTCGCCACCGCGTACACCCTGGCCGGACTGGTCGTGGCGACCGTGTTCCTCACGCTCGCCGTGGCCGCGGCGAGCAGCGCCGTCGCCGCCGTCGTCCTCGGGGTGCGCCGCGTGGCCGACACCGACGTCTCCGCGCTGTGGGCGCTCCCGATCGCCGTCGTGCTCGCCTGGCTCGCCGCCGTCCTGGCCCAGGTCGGCACGCTCGCCACGACCGCGCTGGCCCAGGCGATGCTCGGCGTCTCCCCGGCGGCCGAGGCCCGCGCCGCCCAGCGTGCCGCCGAGGCGGGGGCGCGTGCCGCCGAGACGGACGCCGCCACGGCCCGGCAGCGCGCCGTCGAACTCACCGCCACCCGGGCCGCCGCCCTGGAGGCCGCGGACGCCGAACGACGCCGCATCGAGCGGGACCTTCACGACGGCGCCCAGCAGCGCCTCGTCGCCCTCGGCGTCGCGCTCGGTGCGGCCCGCCGTGCCGCCGACCGCGACCCCGCCGCCGCGGTCACCGCCGTCGAGCACGCGCACACGGAGGTCAAGGAGACGCTGGCCGAGCTGCGCGACCTCGTGCGCGGCATCCATCCCGCGGTGCTGGCCGACCGCGGCCTCGACGACGCCCTGTCGGCGCTGGCGGCCCGCAGCCCCGTGCCGGTCCGGGTGGAGGCCGGCCCCGACCTCGACAGCGCGGGGGCAGGGGTGCAGGCCGCCGCCTACTTCGTCGTCGCCGAGGCGCTGACCAACGTCGCCCGGCACGCCGGGGCGACCCGCGCCCACGTGCGTGCCGCCGTCGTCCCCGGGCCCGGCACCACGGGGCCGGACCGCCTGCTGATCGAGGTGTCCGACGACGGCCGCGGCGGTGCCGAGGCACAATCCGGTTCCGGGCTCGCCGGCCTGCGGGGCCGTGTCGCCGCCCTCGACGGCACGTTCGACCTGACCAGCCCGCCCGGTGCGGGGACACGCCTGCGAGTGGAGCTGCCGTGCGCATCGTGATCGCCGAGGACTCCGTCCTGCTGCTGGACGGGCTGACCCGGCTGCTGCAGACCGAGGGGCACGACGTCGTCGGTCACCGCACCGCCGAGGAGATGGTCACCGCCCTGGCCGCGCCGGGCTCCTCGCTGCCGGACCTGGTCGTCACCGACGTGCGGATGCCGCCGTCGCACACCGACGAGGGGCTGCGCGCCGCGGTGCACCTGCGCAGCCTGCACCCCGAGCTGCCGGTGCTGGTGCTCTCGCAGTACGTCGAGCAGCGGTACGCCGCCGAACTGTTCACCCACGGCACCCGGTCGGTGGGGTACGTCCTCAAAGACCGCGTGGCCGACGTCGACGAGTTCCTCGACGCCGTCGAGCGGGTCGCCGCCGGCGGCATCGTCCTCGACCCCGAGGTCGTCTCGCAGGTGCTCGCCCGGTCCCGCCACGACCTGGACGAGCTGACCGCACGGGAGCGCGAGGTGCTCGGGCTCATGGCCGAGGGGCTGTCCAACACCGCGATCGCGGACCGGCTCGTGGTCGGGTCCGCGGCCGTGGAGAAGCACGTGACCAACATCCTCACCAAGCTGGGGCTGCCCGTGGACGCGGACACCCACCGCCGCGTCCTGGCGGTGCTGCGCTGGCTGGACCGGAACGGAGACGCACGATGAGCCACGACCTCTCGACCACGCAGCCGCGACGCAGCGGCGCCGCCCGGGTGCTCCTCGCCCTCGGCCTCGCCGTCGGCGTGCTGATGGTCGTCTGGGGCGCCCTGCACGTGATCGACTGGGCGCTGTCCGAGACACGCACCAGCCAGGAGTCCTACGACCCCGTCGGGCAGGTGGAGCTGGTCGCCGACGGCGACGTGACCGTGCGGGCCGACGACGGCGCGACCGACGTGAGCGTCGAGGTCGTCTCCCGCGGAGGGCTGGCCACACCGGAGTACACCGTCTCGACCGGCGACGGGTCGCTGGTGCTGGAGAACACCTGCCCGGACCGGGTGTGGTGGTCGTGGACGTGCGCCGGCGAGCTGCACGCCGTCGTCCCCGCCGACACGGTGGTGAGGGTCGACACGGCGAACGGCGAGGTGCGGGCCGAGGGGCCGGCCGGCGCCGTCGACCTGCGGACGTCGAACGGCGACGTGGTCGCGACGGACCTCGGCGGGTCGTTGGAGGCGCGCACCTCCAACGGCGAGATCGAGGCGACCCGGGTCGGCGGGGACGTCGACGCGCAGACCTCGAACGGCCGGATCGACGTCGCCGACGTCGGCGGCGGGGCGGTCGCCCGGTCCTCCAACGGCGACGTCGAGCTGCGCGACGTCGGCGGGGACGCCGAGGCGAGGACCTCCAACGGCGAGATCGACGTCGCGGGTGCCGGGGGTGACGTCTTCGCCCGGACGAGCAACGGCAACGTCACCGTGGTCGGCGACGGCGAGCCGGTGGCGCTGACCATCGAGACGTCGAACGGGCAGCAGATCATCGAGGGGCCCACCGACCCGGCGGCCTCGCGGAGCGTGGAGATCCACAGCTCGAACGGGGACGTGGCCTACCGGGCGCCGTGACGCGGCCGCCTCAGATCGCCGGGATACGGATCCCGAAGACCTCGTACGCCGCCCGGCGGGCCGCGTGCCAGCCGGACATCCCGTGCACGCCGGGACCCGGGGGCGTCGACGCCGAGCACAGGTAGACGTGCCCGGCCTGCCGGTACGGGTTCGCCGCGGCGGTCGGGCGGGCGATCATCCGCCACAGGCTCGTGCGCCCGCCCGCGATGTCGCCGTCGACGAGGTTCAGGTTGTGGCCCGCCAGCTCGGCCGCGGGGGTGCACCGCGTCGCGACGACGGCGTCCCGCACCCCGGGCGCGAACCGCTCGAGCTGGGCCAGGACCGTCTCGGTGACGTCCACCGTCGACCCGGACGGCACGTGCGTGTACGCCCACACCGGTCGCCGGCCCCCGGCCTCGCGGTCGGGGTCGACGACGACCGGGTCGCTGACCAGGCAGACGGGCGCCTCCGCGTGCTCCCCGGCGGCGACGGCGGACTCGGCGCGCGCCATCTCGGCCCGGGTGCCGCCCACGTGCACGGTGCCGGCCCGGGCGACCTCGGGGGCTGCCCAGGGGATCGGCCCGTCCGTGACCAGGTCGACCTTGGCGGCGGCGTTGCCGGTGGGGAACCGGGACAGCGCGCGGTGGCAGGTGGGGAACAGGGCGTCACCGATGACGTCGACCAGAGTGCTGGCGGGGGTGTCGAACAGGTAGACGTGCGCCGAGGGCAGGTCGGTGCAGACGCGCACGGGATGGTCGGTGACCACCGTGCCGCCGTGCGCCTCGAGGTCGGCCAGCAGCGCCGCCGCGATCGCCCCCGAGCCGCCGCGCGGGATCGGCCAGCCGCCGTCGAACCCGCCGGGGGCCGTGACCTCCGAGCGGGTGCCGTCGGAGCGGGTGCCGTCGGGCGTGGCGTGCGCGAGCGCCCCGAGCAGCAGCGCGGTCCCTGCGGCGCCCAGGGACGGCATCGGCGCGATCGTGTGCGCCGCGACGCCGGTGAGCAGGGCGGCCGCCTCCTCGGTGCGGAACCGCGCGCCCCACGCCCCGGTGCCCTGCTCGAGCATGGCGGCGCCGAACCGGGCCGCCCCCAGCAGGCCCCCGACGTCGGACAGGCCCCGCGGCATCGACCGCTTGTCGCTCATCCCCACGGCGACCACGGCCTCCCACCGTGCGGCCAGCGGACCGAGCAGCGACCGCCACGCGCCGCCGTCGACCCCGAGCCGCTCGGCCGTGCGCTCCAGGTCGCGGTAGGCGATCCCCGCCCGCGCGTCCGGCAGGGGCTGGGCGTAGGAGACGTCGGGCGTGAGCAGCTCGACGCCGTGGGCGGGCAGGTCGAACGCGCGGAAGAACGGGGACGCCCAGGCCATCGGGTGCACGGCCGAGCAGACGTCGTGCCGCAGCCCGGGCGACAGGCCCAGGTCGTGCGTGCGCGCACCGCCGCCGGCGGTCGACCGCGCCTCGAGCACCGTCACGGACAGCCCGACCCGGGCCAGCGTCACGGCGGCTGCCAGCCCGTTGGGTCCTGATCCGACGACGACCACGTCCTCCATGCAGGCAGCCTAGGGCGAGCGGTCGAGCCCCGCGCGCACGGCCCCGGTCACCTCCGGGGCGAGGGTGCGGGCGAACGTCGCCGTGAGGTGCCCGTGGTCGAAGTACGCCGTCACCCCGCCGACGACCGGGTGGCAGACGTCGTCGCACATCAGGTCCTCGACGCTCGTGACGCTCACCGCGCCGGTGGTGTCGGCGCTCGCGGCCGCGGCCAGCGGGTCCGGCTCCAGCGCCGTCGCCGGCGGCGCGCCGCAGGCCTCCGTGTCCCGGTGGAGCTGCAGGCACTCGGGGACGTTCTCCGGCATCGCGGGCGTGTCCCGCAGGACGACGACGCCGATCCCGGCGTCGGTGAACCGCGCCAGCGTCTCGGCGTAGGCCTCCTGGGCCACCGCCTCCTGGTCCGACGGCGCCACGCCGGCCAGCGGCTGGTTCGTGCGGTCGGACATGACCACGAGGTCGTAGTCGCCGGCCACGACGCTCTCCACGGCCCACCGGTTGATGTCCCGGCAGGCCGCCGACTCCGCCTCGTCGGGGAAGGCGAGCGGCCGGTCCACGGTGTAGCAGACCGACTGCAGGTAGGTGTCGAGCTGCCAGCCCTCGGTGTCGATCGCGTCCTGGAGCGCCGGCAGCCAGTGCCCGGCGTGGGAGTTGCCGACCAGCGCGATCCGCGCCGTCGGCTCCCCGTCCCCGCCGCCGTAGGTGCAGGTGTTCCGCGTGGTGAAGGGGGCGTTGTTCCAGCAGCCGTCGGCGTACACGGCCGGCTTGTCCTCGGCCGCGGCCTCGGGCGGCCACACCAGGCCCGGGTCGTCGCAGGTGTCGTCGCGCACGACGGCGGCACCCACGCAGGGCGCGGCCGCGGCGACGGCGGCGCGGGCCTCGGTCACGGCCTGGCGTTCCGCCGCGACCGCCTGCTGCTGCACGACGACGGCACCCCCGCCGACCACGACGACGCACCCGGCCAGCAGCACGAAGGTCGCGGCCAGGCGGCGGGTGAGCAGCGGCTGCCAGCGCAGGCGCTCCTCGACGTGCCGCCGGGACAGGCCCGCCAGCACCAGCGTGGCGGCCAGGACGGCCACCATGTCGAGCGCGGTCAGGTCGCGTCCGATCGCGAACGGCGCGATGACCACCAGCGGCCAGTGCCACAGGTAGGCCGAGTAGGAGCTGTCGCCGAGCCACTGCGCGGGCCGCCACCGCAGCAGGGCGCCCGGTCCCGCGCGGGTCTCGTCGGCGTCGGCGGCGATGACGAGCAGGGCGCCGACGGTCGGCAGCAGCGCCGTGTACCCCGGGAACGCGGTCGCGGCGTCGTAGGTGAGGACGGCCGTGACGATCATCGCCAGACCGAGCCACGCCGTCGCCGCCCGGAGCCCGTCGTGTCGCAGCAGCGCGCTGGACGCCCCGGCGCGGAGCGCGAGCACCGCCGCGAGCAGGCCACCGAGCCCGAGCTCCCAGAACCGGGTCGTGGAGACGAAGTAGGCCGCGGCCGGCTCGGTGCTCGTGGCCCACACGGACCAGCCGAGAGAGGCCGCGACCACCGTCGCGGTCAGCCCGACGGCGAGCGCCGCCGTCGGGCGTCCGCCGTCGCGGCCGGCGCGTCGGCTGCGACGCAGACCGAGCCAGGCGACCGCGGCGAACAGGACCGGCCACAGCAGGTAGAACTGCTCCTCGATGGACAGCGACCAGTAGTGCTGCACGGGGGAGTGGAGCTCCTCGGCCGCGAGGTAGTCCGTCTCGGTCGCGGCCAGCACCCAGTTCTCGACGTACAGCGCCGAGGCGAGCACCTCGCGGCCGACGGACGGCAGCGTGGTGACCGGCAGCCAGACGGCGGCGGCGAGCAGCGTGGCCAGCAGCACGAGGCTGGCCGCCGGGATGAGGCGGCGCACCCGGCGTCCCCAGAAGTCGAGCAGGTCGCGGCCGCTGCGGATGGGGCGGCGCAGCAGGTGGCTGGTGATGAGGAAGCCGGAGACCACGAAGAACACGTCCACGCCGACGTACCCGCCGGTGACCGCGGCGGGCCACAGGTGGAAGCCGAGCACCGCGGCGACGGCGACGGCCCGCAGACCCTGGATGTCGGTCCGCGGGGAGGACGGTGTGGACACGCGTCAGAGCATCTCATCCGCTGCTGGGAGCGGCTCGGTGCTCCTCAGAGCAGATCGGCGAGGGCTGTCAGCGTCTCGGTCGCCCCGGCGTCGACCTTGACCGTGGCGAGCGGGTCACCGCGGGTCTCGCCGCGGTTGACGATGACGACGGGCTGGCCGTTCTTGGCCGCCCGGCGCACGAACCGCAGCCCGCTCATCACGGTCAGGGACGTGCCCGCCACGAGCAGGGCGTCGGCGGACTCCACGAGCGCGAACGCCCGGTCGACCCGTTCGCGGGGCACGTTCTCGCCGAAGTAGACGATCTCGGGCTTGAGGACCCCGCCGCAGAACTCGCAGTCGGCCGGTTTGAAGTGGGAGGTCTTGGCGATGACGGCGTCGGCGTCGGGGGCGACCTCGATGTCGGCGACGGTGGTGCCGCCGTCGAGCACGGACTCGACGAACCCCGGGTTGAGCATGTCGAGGCGTTCGGCGAGGTGGGACCGGCTGATCGTGCGGCCGCACTGCAGGCAGATCACGGAGTCGTAGCGTCCGTGCAGGTCGATGACGGTGCGCTGGCCGGCGTCCTCGTGCAGCAGGTCGACGTTCTGGGTGATGACGCCGCGCACGATTCCGCGGTCCTCGAGGTCGGCGAGGACGCGGTGCCCGGCGTTGGGGTGGGTGCGGTGCACGTGCTGCCAGCCGACGTGGTTGCGGGCCCAGTAGTGGCGCCGGAAGTCCGGGTCGCCGACGAACTGCTGGTACGTCATCGGGTTGCGCGGCGGCGAGTCGGGGCTGCGGTAGTCGGGGATGCCGGAGTCGGTGGAGATGCCGGCGCCGGTCAGCGCCGTGACCGTGCGGCCGTCGAGGAGGCGGGCGGCGTCGCCGACGGTCCCGTGGTGGATCACCGCGTCCGGCGGGAGCTCCCAGCGACGGTCCTGGTACGTCGGGGCGAGCAGTCGGACGGCGGGTTCCACCCCTCGAGAGTACGACGGCGGGTCCCGCGGCGCGGTGGGTCACGTCACGGCGGCGCTGTTGCCCCGGTCACCCGGCTGTCCGGTCACCCGGCTGCTCGGTCACTCGGTCGCATCGAGCGTCTCTGTTTCTCAGGAATCAGCCCGGGATTCCTGAGAAACAGAGACGCTCGGCGGCGTGACGTGTCTTGACGACGCCATTGGAGAGCGGTTACCGTAATTAGAAACCGGTTTCTGGCGTCGGTCGACGAGGTCCGACGCGCATCTCGACGAGGAGATCCATGACACCGACAGGCAAGCGCATCCGCTCGTCGCTGGCCGTGCTGACGGCCGCGGCCCTGACCGCGACGGGGGCGGTGACCGCTGCCGCGGTCGGACCCGCCACCGCCCTGAACGCCAACGACCTGACGCCCGGCGACTTCACGGCCGACTTCGTGGCCACCGAGGACTTCACCGTCCGGGCCACCGAGGCCAAGAAGGTGACCGTCGGGGACACCGACCGCCTCTCCGACCGCGGAGAGGTCTACACCCAGCGGCTCAAGCTCAACGGCTCGGGCAGCGCGGAGTACCGGTCGATCCACTTCACCGCTACCGAGCCGACCGAGCTCGTCGTCCAGACCCGCAGCAGCTCCGGCAGCAGCGACCGGGTCCTCGCGCTGCACGACGCCACCGGCGAGATCGCCCAGATCCCGGCGCTCGCCGACGACAGCAGCGAGCCGATCGTCACCGAGACCGTCGACATCCCGGCCGCCGGCGACTACTTCCTGACCTCCCCGAGCTCCGGGGTCAACGTCTTCTCCGCCCAGCTCGGCGCGAGCGACCCGGTCGAGCGGGCGCCCTGGGCCGACGTCGCGGCACCGGTGATCGACGGCGTCGCCCTCGACCCCGAGGACCCCGCCGACCTGGAGGTCGACTACACCGGCCTCCTCGGCGACGACGGCGGCGACGTCGCCTACGCGACCCTCTACGACGCCTCCGGCGCGAAGGTCGACCAGGCGATCACGGGCGAGGACGGACCCGGCGGCACCCTGACGCTCACCCCGCCGGCCTCCGGCGACTACGAGGTCGAGGTGCGGCTCACCCGCGCCGGCGAGGGCGAGCCGAAGACCTCCGCGCGCGTCGGGTTCGACGGCTTCTCCCTGCCGCTGGTCGGACCGGAGATCACCGGGGCCCTGACCTCCGCCGTCGACGGCACCGACGCCACGGTGAGCCTCGAGTGGACCGCCACCGACGAGGCCGAGACCTACTCCGTCGAGACGAGCCAGGGCGGGGCGGACTTCGCCACGGCCGTCGACGGCGTGACCAGCACGGCCGTGGACGTGCCGGGCCTCACGGCCGGCGCCACGTACCAGGTCCGCGTCGTGGCGCACCGCGGTGCGGACGCGGCGGCCGGTCCGGCGACGGACGTCGAGGTCGCCACCTCCGTGGAACGCTGGCAGATCGCCGACGTCGGCTCCAACGCCGGCTCCGGGGGTCAGGTCGTCGACCACGGCGACGGCACGATCACCTTCGACGCCAAGGACAGCTCCACGAAGTTCGCGAGCTCCGAGGACGGCTTCCAGTACTACTTCACCGAGATCGACCCGGAAGAGGAGAACTTCACGCTGCACGCCACCTTCGAGGTGGTCGACGGCTCGACGAAGGACAACCAGTCCGGGTTCGGCATCATCGCCATCGACGACCTGGTCGCCGAGTCCTCCCCGCACCGCTACTTCAACTCCGCGGGCGCGGTGGTCACCCGCTACAACGGCGGCACCGACGACGTCGTCAACGGCACCCCGGGCGCTCGGTTCGTCCAGGGGTACACGGGAGCCACCGACGACAACACCGCCGGCTCGCGCGACGACAGCGACTCGGAGGAGTTCGACCCCGACTACCGCCCTGAGATCACCTCGGGACCGAAGTTCGCCGAGGGCGACGTCTACGAGTTCACGCTGCGCCGGTCCAACACCGGCTTCCACGCGATCTGGCGCGGCGCCGGCGACGGCGGCGAGGACATCGAGGTCATCCAGTACGACCCCGACATGCTGCTGCAGCAGAACCCCGACACGTTCTACGTCGGCATGGCCACGGCCCGCAAGATCGTCGTGGACGTCACCTCGTGGGACTTCACCACGATCCACCCGGACGACGACGAGCCCGCCCAGGAGCCGCCGACGGAGTACGTGCCGACGAACCTGTCGGTCGACGTCACCCGGACGACACCGGAGCAGCAGCTCGACGTCCCGCTCGTGGCCGACTTCCACGGCACCGGGCAGATCCTCGACGCGGCCGGAGACGTCGTCGTCGACGGGCTGGAGCTCGTCCCCGGCGAGCAGGCCCTCGGCACGGTCGACCTCGAGCCGGGCGTCAACGAGCTCACCGCGCGGGCCACGCCGGAGGGCGACCAGCCCCAGCTCGGCGAGCACGAGGAGCTGGAGTCGTTCGACCCGGTCGACGTCCCGCTCTCGATCACCGTGGACTCCTACGGCGAGCCGGGCGAGTCGATCTGGGTCGCGCCCGACGGCACCGCCGACGGTGCGGGCACCCAGGACGACCCGCTGGACCTCCACACCGCGGTCGACTTCGCGCAGGCCGGTCAGCAGATCGTGCTGACGGGCGGCACGTACACGCCGCAGCACAACATCGTGGCCGAGCGGGGTCGTGACGGCACCGCCGACGCCCCGATCACCCTGATGTCCGAGCCGGGCTCGCGCGCGGTGCTGGACCTCGGCGAGTCGCCCGACGGCGGCCTGGTGATCCGCGGTGACTGGTGGCACGTCTACGACCTGGAGATCACCGGGTCGGCCGACAAGGCCAAGCCGATGCTCGTCCAGGGCCACCACAACGTTGTCGAGCGCGTGGAGTCGCACCACAACAAGGACACGGGTATCCAGATCTCGGGGCTCTCCGCCGAGCCGCCGTCGATGTGGCCGTCGCACAACACGATCCTGTCCTCGGTGTCGCACAACAACGCGGACACCGGCGGGAACGACGCCGACGGGTTCGGGGTCAAGCTCACCGTCGGCGAGGGCAACGTGCTGCGGTACAACATCGCCCACCACAACATCGACGACGGCTGGGACCTGTACGCCAAGTCCACCACCGGCCCGATCGGCACCGTCGTCGTCGAGGACTCCGTGGCCTATGCCAACGGGTTCCTCGAGGACGACCCGACGTGGACCGGCGAGGGCAACGGGTTCAAGCTCGGCGGCGAGTCCATGCCGGGCGACCACCTGCTGCGCAACGCGCTCAGCTACGGCAACCTCGCCACCGGCGCGACGTCGAACTCGGGCCCGGACGTCCGGCTCGACGGTGTCACCTCCGTCGACAACGAGCGGGGCGTGCGCCTGGAGACCAACGCCGGCACGACCGCCTACGAGGCGAGCGGCGTCATCTCGTGGCAGAACCCCGACTCCGACGCCCTGGGCCTGAAGCAGGACGACACGTCGCTGCTGACGGACCCGTCGAACTACTTCGACGGCACGACGGCGGACGCCTCCGACGGGCGGCCGGCCTCCGTCACCGCGGACTGGTTCGTCTCCACCGATGCCGCAGCCGTGACGCCGGAGATCGCGGCCGACGGCTCGATCGAGATGCACGGGCTGTACGAGCTCACCGACGTGGCGCCGTCGGACACCGGGGCGCGGTTCACGCCGAACCCGGACCCGACGACCCTCGAGCTGTTGCCCGAGGTCACGGTGCCGCTGGAGAACCTCGTGTCACCGGCGGTCACCGGTGACGCCGTGCAGAGCGCGGTGCTGGAGGCCGACCCGGGGCAGTGGTCGCACGAGGACGCCGCGTTCTCGTACCGCTGGCTGCGGGACGGCGAGCCCCTCGGGAAGAAGGGCGACGCCGCGGCCTACAAGGTCAAGCGGGCCGACGTCGGGCACGAGCTGTCCGTCGAGGTCACGGCCGTCGTCGAGGGGCAGGAGCCGGTCGCGGCCGTCTCGGCGCCCGTGACGGTTGAGCCCAAGGACCGCGGTGTCGGGTACGGCCCCGGGGGTGTCCCGTGGTGATCCGGCACTGACCTGACCGGTCGACGGCCGCCGGGGCGGTGCGCGCGAGGTGCGCGCGTACCGACCCGGCGGCCGTCGTGCTGTGCACCGTTCGGGTGAAATCGCCCCGAACCCCTGCGAGTGACCTGGATCACAGGAAGCGTGAGGCCCCGTACGCCACCGTCGAGTCCGCCCACCACCAGGGGCGGAACAGGACCAGGGAGCGGGACATGCGCAGACTGCGCGGGTCGGCCGGCATCGGCATCCTCACGGCGACCGCGGTCACCGCGACCGTGTTCGTCGCACCGCCGGCGTACGCGGATCCGGTGGACGACTACGCCGAGGACGTCGCCGCCTGGGCGCTCGGGTTCGCCGAGCAGGAGGCGTGGACGACGCCGCTGCCCGTGGTGGACGTGACACCCGCCGACGTGCTGGCGGCCGCGGACACCGCTCTCGGCAACGACCTGACCGCGCTGGGCGACGGGCGCTACCGGCTCGAGGCGACCCAGGACGTCAGCGCAGCGTTCTCCCTCGAACCCGGCTTCCCGCTGTCCTCGGGTCCGGGCGAGGTCACGGCGGCGGTGAGCGTCGGCCTCGAGTTCACGCTGGGCTCCGAGGAGATCGGCGGGTCGGACGAGTTCTTCGTCGTCGCCGACGGCGCCGACGCCCCCGAGCTCTTCGCCTCGGTCGACCTCGACGGGTTCGACGGCGCGATCAGCACCTCCGTCGGCCTGGTCGGCGGGGAGATCACCAGCGACGACGTCGAGCTGCACGCCACCTACACCGGCACCCTGGACGACCCCGACGGCGACGGGCGCCTCGCGTTCGCCGGGACCGACGGCACGCCCGGCGACGGCGAGCTGTCCGTGGACGGCTCGGCCGTGGGCCTGAGCACCGTGGAGCTGACCTCCTCCTCGGCGAGCGGCAACCTCAGCGTCACCACGGAGGACGGTTACGTCCCCGCGGTCACGGGCGGCATCGCGTTCTCCTGGACCGACCTGAGCGACGCCGCGACGCTGTCGGTGACGCCGGACGCCGACTTCGACGCCCTCGGCGACTTCCTCAACATGTCCCAGCGCGACGTGGCCGAGGGTCTCGTGCTGCTGAAGTCCACCGTCGTGGCCATGCAGCGCACGCCCGCCAACCTCGACCTGCCGTTCATGCGCGGCACCGTCGCGGACGCCGTGCACCTGGCGGAGAACCTCACCACGTTCCTCGTCGACCAGATCCCGCAGGAGGGCGAGGACGCGGGCATCCCGTCCTGGACCAGCCTCGAGGACCTGTTCGCGGCGATCAACGCCTCCGGCACCGGCCTCGGCGTCGTCGTGGCCGAGTACGACGCCACGAACCACCGGCTGCCCTTCACCCTGACGGTCGGCCGGAGCGACGAGAGCCCCGGCGACCTGTTCGTCCCCACCCCGGGGGCGGAGGACGCCGGCGTCCAGACCGGTCTGGTCGAGCTCGGCGACCTGCTCACCGCGCCCGGTGGACAGCAGGTCACCGGCGCGAACGAGCCGGAGCCCGGTGACGGGGAGACCCCGACGGCGCAGACCACGCGCGACTACTCCCTCGAGATCGAGCTCGCCCTCGACCTGCAGGACCCGGTGGTCTTCGACGAGCCGCAGCCCCAGACGGGACCCGACGGCGAGGTCGTGGCCTACTACGACGAGGCGCCCATCGGCATCGACCGGATGCTGTTCCGCTCGGCCAGCGGGTCGGCGAGCTTCCCGATCACCGCCGACTTCACCACCGCCGGGAAGATCGGCTTCGTCGGTGTGGAGGTGGACGGCAGCCTCGCCGTCGGCCCCGAGACGGCCGGCGACCCGATGCTGACCCTGGCCCTGGGCGGCAGCGAGTACCGCACGCTGGGCGCGGCGATGGAGGAGATCACCGCCGAGCCCTCCGGTGTGACCGCCGACGTCGACCTGCACGTCACCGGCACCGGCACGGTCGACGTCCCGCTCGAGGGCCGCGCCTTCAGCTCCGACGGGGGCGCCGCGACGTTCTCCGTCGACTGCGACGTGACGGACATCCCGGACTCCTGCGACCCGACCATCGAGTCCGGGCTGACCGACCTCCTCGCCCTCGACGTCGACACCGACGACCCGCTGGCGATGCTCGGCCGCCTGCTGAGCGTGCTGACACTGTTCGACGCCGGGCTGCGCTCCACCGACCTGCTCGGCGACACCGCCGACGTCTCGCTGCCGCTGGTCGACGCCAGCATCGGGGACGTGCTCACCGGCGCCGCCGACGGGCTGGCCACCGCCACGGAGCTCTCCACCGTGCTCGAGGAGGTCGCCACGACCCCGCCGGAGAACTTCCAGGACCTGCTGGCCCTGCTGGAGGACGCCATCGGCGCCGACCTGCCGGTGGAGCTCACCGAGGTCGACGGCACCCCGACGCTCGTGCTCGACGTCGCGGTCGCGCGGTCCTACGACACGTCCGCGCCGCTCGCCTTCGACCTCGGCGACGTTCCGCTCGTCAGCGCGAACGCCGACGCCGAGGTCGCCCTGGCCGCCTCGGTCGAGGCCGGCGCGGGGCTCGCCGTGTCGCTCGGGTCGCCCTTCGAGGACGCGGGGGACGCGGCGACGCTGCGGGTCGTCGACCCGTCCGTCGAGGCCTCGGCCACCGGCAGCGTGGACGGGCAGTTCGCCGTCTCGGTGGCGGGTCTGTCCGCCCAGCTCGGCGACGGCGGCACCCTCGGAGCCGTCGGGCTCACCGGGTCCTACAGCGCCTCGGGCGCCGTCGGGCTGGGCGACCTGCTCGGCGGGGACCTGGCCCTGACCGGGACCGACGAGTGCTCCGGCGGGCCGCGGCTGCTCTGCGTCGAGGCGCCGGTCTCCGTCGTCGGCACCTCGCTGGGCACGCTGTCGGTCGCGCAGGAGCTGCCCGGCGACGGCACGCTCAGCAGCGGGGAGAGCCTGCCGGCGCCCGACGTCACGCTGCCGGACCTGTCCGACCTGCAGGCGCTGCTCTACGACACCGAGCTCGACCTGCTGGCGCTGCCCGAGTCCCTGCTGACCTACCTCGGGATCGTCACCGAGGCGCTGCAGACCCTTTCCGGCGGCGGGAACTTCCCCCTCGTCGGGCAGCAGCTGGCCGAGGCCGCGGACACCCTCGAGTCGGCGCGGTCCGAGATCGAGCAGCTCGTCGAGGACACCGACACCGCGCTCGAGACCGGGTACGCCGACGCCACGTCGACCCTGGAGTCCGCTCCCGGGGTGACGCTGACCGAGTACTGCGGCCTGCTGGAGCCCGCCACGGGGCTGTCGGTCACCGCCGTCGACGCCCCCGACCCGGCCGACACGACCTACACGTACGCGATCGTGGCCCACAACGACACGGGCGCCCCGACCGGCTGGTCCGGGACGGACGCCGTCGACAACGACGCCACCCTCGCCACCGACGGGCCGCGCAACGAGCTGACGTGGACCGAGAACCCGCGCGCGAGCGGCTACTACGTGGTGCGCAGCACCGACGACGGCACGACCTGGGAGCAGATCGCCGACGAGGCCGGGACGAGCTACGTCGACGACGGTTCCGGGACCGCCTCGGCCGCCCCCGACGACCCGGCCGAGGCCGACTACCCGCAGGCCGACTGCAGCGCCAACGTGCGCGCCATCGACACGATCGTCATGGAGTGGGCCTACGACCCGGGAGCGGACGGCGACCCGAGCGCCCCGGAGTTCTCCGAGACCGTCCCGCTCGACCTCGGCATCCCCGGCCTGGCGCTGCGCGCGAGCGCGGCCGACGGCGCCGGCGGCGTCGGCGTGAGCCTCGACTACGGGTTCCGGGTCCGGCTGGCGCTGGACAAGGAAGCCGGCGTCATGTTGCTCACGGACAACGGGGACGACGACGTGCCCGAGGGGTACGCGGTCGCCGGCGCCCGGTTGACCGACGCCGGGGAGGGCAACCCCGACCTGCAGGCCGAGCTGGCCGTGCTCCAGGTCGAGGCGAAGAAGAAGGACGCCGGGTCCGACGAGCTGCAGGCCGAGCTGAGCATCGACCTCACGGGGACGCCCGACGCCGTCACCATCGCGGACGAGCCGTTCGAGGCCGTCTCGGTGGGTGACCTGATCGGGTCGCCGCGCGACCACGTCGTGCTCGGAGCGTCCTTCGACATCGACGTCTTCTGGGGGCTGACGGCAGCCCCCGAGATGGACGGGCAGACCCTGCCGGGCGTCGCCACGGACTTCTGCCTGCGCTGGTCGGTGGGCTGGTCCAGCGGTGAGGGCGGGGACTCGGGCTCCGAGTGCGAGGCGCCGGACGACGCCGGCACCTACGCCCCGACGTTCGGCAACGCCTCCAACGGGGTGGTCGGCACGCCGTCGATCGCCTTCACCGACATCGGGCTCGACCTCGGCGACTTCCTGTCCGAGCAGATCGCGCCCGCCATCGACACCATCAACCAGGCCATCGACCCGCTGCGGCCGATCATCGACACCCTCTACGCGCCGATCCCGGTGCTGACCGACCTGTCGCAGGCGGCCGGCGGACCGGAGATCTCCCTGGTGACGCTCGCCGAGCTGTACAGCACCCTCGCGGGCGGCACCGACGTCACGGCCGTGAAGACGATCCTGCAGATCGTCGAGACCGCCAAGACGGTCGACGACCTCGTCGACACGATCGCGGCGGACCCCGGCGAGGTGATCCTGCCGATCGGTGACCTGACGCTGGACGGTGCCGTGGCCAAGACGACCGCCGCGACCCCGGACACGATCGCCTCGATCAAGGAGACGTACACCGCGGGAGCGGCCCCGACCGGGACGGCCGCGACCGTCGTGAGCCAGCTCGGCCCGGCCAACATCACCACCCAGGGCTTCGACTCGAAGCGCTACGGGTTCACCTTCACGTTCCTCGAGCAGCCCGAGCAGGTCGCCAACCTGCTCGTCGGCGGCGACGTGGAGATCGTGCGGTTCGACTCCGGGCCGCTGAAGCTCGGCTTCTCCATGAAGCAGTCCTTCGGCCCGGTGTACGCCCCGCCGCCGGTGCTCATCACGCTCTCCGGGTCCGCGGGCGTCGAGGCGCGCGTCATCGCCGGCCTGGACACCTACGGCCTGCGCAAGGCCGTCGAGGCGTGGCGCGACGGCACCTCGGTCGGTGCCCTCGACGCCCTCGACTCGCTGTACTTCGCCACCACCGACCTGGACGGCAAGCCCGTACCGGTGCTGACGTTCTACGGCGAACTCGCGGCCGGCGTCGCGGTCTCCCTGGTGGTGATCGAGGTCAGTCTCACCGGCGGCGTCGGACTCACGGTGTCGTTCTTCTGGAACGACCCGAACGACGACGGCAAGTTCCGCCTGTCCGAGATCGGTGAGCAGGTCAAGCGCAGTCCGATCTGCCTGTTCACCATGAGCGGGCGCGTGTACCTGTTCCTGCGGCTCGGCGTCACGCTCGGGGTCAGCATCTTCTCGGTGACCTTCACCCAGACGATCGCGGACATCACCCTGCTCGACTTCTCCGCCGAGCCCGACTGCGAGCCGCCACCGCCCACGCTCGGGGCCGTCGACGAGGTCGACGGCACGGACTATCTGGTGGTCTACGCGGGCAAGGCCGGCGTGGGCGGCAAGCGCGGCGACGCCGTGTGGGATGCCCACGGCGACCCCGAGGACGACGCCGAGGTGTTCACCGTCATCGAGCGCCACGACTACTCCGCGGGCACCGAGCCCGAGGGCGGCTGGCCGGTGGTCGGCTACACCGTCCAGTGGCTCGGGTTCACCGACAGCTTCGACGGCCCCGTCGACCGGGTGCTGGTCGACGGCCAGGGCACGAGCACACCCCTGGAGGTGTCGTTCGTCGGCGACAGCGAGGCGCCGCCGGCCGACGGCGCACCGGGCGACACCGGGGGCGAGCTCGCCGCCGGGTTCCGCACCGGCGTCGTCGTGCGCGGTTCCGAGGCCGCCGACGTGATCCGCACCGACGTCGGCCCGGCCTGGGTCGACGCCCGCGGCGGCGACGACAAGGTCACGACCGCCAACCCGGACGGGGTCACCGTGCGGATCTCCGGCGGGGCCGACGACGACACCGTCGGTACCGCGCAGGGCCGCGCCTTCGTCGCCGGCGACACGACGCTGGACCCGACGGTCGAGACCGTCGACGGTCTCGACATCGCGGTCGCGCTCGGCGACCCCGGCGAGCAGAACGGGGGCGGCGACGACACGATCAACGTCGGCCTGCAGCGCAACGTGGTGTGGGGCAACGGCGGCGACGACGTCATCGGCGTCGTCGGCGAGCAGGGGAACGACCGGGGCGGGGCCACGAACTTCGTCGCCGGCGGTCACGGTGCCGACCGCATCACCGCCGGGCCCGGCGACGACGTCGTCTTCACCGGCAAGCGCGCCGACCTGCCGACCGGCCCGGACGCCGACATCACGATCCAGGGCGAGGCGTACACGCCGGGCAGCGCGCTGAGTGCCGCCCAGCTCGGGGCGCTCGCGGACGGCGACGGGCGTCCCGACAGCGTGGACGACCCGGCGCAGGCGAACAACGTCGACACCGGCTCGGGCAACGACCTGGTCATCGGATCGACGGTGCGCGACGTCGTGCAGGCCGGGTCGCTGGGCAGCCCGCCGGTGCAGCGTGCGTACCTGTTCGGCGGCGCGGACGAGGACATCCTGTCCGGCGGGTTCGGCGGGGACTACGTGTTCGGCGGGCCGGACGACGACTACGTGCTCGCCGAGCCGCACGAGATCGCGTTCGGCACCGGCGATGACGGGTTCGGCCCGGACCACGACGTCACCCGCCTCCCGCTGCCGGAGGACGCCGTGCCGCAGGAGGACGTGCTGGTCGGCGGCGCCGACCGCGACCACGTCGTCGGCGGCGACGGCGGTGCCCAGGCCTGGGGCGACGCCTACCGGCCGCAGGAGCTGTGCGTCGCCGGTGACCCGGTGGCCAGCGACTCCGACATGCCCGGAGCCGACGAGCCCGGTGCGCCGAACGCGGCGGACGACGACGACCTGATCATCGGTGGCATCGGTGTCGACGTGGTGCGCGCCGGCGGCGGGGCCGACCGGCTCGAGCTGCGGGACGCGGACGACCGCGGCTGCGGTCAGTCCGGGACCGACACGGTGTTCGCCGGTGCGGGAGCGGACCAGGTCTGGGGCGGCAGCGCCCGCGACGTCATCCACGGTGAGGGCGGCCCGGACCTGCTGTACGGCAACGCGGGACCGGACGTGCTCTACGGGCAGGGCGACGCCGACGTCGCCGAGGGCAACGCCGGGTCCGACGTCGTGACCGGCGGCGTCGCGGACGACATGCTGATCGGCGGTACGCGGGCCGCGGGACGCGCCGACACCGACGACCGCGTGTTCGGCGACGCCGGGGCCGACGTCCTGGCCGGGGACAACATGACGATCGCACCCACGGCGCCGGGCGCGGACGGCGCCCCGGCGCTGGCGGGCCGCGACACGGCCGACCGCGTCCTGGTCGAGCACGAGACCGGCGCCTCGCCGCCGGCCGGCACGTCCGGACCCGACCGGCTCTACGGCGGGGCCGACGACGACGCGCTGTTCGGCCAGGGCGACGCCGACGAGCTCTGGGCGGGCGCGGACGACGACCTCGCGGTCGGCGGACGCGGCGAGGACACGGTCCTCGGCCAGTCCGGGCGCGACGACCTCGTGGGCGGCAGCGTGACCCCGCTCGGCTCCGGGGTGCCCGGCGGTGTCGGTACCGACGGCCAGCCCGACGACGGCGACACGATCCGCGGTGGGTCCGACGGCGACGTGGCGCTCGGCGACAACGGGGTGATCACCGTGGCCGGCGCCGGGGCGACGACCCCGCTGCTGCTCGGTCGCGAGCGGGGGACGATCGACCCGCGCACGATCCGGCTGCTCGACCTGGGCGTCGCCGCGGACGGCGACGACGCGGGCGATGACTGGCTGCGCGGCGACGGCGGCGAGGACGTGCTCCTCGGCCAGGCCGACCCCGACCGCCTCGACGGCGGGGGAGCGGACGACGCCGTCGAGGGCGGCCCGGGTGTCGACTGGGTCGAGGGCGGTCCCGGCGACGACGACCTCGTCGGTGGCTCGACCACCCCGGCGGCCGATCCGGCCTCCGACGAGCCCGGCACCGGGACGGAGGCGTCCACCGGGCAGGGCGACGTCGGCGACCTGCTGTTCGGCGAGTCCGGCGACGACGCGATCATCGGCGACGACGGGACGATCCTGCGCGGGGCCGGTGCGACGACGTCGGTGCTCGAGCGGTCGTCGACCGACGGGTCCCTGGTCCGGCAGCGTGCGGTGATCCTGTACGACCTGGCGTCGCCGCAGGGCGGGGCGGACCTCGTCTCCGGCGGGGACGGCGTCGACATGGCCTGGGGCCAGGACGGCGGGGACGCCCTCAGCGGCGGGCCGGACGACGACTACGTCGAGGGCAACGGCGCCGCGGACGTCGTCCGCGGGGACGCACCCGTGGTGGAGATCGTCGCCGACGAGGCCGCGGCGCTCGGCCACGGCGTGCCGGTGCCGTCCGGGCTCTGGCGGGGCTGGTCGACGGTGGAGGCCGAGACGGGGCCGGACGGTCAGGACGACCTGATCGGCGGTTCGGCGATCGCGGGTCACCGCGACGCGGGCGACGTGGTCTCCGGCAACGGGGAGCACGACGTCGTCCTCGGCGACAACGGCACGCTCCTGCGCGACCCGGTGGAGGCCGGTCCGGCCGGGGTCTGGGCGGACCGGGTCGAGCCGGACCGCTACCCGGCCGACCCGTCCGACCCCGCCTACCCCGACCGTCTGTTCGCGGTGCGTCTGCACGACCCGGACGCGCTGCCGGCCGGGCACGACGGCGTCACGCGCTTCTGCACCGAGGACCAGGACACCTGCGAACCGGTCGGGGCGTTCGGTGACGACACCATCGACGGCGACGCCGGGGACGACCGGCTGTGGAGCCAGGACGGTGACGACACCGTGCACGGCGACGCGGGGCACGACGACGTGGTCGGCGGGCTCGGCGGCGACGAGCTGTTCGGCGACGCCGGCCAGGACACCGTCCTCGGTGACCGGGGCGGCATCGTCGGCCAGTGGATCGACGCCGAGGACGAGGGCACGTTCACCGTCTCGGTCAAGGGTGTGCCGGACGAGTCGTACACCGGGCTGCGGCCGGGGACGTTCGACCGTCGCGTCGACCTGTTCTCCGACGTCGAGGACCGCACCTGGGTGGACACCGCCGAGGAACCGATGCCGCACCCGGGCGAGACGGTCGGCGGTGACGACCGGATGCGTGGTGGTGACGACCGCGACGTCGTGTTCGGAGGCGCCGGCGACGACCTCGCCAACGGTGACAACGGCGGCGACTCCGTATTCGGCGGGGCCGGGTCCGACGTCCTGTGGGGTGGCCGCGGCCTGGCCGACGGCTCGCCCGACCGCGGTGACGAGGACCAGCACGTCGACCTCGTCTTCGGCGGCGAGTCGGTGCCCGGGTCCGGGACGGACTCGGTCGTGGGCGCGGACGTCCTCGACTGGAACCCGCGCGGATCGACCGACACCCCAGGGGTGACCTGCACGCTCGCGGACACCCCGCAGGGCACGCTCGGCGAGGTCGTGGACCCGTGCGCCTGGTTCGCGACGACGGACACCGACGACGCCGACCCGTCGAACGACCAGCACCACCACGGCACCGACTGGATCTACGGCGGGCGGGACCGTGACGTGATGCAGGGCAACGAGTCGGCCAACGGTCCGAGCGACCAGGACGACCGCCTCATCGACTGGAATGGCGCGTTCAACCTGTACTCGCACTGCAACGCGGCGTACGGCGGGTGGAACGACATCCGCCAGCACAGCCCGTCGATGAAGGACTTCCTGCGGGGGGTCGCCTACGGGGCCGGCGCCGGTCGCGGGCCGGACGACGTCGACGTCGAGGGCACCTCGGCCTACCTGGAGGTGGCGATCGTCGAGCCGGGCGAGAAGGAGCACGGGTCGGGCAGCGCGTTCCCGACGACGCCCGGGCACTTCGACTCGCCGGCCGCCTGCGCCGAGCCGTGAGTCGTGCCGTCGCGGGAGTCGGCGCGGGCCGGTCGGTCCGGTCCGCGCCGACTCGCGTGACGTCGGCGGGCGGTCAGGCGCCGCCGGGCATGGAGCCCTCGGCCGGGGGCTGGCCCCCACCGGGTCGGCCCCCGTCCCCGGGCATCTCGCGGTCACCGGGCGCGCCGCCCCCGCCCGGGCCCATCGTCGTGGCGATCGACTCCACGGCGGTCGCCGTGCCGACGTCGGTGCCGTCGACCTGCACGGTGTAGCTCTGTCCGGCGACGATCCCGTCGGCGGTGAGGTGGAGGGAGGACAGCGACTGCCCGGCCACGACCGAGGCGACCTCCTGGCCGTCGGCGTCGAGCACGGTGATCGTCGACCCGGCGTCGGCCGAGCCGTCCAGCGTGAGCCAGCCGTTCGCGCTCGTCACCGTGCCGTTGGCGTCGACGGGGCCCTCGCCGCCGTTCGCCGCCGCGGCGATGACGATCTCGCCACCGGTCACGTCGATGACCCCGTTCGAGTCGAGGCCGTCACCGTCGGCTGCCACCGTCACGGACCCGCCGGTGACCGTCAGGGAGGCGCCTTCCTGGACGGCCTCGCCGCCCCCGCCCCCGCCGGGGCCGGCCATCTCGGTCGACTCCTCGGTCGACGCGGCGTCCTCGGTGTCCTCGTCGGCCTCCTTGACCGTCGCGTTGAGCCCGTCGTCGGACGAGGCGACGTCGACGGTGCCGCCCGAGATCGTGATGACGGCGGCCTCGACGCCCTCTTCGGACTCGGTGACGCTCAGCGTCCCGCCGGCGACCGCGACGTCGGTGAAGCCCTGCACGCCGTCGGAGCCGGCCGCGACGGTCACCTCGCCGTCCAGCAGGGCGACGTACCCGGCGGTGGCGTCCGAGTCCTCGTCGGACTTCAGGCCGTCGCCGCCGGCGGTGACGTCGATCGTGCCCCCGGTGACGACCAGGTAGTCCTTGCCGCGGATCGCGTCGTCGACCGCGTCGACCGTGATGTCGCCCGCGGTGATCGCCAGCCCGTCCTTGCCGGTGATGCCGTCGTTGCTGTTTCCGACGACCTCGAGGGAGCCGGCACCGGAGATCGCCAGGTCGGCGGTCGAGTACAGGGCGGCGTTGGCCGCGTTGTCGGCCTCCGTCTCCTCGTAGTCCGCCGAGTCCTCGAGTCGGTTCGTCGAGCCGTCGGCCAGCACCACCGACACCTGGTCGGTGTCCTGGACGTCGATCGCCGCACCCGTGGAGGACAAGACGTCCGCGCCGTCGAGCACGAGCCGCACCACGCCGTCGTCCTCGGACTCGACGACGACCTGGCCGGCGAGCACACCGGAGAGCCGATAGGTCCCCGGCCGGGTGATGGTGACCGTGTCACCGTCCACCTCGACCCCGTCGGCGGCGCTCGGCGAGGACAGATCGATCGCGACCTCGTCGGTGGAGACCCAGGAGCCGTCGGCCAGGGCCACGGTCTCCGAGGCGTCGAGGTTCTCGGCGAGCACCTCCGCGGCCGTCAGGCCGGCGGAGGAGGCGGTGAGGACCGTGGCGTCGTCGGAGGAGGTCGAGTCCTCGGTGGTGGTCGAGCTCTCGGAGGTCGTCGCTGCGGCGGACTCCTCGGAGGTGGTGCCGCAGGCGCCGAGCGCGCCGACGGCCAGCGCCGCGGCGGCAGCTCCTCCCAGGGCCTTCGACCAGGTCGAACGGGTCCGGCGGGGCAGGGTTGTCGGGTTCATGAGAGTCCTCTCGGGTGGTGGGTCTCAGGCGGCCAGGCGCTCGCGGCGCAGGCGTCGCCAGGGATGGTCGGGCAGGTCGGGGCGCAGGACGGCGAGTCCCGTCGCGTACTTGGAGAGGCGGTCGGGGCGGTGGCCCGATCGCCACAGGAGGCGGTCGACGGACGACGGCGCGGTGCCGGCCTTGGTCTCGACGACGACCAGGTCGCCGACGTCGGCGCGGTCCCGGGCGCCGTCGTGCCCGCCGGCGTCGGGCGCGAGGTGCCACCACGTCAGGGCGGTGTCGAGCGTGACGCGGGCGTCCGGTGTCAGCAGGGTGGTGCGCCGGTAGCGCGAGCGCAGGACCGGTGCCAGCCCGGACGACGGCGGGGCGGCCAGCCGGGCGGCCGCCAACCGGTCGTCGACGAATTCGACGGCGTCGTCGTCGAGGGTGCACGCCGCGGGGTCGGCGGGGCACCGCTCCTTGACGGTGACGCCGCGCGCGGCGCGGGTCTTGACCTCGAGGAACGTCCCGCCGGTGTCGACGTAGGTGCGGGTGCGGACCTTGAACCGCCGCCGCCGACGGCGCGCGGCCTGGTGGAACGTCACGAGGTCGGGGGTGTCGAAGTAGGTCGAGGAGTAGGTGAAGGTGCGGGCGCCGCCGATCTCCAGCACCCGGGTGGCCGGGTCGAGCGCAGCCAGGAGGCCGCGGGTCTCGTCGGCGGTGAGCACGTACTTGCGGTCCACCCGGGTCTGCAGCGCGGCCTCGGCGTTCAGCTCGTCGAGGGTGATCGGCGCCAGGTGCTCCACGGCGCTCATCGGGTCGTCTCCAGGGCGCGGGGCGGCTCGGCCGCGGCCGGTGCCGCCGTCGGGCGTACCGCCGTCGTGCCCGGGCCGACCCGGTAGCGGACGTCGACGACGGTCGTGTCGTTGGCCAGGTCGAGCTTGAGGACCGATGCTCCGTGGATCCGGGCGCCAAGGAGCTGTTCGAGGTGCTCCACGAGGGTGTCGTGGTCCGGCAGGGCCCGGTCGACGACGATCTGGGCGGTGCGGTGCCGGGCGAAGAGCCGAGGGTGGTCCGCGACGGCCATGACCAGGACGACCAGGCCCATGCCGGCCACCGCCAGCCACCCGACCGAGGATCCCAGTCCGCCGAGCAGTCCGAGGGCGAGGGCGGCGAAGTAGTAGGCGACCTCGTGCTGGGACAGCTCGCGGGACCGCAGCCGGATGATCGACAGCACGCCGAAGAGGCCCAGCCCGAGGCCGGCGCCGACGCTGCTCTGCGCGAGGACCGTCGCCACGGCCAGCACACCGACGTTCACCCCCAGGTAGGCCACGACGAGGTCGCGACGGCGGTGCCGGGGGAAGTAGAGGGCGAAGACGAGGATCGTGACGGCGAGGGCGTCGATCGCGTAGAGCAGGGCGGGTGTCATGGTGCTCCCGGGACGGGGACCGCAGGGTCCGTGGGTGGGTAGGTGACCTAGTGGACACTTCCGAGCCGATGTAGCCCTGTGACCTGCCTGCCGACTTCCTGGGAGTGCTGGGGATCCCCTGGGCGGCGGTGTCGCGTGCGTTGCCCGCGGTCGCCGGACTCCGACGTCGCACCTAGCGTGGCGAGAGGCCGCGCCCCGACCCGGGGCCCGGCCGCCCCGACCGACCAGGGAGGACCCCATGGCCGAGAACGCCTTTCCGCCGCAGCAGCAGGAGCCGCCGGGCTGGACCGCGCAGATGGACCCGGTCCCGGACCACGGCGAGGACTCCTACCGGGGCAGCGGCAAGCTCGCGGGCAAGTCGGCGCTCATCACCGGGGGCGACTCGGGGATCGGCCGAGCCGTGGCGATCGCGTTCGCCCGCGAGGGCGCCGACGTCGCGATCGGTTACCTGCCCGAGGAACAGGAGGACGCCGAGGAGACGGCGCGCTGGGTGCGCGGGACGGGTCGGACGGCGGTGCTGCTGCCTGGTGACCTGACCGACGAGGCCACGGCGCGGGCGCTGCCCGGCAAGGCCGCGTCGGAGCTGGGCGGTCTCGACGTGCTCGTCAACAACGCCGGCTTCCAGATGGCGCGGCGCGAGTCCTTCGAGGACGTCACGACCGACGAGATCGACCGGATCCTCAAGACCAACCTGTACGCGCTGATGTGGGTGACGCAGGCAGCCCTGGAGCACCTGAACGAGGGCGCCAGCATCATCAACAACTCCTCGATCCAGGCGTACCAGCCCTCGACGTCGCTGGTGGACTACGCCTCGACCAAGGCGGCGATCAACAACCTCACCGTGAACCTGGCCGCCGAGCTGGGGCCGCGCGGGGTGCGGGTCAACGCCGTGGCACCGGGTCCGATCTGGACGCCGCTGCAGCCCTCGACGCAGCCGGAGGGCAAGCTGGAGTCGTTCGGGCAGGACACCCCGCTGGGTCGCGCCGGGCAGCCGGCCGAGGTCGCCCCCGCGTTCGTTTTCCTGGCCTCCTCGACCGACGCGAGCTACGTCTCGGCCACGGTGCTGGGCGTCACGGGCGGCAAGCCGGTCTTCTGACCGGCGCCGGCCGGTGTCGGCGTGGGCGTCCACGGTGACGGACGTCGCACCCGGCCGGATTTCGTGGATGCGGCCCCGTTCGGTATCCTCGTATGGCCGGTTCGACCGGCGAAGGTAGCGTGTCCGAGCGGCCGAAGGTGCAGCACTCGAAATGCTGTGTGGTTCATAGCCACCGTGGGTTCAAATCCCACCGCTACCGCCCTCCGAAGGGCCTCTGACCAGGTGAGACACCGGTCCGGGGCCCTTCGTCGTTCCCTGGTTGACTCAAGGCGCGGCTCCGCCGAGCTGGCTGGTACGTCGAGCGGGCCCCGCGCTTCGCTCGCTGCGCGCACCCCGCCCGACATCGTCCCAAGGCGACGAAGGGCGCCCGGGGTCAGTTCCGGGGCAGCCCTCTGTGCGCGCTTGGCCTGATCGCTCAGTGCGACGTCAGCTCCTGCTTGCCGTGCTGCGGCGTGTCCCGTCGGACCGCAGCGATCAGCGCGGCAAGTTCCGGGACCACGTGAGGCTCGGCGTCGAGTGCGCTGTCGACCTGGTCGAGCTCGCGAGGGGTGAGCTGCAGGACGCGGTCACGTAGCAGGACCTCACGGGCGTGCTCCATAGCCGCCCCGAGCACAAATGCCGACACGTCCTGTTGCTGCGCCGCGGCGGCCTCACGGATGGTCGCGAGAGCATCGGGCGACAGGCGCATGTGCAGACGCTCTGACCGCGCGTTGGCGGTAGGCATGGTGCCTCCTCGTGGCTGGGGGTGTACCTACACGGTACGCACGTGGTGCGTACGGTTCAACTGGATTGCGCTGCAGCGAACGTCGCTCGCAGGTCCTTCGTCGTGAGGAACAGACTGAGCTCGTGGTCCAGAAACCGGCGAAAGCCGTGCTTGAGGTAGAAGCAGGCAGCGTCCTCGTGGAGCGCGTGCACGACGACGACCTCGAAGCCGACGTTGTCCGCCGCTGCTAGCAGCCGTTGGAGGGCGTCGACGAGCAGCAGCTTGCCGACGCCCTGACCCTTGTAGTCGTTGTCGACAGCGAGCCGCGCAAGGAGCATCGCCGGCACCGGGTAGCGACGCCTGAGTCCCATCGCTGACTCGCCATCGGCCGCTGACAGCTCGAAGGTGCGCATGGAGAAGTAGCCGGCGACGCGCTGGGCTTCCTCGTCGAGCAGCAGAGTGGTGCGGACGTTGTCCTTCTTCTCGCTCTGGCCGGCGTAGCGAGCGAGCCATTCGTTGAGCTCCGGTTCTCCGCAGTCGAACGGATGGAGCTTGATGGCTGCCGAGGTGAACGGCCGCGCGATGAGCATCGTCGTTGGTGCCTTTCCGATCGCCAGGACTCGAGCGGCCGCCACCCTACGGCGAGGCGGTGACAGGAAAGCGTGCAGGCGAGAGGTGGAGATGCGCCTGATCGCGTGCAAGCGCGATCTGCGGCGCAGCCCGAGGTGCCGCCTCAGCGGATCAGCGAACGCAGCTGCTGACGGACCCGTGCATAGGCCGCGACACCGTCCCGGTCGGGAGCGGGAACGCGCACGACCGGCGGGTGACCCATCGGTGGGGTCGCGAGGTCGCGGAGCGCGTCGTGATACGCGCGCTGTCGCTGGCGCCCGCCTGGTCCGAAGGCGACGGCTGCCTTCGACGCGAAGTACCTGTCCGACCGTGGCGCCCATCGGACGCAGAGGTCGCGGTACTGCTCGAGATCGAACCCCAGTGGTGCACCGGCGGGGTACAGGTCGAGCGTCGTCAAGCGATGCGAGGTGAAGTGCTGTGACTCGTCGATCTCGACGAACGTGCCCGTCGGCGCGTGCACGAAGTCGCCGGGCAGTGCCGTGAGTCGCTTCTCCGCTTGGGCGATGGGGTCTCCTGAGAGCGCCTCGAAGATCTCAGTCATGACGCGGCTCGCCGCGTCTGCTCTCGCCGGGAGTCCGAGATGGCCCCGTTGATTGAGCCAAGGCACTCGTGCCCGGCTGAGCATTACTCCGTCGTCGGCGGCCGCCGCAGCGAAGGCTTTCTCACAGTCTCCTACTGGCATGGGTTCGTCCCCTCACGACGTCGTGTTCGTCGTCATCACGACGAACGTAGAGACGTCACCAGCGCAGCGCAACGATGTGGCGACGTCCTGGTCGTGCTCAGCGTTCTGCCGATGTTGCTTCAGGCGCCTGGTGCGGAAGTCGCAGGTACAGAGCGAACGCGACGGCCGCCGGTGCGAGTCCGATGGCGGCCGCGACCGCGATGTTCGTCAGCACGGCGGGCCAGGGGGACCACGTCGATGGCGTGATCGCCATGAGCAGCAGGACATAGCCGGTCCCCAGGAGCCAGATCACGGTCGCGGACGAGAGGGCGGGACGTCGCCGCTCTGACCGTTCGACTCGGGCGACACGAGCTCGCAGCACGGCGTCCACGACGCCCGTCAGGATGCCGGCGACGGCACCGGGCATGGCGCTGAGCGCAGCGAGGTAGAACAAAGCTCCGAGTGCCATCGGCAGCGCGTCGAGCCTCGTCGGCAGATCGGTCAGGTCCTGGGTGACCGTCGTGATGACGATGAGCAGCGCATAGCCGACGGCGGGGCCGACGGCACCGGCGAGCGTCCAACCGAGCAGAGGTCTCACGTCGGGGTGCTCCTCGCCCGGCAGCCCGTCGTCCGTCGCGCCTGTCGCTGCGTCACCATGACGACACCGTAGCGAGGGCGAGCTCAATGGCCGGGCAGCAGCACGTCCGCCGTCGCCGTCCCGGGAGCCCCGACGTCGGACAACGCCGGGAGGTCGAGGTCCACCGGACCGACGGCACCACCGCGCAGGTCGTCGAGCACGGCGCGGATCAGCCCGGGCAGGAAGTCGTGCCCGCGCCGCACCGCCCAGGGGACGCCGGCGATCGTCAGCCAGGCGGCCCGTTGCCAGGCCGACGGCGGTGGTGGAGGTGCGGGGAGCCGGTCGAGCAGCACGCGGCATGTCTCCCGCTCGGTAACCGGCGCACCCTGAGCGCCACCGACGCTAGCGGGTCCGGTGAGCTCCGGCAGCGCCGTCCGCAGGGCAGCGCAGCCCGCCGCGGCGATGTGCCGGTGCCCGAGCGGCGAGGGGTGGACCCGGTCGACGTACCAGGCCCCGAGCCCAGCGCGCCGGACGGCCTCGGCGATGTCGAACAGCACCACGGACGGCCCGCGGGTGCCCTGGTCGCGCGCCGCGGTGGCGCGC
This sequence comes from Isoptericola haloaureus, assembly GCF_036689775.1. Lineage (NCBI taxonomy): Bacteria > Bacillati > Actinomycetota > Actinomycetes > Micrococcales > Promicromonosporaceae > Isoptericola > Isoptericola haloaureus. The sequence goes on along the minus strand of NZ_JBAGLP010000116.1, from coordinate 168,508 downwards.
ACCATGGCGTTGACGGCGTCCATGCGCGCGCGCATGACCTTCCGAGCCCGGCCGGGGAACAGCTCGAACAGGCCGATCGGCGGCAGTGTCGCGAGCACGACGGCGGTGCCCCGGGCGCGCAGCGCCCGCACGCAGGTGGACAGGTGGCGGCCGACGTCGACCGGTGAGAACTCGGTCCGCAGTGCGTCGTTGCCGCCCACGACGAGGGTGGCGACGTCGGCCTGCACGGCCAGCGCCGCGTCGAGCTGTTCGGCCACGACGAGATGGGCTCGCGCCCCGTTCCGGGCCACGTTGGTGAAACGGGCCGCCCCGGCGAGCGTGGCCAGGTGCGCCGCCCAGCCGGGACCGTAGGGGGCGTCGGCGGTGACGGCGTCGCCGACCCCGGCCGTGATGGAGTCGCCGAGGCCGACGACGACGGGTCCCGCGCTCATCGCACACCTCCGGTTGTGGGCATGAAATCTGCAGGCCGAACCGGGGTCGACACTGCAGATTTCACGCCCACAACAGGTGGGGGAGCAGCCGGTGGGGGCGCAGCGAGTGGGGGTGCCGCGCCGTGCAGGGCGAGCATCGCGCGCCCCGTCGCCGCCCAGGGGAACAGCTCGGCCCGCTCGCGCGCCGCCTCCCGGCGCTCGGCCACCGGCCGGGAGAGCACGTCGGCCAGGGCCAGCGCCAGCGCGTCCGGCTCGGGTGCGGCCGACGCCCCGGCCGCGCCGACCACCTCGGGCAGCGCGCTGGTGTCGCTGCACACCACCGGGGTGCCGCACGCCAGGGCCTCGAGTGCGGCGAGCCCGAAGGTCTCGATCGGGCCGGGGGCGAGGACGACGTCGGCGCTGGCCAGCATCGCTGCCACCGCGTCCCGGTCCGGCACGAAGCCGCAGAACCGGTGTGCGATCCCGAGCCGCTCGGCCCGGTCGCGCAGCGCGGTCAGCCGCGGTCCGCTGCCGGCGACGACGAGCCGCACCCGGACACCCTCGGCGGCCAGCCGTGCGACGGCGTCGACGGCCAGGTCGACCCGTTTCTCCGTGGACAGCCGGCTCATCACCAGCACCGTCGCCTCGCCGGACGGCGCCAGCCGGCGTGACACCGCGCCGTCGTACCGGTCGGGGGTGAACCGCTCCAGGTCGACGCCCAGCGGCACCCGGTGCAGCGGCGGCAGCGCCGTCGTCGGGCGCTGCTCGACGAGCCGCGTCACCTCGCCGGCCGCGAACCCGGTCGTGGCCACCAGCCGGTCGAACCGGGACAGCGTGCGCAGGTTCCACCCGTCGGCGAGCGCCGTGGCCGCACCCCGCGCCGCCCCGGGACGCGCGCCGCGCCCGGCGCCCGGCCAGAAGGAGGACAGCACGCCGTCGAGACGCTCGTGCAGCATGAGCAGCGACGGGACCCCGGCCTCACGCGCCCACAGCCCGACGCCGGTCAGCGAGGCGCGGTCGGAGACCTCCACCCGGTCGGGTGCCAGGTCGTCCAGGACCGTCCGCACCAGCCCGGGGCGGGTGACCATCCGGTAGCCCGGCACACCCGGCACCCGCGGGGCCGGGACCTGCACGACCCGCACGCCCGCGGCCCACCGGACCTGCGCCGTCGGCCCCGGGACGACGAGCACCGGCTCGTGACCGTGCGCGAGGTACTCGCCGGCCAGCGCGTGCATCGCCGTGCGGATCCCGCCGGACCGCGGCGCGTAGGCGTTGGCCACGTGCACGATCCGCATCTCACACCCCCGAACGGACCCGGACCGCCGCCTCGTAGTGCTCGGTGAGCTCGTGGCAGACCTTCGCCCAGGTGCGTCCCAACGCCCGTTCGCGAGCGGCCGCCCCGAAGGCGCGGCGCTTGCGGTGGTCGCCGAGCAGATCGTCGACGTGCGCGCGCAGCGCGGCGTGGTCGCCCGGCGGGTAGAGCCAGCCCGTGTGCGAGTGGGAGACGACGTCGATCGGTCCGCCCGCGGCCGGCGCGACGACGGGCACCCCGGAGGCGTGCGCCTCCTGCAGCGTCTGGCCGAACGTCTCCAGCTCGCCGGGGTGGACGAACACGTCCAGGCTCGCCATCGCCCGCGCCAGCTCCTCGCCGCGCAGCAGCCCGGTGAAGTGGGCGTCCGGCAGGATGCTCTCCAGCAGCGGCCGCTCGGGTCCCTCGCCGACGACGACGAGCCGGACGTCCTCACGGTCGTGCAGCACCCGCAGCGCCTCGACCTGCTTCTCCGCGGCGAGCCGCCCGACGTACCCGACGAGCAGCGGCCGGCCGGCGCCGACCTCGCGCCGCCAGACGGCGTCCCGGGCACCGGGCCGGAACAGCTCGGTGTCCACGCCGCGGCCCCAGCGGTGCAGACGCGGGATGCCGCGCGCCCGCAGGTGGTCGATGGTGGGGGTCGACGGCGCGAGCGTGACGGTGGCGCGCTCGTGGAGGTTGCGCACCCGTCGCCACAGCAGCGGTTCGAGGTGGCGCATCCCGTACCGGGCCGCGTAGCTCGGGACCTCGGTCTGGTAGATCGCCACCGTCGGCACGCCCAGGGACTCGGCCGCCTGCATGCCGCGCCACCCGAGGGTGAACGGGGAGGCCAGGTGCACGACGTCGGGCTCGAACGCGGCGAGCGTGCGCTCGATCCGCGCGCGCTGGCCGAGGACGACACGGACGTCGGGATAACCTGGCAGGCCGACGGAGGGCACCTCGACCACGGGGGCGCCGTGCACGAACGGCGGGATCTCGCCGTCGTCGGTGTCGGGAGCCAGGACCAGCGCGTCGTGCCCGGTGCGCCGGAGGTGCTCGAGGACCCGCAGGACGGAGTTCGTCACCCCGTTGACCTGCGGAAGGAAGGACTCTGCGACGATCGCTACCCTCACGCTCCGCACTCTGTCGGCCGTGGGTGACCAGCGGGGGAGCGGTCGGCGACGTGTCGGGGTCGCTCCGAGGAACGGGCGGGAAACCTTCGGTGCGAACTACGCGGACCGGGCGCCGCCGGGCGACGGGGCCGCGACCCGGGCCCCGGGGTCCCGTCGGCCGAGACGCACGAGCTGCCAGACGGCGCCGGCCAGGAGCACGACGAGCGCGAGGTTGCGCAGCGCCTCGACGACGACGATCCAGGTCTCGCCCCCGAGGAACGGCCCGTAGGCCACCGGGTAGACGAGGTAGGTGGCGTAGGCGACGAGGATCATGCCGAGGGCCGGCGGCCACCACGCCTGCTGGGACCGACCCTCGGGCAGGGACGCCAGGGCGACCGCGACGGCCGGTCCGAGCCAGGCGACGAACTGCGGCGAGCCGACCTTGTTGAACACGATGAGGGCGACGAGCTGCGCCGCGGACGAGAGCAGCACGATCTCGTACACCCGTTCCGGGTGGCGCCGCGCGGCCCACCAGGTCAGCGCGGCGACGGCCAGGACGGCGAGGATCAGCAGCCAGTCGAGGGTGTTCGCCACGGCGCGGGCGGCGTCGCCGAGGATCTCGAAGGTGAAGATCTCGTCGTTGTACTCGATCCGCACGCCGGGGTCCCACCAGCGGGCGACGGAGAACCACGTGGCGGCCACGGACTCGGCCTGCAGGGTGCGGCTGCCCTGCTCGCCGAAGACGCTCAGCGCGCGCACGCCCGCACCGCCGGCCAGGGCCAGCCCGACGACGACGGCGCTCACGGCGGCCCCGGGGACGACGACGGTGCGCAGCAAGTCGCGCAGGCTGCGGCGGGTGGCGGCGATCGCGACGACGACGGCGCCCGGGGCGATCTTCACCCACGCGCCCGCCGTGGCGACGGCGACGGCGACGCGCGGGTGGCGGCGTGCCACGACCAGCGCCACGAGGATCATCGGGGCGACGACGCCGTCGAGCCGGCCGAGGAAGATCGGGCCGAGGGCGAGCAGGAAAAGCAGCCACCACCATGCGCCGAGGACGCCGCGCGGCGTCATGCGCACGAGCACCACGGTAGCGACGGCGTCGAGCAGCACGATCATCGCCGTCCAGGCGATCTCGTAGCCGAGCAGGTCGTCCGTGAACACCCCGGGCAGCCCGACCGGGACGAGCGCGCCGGCCGGGTAGACCCACGCGTAGTCCAGGACGGGCCAGTCGCCGTTCGCCAGGCCGTGGCGGGCCCACCACTCGTAGAGGGTGACGTCGCCGAAGATCGTGTTCTGCCAGGTGATCGCCTCGTGGACGAGCCGGGCGTGCACGACGACGAAGGCGAGCGCGAGCAGCCAGGGCGAGGCGAGAAGTCGCCCGCCGCGGTCGGTGGTGCGGGGCGGGGGAGTCGCCGCGTCGGCGGTCACGTCGGCGGGCGGGTCGGCAGGCACGCGCCACATCGTGTCAGATCACGGGGTCCTCGCGATTCCGACGACGAACTGCCGCGCCGTGCTGCCGCACGCCGCTCACTCGCTCTCGGGTGATACCGCGTATCGCTTGACGAGATACTCGGTCGCATCGCATGATGGAGGCAGGCCGACGCCGTCGTCACCAGCCTCTGCGGCGGCGCGGCCGCCCCCGTGGAAAGCGAGATCCTCATGAGCCGCCCGGCACCCACCCAGATCGGCGTCACCGCGCCCGACTACGACCTCTCGGCACCCTCGGACGTCGACTACGCCCGCGCCTTCGCCGACGTCGCCCCGGAGGTGCGCGAGCACCAGCTCCGCGCCCGCCGGTTCGTCCAGGACGAGGTGCTGCCGGTCATCGACGGGTACTGGGAGCGCGCCGAGGTGCCGTTCGACCTGGTGAAGAAGCTCGCCGAGCACGACCTGCTCCGCGACGGCGTCGACGTCGCCGGCCGCCCGACGGTCTCCCTCATGGCCGAGGGGCTGGCCAGCATGGAGATCTCCCGCGGCGACGGCTCCGTCGCGACGATCTGCGGCGTGCAGGGCGGGCTGGCGCTGCGCTCCATCGTCATGCACGGCTCGCCCGAGCAGGTCGAGCAGTACGCCGAGCCGATGGCGCGCGGCGAGATCCTCGGCGCCTTCGCCCTGACCGAGCCCACGCACGGCTCCGACTCGGTCTCCCTGGAGACGACGGCGCGGCGCACCGTGCGCGACGGCGTCGAGGGCTACGTGCTCGACGGCGAGAAGAAGTGGATCGGGTTCGGCTCCTGCGGCGACATCACCGTGGTGTGGGCCCGCCTCGTCGACTCGGCCGAGGGCGCCGGGGACGGCGACGGCCAGGTGCACGGCTTCATCGTCCCGCAGGACGCCCCCGGCTACACCGGCACCACCATCGAGGGGAAGATGTCGCTGCGTGCCATCTGGCAGGCGCACATCGAGCTCGACGACGTGTTCGTGCCCGCCGACGCCGCCCTGCCCGGTGCCACCTCGTTCAAGGCGACCTCCGCCGTGCTGTTCGCGACGCGGCTGACCGTCGCGTGGTCCGCCGTCGGGCACGCCGTCGCCTGCTACGAGGCCGCGCTGGCCTACTCCACGCAGCGCGTCCAGTTCGGCAAGCCCCTGGCCGCCCGGCAGATGGTCCAGGAGCGGCTGACCCGGATGCTGTCCACCGTGACGCAGATGCAGCTGCTCGTGGGTCGGCTGACCGAGCTCGCCGAGGCCGGCGAGCTGACCGGCGAACAGGCGTCGCTGGCCAAGTACACCTGCACCCGTGGCGCCCGCGAGGTCGCCTCGATCGCCCGCGACATGCTCGGCGGCAACGGCATCCTGCTGGGCAACCGCGTGGCGCGGCACTTCGCCGACATCGAGGCGCTGCACACCTACGAGGGCACCGAGTCGATGAACGCACTGATCATCGGCCGCGATCTCACGGGGATCTCCTCCTTCGCCTGACCCCCCGGACCCCGGCGTGGATCGACGCCGGCCCGTGCACCTGCTGGTCCGATCACCAGCCGGCGAGGCGGTGCACACCCGGCGAGCGCCGTCCCACCACGACGTGGGACGGCGCTCCGTCGTCCCGCGCTCAGGTCCCGCTCGACCCGACCGCGGCCGGGATGATCACCGCGGTCATCACCGCCGCGTTGATCTCGTCCACGGCCTTCTTCACGGCCTCGTGCGCCCAGGACGACCTCACGAGCTGCTTCGCGCGCGCCTCGGCGTCGCGCCGATGCTCACGCGGCACGAGCCGCTTGACCAGCGACGTCCCCTGCGCCACCGCGAGCAGCCCGGCCGTCTCCGGGCGGGGCTGCCGGGACCCGAGCAGCACCGCCTCGCACTCGGCGCGCAGCGCCAGCTCGTGCGAGGAGTCCGCGGCCGGCCACGTCGTGCGCGGGAAGATCCCCAGCACGCGACCCTCCTCGCGGCGCAGCACCCGCTGCTCGGCCAGCCCGTCCAGGAGGGACCGTCGCACGCCCTTCGACAGCGGCGCGACGAGGTCCTTGGGCTTGCGGGGCCGGCGTCCGACGACGGCGAGCGCCCCGTCCAGGACCGGGTGGCCCGTGGGGGAGGGGTCCACCACGACGACGGTGCCGGCCCGCGCGGCCGAGCCCGCGGCCGTCGTCGTGCCCGGTCCGGCCACGTCCACGCGACCGGCCAGGGCGAGCTCGAGCAGCAGCGCACCGCCGAGGCGGTAGTCCAGGTTGGTCACCCAGGCGTCGGGGGTGCCGGTGTCGTCGTCGTAGGTGAGCAGCAGCAGGTCCTCGGCGATGAGCATGCGTCCATCCTCGCGCGCCGGCCGGACGCGGCGCCTCCCTCGCGCGACGGAGATCCGGCGGTCAGCCGGGTTCGGGCACGGCCGACTGCTCGCGGCGGTGCACCCGCCACCACACGAAGAAGCCGACCAGGGTGAACGCGCCGTAGAACACGTACATCAGCGACGTCGCGAAGTAGCCGGCCGACCACAGCAGCGGCACCCCGACCAGGTCGACGGCGACCCAGACCAGCCAGAACTCCACCCAGCCGCGAGCCATGCCGTAGGTGGCCAGCAACGAGCCCATGAAGATCCACGCGTCGGCCCACACCGGCTCGTAGGAGCCGAGCGCCCGGAACAGCGGCGTCAGCGCCAGCGTGCCGACGACCATCGCCCCGACGAGGAACGCCCGCTGCGGCCACGTCGCCCAGTGCGGGTGCACGCCCTCGGCGCCCGACGACGGCACCTTGCCGTCCGCGCGCACCTCGAGGTCCTGGCGCCGGGTCTCGCGCCACCGCATCCAGCCGTAGACGGACACGGCGATGAACATCACCTGCCGGCCGGCCTGGCCGAGCATGTCGGCCCGGCTCGCGTCGCCGAACACCGACCCGAGGAACACGGTCAGCAGCAGCACGTTGCCGACGATGCCCACCGGCCACGCCCACACCTTGCGGCGCATCCCGCCGAGGGCCGACGCGAGCCCGAAGGCGTTGCCGATCACCTCGCGCCACAGGATCTGCTCGTCGCCGATCGTGAAGGTGGCGTCGAACAACCACTCGATCATCGGAGCCCCCTCAGGCGAGCACGTCGCGGACGGCGCGGGCGACGTCGTCCGGCCCGGCGCCCTCCTCCAGGACGGCCACGACCACGCGCTTGCTGCCCGGTCCGCGGCCGTCCGGCTCCGGGGGAGCCTCCGACGGGGCGAGCGCGGCCGGGTCGGCGGTCGCCTCCGTCGGCGCGGCGGCGACGCGGCGCAGGTCCGCGAACGCCTCCTCCAGGTCGGGTCGCAGGTCCAGGTACGGGTTGCGCAACCAGCGGCGCAGCACCGCGTTGTGGACGGCGACCACCGAGGCGGCGAAGGCGATCGACATCGTCGACGACGACCGTTCGGCCGGCAGGGTGTCGCGCAGGTAGGCGGTGAACGCCCGCTCGTAGCGGTGGGTGGTGACGAGCTCTCGGTCGCGCAGGGCCGGGACCTGCTGCAGCAGCCGGTGCCGGGCCAGGGAGGTCTCGCGCTGACCGACGTGGTGGTCGAAGACCAGGCGCGCGGCCCGGCACACCTCCAGGTACGGGTCCACGGCGGGGTCCCACGCGGCGTCGCGGTTGTTCGCCTCCTCGCTGGCCCGGGCCTCGGGACGCGTCGCGGCGAGCATCACCACGACCTCCTCCAGCAGCAGCTCGTGGTCGGCGAAGACCACGTCCTCCTTGGACCGGAACCGCCGGAAGAACGTGGCCCGGCTGACCTGCGCGGCGTCGGCGATCTCCTCGACGGTGGTCCGCTCGTAACCCTGGCGGGAGAACAGGTCGATGGCGGCGTCGACGGCCTGGGCGTGAGCTTGCGTCCGTGCGGCGGTCATGGGCAGGAGGCTACTCCGCCGGGCGCCGGGAGCGGGATTCTCACCGCCGCGCGCGCAGCGCGAAGACCAGGACCCGGACGCTGAGCAGCGTGCCGACGAAGGCCAGGCCCGCGCCGAGCACCCAGTACAGGTCGATGCCGGGCATGAGCATCGGTCCCGTGGGGGAGACGATCATCAGGACGGCGCCCACCAGCGAGGCGGCGGCGATGACCGCGGTGACGAGCTGCTGGACCAGCGAGGTGAGGAACGTGCGGTCCTCGGGGTGGGCGAAGGAGCGCACGGTGACGGTCAGGTTCCCGTCCTGGAGGTCCTCGACGACCTGCGTCAGGCGTCGCGGCAGGCGCTGCAGCGACGGCGCCATCCCCGCGAGCTGGCGGGTCACCCGGTCCCGGACGGCGCGGGGGCCCATCGTGGACTTCAGCAGCGGCGCGCCGATCTCCTGCGCCGCCGCGACGAGGTCGTAGCCCGGCGCGACCAGGGCGAGCGCCCCCTCCAGCGAGGCCATCGTGCGCAGCGCCGAGGCGGGGCCGGGCGGGACGGTCATGCCGGCGTCGGCGAACAGGGAGATCATCGTCCCGAACAGGTCGCCGGAGCCGGACGGACCCGTGCCGTGCCGGAACCGGACGATGATGGCGCCGAGCCGCCGCTCGACGTCGCGGGCGTCCAGGTGGCCGGGCTGGTCGAGCAGCTCGCGCAGGGCGTCGAGGGCCGCGATCGAGTCGTCGCCCTGGACAGCGAGCAGGAACGCGCCCAGCGCCATGCGCTCGGACTCGTCCATGCGGCCCACGGCGCCCAGGTCCAGCAGGCCGAGCGTGCCGTCCGGGCGCACGAGGATGTTGCCGGGGTGCAGGTCGGCGTGGAAGACGCCGGTGACCACGAGCTGGCGCATCGCGCTGCCGAGCAGGGAGTCCGCCATGTGCCGACGCTCCTCGGCGTCGAGCTCGGCGAGCACGTCGGCGGCCTCGCCGAGCGGGACCCCCTCCATGCGGTCCATGACGAGCAGCGTCGGGCCGGAGAGCTCCGGGTGCATGACGGGCAGCTGGACGCGGGGGTCGACACCCCCGGACGTCGCGGCCAGCGCCCGGTCGAGGTTGAGCGTGTTGCCGAGCTCGACGGTGTAGTCGAGCTCCTCGCTCAGCGACGCCGCGAACCCGGCGACCAGTCCCACGACGCCCAGCGAGCGGGCCCACTGGGTGTCCCGCTCCAGCCGCCGGGCGAGCCGGCCGAGGATGCGCAGGTCCACCTCGACCTGGGCGCGGGCGCCGGGTCGCAGCACCTTGACCACGACCTCCCGCCCGTCGAGCAGCCGTGCGGTGTGCACCTGGCCCACCGAGGCGCTGGCGAGCGGGGTCCGGTCGAACCGCGCGAACGCCTCCTCCAGGGGACGGCCGAGGGCGTCGTCGACGGCGGCACGCACCGTCTCCCAGGACTCGGGCGGCACCCGGGCCTGCAGCTGGGTGAGCTCGTCGGCGACGACGTCGGGCACGAGGTCGCGGCGGCTGGAGAGCATCTGGCCGAACTTCACGTAGGTCACGCCGGCGTCGGACAGCGCCAGGCGCAACGACCGGGCGTGCGCGGCGAGCGCGCCGGCCGAGCGCTCGGTCTCGCCGTCGGCCCCGCGGCGCAGGAACCCGCCCAGGCCGCGCCGGACGAGGATCGCCACGACCTGGGCGTACCGGCGGGACTCCTGCCGCCCCTCGCGCAGGCCGCGCAGCGCCTGCAGCGGGGTGGGCAGCCGCCCGGTGGGCACGAGGACCTCGAGGACGAGCAGCACGCCGAGCGCGACGGCGAACATCCAGGCCCAGGCGACCAGGAGCAGCAGTCCCAGGCCGAGCGCCGACCCGGTGCTGGTGATGTCCACCGCCAGCGCGTCGGTGCCCGTCTCCAGCAGCGCGGAGCCGAGGCCGAACACGACGAGCGTCGTGGCGATCGAGCGCATCCAGCCCACGGGGGCGTCGAGCGTGCGGCGTGCGGCGGCCGCCAGGAGCAGCCCGGAGGCGAGCGTGACGACCAGGGCGAACAGACCCGAGAGCCAGGACATGACGACCACTGTGGCGCAACGGGGCCCGCTCGGCGCGTTCAACGGGCGCCGCCCACCCGCGTCGCGTCGTCCGGCGGGCGAGACAGGGACTCGCCAGACCAGGTGAGGCTTGCCTATCCTGACCCGGTGACCCACCCCCTGCTCGACGTGCGCGGCCTGCGCGTGCGGCACCACGTGCCGCACGACGACGGCGGCCACACGCTCGGCGCGCCCGCGCCCGACGCCGTGGACCTCGCCGTCGCGCCCGGGGAGGTCGTGCTGCTCCTCGGGCCGTCCGGCTGCGGGAAGTCCACCCTCGCGCTGGCCACCAACGGGCTCGTGCCGCACGTCGTGCCCGCCGAGGTCACCGGGACCGTGACCACCGCGGGCCGCGACGTCGCCACGACCCGGACGCCCGAGCTCGCCGGGGACGTCGCGATGGTCTTCCAGGACCCCGACGCCCAGGTCGTCACCGGCTCCGTGCTCGACGAGGTCTGCTTCGCCCCGGAGAACCTGTGCCGGCCCGCCGACGAGGTGCTCGCCCGGGCCGAGACCGCGCTGCGGCAGGTCGGGCTGTGGGAGCGGCGCGGCGACGACCCCGCCGTGCTGTCCGGCGGCGGACGACAGCGGCTCGCGATCGCCTGCGCGCTCGCCGCCGGGGCCCGGATGCTCGTCCTCGACGAACCCACCGCCAACCTCGACCCCGCCGGCGTCGAGGAGGTGTACGCCGTCCTGCGCTCCGTCGTCGCCGCGGGGGACCGGGGCGTGCTGCTCGTCGAGCACGACCTCGACGTCGCCGCCGCGTTCGCCGACCGGGTCGTGGTGCTCGACGGCGCCGGCCGCCCGGCCGCCGACGGCCCCGCGCGCGAGGTGCTCACCGGGCAGGCCGAGCGACTGGCCGCCCTCGGCGTGTGGCTGCCCACCGCGACGCTCGCCGGCCTGCGGCTGCGCGCCGCCGGGGTGCGGCTCGACCCGCTGCCCCTGACCCCCGACGAGCTCGCCACCGGGCTCGAGCGCCTCGACACCGCCGGGCGGCTGCCCGCCCCGGCGACCGTCGTGCCCCCGACCGCCGCCGCGGCACCGGAGCCGGTCCGCGACACCGTGCTCACCGTCGACCACCTCACCGTGCGCCGCGGCGGACGCACCGTCCTGGACGACGTGTCCCTCGCCGTCGGCCGCGGCGAGCTCCTCGCCGTCGTCGGCGCCAACGGCGCCGGCAAGAGCACCCTGGCCCAGCTCGCCACCGGTGTGCTGCGTCCCCGGCGCCGCGACGTGGCCGGCACCGTCCGCGTCGCCGGGCTCGACCCCCGGCGCGCCGACGTGCGCGACCTCACCGCCGCCGTCGGCTTCGTGTTCCAGAACCCCGAGCACCAGTTCGTCACCGGCCGCGTCGACGACGAGCTCGCCGTCGGGCTCCGCGCCCGCGGCCTGCCCGCGGACGAGGTCGCCGACCGGGTCGACCAGGTCCTCGACCGCCTCGGCCTGACCGCTCTGCGTGACCGGCACCCGTTCTGGCTCTCCGGCGGTCAGAAGCGCCGGTTGTCCGTCGGCACCGCGCTGGTCTGCCGCCCCGAGGTGCTCGTCCTCGACGAACCCACCTACGGCCAGGACCGCGAGCGCGCCGTCGAGCTCCTCGACCTGCTCACCGCGCTGCACGACGACGGCACCACCGTCGTCGTGGTCTCCCACGACATGCAGCTCGTGGCCGAGCACGCCACCCGCGTCGTGGCGCTCGCGGACGGTCGCGTCGTGGCCGACGGACGTCCCGACGTCGTGCTCGGCCGGCCCGACCTGCTCGCCGCAGCCGGGCTGCGACCCCCGCCGCTGGCCCGCGCCACCCGCGGCCTGCGCGACCCCGCCTGGCGGGCCGTGACCCGGCTCGCGGACCTGCCGCTCACCCCCGCCCTGGCGGAGGTGGGCCGATGAGCGTGCTCGACCTGCGCACCGTCAACCCGCTGGTCAAGGTGCTCGGCCCGATCCCCGTGATGATCTACGTCGTCACGACCCGCGACGTGCTCACCCCGGCGCTCGTCGGACTGCTCGCCTTCGCCCTCCTGGCGCTGCTGGGTCACCAGCGTCCGCGCGTGCTCGCCGCCGTCGCGCTGGGCACGGTCGCGCTCGTGGCGGTCATGACCGTCTCGTTCGGTCTGCTGACCGACCCCGCGACCGTGGACGACACCACCCTGCTGGCCCGGGTGGGGCCGCTCGAGGTGTGGTCCGGCGCGCTGGCCACGGGTCTGGCCACCGCCGTGCGGACCGCCGCGCTGCTGCTGCTCGTGCTGCTCGGCGGGCTGACGACGTCGGGCGCGGACCTCGTGCGGGCCATGACCCAGCAGCTGCGGCTGCCATACCGCGTCGGGTACGCGGCGCTCGCGGCCCTGCGGTTCGTGCCGCGGTTCTCCCACGAGCTGGAGGTCGTCCGCGGCGCCCACCGGGTGCGCGGGGTCACCGCGGGACGAGGGCCGGTCGGCGCCGTGCAGCGCCAGGCCGGGTACGTCGTCCCCCTGCTGGCCGGCGGCATCCGGCACGCCGAACGGGTCTCCCTGGCGATGGAGTCCCGCGGTTTCGGCGCGCACCCGACCCGGACCGAGCGCGTCGTCGTGCCCTTCGGTGCGCGCGACCTCGTCCTGCTCGCCGTCCTGTGGGCCGGTGCCGCCGCCTGCGTCCTGCTCGCCGCCTCCGTCTGACCGTCCCGACCCCGGAGTCCCCATGTCGTCGTTGACCACCCGCTACCTCATGACCTGCGCCGCCATCGGCGCGGCCGTGGGCGTGCTGCTCGTCCCCGCGAACTTCGTCAGCGCCCCGCTGGCGGCCGCCGCCCCGCTCGCCTACGCGCCGCTGGTCGGGCTGTGGGTGATCGGTCCGGTGCTGGCCCTGGCGCTGGTCCGCCGGCCGGGCGCCGCGGTGCTGACCACGTTCGTGGCGGGGGTCATCAGCTCCGCCTCCCCGGTGGGTGCCTGGTCGATCGTCACCTGCCTCATGGCCGGCGTCGCGGTCGAGCTGGCGTTCCTCGTGACCCGGTACCGGGTGTGGCGGCCGTGGCTGTTCTACGTCGACGCCCTGGTGTTCGGCGCCGCCTACGTGGCCTCGGGCTGGGCGGCGTTCGGCATGGAGACCATGAGCACGACCGTGCTGGTGGCGTTCGTGGTGCTGATGATGGGCAGCTTCGTGCTGTGCACCGGGGTCGGGCTGCTGCTCGCGAAGCGGCTCGCCCGGGCGGGTGTCGCCCGTGGGCTCCCCCCGGCGTCCGACCGCGAGGTGTCCGAGGCCCTGCCGAGGTAGGCAACTCTCTGCCCAGGTAGGCAATCCTCTGCCGAGGTAGGCAATCCTCTGCCGAGGTAGGCGAGTTTCTGCCGAGATAGGCAACTCTCTGCCCAGGTAGGCAAGTTCCTTCCGAGGTAGGCAACAGCCTGGCCGGGAGGTTCACCGCGCTGTGCTTCCTCGTCCCGGCTTGGCCTACCTCGCCGGAAGGTTGCCTACCTCGCGGGAGAGTTGCCTACGTCGGCGGGTTGTCGCGGCGGTCGGGGGCGTCGAAGCCGGCGTGCCGCCGTCGGTCCCGCTGCAGGTACCGGACCTCGCGGATCAGCACGGCCGCGGAGAGCCCGAAGATGACCCAGGCCCACGGTCGTCCGCGCAGGGCGGCGAAGAGGGCGACCAGGGTGAACGCCCCCGCCACGACGACGGTCAGGACGCTCGCCCAGCGGACGTTGCGCACGATCGACAGCACGACGCCGAGCCTACCCACCCGCCGCACCCGCGAGATCGACCCGTACGGACGAGATCGACGCACCGTGCGTCGATCTCGGTCCGGGAGGGTCGATCTCGCGCAACGGGGTGGCATGGCGACGGGCGACGCGCGACGGGGTTGCGACGTGGCGACGGGACGACGCCGAGGCGGCAGCGGCGGCGTGAGATGCCGCACGATGCCCTCGAACCGATTCGGGTGCCCGGGTATCGTGCCGGTGATGACTTCCACCGACACCACGCCCGTCGTCGACGTCTACATCGACCCCACCTGCCCCTTCGCCTGGGTGACCTCGCGCTGGGCGCTGGAGGTGGCGCAGCACCGCGACGTCGACCTCACGTTCAAGCTGATGAGCCTGTACCTGCTCAACAAGGACAAGGACATCCCCGCCGAGTACCGCGCGCTGGTCGAGGCAGGCCGCGCGCAGGGCCGCGTCGCCGCCGCGGTGCAGACCGACCACGGCCACGACGCCCTGTCGGCGTACTACACGGCCTTCGGCACCCGCTGGCACGACCAGGACGTCAAGGACGTCGACGTCGTGATCCGTGAGTCCCTCGCCGAGGCCGGCCTGCCCGCCGAGCTGGCCGACGCCGCCACCAGCGACGCGTACGACGAGGCGCTGGCGGCCTCCCACCACGCCGGCATGGACCCCGTCGGCCAGGAGGTCGGCACCCCCACGCTGCACGTCGACGGTGTCGCGTTCTTCGGCCCGGTCCTGACCCGCGTGCCGCGCGGCGAGGAGGCGACCCGCCTGTTCGACGCCGCCGTCACCATGGCCGGCAACCCCCACTTCTACGAGCTCAAGCGGTCCCGCGACGAGCACCCGGTCCACGCCTGAGGAGCACCATGACGCTCGACCTGCGCATCTTCACCGAACCCCAGCAGGGCGCCTCGTACGACACCCAGCTCGCCGTCGCGCAGGCGACCGAGCAGCTCGGGTTCAGCGCCTTCTTCCGGTCCGACCACTACCTCGCCATGGGTGGGGACGGCCTGCCCGGCCCCACCGACTCCTGGACCACGCTCGCCGGCATCGCCCGGGAGACGTCCACGGTGCGCCTCGGCACCCTCGTGTCGTCCGCGACGTTCCGCCTGCCCGGGATCCTCGCGATCCAGGTCGCCCAGGTGGACCAGATGTCCGGCGGGCGGGTCGAGCTCGGCCTGGGCACCGGGTGGTTCGCCGCCGAGCACGCGGCCTACGGGATCCCGTTCCCGGACAAGCGGTTCGGCCTGCTCGAGGAGCAGCTCGAGATCCTCACGGGCCTGTGGGGCACGCCGGTCGGGGAGACCTTCGACTTCGCCGGTGAGCACTACACGCTCACCGACTCCCCGGCGCTGCCCAAGCCCGCCCAGGCGCAGATCCCGCTGATCGTCGGCGGCGGCGGGCCGAAGCGCACGCCGCGGATCGCGGCCCGGTTCGCGACCGAGTACAACCAGTCCTTCCCCGAGATCGACGCCATCGGCCCCCGCATCCAGGTCATCGAGAAGGCGCTGGCCGACGCCGGGCGCGCCTCCGACTCGCTGACCCAGTCGGTGGCGCTGGTGCTCGCCGTCGGCAAGGACGAGGCCGAGTTCACCCGCCGTGCCGACGCGATCGGGCGCGAGCCGGCCGAGCTGCGCGAGCACGGCATCGCGGGCAGCGTCCCCGAGGCCGTCGACCGGCTGGCGTCCCTGCGCGAGCAGGGTGTCGAGCGGGTGTACCTGCAGGTCCTGGACCAGCAGGACCTCGACCACCTGGAGCTCGTGGCGCGGGAGATCGCCCCGCAGCTCTGACCCGAGGCCACTCCCACCCGCTGTGGGCATGAAATCTGCACCCCGGACCCCGTTCGAGGCTGCAGATTTCATGCCCACAGCGGATGTGCGGGCGGCGGGCGTCCGACGGCGGCCCGTGTGAACGGGCCGTTGCACCGCGTGTGCTCGGGTGTTGCCGGTTGGTGGAGATGTTCGGGGGAACGGCTTTCCCCCGAGACGAGGTCCGCGTACCCGCTCTAGCGTGATGAGCAGACGACGAGGTGGGTCCCCGACGAGGGGGCCCACCTCGTGGCGTTTCGAGCAACGTCATGACCGCCCCTCCCGAAGGGACACCCGGATGACCACGCTGGACCCTCGAGCCCCGGAGCTCCCGCCTCCGGCCGGCAGCCCCACCGCCACCCCGACGACGACCATCCAGGGAGACCCCCGCGCCGCGGCCCGCCGCCGTGACGCGAACGCCGCCGCCCACTCGCCGTCGCTCATGCTCATCATGCTGCTGGCGACCCTCGGCGCCGTGGCGTACGCGGTCTTCCTGCTCAACCCCGACCACCGCGGCGACTGGCTGCCCTACTCGCTGGTCCTCGTCGCCGAGTCCGTGCTGCTCATGCTCGCCCTGCTGGCGATGTGGACGGTGCTCTCCTCCGGCTACGACCCGCGCGACTTCCCCTACCACCAGGCCCGGGAGCGGCTGTTCGACGCCCCGGAGATCCTGCGCGACGGCGCCACCGACGAGCCGACACGGTGGCGGATGTTCCTGCACGACCGCCCGGTGACCGTCGACATCTTCATCACCACGTGCGGTGAGGACGTCGACACCATCGCCCGCACCGTCCGCGCCGCGGTCGCGGTGCACGGCGAGCACCGCACCTGGGTGCTCGACGACGGACGGGACGACGAGGTCCGCGACCTCGCGGCCACGCTCGGGGCCCGGTACATCCGGCGCCTGTCCAGCGGCGGCCAGAAGGCCGGCAACGTCAACCACGCGCTGAGCATCGCCAAGGGCGACTACTTCGTGATCCTCGATGCGGACTTCGTGCCCCGCACGGACCTGCTGACCGAGACGGTGCCGTTCTTCGTCCGCGACGAGGTCGCGTTCGTCCAGTCGCCGCAGACCTACGGGAACATGAACTCGCTCATCTCCCGCGGCGCCGGCTACATGCAGGCGGTCTTCTACCGCTTCGTCCAGCCGGGCCGGAACCGCTTCAACGCGGCCTTCTGCGTCGGCACGAACGTGGTCTTCCGCCGCGAGGCCATCGACGACATCGGCGGCATGTGCACGGACTCCAAGTCCGAGGACGTCTGGACGTCGATCCACCTGCACGAGCGCGAGTGGCGGTCGATCTACATCCCGCAGACGCTCGCGGTCGGGGACACCCCGGAGACGATCGTGTCCTACGCCAAGCAGCAGCTGCGCTGGGCCACCGGCGGGTTCGAGATCCTCCTGCAGCACAACCCGCTGTCCCCGCGACGCAACCTCACCGTCGACCAGCGGCTGCAGTACTTCGTGACCTCGACCCACTATCTGTCCGGGATCGCGCCGCTGCTGCTCCTGCTCGTGCCGCCGCTGACGATCTACCTGGACCTGACCCCGATGCAGCTCGACGTGTCGGTGGGCACGTGGGCGCTGTACTACCTGGGCTTCTACGGCCTGCAGATCGCCCTGGCCTTCTTCACCCTCGGGTCGTTCCGGTGGGAGGTGCTGCTGCTGGCGGCCGTGTCGTGGCCGATCTACGTCAAGGCGTTCTGGAACGCCCTGACCGGCAAGCAGCAGGCCTGGTCGGTCACCGGACGCGCAGGCGGGGCCACCTCCCCGTTCGAGGTGATCATCCCCCAGACGCTCTGCTTCGTGTTCCTGGCGGTGACCTCCGCGGTCGGGTTCTGGAAGCACTGGGGCGACCCGGTGCCGAACCTGTCCCTCGCCTGGAACCTCACCAACACGATCATCCTCGGCGGCTTCCTCGTCACGGCCGCCAAGGAGCACCGCGAGGCGATGGGCGCCCGACGCAGCGCCCGCCGCGCGCACCGTCGACGCGCCCGTCGGGCCGCCGACTCTCCCACCCGGACCGTCACCGTCGGAGGTGCCGCATGACCTGGACCACGCGGATCAAGCTGGCCGTCGGCGTCGTGCTCGTGCTCGCGCTCTGCGCGACGCTCACCCTGGTGCTCAACCGGCGCGAGAGCCAGGCCACCTCGGCCCAGGCCACGATCGTGGCCGAGGAGGTCGCCGTCGGGACCGACTACGCCGGCACCATCGTCGAGTCCTACGTGGAACCTGGCGACGCCGTCGACGAGGGCGACCCGGTCTTCACGATGCGCAGCCTGCTGCTCGCGCACGACCTGTCGATCGGGGTCGTCTCGCGCAAGGCGACGACGTACGAGGTCACCGACGCCGGCGAGATGACCGTCGTCGCCCCCTCGGACGGCACGGTCGCCGAGATCAGCTCGACCCCCGGCGGGTTCGTCCAGGCGGGTGACGTCATCGCCCGGCTGCACCGCGAGGGGTCCACCACGGTGGACGCCAAGCTCCTGCTCGACCCGGCGGACTTCGCCCGGATCGCCCCGGGCGCCCCGGTGAGCATCACGATGCCGGACCAGCGCGAGGTCCCGGGAGAGGTGGAGTCGATCTCGGTCGCCAACACGCGCAACCGCGCCGAGGCGACCGTCGTCATCGACAGCGCCACGCTCGAGCAGCAGGCCGGTGACGGCCTGGTCCTGCCCGGGACGCCCGTGGTCGCGAGCGTGGAGCTGCACGACGAGGGAGCGATGGCCGACGTCGACCTGGCGTTCCAGCGGTTCCTGCAGAGGATCGGTCTGTGACACGTCGCGCGATCGCCCTGCTGCTCGCCGTGGGCATGGCCGCTGCCGGGTGCACGACGGCGGAGCCTGCCGGGACGGACGCCTCGTCCGGTTCCGCCCCGCGCACCGGCTCGGTGGCGGGTGCCGAGGCGCCGGCGGTCGACCCCGGGGTGCTCCCGACGGTCGAGCGGGAGCCCGGCACGCTGCGGCTGGCCGAGGGGCTGCCGCCGCCGACGAACCGGTGGTTCTCCGGCCTCGTGTTCGGCGACGAGGCGCAGCCGGTGTTCCCGCTCCCGCTCGCCGTCGGGCTCACCGCCTCCGGGTTCGCCTACGGGCTGCCCGAGGTCCGGGCCGACGGCACGCTGGTCGCCGGGGCGTACGCCCCGCAGGTCGAGATCGACCTCGGGGAGGGCGTGACCGGCGTCGTGACCGGGTACGACGCCGCGACGGTGTCGGTCGACCTGGTGGCCGGCGACGAGTCCGTCCGGGGCACGCTGCACCTGACCCGCGGGTCCCCGGTCGTGCGGTACACCGCGCGGGCCGCGCACCCCGTGGGGCTGAGCCGGGCGTTCGGCGTCGACGCGGGCGCAGGCCTGCCCGAGGGAACCGCCACGACCGACGTCGACGGACGTGACCACGTGCTGACGGGCGTGGCGGGGACCGACGTCGGCGCCGCGCTCGACGAGGCCGGCACGACCCTGGAGCTCGACGCGGGCGAGTCGGTCGCCTGGCTGGTCGCCCCGGACGCCGCCGAGGGTGCCGAGACGCTGGGGGACCTGGTGGAGGCGGCCTCGGATCCCGTCGAGGCGTCCACCGTCGGCTACGCGACGGACCCGGACGCCGTGACCACCTCCGTCGGGTACGCGACGGCGTCGGGCGGCCCGGCCGTCGTCGTGCGCTTCCCGCACCAGCGCGACGTGGCCGACGACGCCACCTGCGGGCTCGGGACGTACGCCACCGTGCTCGGTACGGTCGACGTCTGCCTCGGCTCGGAGCTGTCGTGGCGCTCGACGGCCCGCGACCCGGTGGTCGGCCTGGACCTGTCCGGGATCGACGGGTCCGCCCGCGAGGAGCTCGTCGACCAGGTCGCCGCCGACGCCGAGCGCGTGCTCGACGAGACCCGCCCGGCCGACACGTACTTCGGCGGCAAGGCGCTGGCGCGCGACGCCAACCTGTGGACCCTCGCCCGGGACCTCGGTCTGGACGACGTCGCCGCCGACCTGCGCCAGAGCCTGCTGACGGACCTGCGGCTGTGGACCGACCCCGACGGCTGCACCGAGCGTCCCGAACGCTGCTTCACCTGGGAGCCGACGCTGCGGACCGTCGTCGGGCAGGCCACGTCGTTCGGTTCGGAGGAGGGCAACGACCACCACTTCCACTACGGCTACTTCCTCTACGCGGCGGGCGTGCTGGCCGCCGACGACGCGGCGCTCGCGGAGGAGGTCGCCCCGGTCGTCGACCTGCTCGCCGCCGACGTCGCCGCCGCGGCCGACGTGCCGGCCGACGACGGGCCGCCGATCCCGGCGCTGCGGACCCTGGACGTCGTCATGGGGCACTCCTGGGCGTCCGGCCCGTCGCCGTTCGGGGACGGCAACAACCAGGAGTCCGCCTCCGAAGCGGTGTCGGCGTGGCACGGGCTGGCGCTGTGGGCGGACGCTCGCGCGGCCGCCGGGCTGGAGGACCGGGGCCTGACGGCGCAGGCCCGGTGGATGCTGTCGCTGGAGGCGGCGTCGGCCCGGGCCTACTGGACGGACTTCGACCGGTCCGACCCGGCCGCCGAGGGTCTGGAGGCCGACGTGACCTCGCTGGTGTGGGACGGCAAGCGCGAGCGGGCGACCTGGTTCTCCGCCGAGCAGAGCGCCGCGCTCGGGATCGTCGTGCTGCCGGTCACCGGGGCGTCGGCCTATCTCGGGGACGACCCGGAGCGCGTGCGGGACAACCTGGCCGAGGCGCTGGGGACCGACGACCTGTGGGCGCAGGAGTCGGCGTGGGACGTGATGTTCGGCGACCAGCTGCTCATGTACGCCGGGCTGCTCGGGCCCGACGATGCGGCGTCGGCCCTCGAGGTGGCACGCGAGCTGCCGGCCGAGCGGGTCGACGACGGCTCGACCCGGTCCTGGATGCTGGCCTGGCTGCATCAGCAGGCCGCCTGAGGCCGCCGGCGGTCCGAGGCCGCGCTGCGCCGATAGGGTGAGCGCGTCTTCACCAGGGTTCACGAACGGAGCATCATGCAGCTGGGCTGGACGAAGCACGGCGACGGCGCGAGCATCTCCCCGGGAGCGGTCGTCGCGCCGGGCGAACGGCTCACCTGGCCCCGGACGATCGGGGTGGGGCTGCAGCACATCGTCGCGATGTTCGGGGCGACCTTCCTCGTGCCGCTGCTGACCGGGTTCCCGCCGTCGACGACGCTGTTCTTCTCCGCGATCGGGACGATCGGCTTCCTGCTGATCACCGGGAACCGGCTGCCGAGCTACCTGGGGTCGAGCTTCGCGTTCATCGCGCCGATCAGCGCCGCCACGGCCTCGGACGGGCAGGCGGCCGCTATCGGCGGCATCTTCGTCACGGGCGTCCTGCTCGCGGTCGTCGGTGTGGTCGTCCACCTGGCGGGGTCGCGGTGGATCGACCTGGTCATGCCACCGATCGTCACCGGCGTGATCGTCGCCCTCATCGGGCTCAACCTGGCACCGGCCGCCTGGGGCAACTTCCAGATCGCGCCGGCCACGGCCGTGGTGACCCTGGTCGCGGTCGTGCTGGTCTCGGTGCTGTTCCGCGGCATCCTCGGACGGCTGGCGATCCTCGTGGGCGTCCTCGTCGGGTACGCCTTCGCCGCGGTGCGGGGCGAGGTGGACTTCACCGCGGTGCAGGACGCGAGCTGGTTCGGGGCCCCCACGTTCACCGCCCCGAGCTTCGAGCCGGGCGTGCTCGGCCTGTTCCTCCCCGTGGTGTTCGTCCTGATCGCCGAGAACGTCGGCCACGTGAAGTCGGTCGCGGCGATGACGGGCCAGAACCTCGACGACCGGATGGGCCGGGCGCTGCTGGCGGACGGTGTCGCCACGACCCTGGCCGGCACCGGTGGCGGGTCCGGCACGACGACGTACGCGGAGAACATCGGGGTCATGGCGGCCACGCGCGTCTACTCGACGGCCGCCTACTGGGTCGCCGGGATCGGCGCCCTGCTGCTGTCGTTCTCGCCGAAGTTCGGCGAGGTGATCAACACGGTGCCGCCGGGGGTGCTCGGTGGGGTGACGACCATCCTGTACGGGATGATCGGCGTGCTGGGCTTCCGCATCTGGGTGCAGAACCGCGTCGACTTCGGCGACCCGGTGAACCTGACGACGGCGGCGGTCCCGCTGGTCATCGCCATCGCGAACTACACGTGGGCGGTCGGCGACCTCGCCTTCGAGGGCATCGCCCTCGGTACAGCGGCGGCGCTCGTCCTGTACCACGGGATGCGGTGGATCGGCCGGTGGCGGGGGACGACGCCGGACGTGGTGTCGCCGGCCTCGGCCGCGCCGCCCGCGGAGACGGACGAGACCGCAGACCGGTCGTCCTGAGGCGCGACCGGCCCGAGGCGGGCTCGGCCGGAAGCGCTGTCGGCCCGAGGCTCGGGCCCCTCAGGCCTCCTCGGAGCTGTCGTCCGCGTTCGGACCCCGCTGGTACCCGTACTCGCGCGGGATGGGGTCGATCTCCTCGGCCGGGAGGCAGCCGGGCAGGTTGGCCATCGGCTCACCGTTCTCCAGCGGGACCTCCTCGACCGGCAGCGGCTCGCGCCACTCCTGGCCGACGAGCAGGTCGACGAACTCCCCGGGACGGTCGTCCAGCACCAGGCGCACGTCCGCGTACTGCGCGGCGAGCGTGTACGCCTCGCGGATCCCCTTGACGCCGTAGCGGATCTCGGACCGGCCCTCGATCTCGTAGGTGAAGTCACCCGTGTCGCGGACGTTGAAGCCGCGCTCGGTGAGCACGTCCGCGTTGGCGCCGGCCAGGTTGAAGTTGATGTCGGCCGCGTTGTACACGCGGACGTTGACGTTGTTGTACTGCATCGGCGGGGCGCCGTCCGGCCACCTCTCGTTCACCGGCAGGCACGCGGGCTCGATGGTCGCCGCGGCGGCGCTCGGCGTGTGGATGGGCTCGCTGAAGGGCGCCTCGATCGTGTCGGTGTAGACGGCGAGCGCTCCGAGGCCCAGGACCACCAGCAGGGCGATGAGGAGACCGAAGACGACGGCCTGCCGTTCGTGCTTGCGGCGGCGACGAGTGACGCGCGCCGGGTCCTGGGCTGGTGTGGTCACGCGAAGAAACTACCTGAGATTCACCGGATCGGGCGGGTCAGCCCACCGTCAGGACACGGGCGTGCAGGATGGGCCGCTGCTGCAGCGCGGCGCGGACGGCCCGGTGCAGGCCGTCCTCCAGGTACAGGGTGCCGCGGTACTCGACGACGTGCGCGAAGAGGTCGCCGAAGAACGTCGAGTCCTCGGCGAGCAGGGCGTCGAGGTCCAGAGTGCGCTTGGTGGTGACCAGCTCGTCCAGGCGCACCTGCCGAGGAGGGACGTCCGACCAGTCCATGGATTCCTCGCGCCCGTGGTCGGGGTAGGGGCGCCCGTCGCCCACGGCCTTGAAGATCATGGATGTCATCGTAGGCGCAGCCGACGACACCGTCCGGGTGCACACGTCAATGGATGGTCACGATGGCGTCACGATACGACCGGCCCGTTTTGTCCGCGCGCGGGTGATTGTCGGCCGCCAGGGGCGCTCTGCCGTTGACGGGAGGAGTGTCGTCGGTCGAACCTGGGAGACGTGATCGTTGTGGGAGCGCTCTCACAACGGTCCGCGGACAGCAACCGGATCAAAGGAGATCTCCATGTCCCGCCACCTCCGCACCCGCGCGGCCCTGGCCGCGGCCGCTCTCGCCGCCACGACCGTCGCGGCGCTCTCCGTCGGACCCGCCCTCGCCGACCCGCCACCCCCCGACGACCCGCGGCTCTGGGTGAACCCCGAGAGCTCGACGCTCGAGCACGTCGCCGAGCTCGGACTCGTGGGGGACGCGCGGGCCGACGCCGTCGCCCTCGCCGCGGTCCCCACGGCGACCTGGTTCACCGGCGGCACGCCGGTCGAGATCAAGCAGGACGTCAAGGACGTCGTCGTGCACGCCCACGCCGCCGACGAGATCCCCGTGCTCGTCGCGTACAACCTGCCGTTCCGGGACTGCGCCCAGTACTCCGCCGGGGGTGCGACGAGCCCGGCCGAGTACGAGGCGTGGATCGACGGGTTCGCGCAGGGGATCGGGAACAAGCAGGCCGTCGTGATCCTCGAGCCCGACGGGCTCGGCATCATCCCCTGGTACACGACGTTCGAGGGCACGCAGGAGTGGTGCCAGCCCGAGGAGGCCGACCCCGAGACCGCCGCGGACGAGCGGTTCGCGATGCTCGGCGACGCCGTCGACACCCTCGGCGAGCTGCCCGGCACGCGTGTCTACCTGGACGCCGGCCACAGCGGGTGGCTCAACGTCGGCGACAACACCGACCGGCTGCTGAAGGCCGGGATCGAGCGGGCCGACGGCTTCTTCCTCAACGCCTCCAACTACCAGTACACCGTCAACTCCGAGGCGTACGGCCGGTGGATCAGCTCGTGCCTCGCGCTGGTCACGAAAGTCGGCGGTGCGCTGGGCGACTGCGGCAACCAGTACTGGAACGGGGGCCCCGCGACGGACTGGCAAGGAGCGGCCATGACGCCCTACGCCGAGTGGTCGAGCGGCCCCGTCGACGAGGTGCCGCTGGACCGGAACACCCAGGGCATCGACTCCCGCTATGCCGCCGCCCTCGGCGACGTCGAGCCCAGCGTGCCGTTCGTCGTCGACACCTCGCGCAACGGCCAGGGTCCCTGGGACCCGTCGACGTCCCCGAACAGCTACAGCGACCCGGAGGACTGGTGCAACCCGCCGGAGCGCGGCCTCGGCGAACGTCCGACGCTCGACGTCGGCGACCCGCTCGTGGCCGGCTATCTGTGGATCAAGGTGCCGGGCGAGTCCGACGGGCAGTGCTTCCGGGGCACCGGCGGCCCGCTCGACCCGGAGCGGGGCATCGTCGACCCGCCGGCCGGCGAGTGGTTCGTCGAGCAGGCCGACGAGCTGATCGACCTGGCGGTCCCGGCCCTCTGAGGGCCGGTGGGTCCTACTCCTCGGTGTGCCCGAGGTCGGGGCCCGGCACGCACCGCACGGTGCGCGTCGTCGCCCCGTGCAGCTCGAGCACGACGATCTCGTTCTCGACCCGGACCACCGGCCCGGGCAGGTAGAGCGTGCGCGTCGGCCCGGCGTGCCAGTACCGGCCCAGGCAGAAGCCGTTGACCCACACCACGCCCTTGGTCCAGCCGTCGAGGCGCAGGAAGTGGTCGACCCCGGCCTCGCTCGCGAAGGTGCCGCGAGCGAGGGCGGGGCCGGCCAGCGGGCGGCCCGGCGGCGTCACCTCGGAGGGCGGCGCGGCGCGCAGGGCGTCGGTGACCGCGGTGCGGAGCACGCCGCCGTCGTCGTCGAACCGCAGCGGCGTGGTGTCCCAGCCGGTGAGCTCACGCGTCGCCGTGCGGACCGGGCCGAGGATGCCCTTGGGCTCCCCGATCCGGGAGCCGTAGTTCACACGGCCCTGGTCCTCGACGAGGAGCGTGAGCTCACCGGCACGGGCGGGCAGGGCGGCCGCGTGGATGCCCGCCGTCCGGTCGAGCAGCCCGACCGGTTCGCCGTCGAGCGCGACGAGCGCGCGGTCGCGGACCTCCTGGACGGTGACGACGGCGTCGTCGGCGCGGACCTGCGTCGCGTAGCGCACGAACCCGTCCCACGCCCCGAGGTCGTCGTGGGTCGGCGGGTGCTCGCTCCGGTGCGCGTCACCGAGCAGCCCGACGACGTCGTCGAGCGGGACGGCCCGGTCCAGCGTCACGTCGAGCTGCGGGGTGCGCGGAACCGCGGCGGGCGACTCGGGCGGCACGTCCCGGTGCCGGGCGACGACCTCCTTCAGGAGCCGGTACTTCGCGGTCGGTGCACCGTGCTCGGCCAGCGGGGCGTCGTAGTCGTAGGACGTGGTGATGGGGCGGTAGACGCCCTTGTCGTTGGCACCGGAGGTGAGACCGAAGTTCGTGCCGCCGTGGACCATGTACAGGTTCACCGACGCGCCGGCCGAGAGCAGGGCGTCGAGGTCTTGCGCCGTCGCGTCGGGCGCGGTCGTGTGGTGGTGCAGACCCCACGAGTCGAACCAGCCGTTCCAGTACTCCATGCACATCAGGGGCCCGGTGGGTTGGTGGCGGCGCAGCAGGGCGAGCCGCTCGGGGCTGCGGGACCCGAAGTTCGCCGTCGTGTGCAGCTCGGGCAGGCTGCCGCGGGACAGGTGCTCGTCGTCGGCCTGGTCGGAGGTGAACAGCGGGACCTCGATCCCGGCGTCGCGCAGCATCCCGGCCAGCGTGCGCAGGTACTCCTGGCGCACCGGGACGGGGTCGTCGCCGTAGGCGCCGTACTCGTTCTCGACCTGCATCATCAGCACCGAGCCGCCCCGGGTGACCTGCCGCGGCGCGACGATCTCGGCCACGGCGCGGTAGTAGTCGCCGATCGCCGCGAGGAAGCGCGGCTCGGCACGCCGGACGCCGACGGCGGGGTCCGCCAGCAGCCAGGCGGGCAGGCCGCCACCGGTCCACTCGGCGCAGATGTACGGGCCGGGACGCACGATCGCGTGCATCCCCTCGGCGGCGACGAGGTCGAGGAAGCGGGCGAGGTCCCGGCGGCCGTCGGTGCGGAACTCGCCGGGTACGGGGGAGTGGTGGTTCCACGCCACGTACGTCTCGATGGTGTCGAGCCCCATGAGCCGGGCGGAGCGGATCCGGTCGGCCCACTGGTCGGGATGCACCCGGAAGTAGTGCAGCGCGCCGCTGACGATCTGCAGGCGCTCTCCGTCGAGCAGGAAGTCTTCGTCGCCGATGTCGAAGCGTGGCATGAACCGATTCAACCATGCGCGGACCGGGAAACGGCGAGGGGCCCGCACCCAGTTGGTGCGGACCCCTCGGACCGGCGGAGGATGGGGGATTCGAACCCCCGAGGGCGTGAACCCAACACGCTTTCCAAGCGTGCGCCATAGGCCGCTAGGCGAATCCTCCTCGTGGCGCTGCCTGGCGGTCCGATGTGCACATCGGCGCCGGGCAACCCCAGCAGAATAGCGGACGGAGTGCCCAGTCTCCGAATCGGGCCGGTGTGAGGTGCGCGACCCCTCCGGCGGTCCGGCGGCACGGTTTCGAGGTGAGGGCATGTCTCGGTTAGGCTGGGTGCAGACCCCTCGTGCGGCGTCATCTCGCTGAACTCCCCCAGGGCCGGAAGGCAGCAAGGGTAGGTGAGCTCTGGCGGGTGCGCGAGGGGTCCTTTGCTGCCCCGGGCCGGTGCGTCGGCCCGATGTGAGCGGCGACTCCATCCCCGCTGACCAGGCGTTTCTCGCCAGGTAAGACATATTGCGTCCGGATCGCAAGATTTCATGGCCGCGGAGTTGGTGCCGAGCCCCGCCGGATGGTCTTCTCCTCGCATGCACCGCATCGCTCCCGCCGCACCCCGCACCGCGCAGACCACCCTGCGCGGCGTCATGTGCGCCGCCGCGATGCCCGCCACGCGAATGTGCGGTCGCTGACCGACCAGCACCCCGCCGTCGTCCCCCGCTGACGACACCCGGGCCCGTCGTGCGCTGATGGCCGCGACCTGCCACCCCACCTCTCAGCTCCCTGCGCCACGGCGAGACCTGCCGCCGTGCGCACCCGCCCGGAAGGACCCCTGCCATGACCCTGCGCTCCACCCTGCTCGCCACCGGCGCCGCCGTCTCCGTCCTGGCCCTGGCCGCCTGCTCCGGCGACGCCGCCGCGACCGCGAGCGGTACCGCCGAGGACCCCGTCCGCATCGGCGTCGTCTCCGCCGGCGAGGCCTACTGGGACACGTTCGCCGAGGCCGCCGCGGCCGAGGGCATCGAGGTCGAGATCGTGAACTTCTCCGACTACCAGCTCCCCAACCAGGGGCTGTCCGACGGCGACCTCGACCTCAACCAGTTCCAGCACCTGCAGTTCCTCGCCGGCTACAACGTGGCGCGCGGCGACGACCTCACCCCGATCGGCGCCACCGCCGTCTACCCGCTGGGTCTGTACTCGACCGCCCACGCGAGCCTCGAGGAGATCCCGGACGGCGGCCAGGTCGCGATCCCCAACGACGAGACGAACCAGGCCCGGGCGCTGCTCGTGCTGCAGGACGCCGGGCTGCTCACCCTGCGCGAGGGCGGGAACTCGTTCTCCACGCCGGCCGACGTGGTCGCCGAGGAGTCCCGCGTGTCGGTGACCCCGGTCGACGCGGCGCAGACCGCGATCGCCCTGGCGGACGTCGACGCCTCGATCATCAACAACGACTTCGTGGGCGACGCCGGCCTGGCCGAGGACGACGCGATCTTCACCGACGACCCGGACTCCGCGGCGGCCGAGCCGTACATCAACGTCTGGGTGGCCCGGTCCGCCGACGCCGAGGACGAGACGCTGGCCCGGCTCGTGGACATCTACCACTCGCCCGAGATCGAGGCCCAGGTCCTGGAGGCCTCCGGCGGCACGGGTGTGATCAAGGACAACGACCCGGCCGACCTGCAGGCGATCCTCGACGACATCGAGACCAACCTCGCCGCCGAGTGATCCCGTCACCCCCGCCGAGGTAGGCAACCTTCTGCCCAGGTAGGCAACGATCTGCCCAGGTAGGCAACGATCTGCCGAGGTAGGCAACTTCTTGCCCGGCGAGGTTGCCTACCTGCGCGGGAACTTGCCTACCTCGCCGGAGCCTCGCCTACCTCGGCCCGGGGGTGCCTACCTCGCCGGAGCCTCGCCTACCTCGGCGAGAAGGTGCCTACCTCGTCCATGAAAGGAGTGCCGTGAGCGAGCCGATCATCAGCTTCCGCGACGCGGTCAAGGAGTTCCCCGCCGCCCGCGGGCCCCGTCGCCGGCGACGCGGACGACGCGGCGCCCCCGTCCGCGCCGTCGACGGCGTCACGCTCGACGTCGCCGCCGGCGAGATCTTCGGCGTCATCGGCTACTCCGGAGCCGGCAAGTCCACCCTCGTGCGGCTGGTCAACGCCCTGGAGACGACGACGGCGGGTTCCGTCGTCGTCGACGGCACCGATCTGACGGGGCTGAGCGAGGCACGGCTGCGTCCTGTCCGCGCCGGGATCGGCATGATCTTCCAGCAGTTCAACCTGCTGGCCTCCCGGACCGTCGCCGGGAACGTCGCCTACCCGCTGGAGGTCGCCGGCTGGTCGCGCGCCGACCGGGACGCCCGGGTGCGCGAGCTGCTCGACTTCGTCGGCATCGGCGACAAGGCCCACGTCCACCCCGCGCAGCTGTCCGGCGGCCAGAAGCAGCGCGTCGGCATCGCCCGGGCGCTGGCGACCAGCCCCCGGGTCCTGCTGGCGGACGAGGCCACCAGCGCGCTCGACCCGGAGACGACGGCGGACGTGCTCGCCCTGCTGCAGCGCGTCAACCGCGAGCTCGGCATCACGGTCGTGGTGATCACCCACGAGATGGAGGTCGTGCGCTCGATCTGCCACCGGGTCGCCGTCATGGAGGCCGGTCGCGTGGTCGAGCTGGGCGACGCCTACCGGGTGTTCAGCGCACCGCAGCACCCGGTCACGCGCCGGTTCGTCGCCTCGGCGCTGCGGGACGTGCCGTCGCCGGCCGTGCTGGACCGGCTGCGCGAGCGCCATCCCGGCCGGGTCGTCACGGTCCGGATCGACGAGGTGGCCGGGTCGTCCGCGCAGGTCACGCGGGTCCTGGCCGAGCACGGTGTGGACGGCACGATCGTCTACGGCGGCATCACCGAGGTCGCCGAGCGCCCCTACGGCTCGCTCACGCTCGAGCTCGTCGGGGACGACGCCGCGGTGCGGGCCTCGTTGGACGGCCTGCGGGCGGCCACGACCGTCGTCGATCACGGCACCGCCACCCGACCCGCCGCCGACAGGAGCGACCGATGAACCCCGACCTCGTGCCCGTGCTGTGGCAGGCGTTCGGCGAGACCGTCTTCATGGTGCTCATCACCCTGGCCGTGGGCGGTGTCTGCGGGCTCGCGCTCGGCCTCGGGCTCTACCTGACGCGGCCCGGCAACCTGCTGGAGCACCGCGGCGTGTTCGCGGTGCTGAACGTGGCCGTCAACGTCGTGCGACCGATCCCGTTCATCATCTTCCTCGTGGCGCTGGGCCCCGTGACCCGCGCCGTGGTCGGGACGACGATCGGGACCGGGGCGTTCACGTTCGCGATGTGCGTCATGGCGTCGTTCGTGTTCGCGCGGCTGGTGGAGCAGAACCTCGTCTCGATCGACCCCGGCGTCATCGAGGCGGCCCGGGCGATGGGCGCCTCGCCGTTGCGGATCGTGCGCACCGTCGTCGTCCCCGAGGCGCTGTCCCCGCTGATCCTCGGCTACACCTTCCTGTTCGTCGGGGTGCTCGACATGTCCGCGATCGCCGGGTACCTGGGTGCCGGTGGCCTGGGCGACTTCGCCATCGTGTACGGCTACCGGCAGTACGACTGGGCGCTGACGGCGCTGGTCGTGGTGATCATCATCGTCATCGTCCAGCTGGTGCAGTGGCTGGGGAACTCCCTGGCGAGGCGGGCGTTGCGGCGCTG
Source organism: Isoptericola haloaureus (assembly GCF_036689775.1). Lineage (NCBI taxonomy): Bacteria > Bacillati > Actinomycetota > Actinomycetes > Micrococcales > Promicromonosporaceae > Isoptericola > Isoptericola haloaureus. The sequence continues at coordinate 138,438 of NZ_JBAGLP010000116.1, read as the reverse complement.
ACGCCGAGACGTGCGGGCTGGCAGGATCTGGTGGCGTGTCGATGTCGAGCCGCTCCGTCCTTGCCGGTCTCCTCAAGGTCGTGGGCGTCGGCGCCGCGATCGTCGTGGCGCTGGCCGCGGTGCTGTTGTTCCTGATCCTCCACCACGTCAACGTGCCGGAGAACGGTGATCGGCTCGCCCAGGACCTGGGGCGCGACCGCGCCGACGAGATCGCGGAGATCCTCGAACCACGCGGATCCTCACCGGTCGACGCCGAGAACCTGGCGGCACGGGCGCGGGAGGAGACCCGGGGGACGGTGGTCCTGCTGGGCTGGAGCGGGGACTCCGGAACCGCGGACGGTGCGGTCGTGGAGATGGCGATCCCGGTCCGGGTCGGGGGCATGGAGGGCGGGTGGTTCGACGCCGGGCGCACGGAGGGGATGGCGGTGACGTGCTGGCGCTTCGTCGTGCACGCGCACGACCACGACGGCCGTGCCTCGCGGGACGAGTTCGGCTGCCCGAGCGAGCTGCACGGACGGGTGCCCCCCGACCCGACACCGCTGCCCTCCCTCGGTCCGGACGCCGAGGCGACGGTCCTCCAGGTCCTGGACGGGCTCCCGGACGGAGCCGGCCCGCGGGCCGCGGAGGCGGCCCTGCGCGGCGCGTTCCCGGAGTTCGTCGACGTCGCGGTGGAGGAGGGCTCCGAGGAGCTCGTCGCCGCGGTCGGGGTACGACAGTCCCGGGACTGCGTCGTCGGGATCGCGCCCGACGACGAGCCGGCGTGGCGGTACTCCGGCTTCGACCGCATCCTGCTCGAGCCGGGTGAGGGCGGCTGCGGGCCCTACCTCTACCTGCGGCCCGTCACGACGCACTGACGACCCGCTGCCGACGCGGGACGAGCTGCCCCGCGACCAGCGCCAGCATCGCCAGGCCGAACCCGGCGAGCTGGGCCGGGCCCATCGACTCCCCGAGCACCCCGGCACCGAGGACGGCGGCGGTCAGCGGGGACAGGAGCCCGAGGAACGCCACCGCCACGACGGAGAGCCGGCGGATGCCGGAGAACCACAGCGTGTACGCCACGAGTCCGCCGACGATCCCGAGCCAGAGGTAGCCGCCGAGCGCCGGGGCGTCGATGCCCGCCGGCACCCCGCCCTCGAGCAGCGCGAACGGCACCAGGGCCAGCCCGCCCGCGGTGAGCAGCCACCCGGCGAACCCCGTCGCCCCGACGCCCGGCGGGGGGCCCCACCTCTTGGTCAGCGTGACGCCGAGCGCCATGACGCCGGCGCCGCCGACGCCCGCGGCGAGACCGACCGGGTCGAGGGCGGCGTCCGGTCCGAGCACCACCAGCCCGACCCCGAGCACCCCGACGACGCCCCAGGCGAGGCGCCACACGGACCACCGGTCGCCGAGGACGACGACGGCCAGGACGGTCGCGACCAGCGGTTGGGCGGCGCCGAGCGTCGCGGCGCCCCCGCCGGGCAGGCGTTCGGCGGCGACGAAGAGCAGCGGGAAGAACGCCCCGATGTTCAGCACGCCGAGGACCGCTGCCCGCCACCACCAGGATCCGCGCGGCAGCGTCCGCGCGATCGCGAGGGCGAGCAGCCCGGCGGGCAGGGCGCGCGCGACGGCGGCGAACAGCGGGTGCCCCGGAGGGAGCAGCTCGGTGGTCACCAGGTAGGTGGTGCCCCACACGACCGGTGTGATCGCGGTCAGGGCGACCGTGCTGACGTGCGCCGCGGCCGGAGGGTGAGGAGGCGCCGTCGCGGGTGACGCCGGAGCGGTGGTGGTCATGGATCCACGGTGCGGTGCCACGTACTCATGAGTCCAACACATGCTTGTCATGCCATCGATCGTGGATGACGATTGATCGATGGAGCTCCAGCAGATGCGCTACGTCCTGGCCGTCGCGGAGACGGGCAGCTTCACCCGGGCCGCCGAGCGGTGCTTCGTGGTGCAGTCCGCGCTGAGCCACCAGGTGGCCGCGCTGGAGCGCGAGCTCGGGGTGCGGCTGTTCGCCCGCACGAGCCGCCGGGTCGAGATCACCGCGGCGGGGGAGGCGTTCCTGCCGTCGGCGCGACGCGCGCTGGAGGCGGCGGACCGGGCGGGCGCCGACGCCGCCGCTGCTGTCGGCCAGGTCCGCGGCACGCTGCGGCTCGGCATCATCCCGTCGGTGACCGCGTTCGACCTCCCGACGGTCCTGCGGCGCTTCCGGGAGGCGCACCCGCAGGTCGGGGTGTCCCTGCGGGTGGATTCCAGCGTCGAGCTCGTGGCCGCGGTGCGGGCGGGCGAGACCGACGTCGCGGTGCTGGGGCTGGCTCAGGGGGAACCGCCGTCGGGCGTCCGGCACCGCGAGCTCGTCCGTGAGCGGCTGGTGGCGGCCGTCGCGTCGGACCACCCGCTCGCGGGGCGTCAGCGGACCGGCCTCGCGCGGCTCGCTGACGAGACCTTCGCGGACTTCCCGACCGGGTCGCCGGGCCGGGCGCAGAGCGACCGGGCGTTCTCCGCGGCCGGCCTGCGGCGCGAGGTGGCCTTCGAGGTGCCGACCACCGACCTGCTCCTCGGACTGGTCCGCGAGGGCCTCGCCGTGGCGATGCTGTCCGAGCCGCTGGTGGCGGGCGCCGACGGCGTGACGGCCGTCCGCGTGACGCGCGGCCCGCAGCGGGTCCAGTACGTCGTGTGCGACGACCTCAACCCGAGCCCGGCGGCGCTGGCGTTCCTGGACCTCGTGCCCTGACGTCGCCCGGGGGTCACCCCCGCGCGGCGATCTCCAGCCCCACGGGCGTCTCGGCGTCGTGCACGCCGTCGAGGGAGACCAGCGCCTCGGCGACGTACTGCGCCACGTACCGCGCGCCGGCCGTCGTGAAGTGGGTGTTGTCCTGTCGCATGGCGTCCGGCACCTCGAGACCGGCCGCGGCGGCTGCGCCGTGCGGGAACAGCGCGGCCGACGCCTCGACCCCGAGCCACGTGTACAGCCAGCGCGTGAACACCGTCAGCTCGATGAGCGGGACGTCCCGCTCGGCGGCCAGGGCCCGCACGGTCGCCGGGTAGGCGCCGTGGGACCAGCGCAGCGAACCGTCGTCGGCGAACCACCGGCGCTCGACGCTCGTGGCGAGGACCGGTCGGGCCCCGAGCGCCCGCACCTCGGTGACGAACTCGTCGAGCCGACGCCGGTACCCGCCGTCCGCGGCGAGCTCGTCGGGCTCCTTCTGGTCGTTGTGCCCGAACTGGATGATCACGGTGTCCCCGGGGCGCACGGCGCCGATCACGCGCGCCCAGTGGCCCTCGTCGCGGAACGACTTCGTCGTGGCCCCGCCGATCGCGGCGTTGTGCACGTCGTCCGCGACGAGCGGGACGAGCTCGTCCCCCCAGCCCAGCAGCGGGATCTCCGGGTGGCCCGAGGTGGCGCCGTGGTCGGTGGGGGCGACGGTCGAGTCGCCGGCGAGATGGATCGTCATCGGTCCTCCGGATCAGCGTTGAATCGATTAAACCGTAGCCTCGCCCGCGCCCCCGGTCAACGCCCGCCGGGCGGGATGTTCCTGTCGGCCCCGACGTCTAGAGTTGCAGGGGTGACCACCGCTCTGTACCGCCGCTACCGGCCCGAGACGTTCGCCGAGGTGATCGGCCAGGACCACGTCACCGCGCCCCTGCGGCAGGCGCTGCGCACCGGTCGCGCCAACCACGCCTACCTCTTCTCCGGGCCGCGCGGTTGCGGCAAGACGACGTCCGCGCGGATCCTGGCGCGCACGCTCAACTGCCACCGCAACACCCCCGAGAAGCCGCTCGACACCCCGTGCGGCGAGTGCCCCTCGTGCGTGGAGCTGGCCCGCGGCGGTCCCGGCTCCCTCGACGTCGTCGAGATCGACGCCGCCAGCCACAACGGCGTCGACGACGCCCGTGACCTGCGCGAGCGCGCCACCTTCGCCCCCGCCCGGGACCGGTACAAGATCTTCGTGCTCGACGAGGCCCACATGGTGACCTCGCACGGCTTCAACGCGCTGCTCAAGATCGTCGAGGAGCCGCCGGAGCACATCAAGTTCGTGTTCGCGACGACGGAGCCGGACAAGGTCATCGGCACGATCCGCTCGCGCACCCACCACTACCCGTTCCGCCTGGTCCCGCCGGACGTGCTCGGGCCGTACCTCGAGCAGCTCTGCGCGGCCGAGGGCATCGAGCTCGGCGCCGGGGTGGTGCCGCTGGTCACGCGGGCCGGCGGGGGATCGGTGCGCGACACCCTCTCGGTGCTGGACCAGCTCATCGCCGGGTCGTCCGGCACGGTCGAGTACGACCTCGCGGTGAGCCTGCTCGGCTTCACCCACGCGACGCTGCTGGACGACGTCGTGGACGGGATCGCCGCCCGTGACGGCGCCTCGATCTTCCGCGTGATCGACCACGTCATCGCCACGGGTCACGAGCCGCGCCGGTTCGTCGAGGACGTCCTGGAACGGCTGCGCGACCTCATCGTCATCGCGGTCTCCGGCGAGGCCGCCGACGCCGTGCTGCGCGACCTGCCCGCGGACCAGCTCGAGCGGATGCGCCACCAGGCCGCCCACCTCGGCTTCTCGGAGCTCTCCCGCGCCGCGGACCTGGTCAACACCGCCCTGACCGAGATGACCGGCGCCACCTCGCCCCGGCTGCACCTCGAGCTGCTGTGCGCCCGCCTGCTGCTGCCGGGCGCCGACGACGGCACGGAGGGTCTCGCCGCCCGCCTCGACCGGCTCGAGCGCGGGGCGGTCGCGGCCGGCCCCGTCGGTGCGGCGCCGGGCACGACGGCGGCACCCGCCGACGGTGCCGAGGAGCAGGCTGCCGCCGAGCCGGCAGCCGCCGCGTCCGGGACGTCGGGGCTGTCCGGCGCTGCCGCGGCCCGGGCCGCCCTGGCACGGAGTCGTCGGCCGGTGGCAGAGGTCTCCCCGCCGGCGCAGACCCCCGCCGCGCCGCCCGAGCCGGCACCGCAGGCGACGACGGAGCCGGCACCGTCGGCGTCCGACCCCGCACCGCCGTCGGTGGCCGTGTCCCAGCCCGCCCCGGAGGCCGGGGCCGAGGCGGACACCGAGGCCGAGCCGACGTCGGCACCCGAGCCGTACGCGCCGGTCGAGGACGCCGTGGTGCCGGCAGCGCCCGCCGTCGGCCCGGACGCCGAGCCCGACGCCGCAGAGCACGCGGCCGCGGAGCCCACGGCCGAGGAGCCTCCGGTTCAGGAGCCCACGGCCGAGGAGCCTCCGGCCGCGGAGCCTCCGGTCGAAGCGCCCGAGGACTCGGCGCCGGAACCCGTGGAGCCCGCGGCCCCGGCGTCGGAACCTCAGGACCCGCGCCCCGCAGCACCGCCGGCGTCCGCGTCGCCGACCGGGCACACCCCGGAGCCGGCGAGTGCGAGCGGTCCGACGGCGGAGGACCTGCGCCGCCGGTGGGAGGAGATCGTCGCCAACCTCGGCAGCCCCGTGACGCGGGCCCTGGTCGAGCAGAACGCCCAGATCGGTGCGCTGTCCGGGGACCGGCTCCAGCTCAGCTTCCAGACCGAGGGGCTGGCGCGGAACTTCTCCCAGCCGCGGCACACCGAGGCGTTCGCCGAGGCTGTCTACCAGACGCTGGGTCTGCGGGCCCAGATCGAGGTGACCGTCGGGGCGCCCGGGCCGGCCGACCCGCCGACGTCGGGGCCGACGTCCGCGTCCGGTCCGCGTCGCGAGCCTCCGCCCGACCGGCCGTCCGCTCCGGAGCCGTCGCGGGGTGCCTCGCACGGGCCGCACGGTGGCGGGCACGCTGCGGCGTCGCAGGTCTCCGCCGCCTCGGCGGGACAGGGCGGCCTGGCCGTCGCCGAGCGCGTCGACACCGCGCCGGCTGACGCGGCGCTCGAGCCCGCGCCCGGGCCGTCGCCCGACGCAGCGCCCGACACCGCGCTGGCCGACGCGGCGCCCGACACCGCGGCCGCCGACGCGGCCGACGCTGCCTGGCTCGCCGGGGCCTCGGCCGCGACCTCGCAGAGCGCGGCGTCCGCCGCCTCCGCCGCGCCCGGCCGCGCACCGGCCCGCCCGGAGCCCGTCCGCGCGGTCACCGCGACGGTCGCCCCGCCGCAGCCGCCGTCGGAGGCCACGGGGTCCCCGGCCGCGCCCGCACCGTCGACGCCCCCCTCTCCGGCGCCGTCGTCGCCCTCCACGGCGTCGGCGGACGCCCCGGCTCCCGCGGCGGAACCGGACCCGTGGCCGCACCGGATGCGCTCGGCGCCGCAGGAGACGGCGTCGGCACCTGACACGGCACCACCTGCCACCGACGGCTACGACGACGCCTCGGACAGCGACCCGGAGCTGGTGTCGTCGGGCCTGGTCGGCGTCCCGCTCGTGGTCAAGATGCTCGACGGCACGGTCATCGACGAGACGACGGACGGCGCGTGACGGCCTCGGCGACCACCACCCTGTACATCGTCTCCGTCGTCGTCCAGCGCGACGGCCGGTGGCTCGTGGTGCGCAAGCGGCACACGGAGACGTTCATCCAGGTGGGTGGCAAGATCGAGCCCGGGGAGAGCCCTCGGGACGCCTTGGTGCGCGAGTGCCACGAGGAGATCGGCCTGGAGGTCGACCCGTCGCGGGTGCGGGCGCTCGGCCACCACCACGCGGTCGCCGCGAACGAGCCGGACCACGTGGTCGACGCCCACGCGTTCGAGGTCGAGCTGCCGCCGGGCTTCGAGCCGGAACCGCTGGCGGAGCTGGCCGAGGTGAGGTGGATCGACCCGGAGCACCCGGTGACCCCGTACCCGCTGGCGCCGTTGTCGCGGGCGCTGATCGCCCGCTTCGGCGCGGATCAGCCCGGGACGCCGTCGAGGTAGCCGGTGCGGTCGGCCGCGGTGATCTCGCGCACGACACGGGCGGGGTTCCCGACCGCGACGGTGCGGGCGGGCACGTCGCGCGTGACGACGCTGCCCGAGCCGATCACGGCACCGTCGCCGATCGTCACCCCGGGGTTGACCGTGACCCCGCCCCCGATCCAGACGCCGTCGCCGATCCGCACCGGCCGGGCGTAGCACGCCCCGGCCGCCCGCTCGCGCGGGTCCAGGGCGTGGTTCGAGGTGTAGATGCCGACGCGCGGCCCGAGGAGCACGTCGTCGCCGATCGTGATGCCGCCGCCGTCGAGCATCACGCAGTCGAAGTTCGCGTAGAAGTTGTCGCCGAGGCGGATGCCGTCACCGAACTCGCAGCGGAACGTCGGCTCGAAGTGGGCGTTCTCGCCGGCCCGGTCGACGAGCTCGCGCAGCAGGGCGAGCCGTTCGGCGACCGGTCGGCCGAAGGCGGCGTTGTAGGCGTCCGTGGCCAGCACGGCGCGTTCCCGGGCCTGCACGAGCTCGTCGGTCGTGTCGTCGTACATCGCCCCGGTGCGGAGGTGCCGGCGCTGCGCGCTGAGGTCCATCGGGCTCCCTTCGACGTCCTGAGACTACCGACGCGCGGTGCGTGCCGGGACCGGAGCGTGACCCGCCCGCGGCCTGGCAGAGTGGGGTCCGTGACGACGACGTACCGCCTGCCCCGTGCCACCCCGGCGTCCCAGGGCGTCGACCCGGAGTCCCTGCGGCGGCTGGTCGCCGCGCTCGACCAGGTTCGCGACGTGCACAGCCTCATGGTGCTGCGGCACGGCCACGTGGTCGCCGAGGCGTGGTGGGACCCGTTCGCCCCGGACGAGCCGCACCAGATGTTCTCCGTGTCCAAGGCGGTCACCGCCACCGCGGTCGGGATGGCCGTGGACGAGGGTCTGCTGAGCATCGACGACCGGGTCGTCGACCTGCTGCCCGACGACGCGCCGTCGGACCCGGACGAGCACCTGGCGGCGATGACGGTGCGGCACCTGCTGACGATGACCAGCGGGCACGGCACCGACACGATGAACTTCACGCTGCGCAACCTCCACCGCCCGGGCGACAGCTGGGCGCGGGACATCCTCGCGTCCCCGGTGGTCCACGCCCCGGGCACCCGGTTCGTCTACAACACCGGGGCGACCTACCTGCTCTCGGCGATCCTGCACCGGCTCACCGGGGAGCGGCTGCTGGACTGGTTGACCCCGCGGCTGCTCGACCCGTTGGGCATCTCGGGCGCCACCTGGGAGCAGTGCGAGCAGGGCATCGACGTCGGTGGGTACGGGCTGTCCCTGACCACCGAGGACCTCGCGTCGCTCGGCCAGCTCTGGCTGCAGCGCGGCCGGTGGGGCGACCAGCAGCTCGTCCCGGCCGCGTGGGTCGACGAGATGACCTCCGCCCAGGTGGACAACGGCCCGGACGAGAAGCCCGACTGGGAGCAGGGGTACGGCTACCAGTTCTGGCGGTGCCGGCACGGCGCCTCCCGGGCCGACGGCGCCTTCGGGCAGTTCGCCGTCGTCTGGCCCGAGCACGACGCCGTGGTCGTGCTGACCAGCGGGACGACGGACACCGCCGCCGAGCTCGACGCGATCTGGGACACGCTCGGTGGTGCGTTCGGCCCGGTGCCGGGCGCCGGGACGGGCGTCGGGGCGTCCGACGCCGGGGACGGTCCGACGTCGTTCGCCCCGGACGACCTCGCGGTCGCCGTGCCGGAAGGGCGCGCGCACGTCGTGCTCGAGGACTTCGTGCGGGGTTCCCGGTTCGTGCTGACGCCCGAGTCCGGGCACGACGCCGCGAGCCCCGGCGGGCCGCTCCTGCACTGGCACGCGATCTCGGTGGACCGTGTCGACGACGAGCTCGCCCTGACCTGGGAGGCCGACGCCGGTGGTGCGGCGCGCACCGTGCGGTGCGGCACCGGGCGCTGGGTGACCGGGCGGGCCGGGCTCGAGCCCGGCGAGGAGGTCGCCGTGGCCGGGGCTGCCGCCTGGACCGGGGCGCACGAGCTGACGCTGCGCCTGGTCCGCCGCGGCACGCCGTTCGTCCTCGAGGTCCGGCTGGCCTTCGGCGGCGACGGCGAGGGCCGCTGGGTGGAGGTGGCGGCCGACCAGCCGGTGTCGTTCGGCCGGACCGATCTGCTGCGCGCCACCGGGCTCGGTGCGGGCGCCGGGGTGTGACCTGACGGGGACGGTGTCCCCGCCCCGCGGGCCCCGGTCCGGACGGCTGGGGTGTCAGGAGTCCCGACGACGGGGGCCGTTGGCCCCTACCGGCGTGGGTGAGCACGGGGATTGGCTGGGAGGACCAGCACTGGGGACGGCGAGTCCCGGTGACGACCCACCCGTCCGAGGGGGAGCACCATGTCGACGCAGGACGCCGAGCACCGGCCGCCCGCCGGGACCGTCGACGACCGGCCGCGCGGGCTGACCGGCTGGGCCGCGGCGCACCCGGTGGCCGCCTTCGTGGTGCTCGCCTACGCGATCTCCTGGACGCTGTGGGTGCCCGTCGTGGTCGGTGCCGGCGGGGCCGTCGCCCAGGTGCTGTTCGTGGTGGGCGGGCTGGGCCCGGCGGTCTCGGCCCTGCTCGTCACCCGCCGCATCGGGGCGCCGCTGGGCCCGTGGGCCCGGCAGATCGTCCGGTGGCGCGTGCCGCTGCGCTACTACCTCTACGCGCTCGGCCTGCCCGCCCTGCTGTTCGCGATCGTCAACGTCGAGCTGGCGATCGTCGGCCAGGAGATCGACCTCGCCCTGCTCGGGGACCGGCTGCCCGCCTACCTCATGACGTTCCTGGCCGTGGCCACGATCGGCGGCGGGTTCGAGGAGCCCGGCTGGCGCGGGTTCGCGTTGCCCCGGCTGCAGGAGCGCTTCGCCCCGCTGGCCGCGACCTGCCTCCTCGCCCTGGTCTGGGGAGTGTGGCACCTGCCCCTCTACGGGCTCGGGTTCGTCGGTCCGATGGTCTTCGCCTTCTACTACACGTGGCTCTACAACCGCACCGGCAGCGTGCTGCTGTGCATCCTGCTGCACGGGAGCTTCACGCCCGCTCTGGACCACCTCGTGCTGCGTGCGGACAACCTCGCGGTCGACGTCGCCATCGGCGCCACGCTCGTGGCCGGTGCGGTCGTGCTCGTCGTCGTCACCAAGGGGCGCCTCGGCTTCGACGCCGCGAGGAACGGCGCCTACCGCACGGCCTGAGCGGTCGCCGGGACCGTCAGACCGCGCCGCGCGAGCCGGCGGCACGCAGGGCGTCGAGCCAGCGGTCCAGCACCGCGACCGAGTCGGGCACGAACGCGAGCTCGTCGACCATCTCGACGAGCCGGCGTGGAGACACCCACCGGCCCCAGGCGATCTCCTCGGGCTGCCAGCGCACGGGTCCGTCCCAGGTGCAGGTGAACAGGAACGCTCGGTACCGGGTGTGAGCGTCGGCGTAGTCGCGCTCGCCGAGCCGCAGCAGCGGCACGCCCTCGACGCCGAGCTCCTCGGCGACCTCGCGGCGCGCGGACTGCAGCGGGGACTCGCCGGCGTGCAGCACCCCGCCGGCGCAGAAGTCGTAGCGCCCGGGGTAGACGTCCTTGGTGTCCGTGCGGCGGTGCACGTAGACCTCGCCCACGCTGTTGCGGACGACGACGGCGGTGGCCGCGTGGCGCAGGTTCTCGGACCGCACGCGGTGGCGCGGGGCGGTGCCGCACGGAGCGCCGGCGTCGTCGAACAGCGCGACGGTCTCGTCGGCCGGGTCGGAGTCCATGACTCGCATCATGCCGGAGATGTCCCCGCCGCGCCGTAGGCTGAGCGCGTGTACGAAGGTGCGGTCCAGGACCTGATCGACGAGCTCGGCCGGCTGCCCGGTGTCGGGCCCAAGAGCGCGCAGCGCATCGCGTTCCATCTGCTCGCCACGGACGCCGCCGACGTGCGGCGGCTCGTGGACGCCCTGACCGAGGTCAAGGCCCGCGTGCAGTTCTGCGAGACCTGCGGGAACGTCGCCGAGTCGGCGACGTGCCGGGTGTGCGCCGACCCGCGTCGCAGCGACGAGGTGATCTGCGTCGTCGAGGAACCCAAGGACGTCGTCGCCATCGAGCGCACGCGGGAGTTCCGCGGCAAGTACCACGTGCTCGGCGGGGCCATCAATCCGCTGGAGAACGTCGGGCCCGACGACCTGCGGATCAGCGAGCTCATGTCCCGGCTGGCCGACGGCGCGGTCACCGAGGTGATCATCGCCACCGACCCGAACGTGGAGGGCGAGGCGACGGCGACGTACCTCTCACGGCTCATCGGGCCGATGGGTGTGACGGTGTCGCGCCTCGCGTCCGGGCTGCCGGTCGGGGGAGACCTGGAGTACGCGGACGAGGTCACCCTTGGTCGCGCGTTCGAGGGGCGTCGCGTCGTCGGCAGCTGACCGAGCAGGACCCGGCGTCATGGGGAGTCCGGCGGGTCCTCGAGCGGCCCGACCTGGATGTTCCGGTAGGAGACCCGGTCGCCCGGACCGTGGTTCTGCACGCCCACGAACCCGGAGGACAGGTCCCGTGCCGGGTCGGTGCCCGTGAAGTCGTTGACCAGCGTCCCGTTGAGGAACACCCGGACGGTGCCGTCCGCGACGCGGATGTCGTACTCGTTCCACGCGGGCACAGGGTTCAGCGCGTCGGCCACGGCCCCCGGGTCGGCTCCCTGGAACGTGTAGACCGCACCGGTGGTGCGGTCGGCCTCGTCGCTGGCGTCGATCTGGATCTCGTAGCCCTGGTCGACGGCGATCCAGGGGTCGTCGCCCGGGTCGGGGAACCCGACGAAGACCCCGCCGTTGTCGTCGTCGACCAGCTTCCACTCGAGCCGGAGGCTGTAGGGACCCTCCAGCTCGTCGGTGTGCCAGAGCAGTCCCAGACCGCCCGTGGTCTCCAGGGTGCAGTCGTCCCGGCGGCCGAACGAGCCCGCGCCGGCGAGGCGCCAGTCGTCGAAGCTCGCGAGCGTGCCGTCGAACAGCGCGGTGTAGCCCGGGTCGGGCTCCGCCGGGGAGCACAGGTCCGGGTCCTCGCCGAGGGAGAGCACGTCGAGGGCGACATGGCCGTCGTCGCCCGCACCGCGCTGCACCGTGATGGTGTTGGACCCGGCCTCCAGCACGAGGTCGCGCGTGGCGACGTCCCAGCTCTCCTGGTCGCCGGTGCTGGGCAGCTCCCACTGCTCCGCCGCGCTGCCGTTCACGGAGACCGAGACGGTCTTGGTCCCGTCGAACGGGGTGGGACCGTTGGCGTAGCGCAGGTTCACCGGCTGCGGACCCGCCTCGTCGGTGGTGACGGTGAACGAGACGCCGTCCCCGACGGCCCGGATGCCGTCGACGAAACCTGACCCGGAGTACCCGTTGCGCTCGGCGGACGACCTGGCCGCGCCCGTCAGGTCGGATCGCTCGGCCTCGGAGTACCCGGTGTCGGCCGAGGTCGCTGACGCGGGCGAGTCGCCGGGCGGGCCGTCCGCCGGTGCACCGGTGCCGGGCGGTCCGCAGCCCGGGAGCACGAGACACACCAGGCCCGCCGCGCAGAGGAGTCGGGGTCGGGGCACTCGCACAGGCATCCTCCTCGACGACGGCGCCCTCGACACTAGGCGGCCCCCGGCCCGTGGGCAACGACGGGCGGCCGAGCCCGCTCGGCCGGCCCGTCGCCGCCGCTCGCCTGGCGCCCCGCCGCCTCGACGGTGGAGACTGGGGCGCAGGACGACGGTCCGCCGGGCGCAGACCGACCGGCGGCAGGGACCACAGGACGGATGAGCACCGTGTCAGAGATCTCCGCAGACTCCGAGCTCCGCGAGGTCGCCGACCAGATGTCGACCCAGGCGCGCACCTTCCTGTCCACCACGTCGCAGGTCGCCGGGGGAGGGTTCCCCGGCGCCGAGCTGTCCCTGCTGATCCTGGCCACCTCGGACCTGCTGGCCGCCGGCGCACGGTTGGCGGCCATCGTCGACGTCGTGCCCGTGCAGCGGTTCGAGCCGGACGCCGGGCGGGAGACCGACGTCGACCCGCTGCGCGTCGCGCTGGCGCAGATGTTCGACGGCTTCGACGACTACGTCGAGGTCGTCGACCCGGTGCTCGGCACCGAGCTGGGGCAGGCCTCGCTCTCCGGCGACCTGGCCTGCGTCACCGAGGAGATCGCCAAGGGGCTGCAGCACTTCGACGACGGCCACGAGCTCGAGGGGCTGTGGTGGTGGCAGTTCTCCTACCTGTCGAGCTGGGGCGAGCGCGCCTCCTCGGCGCTGCGGCTGCTGCAGTCGGTGCTCGCGCACCTGCGCCTGGACGTCGAGGCCGACGTCGCCGCCGAGGCGGAGTACGACGCCCTGCACTCCTGAGCAGCACCGCGTCAGCAGCACCGCGTCGTCTGCCGGTCACGGGGAGTTCACCGCGACGGCGCGGACGCGCTACCGGGGCGTCCTAGCGTGCGGCGGGACCCGTCACCTCACCCCGGAGGATCCCCGTGCCCCGTCGTGGCATCCGTCCCTCGCTCACCCGTGCCGGCGCGGCAGCGCTCGGCCTCACCCTGTGCGGCGGTCTGCTCGCGCTGCCCGCCCAGGCGTCGGTCGTCGACGACCTGATCGGCACCGCCGCCGACGACGCCGCGATCGACCTGCGCCCGCTGGGCTCGTACGAGACCGGCGTGTTCGACGAGTCGGCCGCCGAGATCGTCGCCTTCCACGCCGGTTCGCAGCGTCTGTTCTCGGTCAACGCCCACGTCGGCGAGGTGACGGTCCTCGACGTCGCCGACCCGGCCGTGCCGACGAAGCTCTTCGCGGTGCAGACCACCGGCGTCGAGTCCGCCGACGGCTCCACCGTCCCGGCCGGGGCCGTGGCCAACTCCGTCGCGGTGCGCGGCGACGGGCTCGGCGTCGTCGCGGTGGAGTCCCCGACGTCCACCGACGCCGGCTGGCTGGTCTTCTTCGACGCCGCCGGTGACGGGACCGCTCTCGGCGCCGTGCGCGTCGGGTCGCTGCCCGACATGGTCACGGTCACGCCCGACGGTGCCCGCGCTGTCGTCGCCGACGAGGGCGAGCCGAACGACGACTACACCGTGGACCCCGAGGGTGACGTCGCCGTCGTCGACCTGCCCGCCGAGGTCGCCGCGCCGGCGCAGGACGCCGTGCGCCTCGCCGACTTCCACGCGTTCGAGGCCGAGGACGCCCTCCCGGAGGGCGTGCGCGTCTTCGCGGGGATCGACGGCATCGACCACCCGGTCTCGCGCAACCTCGAGCCCGAGTACGTGTCCGTCCCCGGCGACTCGGCCACCGCCTATGTCGCGCTGCAGGAGAACAACGCCGTGGCCGTCGTCGACCTGGACGCCGCCGAGGTCACCGAGATCTGGCCGCTGGGCGCCAAGGACCACTCGCTGGAGGGCCAGGGCATCGACCCGTCCGACGAGGACGGCCCCGACGGCGAGGGCGTGATCGACATCCGGACCGTCCCGGTCAAGGGGCTGTACATGCCGGACGGCATGGACGCCTACACCGTCGACGGCGAGACCTACCTGGTCACCGCCAACGAGGGCGACGCCCGCGAGTTCGGCGACTACGAGGAGCCGGCCCGCCTCAAGGACCTCGGCGAGGACGGCATCGCGCCGATCTGCGCCGACCACCCCGCCGCGGACCGCACCGACGACGCCGACCTGGGTCGCCTCGACGTGTCGCTGGCCTCCGGGCTCCGGGCCGACGGCGCGTGCTACGACGAGCTGTACTCGTTCGGCGCACGGTCCTTCTCCATCTGGACCACCGACGGCGAGCAGGTCTTCGACTCCGGCGACGACTTCGAGCAGATCACCGCGCAGGTCGCGCCCGAGTACTTCAACTCGAACAACGACGAGTCCTCGTTCGAGTCGCGCTCGGACAACAAGGGGCCCGAGCCGGAGAGCGTCGTCATCGGCGCCGTCGACGGGCGCACCTACGCCTTCGTCGGCCTGGAGCGTGTCGGCGGGATCATGGTCTACGACGTGACCGACCCGGCCGGCGCGGAGCTCGTGCAGTACGTCAACAACCGCGACTTCTCGGTCTCGGTGGAGGACCTGGTCGACGCCGGCGCGAGCACGGCCGACGCCGTGGCCGCCGCCGGCGACCTCGGTCCCGAGGGTCTGGCGTTCGTCGCCGCCGAGGACTCCCCGACCGGTGAGCCGATGCTCGCCGTCGGCAACGAGGTGTCCGGCTCCACGACGCTGTACGCGATCGACGGTCCGGCGCCCACCGAGGTCCCGGCCCGCGGCGTCATCTCCGACGACAACGCTCACGACGGCGTCCGCGGCGGTGCATACACGGTGAGCGTCGACCTGTGGTGGGGCCAGAACGCCACGCAGGTGCGCCTGCTGGAGGACGGCGAGGTCGTCGCGACCCGGAACCTCGTCGACGCCTCGCCGTCGGCCCAGCACGTGGAGTTCGCCCTGACGGGTCGCGCGGACGGCACCTACACCTACTCCTGCGAGCTGGTGAACGCTGCCGGTGTCACCGACTGCCGCGACCACCGGGTCAGGGTCACCGACGCCGCTCCGGCGACGCCGAAGCTCAACCACGACAACCACGACCGGGACGGCTCCTACACGGTGAGCGCCGACCTGTGGTGGGGCACCAACGCCACGGCGTGGACGCTGTACGAGGACGACGTCGAGATCGCCGCGGGCGAGCTCGAGGCCGCCACGCCCTCGGCCCAGCACGTCCAGGTGCCGCTCGAGGGCCGCGAGCCCGGCCGCTACACCTACCGCGTCGTCTTCACCAACGACCTCGGCGCCACGAGCTCGAAGGAGCTCACGGTCCGCGTGAAGTAGGCCGGGCCTCACCCGCTCGGCGTCCCCGGTGCCTCCGCGCGTGCGAGGATGCCGATCGTGCTCGACCTCGACCCCACCACCATCGCCCTGCTCGTGCTGGCCGGACTGGCCGCCGGCTGGGTCGACGCCGTGGTCGGCGGAGGCGGGCTCATCCAGCTCCCGGCGCTGCTGCTCGTGCCGGGCATGTCACCCGTGCAGGCGCTGGCGACCAACAAGCTCGGGTCGATCATGGGAACGTCGGTCAGCTCGATCACCTACTACCGGCGCGTCGGCCCGGACCTGACCACGGCCGGGCCGATGGCGGCCGCGGCGCTGGCGGGCGCCGTCGGGGGAGCGGCACTGGCGACGCAGATCCCGGCCGAGCTGTTCACGCCGATCATCCTGGTGGTCCTGATCGGCGTCGCGGTCTTCACGATCGCCAAGCCGCAGCTCGGCCAGTACGACGACCTGCGCTGGGAGGGCAACCGGCACCGGTGGACGGCGGCCGGGATCGGCCTCGTCATCGGCGCCTACGACGGCCTGCTCGGGCCGGGCACCGGCACCTTCCTGGTGATCTCGTTGGTGAGCGTCCTCGGGTACGCGTTCCTGCCGGCGTCGGCCCTGGCGAAGATCGTGAACTTCGCCACGAACCTGGGCGCGCTGATCTTCTTCGTGCCGGCCGGCGCGGTCGTGTGGGGCCTGGGGCTGGCGATGGGTGTGGCCAACCTCGTCGGCGGGTACATCGGTGCACGGATGGCAGTGTCGAAGGGCAGCCGCTTCGTGCGCGCGGTCTTCGTCGTCGTGGTCGGGGCCCTCATCTGCACGCTCGGGTACGACGTCGTTACGGGCGCCGCGTAGCGCCCCTCCCGTGGGCGCCGATCGGCACCGATGTGACGCCCGGCACACCGGTCCCCGGTCCGGGTCGCTACGATGGAGCGCGCACACACAAGAAACCGGCGGGCCGTTGGAAGAGACGGAGGCCGGCGACAGAAAGGTTGCATGCATGGCACTGGTCGTGCAGAAGTACGGCGGGTCGTCCGTGTCGGACGCCCGCTCCATCAAGCGCGTGGCCAAGCGCATCGCCGAGGCCAAGCGCGCCGGCAACGACGTGGTGGTCGTGGTGAGCGCCATGGGCGACACCACCGACGAGCTCCTCGATCTTGCCGCCGACATCAGCCCCCGTCCGCCGCAGCGCGAGATGGACATCCTGCTCACCGCCGGTGAGCGGATCTCGATGTCCCTCCTCGCCATGGCGATCGACAAGCTCGGGGTCAAGGCGAAGTCCTTCACCGGCCAGCAGGCCGGTCTCCTCACCGACGCCGTCCACGGCAAGGCCCGGATCGTCGACGTCGTCCCGCACCGCATCCGCCAGACCCTCGAGAAGGGCCAGGTCGCGATCGTCGCGGGCTTCCAGGGCGTCAGCAGCGGCAACGACGTGACCACGCTCGGCCGCGGCGGCTCCGACACGACGGCGGTCGCGCTGGCCGCCGGTCTCGACGCCGACGTCTGCGAGATCTACACCGACGTCGACGGCATCTTCACCGCGGACCCCCGCATCGCACCGGGCGCTCGCAAGATCGACAAGGTCACCTACGAAGAGATGCTCGAGCTGGCCGCGTCCGGCGCCAAGGTGCTGGCGCTGCGCGCCGTCGAGTACGCGCGCCGCTACCAGGTCCCGGTGCACGTGCGCAGCTCGTTCTCGGGCAAGAACGGGACGCTCGTCAAGGGCACCCACGGAGACCTCATCGACCCGAACGCCAGCTCCGAGGAGCAGGAGGAAGCAGCCATGGAAGACCCGATCATCTCCGGCGTCGCGCACGACCGCAGCGAGGCCAAGATCACCATCGTCGGCGTGCCGGACACCCTGGGCCAGGCGGCCCGCATCTTCGAGGTCGTGGCTGCCGCCGGCACGAACATCGACATGATCGTCCAGAACGTGTCCGCCGCGGACACCGGTCTGACCGACATCTCCTTCACGCTGCCGCACGCCGACATCCGGTCGACGACGGCCGCGCTGAACGCCGTGAAGTCCGAGCTGAAGTTCGACGACCTGCAGGTCGACGACGAGATCGGCAAGGTCTCGCTCGTGGGCGCCGGCATGAAGTCGCACCCGGGCATCTCCGCCCGCCTGTTCGGCGCGCTGCGGGACGCGGGCATCAACATCGAGATGATCTCCACCTCGGAGATCCGCATCTCGGTGGTCACCCGTGCCGACAACCTGGACGACGCCGTGCGCGCCATCCACACCGCGTTCGAGCTCGACTCCGCCGAGGGCGAGGCCGTGGTCTACGCCGGGACGGGGCGGTGAGCCGCATGGCCCAGATCAACACAACGGGCGTGAACGTCGCCGTCGTCGGCGCCACCGGTCAGGTCGGCGCCGTGATGCGCAAGCTGCTCGCCGAGCGCGCCTTCCCGATCAAGGAGCTGCGGCTGTTCGCCTCGGCGCGGTCGGCCGGCTCGACGATCACCTACGAGGGCGTCGAGGTCACCGTCGAGGACACGGCCGCCACGGCGACCGAGGACCTCGCGGACATCGACATCGCCCTGTTCTCCGCAGGCGGCGGGACGTCGCGCGAGCACGCGCCGCGGTTCGCGGAGGCGGGCGCCGTCGTCATCGACAACTCCTCCGCCTGGCGTCTCGACCCCGAGGTGCCCCTGGTGGTCTCCGAGGTGAACCCGGAGGCGATCAGTGAGGCGGGCAAGGGCATCATCGCCAATCCGAACTGCACCACGATGGCCGCGATGCCGGTGCTCAAGCCCCTGGCCGCCGAGGCCGGGCTGGAGCGCCTGCGGGTCGCCACGTACCAGGCCGTGTCCGGCTCCGGGCTCGGCGGCGTCAAGGAGCTCGCCGACCAGGCGCGCGCCGCGACGTCCGGCGATCTCGAGGGGCTCACCCACGACGGGTCGGCGGTGGAGTTCCCGGCGCCGGAGAAGTACGTGGCGCCGATCGCGTTCGACGTCGTGGCGCTGGCCGGCGCGATCGTCGACGACGGGTCCGAGGAGACGGACGAGGAGCAGAAGCTCCGCAACGAGTCCCGCAAGATCCTCGGTCTGCCGGACCTCGCCGTCGCGGGTACCTGCGTGCGCGTGCCGGTGTTCACCGGCCACTCGCTGGCGATCCACGCCGAGTTCGGCGATGCGATCACACCGGACCGCGCCCGCGAGCTGCTCGCGGACGCCCCGGGCGTCGAGCTGGCGGACGTCCCGACCCCGCTGGGCGCGGCCGGTGCCGACCCGTCGTTCGTGGGCCGCATCCGCACCGACCAGTCCGTCCCGGACGGTCGCGGGCTGGTGCTGTTCGTCGCGAACGACAACCTGCGCAAGGGTGCCGCGCTCAACGCGATCCAGATCGGCGAGCTCGTGGCGGCCGACATCGCCGAGCTGGCGACCTACGACGCCACGGACGCCGAGTCGGTGACGGCCTGACGCCGAGGTAGGCAACCTTCCGCCGAGGTAGGCAACCTTCCGCCGAGGTAGGCAACTTCTCGGTCAGGTAGCACGCGGAGCCCGGGGTGAGCATTGCGCTCACCCCGGGCTCTGTCGTGTCCGACGGCGGTGCTGCCGTGGGGCCGGGCCGCGCGGGACCTTACGTGGCAAGTTCGTTGACACGTCGCGCGGACGTGACAAAAATCAGCGCGATTCTTGCCACGTCGGTCTACGGTAGGTCCATGACCTGGAGTGCCGAGCGTCCGCACGACGACCTCCCGACGTTGCCTCCACAGGTGGACCTGGAGACGCGCGCCGTGCTCAAGGCGACGATCGAGGCGCGCGACGCCCTGGCGCGGTTCGACGCGAGGGCGTTGGCCCTCCCGAATCCGACAGTGCTGATCAACGCGATCCTCTTGCTCGAGGCGCAGGCCAGCTCGGAGATCGAGAACATCGTCACGACGACGGACGAGCTGTTCACAGCGGCCGTCACGGACGTCGGAGCGACGCCGACGACACGTGAGGCGCTTCGCTACCGCAGCGCCCTGCACACCGGATTCCAGCAGGTTGGCCGGCGGCAGCTGACCGCGAACACGGCGGCGGAGGTCTGCGCGGACATCCGGGGGTACGATGAAGGGTTCCGGCGCGGAGAGGTGTTCATCGGCGACCCGGCCACCCGGAAGCGTGTCTACACCCCGCCGTCCGGTCCGGCGCTGGGACGGTTGCTCGACGACTGGTCGGAGTTCCTCAACGCGCCCACGGACCTCGACCCGTTGGTGCGTATGGCGGTCGCTCACTACCAGTTCGAGGCGATACACCCCTTCACCGACGGCAATGGGCGAACCGGTCGCATCATGAACGTCCTCATGCTCTGCGACGCGGGGCTGTTGCACCTCCCCGTGCTGTACCTGTCCCGGTACATCATCGAGTCGAAGGACGAGTACTACCGCTTGCTGCGCGACGTCACGTCCGACGGCGCGTGGGAACCCTGGGTGCGGTACATCGTCGACGGTGTGCGCGAGACCGCCGAGCGGACCACCCGTGTCGTCGACGGGATCCAGTCGGTGCAGGAGGCCCTGCTCGATCTCATCCGCACGACCGTCGGATCGGCGAACGGCGACCTGCTGGCCGTCCTCATGGAACAGCCGTACGCCCGCGTCCGGGACGTCATGGCGCGGTGCGGTGTCTCGCGGCCCACGGCCTCGAAATGGCTGCACGGACTGGTCGATGCCGGTGCCTTGGCCGATCTCAAGGTGGGACGTGAGGTGCTCTACATCAACGTGGCCATGATGGACGTCCTGCGTGGCTGACGTGCCGCGCAGGGAGCCGCCGTCAGACCGGTCGTGGGGTCCCGCGCCGCTGTCCGGGTTCAGGGGTCCGCCGCCCGACGGCGGGTGCCGCGACGACGATCGCCGCCGCCGCGAGCAGGTGCCACCCGGTGTGCCCCCACGGCTCGACGAACCCGATCAGAGCTCCGGCCCCCAGGACGACGACGGCGCTCACGAGCCGAGCGCGCAGCTTCGGCCGGGCCAGCGCGCGCAGCAGGATCAGCACCACGGCGACCCCCGAGGCGATCCCCTGCGCGACGATGGAGGCCCACGGGTCGACGGCGGCCAGGACCGCGTCGGAGAGCGTCGGGGCCAGCCACCACCAGGTGCGCATCCGGCGCCCCGTGAGGTCCGCGATCGCGTCCGCGGCGACCAGCGCGTACGCGCCCAGGAGGGGCGGGTCGTGGACGACCGGGTTCCACGACGGCGCAGGACCGTGCTGGATCACGGACCCGACGCCGATGCCGATCGCCAGGACGCCGAGCGCGGCCCGGGTGCGCGCCGCGGAGCCGTGCCCGTCGCCGTCGCCGGGGCGCCGCCGTCGGGCGACGATCCAGATGCCCGCGACGACGAAGGTCAGGCTCGACCAGGTGTCCGCGACGTCCATCGCCCCAGCATCTCCCGCGTAGCATGGACCCGTGAGGCGAGCGCACGGTGCGCGGCCCGGGAGCCGCGACGGACGCTGGCACCACCGTGCCGCACTCGCCGTCGTCCTCGGCTTCCTCGCGCTCGTGACGGGCCACGGGTTCGCCGTGGCGGCACCGCCGGCCGGCGACGGCACCGTCGCAGCGGCCGGACATCATGTCCAGGCACCGGTCCCGCCGACCGACTCCGTCGCACCGGCCGTCGCGGCGGCGGAGGTCTCGGCCGGCTCGGAGGTGGCACCGGTCGCCCCGTGCGTCGACTGCGGCGCCCCGCACCACGACGCCGCCATGATCTGCGCGTTCATGCTGCTCGTCGTCGTGCTCCTGGTCCTGGCGGGGCCGCGTCGCATCGTCTGGGACCTGCCGTCCGACCTGCCGCGCGTCACCAGCCGTCGTGCGGTGCCGCGGCTCCTCCCCGCACCGGATCTCCGGGCTCTCGGGATCAGCCGGACGTGAGAACGGCCGGGCCGGCCCGTCGCGCGAGCGACGCCGGCCCCTGAGCCGTCCCCTCCGGACACCTCGATCCCGCACCGATCCCGAAAGAGAACCGACCATGCTGCTCCACCGTGCCCGCCAGCGGGCCCTGCTCACCCTGACCGCCTCCCTCGCCGCGCTGACGCTGGCCGCCTGCTCCGCGGGCGAGCCCACGCCGTCGACGGACGACGAGACCGCCGCTGCCGACACCGCTTCGTCCGCGTCGCTCACCGACGCCGGTCTCGACGGTCTCGACGGCCGCGAGATCGTCGACACGCTCGACGCCCTGCCCCTCGCCGAGCGCCCGACCGACCTCATGGTCTCGGTCCGCCCCGACGAGCTGCTCGTGACCACGGCCGACGAGGGGGAGACCACGGTCTCCCTGGAGGGCGAGGACTTCTACGTGTCGATCGCGCCCTACGTCGACCAGACGCACGAGTGCTACTTCCACAGCCTGACCACCTGCACCGGCGAGCTGCAGAACGCCGAGGTGGACGTGCTCGTCACCGACGACGCGACCGGTGAGGTCGTGCTCGACGAGACCCGGACGACGTTCGACAACGGCTTCGTCGGGCTCTGGCTCCCGCGCGACCTCGACGCCACCGTGACGATCGAGCACGACGGGATGAGCGCCAGCTCCCCGCTGTCCACGGCCGGTGCCGACGACGCGACCTGCGTCACCACGATGCAGCTGACGTAGCGTCGGCCTCCGTTCGGCCGAGGTAGGCAACTCTGCGGCGAGGTAGGCAACCTTCCGCCGGGGTAGGCAAGGTTGCCTACCTCGCCAGGAGCTTGCCTACCTCGGCAGAGGTGTTGACGGACATCTGCCTCTGTGGTTCATTAGTTGAGTAATGAACCGCAGAACCACGACGAACGAGGGGAGGGCGCGTGTTCGACGGGCCTGAACCTCTCTACGTCCAGATCGCCCAGATGATCCGGTCGCAGGTCCTCGCGGGAGAGCTCGCGGAGGACGAGCAGGTCATGTCCACCACCCAGTTCGCCACGACGTTCCGCATCAACCCCGCCACCGCAGCCAAGGCCTTCACCGGCCTGGTCGACGAGGGCGTGCTCTACAAGCGACGGGGCCTGGGCATGTTCGTCGCACCGGGTGCCCGGCAGCGACTGCTCGAGCACGACCGCACGGCCTACTTCGACGACGTGCTCGCCCCGGCGCTCGCGCAGGCCGCCGTCCTCGGCATCTCCGACGACGAGATCGTCGACCACATCCGCAGCCGCTCGACCACCACGGAGGAGTCATGACGGCCCCCGCCCCCTTCGGCGCCCGGCTGGACGACGTCGTCGTCCGGTTCGGCCGGCAGCGCCGCGTGACCCGCGACGGCGGCACCTTCCGCGAGGACGCCTCGACGGCCCTCGACGGTGCGAGCCTGACGATCCGGCCCGGCACCATCACCGGCGTGCTCGGCCGCAACGGCGCCGGCAAGACCACGATGCTCTCCCTGCTCGCCGCCTACCGGCGCCCGACCAGCGGCCGCGTCGCCGTCGGCGCCGGGGACGACCCCGCCGCGTGGGAGGACCCCTGGGAGAACCCGTGGGCCACCTCCAACGTCCAGCTCGTCAGCGAGGGCGGCGGCGTCCAGGACGACGAGAAGCTGCGCGAGACCCTGAAGTACTACGCCGACCTGCGCCCGCACTGGGACGCCGAGGCGGCCGAGCGGCTCCTGGACCTATTCGAGATCAGCACCCGCAAGAAGCCGAACGCCCTGTCGCGGGGCAAGCGGTCCGCCGTCGGTGCTGTCCTCGGCCTCGCGTCCCGGGCACCGCTGACCATCTTCGACGAGGTCTACCTCGGCATGGACGCCCCGACGCGGTACGCGTTCTACGACGAGATCCTCGCGGACTACGCCGCCCACCCGCGCACCATCCTGCTGTCCAGCCACCTCGTCGAGGAGGTCGAGCGGCTGTTCGAGGACGTCGTCGTGCTCGACGGCGGCCGCGTCCTCCTCGCCGAGACCGCGGAGGAGATGGCCCGGCGCGGCTTCAGCCTCACGGGGCCGACGACGGCGGTCGAGCGCCTCGCCGGGGACCGGAAGGTCCTGCACCGCCAGCAGCTCGGCGGCACCGTCCAGGTCACTCTCGAGGGGGCGCCCGACGACGGCACCCGCGCCGCCGCCCGGGAGGCCGGCGTCGAGCTGGGTCACCTGCCGCTGCAGGACCTGTTCGTGCGTCTCACCGACCCCGCCGCCCACCGAGCGACGGTCGCCGGCCGTGACGCCGACGCGTCGAGGGGAGCAAGGCGATGAACGGCACGGCAGCCCTCGTCGACCGCGGCGCACTGGTCCGCCGCGTCGAGTCGGCCGCTACCCGGCGTGCCGCGAGGTCGCTCGGCGTCCCGAACGTCGTCGTCGGCTCCGGGTTCTGGGTCGTGCTGGCCGTCGTCGCGGTAACCGTGCCCCTGATCGTCGACCGGGCCGGCCACCAGATGGACGTCGGGATCCTGGCGACCGGCGGGTACAGCGCCCGCTGGTTCGCCTTCGCCCTCGGGCTGATCATGTGCGCCACGATCACCGCCACCCACGTCGCCGCCGGTGGCACACGCCGGGCGCTGTTCCGCGGGGCGCTGCTCGCCACGGCGGGAGGCGGCGTCTTCTACGGACTGGCCTACACCCTCGCCCAGCTCGGGGAACGCCGGCTCTTCGACGAGCTCGGGTGGCCCTGGCAAGCCCCGGACTTCCTGATCTTCGGCGGGCAGGCCGGCGACCTGCTCCTGACGCTCGTCGGTGCCACCCTGACGATCGCGGTGTACATCCTCGTCGGCGTCGCGGTGGCCGTCGGCTACCTGCACCACGGCGCCTGGCGGGGCACGCTGCTGCTCGTGCCGAACGCGGCGCTGCTTGCGGTGGCGGAGGTGGCCGGCCGCGTCGCATCCTGGACGGACGACGTCGGTCTCGGTCTCGGGCGCGCGTCCGCCGTCGTGGTGACCCTGCTGGCCCTCGCCGTCGCCGTCGCCCTGGCCGCCGGCTGGCTGCGCGCGATGCTGTTCCGCCTCCCGATCCGGCCGTCGAGGTGACCGTCATGACCGCACCGACCGTGGCCCCTGACACCGCACAGCGCCGTCCCATCCGGCGTCGTCCCAGCCGCGTCGACCCCGGGGTCCGTGCCGCTCGGCGGCGCTTCCTCCGCGTGCTCACGATCGTCGGGCTCTGGTTCTGGGCCTTCTGGGTCCTGCTCGTCGTCGGCGTCCTGCTCGTCGTCGAGCAGTGGGGTGGCGAGGCCGTCGGGTTCACCTACGACGTCTCCGGCAGCCCGGCCCGGTGGATTCCCTTCGTCGTCGGCATCGTCGTCACCGCGGGCGCCCTGCCCGTGCACGTCGGAGCCGGGGGAACCCGCCGCGCATGGGTCGACGGCGCCACCCGGGCCGCCGTCGTCGTCGGCCTGGCGTTCGGCGTGCTGACCGTGGTGCTCGTGCTCGTCGAGCAGCAGATCTACGCCGAGGGCGACCGCCCGTGGCAGGTCGACACCGGGACGGTCGCCCTCGACACGGCCGGCGGGATCGCCGTCGCCGTGGCCGCCGAGTCCCTGGTCATGGTCACCTACCTCCTGGTCGCCGTCGCGATCGCCTCCGGCTTCCGACGGTTCGGGCCCTGGCGCGGGACCCTCCTCGTCGCACCGCTCCTCCTTCCCTGCGCGCTCGTCGACATCGCCACCCGGACCGGCATCGCCGGCATCCCGTGGCGCGGCGGGTACGACGACGTCGCCCTCGGCGCGCTGTTCGGCGTCGGCGGCGCCCTGGTCGTCGCCGCGCTCGCCTACGCCGTCGCCCACCTCGTGCTGCGCTCCGCGCCGCTGCGTCCCTGATCCGCTCGCCCGACCGAAGGAGCGCCCGATGACCGAACCTGTCGTGGAGGTCAGGCACCTCCGCAAGACCTACGGCGACAAGGTCGCCGTCGACGACGTGTCCTTCGCCGTCAGCCCCGGGGAGATCTTCGGGATCCTGGGGCCCAACGGGGCCGGCAAGACCACGGCCGTCGAGACCCTGGCCGGCATGCGCCGGGCCGACGGCGGCACCACCCACGTGCTGGGTCACGACACCCAGAAGCACCCCACGGCCGTCCGCGACGTGCTCGGCGTGCAGCTCCAGGAGGCGACGCTGCACGACAAGATCACCGCGGGTGAGGCCATCCGGCTCTTCGCCGGTTTCTACCCCGCCCCGGCCGACCCCGACGAGCTGCTCGCGCTGCTGGACCTGACCGACCACGCGGACAAGCAGTTCCGCAACCTCTCCGGGGGACAGAAGCAGCGGCTGTCGATCGCGCTCGCCCTGGTCGGCAACCCGCAGGTCGCCATCCTCGACGAGCTCACCACCGGGCTCGACCCGCAGGCCCGCCGCAACACCTGGGACCTCATCGACCGGGTGCGCGACACCGGCGTCACCATCCTGCTGGTCACGCACTTCATGGACGAGGCCGAGCGGCTGTGCGACCGGCTCGTGGTCATCGACGGCGGGCGCATCGTGGCCGAGGGGACGCCCCGCGGACTGATCGACGGCCTCGAGGGTGACCGGACCGTCGTCCTGCGCTTCGCCGACGAGGTCGTCGGCGCGGCCCGCGAGGTGCTCGACCGGCTCGCCGCGACGCATCCCGACGTCACCCGCGTCGAGGAGATGGACGGGGTGCCCGGCGAGATCGCCGTCACCGGCACGCCCCGGGTCCTCTTCGCCGTCGTCCCCGCCCTGGCCGAGGCCGACCTCGTGCCCGACGACGTGCGCACCGTCACCCGGACCCTCGAGGACGTCTTCCTCGCCGTCACCGGGCGGACCTACGTCGAGCAGGACGAGGAACCCGCGCTCGTCACGGAAGGAGACCGGTCATGACCACGACGGCCGCTTCGGCGCGCCGAACCGGCAGCCGCGCCGGATGGCGCGGGTTCCGGCGTCTGCTGACCACCGAGTTCCTGGTGTGGTTCCGGGACTTCGCCGCCCCCTTCTTCGGGGTCGTCTTCCCCACGCTCATCCTGCTCGGGGTGGGGTTCCTCATCCCCGGCATGCGCGAGCCGATCCTGGACGCCCCGCCGGACTCGGTCTGGTACGGCGTCACCCCGATCGCGACCTACGTGCCCACCATCCTCGCGATGGCCGTCGGGACCGCGTCGCTCACCGTCATGCCGGTCACCCTCGCGACCTACCGCGAGAAGGGGGTGCTGCGGCGGATGTCCACCACGCCGATGCGACCGCAGGGCATCGTCGCGGCGCACCTGGTCATCAACGCGATCACCACGCTCATCGGTGTCGGGCTGGCGCTGCTCGTCGCGGCCCTGGCCTTCGGGGTCCCCGCGCCGCAGCAGCTCGGTGTCGTCGGGCTCGGCTTCCTGCTGGGGATGGCGGTGATGCTCGCGCTCGGCATGCTCGTCGCGGCGGTGGCGCCCCGGGCGTCGGCCGCGAACGGCATCTCGATGTCGATCTACTTCCCGATGCTGCTGCTCGCGGGGGTGTGGACGCCCGGACCGGTCATGCCGGACCTGCTGCAGCAGATCGGCCAGTTCAGCCCGCTGGGTGCCGCCGCGCAGGCGTTGTCGATCGGCTGGTTCGAGAGCGGGTTCCCGCTGCTGCAGCTCGTCGTCATGGCCGTGTGGACGGCGGTGCTGCTGCCGCTGGCGATCCGCCTGTTCCGCTGGACGTGAGCCGCGCGGGCGGTCTCGGACCCGCCCGCGCGGCCCGCCGCACGGCGGCATAGCCTCGGGTCATGAAGCCGTTCCTGCTGCTGGCGACGCGGCCCGAGGACGTCGCCGCCGACGGGGAGTACGAGGCGATGTGCCGATTCGGCGGGCTCGCCCCCGACCAGCTCCACCGGGTCCGGCTGGAGGCGGACCCGATGCCGCGCGTCGACCTCGACGCCTACTCGGGGGTCATCGTCGGCGGCGGCCCGTTCAACTCGTCCGACCCCGACGACGTGAAGTCGGACGTGCAGCACCGGGTGGAGCGGGAGATGGCGGGTCTGCTCGACGAGGTCGTGGACCGTGACTTCCCGTTCCTCGGCGCCTGCTACGGCGTCGGGACCCTCGGCACCTACATCGGGGGAGTGGTGGACCGCCACTACGGCGAGGACGTCGGTGTCGTCACCGTCGAGCTCACCCAGGAGGGCGCGGACGACCCGCTCCTGGCGGGGGTGCCGCCCGCGTTCGCCGCGTTCGTCGGTCACAAGGAGGCGATCCGTGAGCTGCCGCCCCACGCGGTGCGGCTCGCGTTCTCCCCGTGGTCGCCGGTGCAGATGTTCAAGGTCCGCGAGAACGTCTACGCCACCCAGTTCCACCCGGAGCTCGACCTGGCGGGGCTGACCGAACGGGTCCGCGTCTACCGGCACCACGGGTACTTCGACCCGGAGGAGGCGGGAGCCGTCGTCGCGCGGGCGTCGGCCCGGCCCGTCACCGAGCCGATGCGGGTCCTGCGCAACTTCGTGGCGCGCTACGCCCGCGCCTGAGACCGCGGGGATAGGCTCGCCGCATGCCGATCCCCGACCACGTCGTCTCCCTGCGTGCCCGCGTCGGCACCGACCTGCTCTGGCTGCCCGGGGTCACCGCCGTCGTGCGGGACGACGACGGTCGCGTGCTGCTCGGGCGGCGCGCCGACACGGGCGAGTGGGCCCTGCCCAGCGGCATCCTCGACCCCGGCGAGCAGCCCGCCGTCGGGATCGTGCGCGAGGTCCTCGAGGAGACCGCCGTGGAGATCGAGGTCACGGCGCTCGCCGCGGTGTTCAGCACGCCCGTGGTCACCTACCCCAACGGCGACCGGACCACGTACCTGGACTCGCTGTTCTGCGCACGTCCCGTGTCCGCCGAGGCCGCCGCCGGCGCCCGGGTGGCCGACGACGAGTCGCTCGCGGTCGGCTGGTTCCCCGACGACGGGCTGCCCGAGGACCTCGCCGACTCGGCGCGCGAACGGCTCGCCCTGGAGCGCACCTTCCGTGCCGACCCCGCCGGGGGAGCCCTGTTCGCGCGCCCGTGAGCCCGGATGGTGGACGCCGGTGGACGCGGCCCGACGGCGGGCGTACTGTCATGGCCGTGGACATCCGTTGGTATTGGCGCTTTACGCCGGCTCCGCTGGGAGCTCGGCGGGCTCGCGCCTGACCGACACCTTCCACCGGAGCCAGCACAGGGCCTGGGACGCACCGCGCGTCCGGGCCCTTCGTCGTCGGACGGGCCTCCGGTCGGGATCGGAACGCGTGCGGCGACGCCGCCGGACCGCCGACCACGACCCCACGACCAGGAGCCCCGCGACGATGAGCACCACGACCTCCGACACCACCCCTTCCGCGCGCACCACCGACGTCGAGCGAGATACTGAGCTGATGGCCGAGACCTCCGACCTGCGCGTCCGTGCGCTGGACCCGCTGCCCGCACCGCGTTCCATGCGCGCCCGGCTGCCCCTGGGCACCGCCCGCAGCGACCTCGTGACGACCTCGCGCCGCGAGGTGCGCGACGTGCTGCGCGGCGAGGACGACCGGCTCGTCGTCATCGTGGGGCCCTGCTCGGTGCACGACCCGGCCGCCGCCCTCGACTACGCCCGCCGGCTCGCGCCGCTGGCACGCGAGCTGTCCGAGGAGCTCGTGGTGGTCATGCGGGTCTACTTCGAGAAGCCGCGCACCACGGTCGGGTGGAAGGGGCTCATCAACGACCCGCACCTGGACGGCTCGCACGACGTCCACCACGGCCTGCGGCTCGCCCGCGAGGTCCTGCTGGGTGTGCTCGACGCCGGTGTCCCGGCCGCGTGCGAGTTCCTCGAGCCGACCTCTCCGCAGTACATCGCCGACGCCGTCACGTGGGGTGCGATCGGCGCGCGCAACGCGGAGTCGCAGGTCCACCGTCAGCTCGCGTCGGGACTGTCGATGCCGGTCGGGTTCAAGAACGCCACGGACGGGGACGTGCAGATCGCCGTGGACGGCTGCATCACCGCGGCCAGCGAGCACACGTTCTTCGGGGCGGACGCCGAGGGTCGGGCGGCCGCCGTCGAGACCGCGGGCAACCCGGACTGCCACGTCATCCTGCGCGGTGGCCGCGGCGGTCCGAACTACGGGGTCTCCGACGTCGCCGACGCGCTGGCCGTGGCCCGCACCTCCGGTCTGGGCGGTGCCGTGGAGGAGGGCGTGGTCGTGGACGCCTCCCACGGCAACTCCGGCAAGGACCACGTGCGCCAGGCCGAGGTCGTGCGCGAGATCGCGGCACGCCTCGCCGACGGTGAGCGGGGCATCACCGGGCTGATGCTGGAGAGCTTCCTCGAGGCGGGCGCGCAGAAGCCGGCGCCGCTCGACGAGCTCGTCTACGGCCAGTCGGTCACGGACAAGTGCATGGACTGGGGCACGACGGCGGAGCTCCTGACGGTCCTGGCCGACGCGGTCCGCGCGCGGCGCGCTTCCTGACGTCGAGCGTCTCTGTTGCTCAGGAATCAGCCGCTGATTCCTGAGCAACAGAGACGCTCGACGGGCCGGAGCAGGATCAGGCATCGACCCGTAGCACGGTGCCGGCGGGCAGCGGCGCGGGTCGCCACCCGGCCGGACGCAGGACCCTCGCGACCTCGGCCCCGACGCGTCCGTGCCAGGCGTCGGCGCCGGTGAAGCGACGGACGACGGTCCGTGACGTGTCGATCCGGTTCTGCCGGACGCGGTCGCGGTAGACGGCCTCCGGTGCGGAGTGGACGTCGCGCCCGTCGATCTCCACCAGCAGCGCGGTGCCGTCGGGGAGCCGCCAGGCGAGGTCGACCCGGGCGAACACGTCGCCTGCAGGGCCGGCGACGGCGAGCTGGAGCGCGTCCGGCGGGAACCCGGCGTCGAGGCAGTCGAGGCGCGCCCACGTCTCGGCCGGCGACTCCGCCCGGCCGTCGGCCAGTCCCCACCACGAGCGCGTGCGCGCCACGCCCCGGCGACCTGCGGCCGCTCGGTGCGCCGCCACCAGGCCGCTCGGCGTCAGGAGACCGCGATGCAGCGCGGAGTCCAACAGGGCCACGGCGGGCCGACGGCGCAGCTCGGGGACGGCCTGGGCCAGCGCCACCTCGACGGGGACGCAGCGGAACCCGTCGACGTCGACCCACACCGGGACCGGTGAGCGTCGCAGCCGGACCGGCGGCCGCGCGGCTCGCGGCGCCCCGGTCGGCATCGCCACCTCCGGGGTCACCTCGATCGGAGCGCCCTGGACGCCGTGCAGCACGAGGGCGCAGACGCCGGTGACGACCGACCCCGGGTGCGCGAGGAGCCCGAGCACGGCGGCCCGGCGGCGCCGGTGCGCGATCGGGTCGTCGGCCCGGTCCCGGGTGGCGGGGTGGCCGGTGTCCACGACGCCGCGTGCCGGGCGTTCCCAGTCCTTGCTGCGGACCCTGGCCGCGATCTGCTCGTGGTTCATCCCGGAGCCGATGCACTGACGCACCGACAGCAGCCCCTCCTGCTGCGCAGCCAGGCGGAGCAGGCGCGGGGAGAGGGGGCGGGGGCGGCCGGGCACCCGTCGAGCCAACCAGAACGGCGCCGGCGACCGCCGTCGTCATCCACAGGCACCCGTCGAGCGTCTCTGTTTCTCAGGAATCAGCGCGTGAATCCTGAGAAACAGAGACGCTCGACGGGTGATTCGCCCATCCGAAACGGCCTCGGCACCGAACCACTCATGTCCCGGAACGTCCGGGACACACGACGGGAAAGGGTGCGGATCGACCGCGAGCCGTCGGTGGGGCACACTGTCCGAGTGCCATCACCCGAGACGACGCCGCTCGACGACGCCCTCGTGGCGTGCGCCGCAGGGACGCCGGACGCGTTCGGGCCGGTCTACGACGCACTCGCTCCCGCCGCGTACGGCACGGCGATCGGTGTGCTTCGCGACCCGGACCACGCCGCCGAGGTGACGCAGGAGGTGATGGTCGAGGTGTGGCAGACCGCAGCGAAGTTCGATCCCGCCCGCGCCTCGGCGCGCACCTGGGTCGTCACCCTGGCCCGCCGCCGGGCGGTGGACCGCGTCCGTGCCGAGCAGGCGCGCCGCGACCGCGACCAGCGCGACCTCGACTCGAGCGTCGCCGGCTCCGGTTACGACGTCGTCTCCGAGGACGTCGAGCGTCGCCTCGAGGGTGCCGCGGTGCGGCGCTGCCTCGACTCGCTGACGGGCACGCAGCGCGAGGCCGTCGTCGACGCCTACTACGGCGGGCGCACCTACCGCGAGGTGGCGGAGCGGCTCGGGGCCGCCCTGCCGACCGTCAAGACCCGCATCCGGGACGGCCTGATCCGGCTCCGCAACTGCCTGGGGGTGAACCATGGCTGACAGCACGCACGACGCCTGGGACCTCCTGCCCGCCTACGCGCTCGACGCCGTCGACGACCTGGAGCGCCGCACGGTCGAGCGACTCCTCGACACCGACCCGGCGGCCCGGCGGGCCCTGGACGAGTACCGCGAGGTGGTCGCGGCCTTCACGGTCAACACCCAGCCGCCTCCTGAGCTGCGCGACGCCGTGATGTCCCGCATCGCGCAGGGGACGACGGCGGCACCGGGCGAGCGCTCCGCGGTCGACGACGGCGCGTGGCCCGGCCCCGACGGCGAGACCCGACGTGCTCATCCCTCCGGCGACGGGAACGTCGTGCCGATGGCCCGCCGTCGTCGCCGCTGGGGTCTGGTCGCGGCCGCAGCCGCCGCCGTGGTCGCTGTGGCGGTGCCCACGACCGTCGCGATCCAGGCGACCGTCGAGCAGAACCAGCTGCAGCAGCAGGTCGACACCGTCGCACAGATGATGGCCGACCCGTCGGCGCAGCTGCTGCGCAGCGAGGTCGCCGGTGGTGGCCAGGCGTCCGTGCTCGTCGCGGGCGAGGACTTCCTGTTCAGCGCGAGCGACCTGCCCGACGTCGGCTCGGACTCGACCTACCAGCTCTGGCTGGTCGGTGCCGAGGGCGGCGTGACGTCGGCCGGTCTGCTGGACCCGCAGGAGGGGTCGGTCGAGCAGCTGCTGCAGGGCGTCGACGGCGTCGGGCTGGCGGTGTCGGTCGAACCGGCCGGCGGCTCCGAGCAGCCGACCACGGACCCGGTCGTCGTGCTCGCGGAGGGATGACCCGGAGCGAGCGTGCGGGTGCAGGGGCGTCCCGACCAGGCCAGCCCGAGGGATGACCCGGAGCGAGCGTGCGGGTGCAGGGGCGTCCCGACCAGGCCAGCCCGTGGGATGACCCGGAGCGAGCGTGCGGGTGCAGGGGCGTCCCGACCAGGCCAGCCCGTGGGATGACCCGGAGCGAGCGTGCGAGTGCAGGGGCGTCCCGACCATGCCCTCCCGTCCGGCACCGACCCGCTCGAACGGTGGGGCGACGGTCCGCCACGCATGACACCGGCCCGTCTCGTCGTGCGACGAGACGGGCCGGTGCGGGTGGAGGCCCAGGGCCCCGATCGCCCCCTGCGCGTCCGGGATCCGGGGAGGTGGGATCACATCGACGGCATGAGGACCGAGTCGATGAGGTAGACGGTGGCGTTCTGCGTCATGACGCCGCCGCAGATGACGTTGGCGTCGTTGACCATGAGCTCGTCGCCCTCGCCGGTCACCTCGACGGTGTCGCCCTGGACGGTGGTGTGCTCACCGGGGATGTCCTCGGGCAGCGCCTGGCCCTCGACGACGTGGTAGGTCAGCACCGAGGTCAGCAGGTCGGCGTCGGTGGACAGCGTGTCGATCGTCTCGGCGTCGACGGCCGCGAAGGCGTCGTCCACCGGGGCGAACACGGTGAACTCGCCGCCGTTGAGGGTGTCGACGAGGTTCACGTCGGGGTTGAGCTCACCGCTGACGGCGGAGACCAGCGTGGTCAGCAGCGGGTTGTTGGAGGCGGCCACGGCGACGGGCTCGGTGGACATGCCCTCGATCGAGCCGGCGCCGTCCGGCACCTGCGAAGCGTAGTCCTGGCAGCCGGGGCCGACGAGGTTCGCGGCCGGGTCCATGGCCATGTCGTCCTCGGACTCCATGTCCTCCTCGGCCATGTCGTCCTCGGACTCCATGTCCTCCTCCATGGACTCCTCGGTCATCGTGTCCTCCGAGCCCGACATGTCGTCGCCGGTGTCGTCGGAGGAGCACGCGCCGAGGGCCAGCAGAGCCAGGGTGGCGAAGCCGGCGGCGGCGGTGCGGGTGCGAGTGGATGCGTTCATCGTTCTCTCCTTGCCTCGTCGCCCCGACGTCTCCGGGGCTCGTCATCCAGGGGTTCGGAACGGGGGACGGGTCCGGATGGGTTCGGATCGGAACTTTGCCGATCTGTGATCTCGCGGCCCCCGGAGCGAGCCCGCATCATCGGGGGATGAGCGACATCTGGCGATTCGACGGGCGCATCCTCGGCGTCGGGACGGCGTCCGGGACGCGGGTCGTGGTCGGGATGTGGGACCGCTCGCCCTTCGGGGCCTTCGCCGACGCGATGGTGGAGGACGCCGCCGGGCGCCGCCTGCTGCTGGCCCCGGGACACGTCGCCGACTTCGTCGCCACCACCTACGGGTTCGACGACGTCGTCGAGACGCCGGTGCGGGTCGGGCACGACGGCGGCACCCCGGCCGACGGCGGCACCCCGGCGCCGGGCGGGTGGCTCACCGCCGAGGCAGGTCCGCTCCGCCTGCGTGCCGCCGTCGGGCACCGCACCGCGCTGGGCCGACTGCTCCGGCTGGTCCCGCAGCGGCTCGCCACCGCGCCGTCGTTCACCGTGCTCACCGACCCGGTCGCCCGGCTCGTGCTCGACGGGGTCCGGACGCGGGGCAGCGCCGGGAACGGGCGGCTCGAGACCTACGGGGCCACGGACGTCCACGCCGTCACGCAGGTCCACGCCACCTGGGAGGGGGAGGAGCTCGGGGCGCTCGCAGACGTCGACCCGCCGGTCCGCTTCGGGTTCGGCTCGACGCCCCGCTCACCGGTCCTGACCAGCGTCACCACGACCGTGCGGGGCTGAACGGCGCGGCTCGACCCGTCCGGGACGCTCTCGGCTCCGAACCCCGGGCATGGAGACGCTCATCCTCATCGGTCTGCTCGGTGGCCTCGTCACCGGCATCTCGCCGTGCATCCTGCCGATGCTGCCGGTCATCTTCTTCGCCGGCGGCGTCGAGGGGGCGCGGGACCGGGCCGCGACGGGTGAGTCCTCCGCGGACTCCGGAGACACGCCGGGGCGTGCCGGCGTCGACCCGGCCCTCTTCGCCGGTGCGCCGACCGCCGTCCGGGTCGACCGTGCCGGCCGCGTCTCCAGCAGTCCGCCGCGGGGGAGCGGCGGGGCGGCCGTCCTGACGCTCTCCGACGGCGACGAGCCGACGCTCGGGGAGGCCGGCGCGATCCTGACCGGGCCGACCGCCGCCGGTGCTCGCCGTCGGCGTCCGCGGGCGCCCCGGTCCTGGCGTCCCTTCCTGGTGATCGCGGGCCTGGTCGTCAGCTTCAGCGTCTTCACGCTGCTCGGCTCGCTGATCCTCGGCGCGCTCGGGCTGCCGCAGGACCTGCTGCGCTGGCTCGGGATCGCGCTGCTCACCGCGATCGGCGTCGGCATGATCGTGCCCCGGTTCGAGGGGATGCTCGAGCGGCCCTTCCAGCGCATCGCCGCCCTGGGGTCGCGGCGCTCCCCGCGCCAGGACCGCGGTGCCTTCCTCCTGGGTCTCGGGCTGGGCGTGCTGTACGTGCCGTGCGCCGGACCCGTGCTGGCCGCGATCACCGTGGCCGGCGCCACCGGGCAGATCGGACCCGGGACGGTCGCGCTGACGGTGAGCTTCGCCGTCGGCGCCGCGATCCCGCTGCTGGTCTTCGCCCTGGCCGGACGGCGCGTGGCCGAGCGGGTGCGCGGGTTCCAGCGGCACCAGCGCGGGATCCGCATCGGCGGCGGCGTCGTGATGATCGCGCTGGCCGGCGCCCTCGCGCTGAACCTGCCCGCGCAGCTGCAGCGGGCCCTGCCGGACTACACCGGCACCCTGCAGCAGCAGATCGACGCCAACGAGGACGTCCAGGACGCCCTGGAGCTCGGCGGCATCGTCACCGACGCCAACCGCGAGCTGTCCAACTGCACCAGCGGGGACACCGAGCTGGCCGAGTGCGGGACCGCCCCACCGCTGACCGGCATCACGCAGTGGCTCAACACGCCGGACAACACCCCCGTGGACCTCGAGGACCTGCGCGGGACGGTGGTGCTCGTCGACTTCTGGACGTACTCGTGCATCAACTGCCAGCGGGCGCTCCCGCACGTCAACGCCTGGTACGACCGCTACGAGGACGCCGGGCTCGAGGTCATCGGCGTGCACACCCCCGAGTTCGCGTTCGAGCGGGAGACCCGCAACGTGATCGCGGGCGCCGAGGACCTCGGCGTCGACCACCCGATCGCGCAGGACAACGCCTACTCGACGTGGACCGGCTACCGGAACCGGTACTGGCCCGCCGAGTACCTCGTCGACGCCGACGGCACGGTGCGCTACCTGAAGTTCGGCGAGGGCGACTACGCCACCACCGAGCAGCACATCCGCGACCTGCTGCGCGAGGCCGACCCCGACGTCGCGCTCCCGGCGCCGACGGACATCGAGGACACGACCCCGGACTCCGACACGACGCCGGAGACGTACCTCGCGCTCAACAAGGTCTTCAACTATGCCGGGCCGACCGGCTACGGCAGCGGAGAACGTCGCTTCGAGGCGCCGGTGGAGCAGCCGGAGGACACCTTCTCCCTCGACGGTCGATGGGACGTCGACTTCCAGGGCGCGACGGCGACGTCCGACGACGCGACGTTGCGGCTGGCCTACCGGTCCACCGACGTGTACTCCGTGCTGGGCGGCGAAGGCACCGTGACCGCTCGCGTGCTGGCCGACGACGGTGCCGTGCGGGCCGAGCGGGAGATCGACGTCGCGGGCAACCCGACGCTCTACGACGTGCTGCGCGGCGAGGAGCACACCGAGGGCGTCGTGGAGCTGGAGCTGCCCGCCGGGGTGTCGGTGTACACCTTCACCTTCGGCTGACCGACGGCCCGTCGCCGATCGAGCGTCTCTGTTCCTCAGGAATCGCGCGCCGATTCCTGAGGAACAGAGACGCTCGATGCTGCTGGTGCAGGACGGTCAGTCGACGAAGCGCTCCAGCTCGCGCCGGTCGACCGGCGCGGTCGACCGGATCAGCTCCTCGGCGTCGTCCATCCGGTCCCAGACGTTGACCCCCATCGCGCCGTTGACCCGCTCGCCGTCGACCCAGAACACGACGCACTCGCGGTCCTCGGCGGACCCGCTGATCACGACCTCGCCCTCGGTCAGGCCCTTGGCCTCCATGCCGAGGTCGAACTGGTCGGAGAAGAAGTAGGGGAGCACGTCGTACGGCTCGCCGGAGCCCAGCACCGACCGGGCGGCGTGCTTGCCGGTCTCGTCGGCGACGGCCCAGTGCTCGATGCGCAGCAGCCGGTCGTAACGGCGCGACGGGACGGCGGCGATGTCGCCGACGGCCCACACGTCCGGTGCGGAGGTGCGCAGCGTGCCGTCGACGGCGATCCCGCTGCCGAACCCGTCGACGAGGTCGATGCCCGCCTCGGCGGCGAGCCCGACCTCCGGCGTGACCCCGATGCCGACGACGACGGTGCGGGCGTCGAGCACGGTGCCGTCGTCGAGCTCCACGCCACGGACCCGGCCGTCGTCGCTGCGCAGGGCCGTGACGGATCGCCCGTGAAGGAGGCGCACGCCGTTGTCCTCGTGCACCCCGGTGAAGATCCGGGCGACCTCGTCGCCGAGGGAGGCCAGCGGGTGCGGGCCGCGGCCCACGACCGTCACGTCGCGGCCGAGCTGGCGGGCCGACGCCGCGACCTCCATGCCGATCCACCCGTCGCCGACCACCACGACCGGGCCGTCGTCGTCGAGCGCCTCGGCGAGCCGGTCGGCGTCGCGCACGGAGCGCAGGTAGTGGACGCCGTCGAGTTCGGCGCCCGGCACGTCGAGCCGTCGCACGCGCGAGCCGGTGGCCAGGATCAGCCGCGAGTACCGCTGGGACCCGCCGGGCGCCGTCGTGATGGACCGCGCGCCGACGTCGAGCCCGGTGGCGCTGGTGCCGGTGCGCAGGTCGACGCTCTGGTCGGCGTACCAGTCGGCGTCGAGGGGGCGCAGGTCGGACTTCTCGGCCTCGCCGCGCAGGTACTCCTTGGACAGGGGCGGGCGCTCGTACGGGACGGCGGACTCGCCGGCCACCACCACGAGAGGGCCGTCGTAGCCGCCGTGGCGCAGGCCCTCGGTGGCGCGGGCGGCAGCGAGCCCACCTCCGACGACGACGATCGGGTCCATCGGTCCTCCTCGGTGGATGTCCGGCTCTCGGCCCAGCGTGCCACGTCCGGGCGGGGTGCGCCGGTGCGGTCCCGGGCGGTCCCGGGTGCGGGACGTCAGGTGGCGGCGTCGAGGTCCTTCTGCCGGGTGCTGGTCGCCAGCGCGCCGACGAGGAGCACGGCACCGGAGAGCAGCAGGTACAGCGAGAGCAGCAGGGCGATCGTCGTCGCGCCCTCGGCGGGCTGGGCGAGCAGGACGACGCCGAGCACGACCCACAGCACCGCGTTGACGAGCTGCCAGTCCCAGGCCATGGTGCGCGCGGTGCGGCCGCGCAGGCCGGCGACGACACCCATCACGCCGGCCGCGCAGGCCCAGACACCGACGACGAGGACGAGCAGGTCGGCGGTCATGGAGGGCCAGAGCACCACCAGCAGGCCGGCGACCACGCTCGCGA
Organism: Isoptericola haloaureus; assembly: GCF_036689775.1. NCBI lineage: Bacteria > Bacillati > Actinomycetota > Actinomycetes > Micrococcales > Promicromonosporaceae > Isoptericola > Isoptericola haloaureus. The sequence continues at coordinate 100,382 of NZ_JBAGLP010000116.1, read as the reverse complement.
GCCCGGCGACGAACCGGACGGTGACCTCCTGGGCCGCCGGTCCCGACTCCTTCGCCGGTCGGTTCTCGATCGCGAGGAGGGCGCCCTGCGCGACGATGACGAGTCCTACGAGCCAGCGCAGCCAGGTGATCCCCTCGTCGGGGTTGATCAGCAGCAGGACGCCGACGACGAGATAGGCGGCGGCCCGCAGATAGACGAGCCCCCACAGTCGGCGGGCTGTCCCGGCGGTGCGCTGCGAGAGCGGCGTCGCCGCGTCGTCGGCCATGGTCGTCCTCCTGGTCGTCGGTCCCGTGGTGGCGATGCTACGAGCACGGAGCGGTTCTCGCGCCCTGACGTGCGATGACGGCCCCCCTCGGCGTCCGTCCGGGCTCGGCCGATGCTTGCGCCGACCGGGGCGCGGGCCCTAGTGTGCGATGCGGTGACACGAGTCACTACGAGTCTCGACGGAGAGGAACTCGCATGTCAGTCCCGTCCCCGCGCGGCAGGTCCCGCCGCGCCCTGGCCCTGGGAGTCACCGTGGCCGCTCTGCTCGGCACCGCCGGCGCTGCCGGACCGGTGGCCGCGTCCCCGCCTCAGCAGGTCGACCCGTACGACCCGGACCTCGGCCCGAACGTCACGGTCTTCGACCCCTCGACCCCGCAGGCCGAGATCGAGGCGACGCTCGACGAGCTCGCCGACCAGCAGACCGACGCCGAGATGTCGACCGACCGCTACAGCGTCCTGTTCACGCCGGGCAGCTACGGCTCGGCCGAGGAACCGCTGCAGGCGCGTGTCGGGTACTACACCGAGGTCGCGGGTCTCGGTGCCGCCCCGGGCGACGTCGACGTGCACGGGGCGATCGAGGTCTACAACCGCTGCCTGAACGACATCCCGGGCAGCCCGAACTGCATCGCGCTGGTCAACTTCTGGCGCACCCTGTCGAACCTGCACCTGACCGTCGACGGCGCGGGCCAGGACGGTTGCCGCGCGTCCGCGAACTTCTGGGCCGTCTCGCAGGCGGTGTCGATGCGCCGCCTCGACGTCGACGGGTTCGTCTCGCTCATGGACTACTGCACCGACGGTCCGCAGTACGCCTCGGGCGGCTTCATCGCCGACTCGCGGTTCGACACCGCGCCGCTGAACGGGTCCCAGCAGCAGTGGCTGACCCGCAACAGCGAGATGCCCGAGTGGTCCAACGCCGTGTGGAACCAGGTGTTCTCCGGCGTCGTCGGCGCACCGGACGACTCCGCGTTCCCGGACCCGCCGTACACGACGCTCGACACCACACCGGTGAGCCGGGAGAAGCCGTACCTCTTCGTCGACGACGACGGGCGCTGGAACGTCCGCGTCCCCGCGGCGCAGAGCGGCACGCGCGGCGTGAGCTGGGCCGACGGCACGACCGCCGGGCGCACCGTCGGGATCGAGGACTTCTTCGTCGCCCGGCCGGGCGACTCGGTCCGCGAGATCAACACCAACCTGGCCCGTGGCAAGCATCTGCTGCTGACGCCGGGCGTCTACGACATCGCGGAGACCATCGAGGTCAAGCGTCCCGACACCGTCGTGCTCGGCATGGGTCACGCCACCCTGACCGCCGTCGACGGCGCCGTGCCGATGAAGGTCGCCGACGTCCCCGGCGTCGTCGTCGCGGGTGTGACGATCGACGCCGGCGAGACGGAGTCCGAGCTGCTGCTGCAGGTCGGCAAGGCCGACGGCGAGCACGGCCACCGCGCGGACCCGGCGAACCCGACCACGCTGTCGGACGTCTACTTCCGCGTCGGCGGCCCGCACGTGGGGTCCACGGACACCGCGCTCGAGGTGAACTCCGACCACGTGCTCATCGACCACACCTGGGTCTGGCGCGGCGACCACGGCGTCGAGGGCTTCCCGACCGGCGGCGAGAACGGCGTGAACGGCGACACCGTGCGCTGGAACACCAACATCGGCCGCACCGGCGTGCGCATCAACGGTGACGACGTCACCGCCACCGGGCTGTTCGTCGAGCACTTCCAGGAGTTCAACACCGTGTGGAACGGCGAGCGCGGCACCACCGTGCTCTACCAGAACGAGCTGCCCTACGACCCGCCGACTCAAGCCCACTGGACCCGTCCGGACGGCACGCTGGGATGGGCCGGGTACAAGGTGGCCGACGACGTCACCGAGCACACGCTGCACGGTGGCGGGGTCTACGTGTTCAACCAGAACAACCCGGAGATCGTCACCGAGAACGGCTTCGAGGTCCCGGAGACGCCCGGCGTGACGCTGCACCACGTCATGACGGTCAACCTCTCGGCCGGGACCATCAACCACGTGGTCAACGGCGTCGGTGACGCCGTGCCGCCGTCGACCGTCGGCGTCCCGGAGTACGTGGAGCAGTACCCGGCGCCCTGATGCCGGTCGGTGGATGACCCCCTCGACGCTGTGGGCGTGAAATCTGCAGGTTACCCCGGCGGAGACCTGCAGATTTCATGCCCACAGCGGTCTCGCGGGGATCATGTCGACGCGCGGACGACGACGCGGCTCGGCTCCGTGGGCCCGGGCGGCAGGGGCTTGCCGTCCAGCACGGCCTCCACGCTCGCGGCCAGGTGCTGCGCCTGCGCGGCGCTGGGCTGGGCGATCGTCGTCAGCGGCGGATCCGCCAGCGCGGCGGCCGGCACGTCGTCGAGCCCGACGACCGCGAGGCGACCGGGCACCTCGACGCCCGCCGCGCGTGCCCCGGCCAGCACGGCGAGCGCGACCTCGTCGTTGTAGCAGGCGACCGCGTCGACGCCGTCACGCGACCACCGCCGCACGACCTCCGCCGCCGGCACGCCGGGGTCGACGACGGCGAGCTGCGGCTCGGGCAGTCCGGCCTGCGCGCAGGCCCGGCGCACGCCGTCCGTGCGCAGCTCGGCGAACTCGCGCAGCCGATCGTCCGGCGTGGTGGCGATGGCCAGATGTCGGTACCCGTGCGCCCCGAGGTGCTCCACCTGCAGCTCGCCGAGGCCCCGCTGGTTCCCGGCGTCGATGCCGGGGTGCCCGCCGTCGTCCACGGACCCTGCCCCCACGACCTCGATGCCGGCCTGGCGCAGCGCCCGCAGGTCCTCGGTGGGGAAGTGCGTGAGGCCGACGACGACCCGCGGTGTCACGGCCTTCCACAGCTCGCGCAGCGGTCGCGTCGAGCGGTGGTGGTGCACCAGCAGGAAGAGCCCGCGCCGGGCGAGGTTGTCGGTCAGCAGGTCCAGGACGGTGTCGACGACGGGGCCCGTGGGCCAGTCGGGCAGGACGCACACGACCAGGTCGCTCTGCCCGCGGCGCAGTGCGCGGGCGGCGGCCGACGGCGCGTACCCGAGGTCGGCTGCCGTGGCCAGGACGTGGTCGCGCGTCGCGGTCGAGATGTTCGTGCCGGGGGTGTCGTTGAGGACGTAGCTGACGGTGGTCCGGGACACGCCGGCGGCGCGTGCGACATCGGCACTGGTGACGGGCATGGATCCTCCACGACGGTGTGGGGCGCACTCTACGCGGCGGGCCGTGACCGCGGGTGCAGGAGCCACGCGGCGACGGCCGCCAGGGCCGCGACGACGAGCCAGACCAGGCCGTGCGTCAGGGCGTCCCGGGCGTGCGCGGCCAGGTCGGCCGCGGAGGCGAGGTCGACGTCGGCGAACTGCGTCGACAGGTAGAGCCGGTTCCCCCAGCGGAAGCCGTCGGCGACCGCGAGGCCGGTGCCGATCACCAGGACGAGGCGCAGGAGTCCGTGGAGGCGGTCACGGGAGGTCGACGGGGGCGGTGCGGACACGGGCCACACCCTAGCGGCGGCCGTTGAGCAGCCGCACCCGCCTGGACAGGTGTATCAACTGACTGGTACACACGGGTCCCACCGATCGAACCGACGGAGGTCCTCGCCGTGCCGCTGTTCCTGTTGCTGACGTTCTCGCAGGAGGCGGTCGGGCTTCTAGCTGCCCTCGTGGTCCTCGTCGTCCGTCGGCGGTCCGCCCGCGCACTGCAGGTCACGACGGGCGTCCGCGCGGTGGTGCTCTCCGGCCTGGCGCTCGCCCTGGCCTTCCTGGCCGCGCGGCAGTGGAGCGGCATCGGGCCCTTCGTGAGTATCCCCGACACGCTGCGCGGGTTGTACGGCGCCACCCTCTACACCGGGCCGCTGATCGCCGGACTGATCGCCCTGGCCGTGTTCCTCGTTCCGGTCCGTCGTCGTCGGTCCGGTCGCTCCGCGGTCCTGGCCCGGCGGACTCTGCTGACCTTCGTCCGACCGTGGTGGCTCGTCGCGGCGTCCATGGCACTGGCCGTGGTCGTCGTCCTCACGGTCGCCCTGGGTCTCGTCTCCCGGCCCGACGACCAGGGGCACTACCGGATGTTCCTCATCGAGGCCGGGGAGACCGCCGTCGGGACGCACATCTACGGCTGGTACTACTCCGTGCCGTGTCTCGTGCTGATCGCCGTCCTGCTGCTGCTGGCGTACTTCGACCTCGTGCTCGTCGCGCGTCCGGCGGTGGTGGGCGACCACGAGACGGACGTGGCCCAGCGGACCTGGCGCTCACGCGCCGTCCTCGGGGTCGTCGTCGGCGCGCTGCTGCTGCACCTGTCCGCGGTCCTCCACTCGCTTCGCGGCGCGCTGATGGTGCGCGGCTCCTCGTCCGAGACCGGATCGCTGCAGAGCGCGTTCGCGCCGCTCGCGGAACCCCTGCGGCTGGCCGGGGACGTCGTCCAGGCCGGTGGTTGGTTCGTGTGGTTCTTCCTGCTGCTGGCGGCGCTGGTTGCCCGCCGCGCCGCGCGGCAGCGTGAGGCGGCTCCCGCACCCGTGACGGAGGGCTGAGCGGTGGCGCTGCGCATCGCGCTGACCGGCAGCACGCCACCGGCGGACCAGATCCGCGACCAGATCCGGGGCCTCGTCACCACGGGGCAGCTCGGCGCCGACGAGCGGCTGCCCTCGGTCCGACAGCTCGCCGCCGACCTCGGGGTGGCGGCCGGCACCGTGGCCAAGGCCTACCGCTCGCTGGAGACGGACGGGGTGCTGGTCAGCCGCATCGGGTCCGGCACCCGGGTCAGTGCGACCGCAGGTGCCGCGCCGCGCGCCGTCGTCGAGAGTGCGCAGGGTCTGGCGCGGGCCGGGCGCGGAGCGGGGATCGACCTGGACGACGCGGTCCGGGTGCTGCGAGCCGTCTGGGCGGACGGCACGCCGGGAGAGCCGCCTCCGGAGGAGCCTGCCAGGGAATGACAAGAGGCCCCCTGACCGTGCTGGTCAGAGGGCCTCTCGGCTGGTCGGGGTGACAGGATTTGAACCTGCGACCTCTTCGTCCCGAATCAAGAAAGCATCTGCAGAAGCGCGCGCGGAGCGGCGGAATCTTGCCCATGGCGGTTCGTGGGCGTCCGCGCGTGACCGGACGCTTCGTGAAGCAGTTAATGAAGCAGGGGGTCGCCTCGCCAGGACTCGTGAGAGCCTACTTCGGGAGGGTCGGACGCGGATGCAGCCATGCGCCTCTTGCTCGGCCCTAGGTCGATCGCGTGCTCTGTCCTCGACCAACTGGGCGGCCGTGGTGCGGTCTTCGGCCGGATACTTGGTGAGCACTAGGGCAGGGAGTTCCTCCAATGCGTCGGCCAGTGCGGAGAGTAGGCGGCCGTCGTCGTCGACGGGGTCGAGAAGGTCTCATTGGCTCTGGGCGCGAAGCCTGGCAAGCGTCTCCCGGGCCTTGGGGGAGAGCTTCGCTGGGTCTCTCTGCTCGACAAACTCGAGGAACTGTTCGAGCCCAGCCATCTGGTCGTTGCTGTAGACGTCCTTGGTTGGGCGACTCAAGAGGTCGTCGATGTCGTCGACTGTCAGGACATCGACGATCAACTCGAAGCGCATCAGCATGACGTTACTGTTGTCATAGCTGCGCGTGAAGTCGACTTCCCTAAGCCACTTATCCCGGAGGGCTCGGCGAACCGCTGTAGAGCGCATGGAGCTGGGCAGTTCGATCGTTTCCATCCACTTGCCGCCGTCAAAGACCTCGTAAAAGCGGCGCGCGTTGTATCCGCTTCTTGTGCGCTGCACGAGCGCCTCGATCTCGGCGACGGTCTCGTCGCTGATGTATCGCGTGATGAGGTCGTAGGCGAGGCTGGCGAGCGAGATGTAGTGGACTGCGAGGTTCGGCTCTACATCGGTCGCAGGCGTGTGGACCTTCTCGTTGCGGAGGAACTGCACCCCCAGGTGGAGATAGCCGACTCCGCGGAAGAAGTCCCTCTCCACGTCGCTGCTCGGCTCGTCCTTGCCGAACAGGACTCGCAGGTACTTGTCACTCTGCGCGTTCTGGCTGAAGACCTTGTCTGCGCCCTCGAAGCCGGTGAGTTGGCGGAGCTTCTCGCGTACCACCTTGTACGCCTCTTCGACTGCGTGGAAGTAGTGGCCGACGGCCAGGTACGGCTTGATGTGAGTGTGGATGTCTTCGTGGATCTCGATGGAGACCCGGTTGTCGGTGACGGTCGCCTCGGTCGTGATAGCGACGGCCGACGCTTGCGTCGATGTGCTGGCGTTGCCGCCTTCGGTCGCGAGGCTGTCAGCGATCTGCCGGACCTTCGTGATCTGCTCGTCGGAGACATTCGCGTTCCAGGAGCCGATCAGGTTCTTCGCTTCCATATATTCCGCGAGCACCCGCAGAGTCGCAGAGACCTCGGTATCCGAGCCGACCTGCCATAGTGCCCGTAGGCGTCTGGCCTTGGACGGTCCCTCGGCCGTGTATCGCGCGGCGTTTATATCGATGCCGGCGCTTGCGAGGTGTTCGGCGAAGCTGGCGTCAGAGAAGTCCAGCACGTAGCCGCCGCTCATGTCGAGGATCGCTTCCAGATAGGTCTTCTGGGCGACCGAGAGTGAACTCACGGTGTGCTCGTACTCATCACGCGGCGTCTGGCCTCCATCATCAGTAGTATTCCCGGACGTAACCGAGGGCCTTCTCGAAGACGTCGGCGTCGCGGATCTTGAACTGGACGTAGAGGGTCTTGCGGAGTGCCTGCTGGACTTCCTTGTCGCCTCGGATGGTCGACTGCCAGCCTTCGAATCGGACGCCGCGGAGGACCTCGTCGATGCGGTTGACGATGTTCTCGACGATGACCGGGGTGCCGTCGGTCTTGAGGGCGCTGAAGAGTTCGGTGAGTGCGGCCTTGCCCTGCTCTTCGCGGGGCACCTCGTTGACGGCCTTCTCGGCCGCGACGGTGTCGCGCGCGAGTTCGAGGAGCTCGCGTAGGAAGTCAAGGAGTCCTTCTGCGTCAAGACCGCGATGCTGCGCGAGATCGGATGGGGCCGCCAGGTCATCGTCTCCTCCGACCCCAAGGGCGAATGGGTGCCGCTGGCTCGGGCGCTCAGCGGGCAGGTCGTCGCCGTCGGACCGGGCAGCGGCAACGTCATCAACCCGCTCGACGAAGGCACCCGCCCGCCCGACGTCGACCCGGCCACGTGGCGTGGGCTCGTCGGCTCCAGGCGATCGCTCGCCCTGGAGTCGATCTGCACGACCCTGCGACCAGGCCGGGTGCTCGACGAGTTCGAGCGCACCGTCCTGGACCGCGTCGTCGAAGCCATCGACTCTGGCGACGTGGTGGCGACCGTCGCGGCCGTCGTCGATTGGCTCGAGCGGCCGCCGTCGACCCTGCGCGACGAACTCGGCGACGCCGGAGCCGAGGCGCCCACGGCGCTACGTCTGGTGCTTGGCCGCCTCGTCCGCGGGCCGTTGGCCGGTATGTTCGACGGCGACTCCACCGTGGCTCTCGACCCGGTGGCGCCGATCACCGTCGTCGACACGTCCGCCATCGTCGGCGCCGCGCCGGAATTGCGGGCGATTGCCCAGGCCGCGACCTCGGCGTGGATCGACGCGACCCTGCGCTCGGGTGACGGCCGCTGGCGGTGCGTGGTGTCTGAGGAAGGCTGGGACGAGCTCCGCAACCGCGCCCAGGCCCGCGCGATGGACGAGCGGCTGCGTATGACGAGCCAGTGGCGGTGCTCCAACTGGCTGATCTTCCACGAGCTCGCCGACATCACCCAGTTTGGCGAGGCCGGCTCGGCGCACCGCAACCAGGTCAAGGGCATCATCACCAAGTCGGCGATCAAGATCCTCTACAAGCAGTCCGCGGCCTCGATGGCGCTGCTCGACGAGATCGTGCGCCCCACCCAGGCCGAGGCCGACCTGCTCGCGTCGCTGCCGCAGGGCGTTGGTGTCTGGCACATCGGGGAGTCGACACCGGTCCTCGTCGCCCCTATCGCCGGCCCAACCGCCTACGCCCTGATCGACACCAGCGCCGGCCGCGAGGGCTGACTCGGGTCCTCGAGTCCATATCGAGACGAGACACCGACATCGGTGCCTACCCGCCGCAGCGCCAAGACCCGATCACCCCCACTGCGGAGTTGGCCAGCGCACGCGAGAGGCGTGCGGCGTCCCGGACGGCTCGGTCGAGTTCGGCGCGGGACCGGGCGCGCTGCCGCTTTCGCTCGTGGGCGATCAGCACATTGCTGAGGGTGTCTACGTCGGACAGGGTGGCAGACCGCCGTCGGTATCCCTCCGGGTCGAGTGCCTGCAACCAGTCGGCGAACCTGCGGACTCGGCCGGGCATGTCCGCCGGGATCAGGTCGTGACGGCGCAGGACGTCGATCGGGATGACCTCGATCGGCGCCTGGCCGAGGTGCCGCTCCTCGAGCTGGACGACGCCGAGCGAACGAGCGCGCAGGAAGACCCCTGCCAACTCTCCCCGCCGGTAGTCGTGCGCCTGCCGGATGGGCTCCCAGTCTGGATCGTGCTGGTCGTTCAGACCACCGATTCTCGCCGACTGTCCGGGGAAGCGTCCGGCGCGGGTTCCCTCCGCCAAGCCGGACCTTCTGGCGACCTCGCGGTCCAAGGCCGTGCACGTGTCGCACAAGGTCTGGGCCTGCCGGAACATCGACATCGGCCAGTCGCCCACCAGGCATGCCGTGCACAGTTGTCCGACGGTGATCGCGCTGGCGCCGCGGGTCGCCAGAGCTTGGACGGTCTGGGTATCGGGGCGTCGCTCCACCCGACCGCTCTCGAGCAGAACCTTGTCCTGGACCACAAGTACTCCCTTCGCACTTCCCGACGACGGTCACCGTCGGGCCGGTCTCCCTCCGAGGCACCGTGCGCGAGGTCACGCGGTTGCCGGACCAGCACGCGGAGGGCGTGTCGCTGGCCGCTCTTGACCTGGACAGAACGTATCGCATGCCGCCGACATGGGCTGGATCCGATGACCTTCGACGATGAGCGTCGGCGGCAGCCCGTACCGTCGGCCGTGATGAATCTCCGCCGCTTCCGCGTCCACGCCCGGACCTTGCCTGACAGGTCGGCACGGTGACCGTGTCGGGCGTTCATCGCACATCGGTGGCGTCTCTGCGCCCTTACGAACGACTGCCGCACCGGTTGGCCCGGGTCGTCACCGTCCCCCGGCTCAGGACGCCAGACCTGACCAGCGGAATGCTGACGCTGGTGACCCTGCAATCCCGCGAGGCGTACCAGGTGCTAGCCCGTGACGGTGTCCTGTGCGGCGACCCGATGCTGGGGGATCCGGACTTCAGCGAGGCCTACGGCTGGATGGCCGAGCAGATGCGCCACCGACTTCCGACCACCGGAAACGGCATGCTCTGGGCCTGGGCTCGAACACCGCGTACCGCCGTCGTCGAACACGCTCGCCAAGTTCCGGGCTCCGTTCTGCTGACCCTCCGGGTCGCACGCGACCGGGTGCTGTTGTCGGACTACATCGACTGGCACCAGGTACTCAACCGGTGCATCAACATCGCTCCGCTTCCCGGTGAGACCGATGCCGAGTGGGGACGTCGGTTCGACGTCGAGTGGGACGCGTGGGACGAGCGCACTCGTTGCTTCGACCGCGTGGCGCTCGCTCTCTGGCCGCTCGACCTGCGCGCTGAGATCGAAGCGTCGTGGGAGGCGATCTTCGACCTCGCCACGATCCCGCCCCATCGGTCCCTGCAAGCGACAGTGCATGAACTGACCGAGCGGGACGTCGTGCGGGCTGTGCGCATCAACTGACCGGCGACGATGGCGCGTGCCGCCACGGCATGCAACCTCGTCAACACGAACTGGTCGCGAGGGTCGTTGACGGCAGCAGGGCACAATCGAAGAAGACCCGAGGTGTGGACCTCGTCCGTTGCGGAAGAACTGGCTGGCATTCGGCTCAATGAGTTGTCGAGCGGCCGAGGCGGAGGTTGAGCTGCTCCTCAACGAGGTGCTGCTTCGGGATGAGCTCCTCCATGGTGGCAACGATGTCGTCCTCGTCGGCTTCGTCGAGTACTCGCGCTTCTTCCTCCAGGAGCCCGGCGTACTCCCAGAGCAGTGCATGGACGGCCTTCTGGTCGCGGTCCGGGAGGGCCAACGCGGCCGTGAGGATGACCGGGACGTCGAAGCGGGCCGGGGCGATGGCATCCGCGCCAGGTAGCAGGTCGATCCGACGCAGGACGTCGTGATCATCCGAGAGGATCCGGGGTGCGTTCAGCAACGTGAGCACTCGCCGGTATTCCAGCCCGTTCATGATTCCCACGACAACTCCGGCCACGACGAAAGCGCCAGCTGCGACCAGGATGATGTTCGTTGCCGAGGGGAACGCGAAGGCCACGAAGAAGGTGACGACGGCCGCGAGGACGAGCCCGGACGAAGCCCAGCCGAGCCGGTCGCCGCTCCGGTTGAGGACTTGCCGGTTGTGATTGGCCTGAACGACTTCGTCGACTAGAACTGCCGCCGCGTCATCGGCGGTGTCCGGAGCGACGACGATGACCGAAGGAATCGGCTTTTGCCATCCGTTCGCGAAGAACGCGCTGAACCGCAGGAGCCGACTCGGGGCGGCCACATGGACGACCCGAGTCGCGAGGAAGCTGCTGGCGGGTGGGGACGAAGTCGGCACGTCGGAACGGTACATGGGCTGTCGCCTCGAAGACAGCATTGGCGATCTCAGGGGCCCGCCTGGATGGGACGGCCCGTTTGGCTTCCACGCCCGGGTCGAGGTGGCAGCTTCGATATCGGAAGCCAGGTTGGGCGTACCACGGCGATGTGTGGGGTGAAGTCCGCATCCGCGGGCGCGCATCGCCGTCGAGAGGGCCGTCGTGACCAGCCAGGGGTACGTTCCGCAGCGCCGTGAGCGCTCCGACCGGCTCGGTGGCTCCGCGGCCACGCTGTTCGGCCGACTCGACGACGGGGATTCGGGCGCAACCGGCGAGGTCCAGCAGCACGGCCGAGCCTGGCTCGAGCGCGTCGAGCATCGGACCCGGTCGACGGGGCTCGCGTGGTGGTTGCGGCGGTACGGCGGCGCCTACCGGCGCATGGCTGCGCTCAACGACACCGAGGTCGCCCAGGCGCTTGGCATTGCCTGGCTCGCCTACGCGTGCGCTGCGGTGATCGCTGCGATCGTCGTCGGCCCATGGTCGGTCATCGTCATCGTCATCGTCCCGTCCGGCATCGTGGGGCTGGTAGCCACGGCCGTCGCGCTGGTCTGGTGGTTCGGCTACCGGCGTTCGGGGGCGCAGCTTCGCCATCAGATGCTCGCCCGCGATGGCCTAGCTGTACTGACCCAGCAGGTTGTTGACATGGCGAGAGACCTCCGGGTCGAGTGGGAGCTGTCTAGGAACCCGGCTCGTACCAACGGAGGTCTCTCGTGTCCCACGCTAACGCCCGTCTGACGCCCGCTGGAAGACTCACGATGGTGCGACGGATCGCAGCCGGACGTCCGGTGGCGCATGTGGCCGCGGAGATGGGTGTCTCGCGCACCACGGCGTGGCGGTGGTGGCGTCGTTATCGCCAGCAAGGACGGGCGGGGCTGGTGGACCGGTCCTCCCGCCCGCTCTCGTGCCCGCACCGCACCAGCGCGTGCGTCGAGGCAAGGATCCGGATCTGGCGGCACCTGGCCAGGCGCGGGCCGGTCGACCTGGCGCGCCGGGTCGGGGTGCCGGCTTCGACCGTCGGGCGGGTTCTGGCCCGCCACCAGACCCCGTTGCTCGGCCAGTGCGACCCGATCACCGGGCAGGTCATCCGCGCCTCACGTCGCACTGCCCGCCGCTACGAGCACCCGCATCCGGGATCGCTGCTGCACATCGACGTCAAGAAGCTCGGCCGCGTCCCCCACGGGGGCGGGTGGCGAGTCCACGGGCGCCGCGAAGAGGTCCGTGGGCGCGGGATCGGCTACGACTACGTCCATTCCGCGATCGACGACCACTCCAGGCTGGCCTACGCCGAGATCCACGCTGACGAGAAGGGCGCCACCTGCGCCGGGTTCCTGACCCGGGCAGCGCAGTTCTACGCCAGCCACGGCATCACCATCGAGCGCGTCCTGAGCGACAACGCGAAGAACTACCGCCAGTCGTTCGCGTTCCGCGACGCCGCCGCCGTGCTGGGCATCCGGTTGAAGTTCATCAACCGCACTGCCCCTGGACCAACGGCAAGGCCGAACGCCTCAACCGGACCCTGGCCACCGAGTGGGCCTACACCCGGGCCTACCAGAGCAACGAGGAACGAACAGCAGCCTTGCCGACCTGGCTCAAGCACTACAACCTGGAACGACCCCACACCGGCATCGGAGGCCTCCGCCCCATCGACCGCATCAACAACGTCCCGAGTCAGTACACCTAGCACGCGGCAGGGAGGTCGCCGAGCAGGTCGGTGCGGTCGTCCACCTCGCGTCGGCCGAGACGGTCCGCCCGACGTTCACCGCCGAAGCGCAGAGCGAGGGCCGCACCGTGAACCCCGAGGACGTCGCGTTCCTGCTGGGACACACCTACGGCGAGGAGGTCTGGGTCGGCCTGGAGCGCCCGGTCTATGTCCTCGGCCCGGCCCGGTCGGGCAAGGGTGTCGGCGTCGTCGTCCCGGCCATCCTCGCCGCGCCTGGTGCGTGCGTCACGACGTCGACACGCACGGACAACCTCGAAGCCACCGCCGGATGCCGGGCGGAGCGCGGACCGGTCGAGGTGTTCAATCTCGAGGCGTCGGGCGGCCGCCCGCACACGATCCGGTGGAGCCCGCTGGAAGGCTGCGAGGTCCCGCGCATCGCGATGAAGCGCGCCAAGCTCCTGGTCGGCTCCTCGGGCCTGGGTGGGGACAACGCCGTGTGGGCCACGAGCGCGGGCGGCATCGTCATGGCTCTGCTGTACGCGGCGGCGATCTCGGGACGGACCATCGCCGACGTCTACCGGTGGTCCAAGAGCCCCGACGCCTGCAAGGAGGCCATGCAGGTACTCGAACGCGCCGCCCACCTGCCCCAGTACTGCTCGACCTCGGGCGAGCAGGGCGACTGGCACACCACGATCCGCTACGTCATGGGCGAGGAAGTGCGGATGAAGGCGAACAAGTGGTTCGGCGTCGAGAACGCGTTCGTTCCGCTCATGGACCCGCACGTGCGTGACCGCCTCGCCATCCGCCTCACCGACGACGCCGGCCACCGGCTCCCGGGCACCTTCGACACCGAGGCCTTCCTGCGCGAGCGCGGAACCTGCTACATGATCTCGGCCGGCACCTCGACCACCGCGGAGACCTCCGGCACGGTCGGCACCTTCTACTCGCTGTTCCTCGACCACGTCACCGACATCGCCCACGAGCTCGCCCAGCGCTCACCGGGCGGCCGCCTCGACCCGCCCCTGACACTGGTCCTGGACGAGCTCGCGAACATCCACCCCTGGCCGGGTGCCGCGCGGATGAGTTCGGCCGGGTCCGGTGAGGGCATCCAGCTCGTCGCGGTCTTCCAGTCCCGTTCCCAGGGGCAGGACGCCTACGGCGACGACGTCGAGGAGACGATCTGGAACAACTGCCTCAACGTGCTGCTCCCCGGCGTCAAGGCACCCGAGGTGCTGTCCGCGCTCTCCCAGACCCTCGGGGCCGAGGACCGCACCACCACCTCGGCGAACTACAGCCTCCGCGAACCCTTCAGCCGCTCCTGGCAGACGCAGACCGCCCAGCAGGCCACGGTCGAGCCTGGCGAGATGCGCCGTCTGCCCAAGGGCCACGCGCTCGTCATCGAAGCGGCGATGCGGCCCATGCTCGTCGACCTCATCCCGTACTGGCACGGGCCCCACGCCGAGGCCGTCGCCCGGAGTCGCACCTGGTACGCCGAACACGACGGGCAAGCCGTCCCGCCCGCGACCACGGCCCGGAACGGCTCCCGGACTCTCGGCGAGGTGGCGTGATGGGCTACGACGGCAACGAGCAGGCCTGGGGTCCCGGCACCCGTCGAGACGCGACACGTGTGAGCCGGCCACCGCAGGTGTCGCACGGCGACGGCGGGCCGCCCGCCAACGACCCGTTCAGCAGGTCCGGCGGCCTGGGACCGTTCGCGAAGGCCAAGGGCGGCGGCTGGGCGCGCGTCGACGCGATGTTCCCGGTCCAGCACGACCCTGGCGTCTTCTCCTGGATGGACGCCGACGTCGCCACCCGCGCCGCGGCGATGCAGCGCCTGGACAGGTTCGTCGAGTGGCTGTGCGCCACCTTCGCGTTCGGTGAGGTCATCACCCCGTGCTGGAGCCTGCACCCCGCAATAGTCCAGGAGCTGTGGGCGCTGGAGCGGTATCACCGCCTTGCGCACGACGACGGCGCGAACCTCGCCGAGCCCGTCCGCTGGCTCAACCAGCTCGCCTCGACCCGCACACGACTCGGCGCCGAATGGCGTGCGCGGGCCTGCGACTACCAGCACGTCGAACCCATCGCCGAGGCCGCCAGCCGCATTGCCGAGCGTCGCGGCTACTACCTCGTCGACTATTGGCCCGACGGCGAGATCCCGCTCGAGGACCCGCCCGGCGGGTTCGCCTGGCAGCGCTGGTCGTGGCCCGACGTCGACGAGTCTGGTGCCGAGATCACGCCGCCCGACCATATCGGGACGGGCAGAGTTCGCAATCGTTCGGGAGAACCTGCGCGAGATGGTGGGCGAGGGAGTCCGTCATGAGCGTCGATCTCGCCCACCAGCTCGAGTCGATCTTCCACGCCGAGGCCGACGTCGGCGGTCTGCTCGGACCTCTCGCGGCGGCTCCGCTGGCCGAGCCCACGGCGGACCGGATCCGCCGAGTCGTCGCGGACGCCTCGCCCGCGGTGCGGGTCGCCATGCATCGGCGACTCATCCGAATTCATGAAAACCCGAGCGATTCCACAATCGACTCGCCATGTGGCGCGGATCACAAGGGGTTAGTGTCCTTTTCACGCGTGGTCGACCAGAGTCCTGAGCAATGGGGTGCCCAGACATGACGACAACGACACAACAGCGCTCCACCGACGCACACAACGGTGTCGCCAGCGAGCCGGGGGCCGCCCAGATCGCCGCGCCGCCGAAATACCGGCGGCGCCCGCTCCTCGTCATCGTGAGCCGCCCCGGCGTGTCCGGAGACTTTGAGGGTTGCGTCAGGCCGCATCGCTGGGCGCTTTCGTTGACTGTAGTAGAACGCTTCGGCTTCGATGGAGGTGAGATCGTCGATCGATCCGTGGGTGCGCTCGGTGTTGAACCAGTGGACCTTGTCGGCCCTGATCTTCATGCCGTCGTCGGCGTTCGCGTCCGCAGCCTCGTCCCTCGCCCGCTCGCCGTCGCCTTCTTCGGCCGAGGATCCTGGGGCCTCGCCGTCGGACTTCGTGCTCTACGTCGCTTCAGCGCCTGACTCGGGCGGGGCGTCGGCCGCGGATTCCTCGAGGTCGGCGCAGCCCTACAGACCGAGAGCCAGAAACTGCGGCGAGCGCGATTGATGAGACGACGTTCCTGCGGGCGCGCGGTTCGGCCGCTGAACGACACACGATCGGGGTCCCCTGCATTGGGTGCGGAGCCCATCAGTAGCCGGGGCCATCACGTAAGCCGACCGGGCGCGATTTCACCCAGACGTCGGCATCGGATCCGCCATTGGTCTCCAGTGCGTGTCAAGCCGCTCGAGCGTCGCATCCTGCCTGCGAAGCCAGTAGTTGCCCGCCAGGTCGCGGAACTTCACGTTAACGAGGACGCCGTCCTGGTTGTCGTGGAAGAACTCAGGGTTGATCCTCATCGGGCGGTCCGGTGTCGGGCCGAGCACCTGCCACCTGGTGACGTCGAGCAACTCGCTGACCCCAGGATCGGTGCTGTAGAGCTCTACACGCACGTCGAAGACGGGGTGTGACGAGTAGTTGGCCACGAGAACTCTTGGGACGACCTTCTGGTACTTCGTCGGCCCGGCCTCCAGGGCACGCCCTGAGCTGCTGCTGTATTGAAACCAGCCGATGACACCCTGGGCTTGGGCGCGCCGGCGCTCCCAAGCGAGCTGTTGTTCGCCGAGTGTGCGCGCTCGATCCGCGGCTGCCTCCAGCGTGCGCGCACGGCGTTGCTGTATCCCGTCACGAAGCGCGAGCAGCATAGCGAGGACGACGGCGGCGAACGTCGCCAGGGCGCTGATCCAGTCGGCAGTCACAGGCAGATTCTGCACTGGACGTGCTCGGTCTGCGTAGTGAGAACGCGCGGCCGTATGCAGGCTACGCCCTGTGGCGAATGATCACTCCTTGGCGGTCGCTGCGAAGATCGCTCCCTCGACCCCGACGGCCGTCCGTGACGGTTGTGCGTTCGCTCCCCATGCCGTCAGCGCCTCTATGTAGGCGGCGTAGTCGTCGGTTCGCCACGGCCGTAGTGCCAAGTCGGTGTGGGAGTTCACCCAGGTCAGCACCCGATCATCTAGCACCGGTGCGGCCCCTTCACGGTCGTGCACGCCGCGTGCCGTGGCCGCGTACAGCCACTTCGTGAAGAACGCCGGACCCAAGTGCTTGATCCGCCCGCGTGAGTCGTTGGCCAAGTAGCGGAAACCCTCCACGGGCCCATTGCGACGCGCGATGGCCACCGACTCGGTCAGCCGCTCCACCACTCCTGTGCTGAGTGCGAAACCTTGCGGTTTCTCCTGGCCGGTGAGGGCCTGGCGTGTGCGGAATGGGCCGTACCCGGTGTCGCCGTGGCCCCATACCATCGTCACAACGAATGCGCCGACGACCTGATCGGACCCGAGGAGCATTTCTGCGAGGCGGCACATCTGTGCCCGGTCGAGTTCACGGGGCAGAACCTCGAGCCCTGCTTCGGCGCCGTCGATGCCATCGAGCCACCTGGCCCACACCTGCCGATCAGCCCGGGCGCGCACAGACTCCGTTACCGGTGCGGCGAGGAGATCGGTTACCGCCGCCGACCGCGGCGAAACGGGCTCGCTCGAGGCATCAATGCTCATCCCGGCATCGTCGCACGCCGGCGCGCCACCCTTGCGCTGAGACGCGCCGGTCCGAAGGAGTCGTAACCGCAGCCCCACACGCGAAGGTCGAACAGCGCCAACCGGCTGGTAGGTGTGCGTGCTCGTGAGGTGCGGTTCACTCCGACTCGGGGAGGTTGGCGGCGCATGGCTCAATCACGGCCGACTGTCTCCTGCGAGATCCAGCCGCGATCTCACCTGTTACTCCGGGCCGGAGTTCAGGGCATTCCCCTGGTGTACGCATCCGCTGGCTTCAGGGAGAACCGATGGCCTCGACCGAACTGCGAGAGCAGATCCACGGGCTGCTCGCCGCTGGGCTCAAGCAGCGGCAGGTCGCCGTGTACCTGGGGATCGGTCAGGCGACCGTCTCGGATCACAAGCGCGCACTGGTCGCGGCCGGGCATCTGCCGGCCCGCATGCCTGTCGGGGCGCGCGGCCCGGGCGGCTCGGTCGTCGACCTGGTGTCAGCAGATCCGGCGTCCGGACGGTCCAGGGTCGAGGTGCTCCTCGAGCATGCCGAGCTCAAGGCATCGACGCTACGCTCTGCGGCGCACACTTTCGCTGAGCACATCGTCGGCGCCGACGAGTGGGTCACCGACGGCGCCTACCGGGAGCAGGTGCGTGGCCTCGCGGCGGATGCCGTGGGGGAGGCCATCGCCGACCTCGAGCGGATCGCCGTCGACCTCGGCCTTCGGACTGCGGGACGGGCGCGGTGAGCGGGCGTCGGCCCCTGGCGGGTGCGTTGTGGCCGGGGGTCCTGCTGTGCACGGTCGCGGCGGTCATGGCGTTCACGCTGTCGTTCAACGCACTGCGGGCCGTCGGTATCGCTTCGGGCATCACCTCGCGGCTGGCGTGGATGTTCCCGTTGACGATCGACACTGTCATCCTGTTCGGCACGTGGGCGGCGTTCCGGTTCCGCGCCCGCGGCGCTGCCGGCACCTGGTACGCCTGGGTGCTGCTGGTCGTCTTCGCTGCCGCCTCGTGGACCGGCAACTTCTTGCACGCTGAGCCGGTTCCCGTCGGGCACATGGAGCTCTCCCGTCCGGTCGCGTCCCTGTTCTCCTCGGTGCCGTCATTGTCGCTGCTGCTGACTACTCACATGCTCGTGTTGATCGCCGTACGGCGCGGCGAGGAACGCGACCACGAACCCGCCGCTGAACCTGCCGCTGTCGCCGTCTCCGCACGAGCCAACGGGCCGGGCGTTCCCGCGCGGGCGCAGATCGTCGCCGGCGCCGACACAAGCGAGTCGCGCTCGGGCGCCCTGGTCGCCCAGGCGGCGGAGCCATCGGGCACCGATGTCGAGCAGGCCGCCGAGAAGGCCGACGGTTTCGCTGCGTGGGTGGCTGCCCAAGAGAAGGCGGGGGTCCGCCCGACCGGACGGATGGCCGTCGAAGCGGGGTTCGCCGGCTCCGAGGCGACCGGGCGGCGATGGCTACGAAACCTGCGATCCCAGATGCCACACCGCAAGGAGGCCGAGGCATGACGACCCTGACCCACGCCCCACCCGCGGACCCGGCGGCCTCGATGGGCGATGACAACGAGATCGGCGCCCGTGTGCTCGGTCTGGCTGCCGACGTCGAGGGCTACGTGCACCGGCGCCTTCGCACTGCCGGAACCACCGCCGTCGTGCGCGACGAGCTCGGCGACCTCGCCAATGCTACGAGCGAGGTCGTCGGCGACGTCGTCGAGATCCTGTGGACCAAGCGCGACCAGTGGACCACCCTGTGCGACGAGGACCAGCGCCGCTGGACGTTCGCCGTCGCCCGCAACCTCGTCGCCCGGCGCGCGAAGAAGGCCTACGCGACCCATGTGCACAAGAGCGAGCTCGTCCCGCTCCTGGACGGCAGGGGCGAACCGACGGCTTTCGATCCACGACTGGCCGCGCTCGCCGAGCTGTGCCTGCTCATCGAGTCACGCCTCGGAGACGCCGCCTGGGCGACGATCGCTGCAGCCATCGGTCGCAACCACTCACCGCACCTGCGCGCCGACGTCGCCGCCGCGCTGCAGGCAGTGGCCGCAGGGCGTGTGCCGTCGACTCGAGCCATCGTGCGTCGCTGCCGGGTTGACTGGCGGCCCTGGGCCCTGGCACGTCTCGAAGCTGGCGAGCCGCTGCGCCCGCCCGACGCCGTCGACCTCGGCCTTTTCGCGACCCTCACCGAAGCAGCGTCCAACCTGACCAGGTGGTGGGTCGAGCAGCGCACCGCGTTCGATCAGCTCATCGACGCCGCCAGTCTTGCCGCTTCTGGCCTGGTCGACCACCTAGGGCGTACCGAGCCAGCACGCCGTGAGGCCGCGTCCGATCTGCTCGTGTGGATATCGCACGCCGGCCCCGCGACCGCAGCGGCGTAGACCCGAACTACTCAAGGACCCTTCTGCTGTACAGCGCCCGGCCGCCATTGGGCGACAGTATGACCCCGCCTGCGCAAAGTCGTGCGAGTGGGACTCCCCGTCTCGAGCCGCCTGTGGACAGTGGCGTCAACGGACGAAGGTGTTCTGCAGCGCGATCTGAGGAGGACGGACGGGATACCAGGACTTGAGTGGGTTCCGTTCGGACGTCGAACGCTTGTACCAGCGCGGGGGTCGCCCAGGGCTCTTGGACGCCTGGTAGCCGATAGCAGATCCGACGATCGCTCCTGCAATCCCGGCGACGGGCACCGCAGCAAGGCCAGCGAGTGCTGTAACGCCGGAGCTTGCGCCGACAATCTTCGGATCAGTCCACGCCTTGGCAACACCGGCCGCAGACAGCCCCTTGAGGCCCGCCTTCGTCAACCTGCTCGCAAGTTCTTCCTGCGTACGACGCTTCACGTTTTCATCGAGCGCTTCCTCGCACAAGGGGGACCCGTCGGCAGCCTTCGCCGTCGTGAGCCATCGCTGGAAGTTGCCCTCTGCCTGAGGCTCGCCCCACACGGAGGAGTACACCGAGCGCGCCTGCGACATCGTGAAGTACGTGGGCAAGAAGTCCAGCGCGGCACTCGTATGTACCAGCTGTTCCCGCCAGTAGGCGACGAATGCCGCTCTCAGTGGGTCGTGGGTGAGTAGCGGACCTGCTCCGCCCCCCGCGTCATCCCAGGGGGCGAGGAGCGGCCAGTCCTCTGCGTCGCCCAACTCGACTGCCGCGATGGGGAGCACCACTGAGAGCAGCAGATTCGGCGTCTCGCCGGAGTAGTCGACACCCGCGTTCTCCAACCGCAACCCTTCAAGGACCTCCGCGGGCACTGGGTCTGTGAGCGCGACTTCGACCAGCGCCCGACCACGTCGCAGCACGTCAGACGGATCTGAGACTTCCGCGCTCAGCCAGTTCCCTCCTGGACGCAGGGTCGAGACCCTGAACTGCGATACCTGTCCGTCGACCACCGGCCGCAAGGCGACAGGCGCGACGGTCACTCGAAGAGTCCCCATGAGGCGATCGTACCCGGCTCTTGCGCCGGACGCACTAACCGTCTATCTTTTTCTCATCCGGCCACTAACCACCGTTCGAACGAGCCAGCGGAGAAGAGTCGTCGTTGCCGACCTCGCCGCAGACCTGGAGAGACGATGTCCACCGCAGCTTCTCTGCCGCTTGACAAGCACTCCTTCGCTCTCGGGGCGCTCGGCGGTCTGCCCACACTGGCCGCTTTCGCGATCGTGGAGCGGATGCATCGCCGCGTCGTCGAGAACCGCATGACTTCGGATCCTGGTGAGGCGGGTGAGTCCCCTCTGCCTCCGGAGCCTCCACTCTTCGCCGGTCGTCGCAGCTTCTCCTCCGGCGAGACCGGGGTCTCCTTCGAGACGCTCTTGGTCCCCTACCTCCGCGGGGCTCGGCGGGTCGTCATCACCGACAAGTACATGTACTCGCTGCCTCAGATCCGCAACCTGCGCGAGCTCGTCGCTGCGATCGCGGCTTCTGGGGTCGGCTTCCCGATGGACGTCGAACTTGTCACTTCGGAGTCCGACCCCTCGGGCCTGCGGAACCAGTTCAGGCGTCTCTCAGAGGTGCAGGACTTCGCGAAGTCGGCCGGGATCCGCTTCTCGGTCACGTTCCAGAACCCCTCCGAGATGCATCCGCGGTTCATCGAGTCCGATGCGGGCTGGGTAATCGACCTTGACCGCGGCCTCGACATCTACCGGCCAGGCCCGCCTGCTCTCCGACCGGAGCAGCGAAGGGTCCGTACATTCGTCGTCAACTACACACGCGACGACGCATGACCGTGCTCAGCTCGCCTGCGACGAGTTGCCCTGCGCTCGGCGCCTCGCCCCTCCCATTGAGCCATGCCCGATACCTGTTGATTGCCCCCACAGCCGAACCGAACTGAGGACGACAATGGTGCTTCCCATCGTGATCGCCGCATGGGCGATCACTGCAGCGACCGGCGCGGCTGGCATAGGAGCCGGCGGCAAGGGCGTCATCGACATGAGCAAGGCCAAGTCGATCGCCGGCCAGGCGGAGACGACGTATGAGGACGCGCTCTCGACGCACGAGCAGCGGATCGCTGACACCGACACACGCATCGCGTGGCTGGGGCAGGCCCAACAGGACGCCGTCGAAAGCGTGTGCGAGCGCTTCACACGATGGCTCCACGAGCACGAACAGCAGACTCGGTTGCACGACCGCGGTATCGCGGCAGGAATCGCAGCTCAACAACGCGTCGTCGACCGTCCGGGCGTAGTGTCGCTCAACGCAGTTAACGTGGTCTCCGGCGGCCTCCAAGCAGTCGGCCTCGGAGTCGCCGCACGGCTCGGGGCGGTTCAGGCCGTCAAGCAGATCGGCGTCGCCTCCACCGGAACGGCCATCAAGACCCTCAGCGGCGCTGCTGCTCAGAAGGCCACACTCGCGGCGCTTGGTGGCGGCGCGATTGCCGCCGGCGGTGGCGGTATAGCGGCCGGTGCGACAGTGCTCAACGTCGCGACCGTCGGCCCAGGCGTCCTCGTCGCCGGCATCCAGCTGAACAAGAGCGGAAGCAAGGCCCTGACCGAGGCGACGGCCTACTCCGCGCGAGTTGACGTGGCGGTCGCCGAGATGGAGCGCCAGGCGTCCATCCTCACGGGCATCGACGCACGCACGTCCGAACTGACCGTGGCACTCCGATCCATGCGCCGGAGGGCAGAGCGCCACATGGACGAGCTCGAGGCAGTCGACTTCGACCCTCACGTCCACGCCGAGTTGTTCGCCACTGTCCTGGCGCTCGTCAAGGGCGTCGCCGAACTCGTCGGCGCACGCGTCATCAACGAACAGGGCGAACTCGACCCCGAGTCGGCAGGGCTGGCCGTCAAGTACCGCACCAAGGCGAGGAGCTGAACAATGACCAACGAAGCCCAGATCGGTGAGATCCTGCGCGGAAAGGCAGCCCAGCTTGCCGTGCCGGTCGACGCGGTCGCCGCCGTACGCGAGATCGCCGCGCTGGTCCAGGACGCGTGGAAGTTCACCGAGATCGAGAAGACCAAGCGCGCCGAAATTGAGGCGAAGCGAGTCTCCGCAACCCGCAGCATCAAGGCCTCCGAGCGAACGATCCGGACCTATCTGGAGCACACGTTCACCGAGCGGCGCGACACCATCCAGACGCTCTTCGCCGGAATCGACACCGCGCTAGTGAGCGGTGACAACGAGGCCCTGCGCACGATGGTCGGCGGGGTAATCGACCTGGCACGTCAGTCACCAATTGGTCCGGAGATCCGAGACCTCACTGCTGCGTTCGGTGACCCGATGCACGTCTGGGAGATCTAGGCGAGATGACCAACTTAGCCCAGGTGACCACGACGGGGCGACGGCGTGTAGCTCCTCGAGCTAGAGCGCGGCGGTCGAGGCGTTCGCCGTCGACGGCGGTTTGTGCGCCAACTGGTGGATCATCTCCAAGCAGCGCGTCTTGCCACTGCGCTTCTCAGGACTCGTCAGCACCAGGCGTGGGCCGAAGTCGACTCGGGAGGACGCAGTAGCAGCACAAGGAGTCGCGGACATCTTCGAGGATCTTGGTCCGTTCGCGTCGTAGGGCGCCGGGGTTGGCCACGGCTGGGTCCTCCCGGCGTTCGGGTCCGGCGTGATCTGGTCGACGGCGCGACCGAGCTGGTAGGTGCCGAGCCAGAACGAGTCCGCCGCCCACGCGTCCGGGTCGGGCTTCGCGTCGGGGACGTCGCCGGCGAATGCGTACTCGGCGTTGGACAGGTTCACGCAAGCGTTCTTGACCAGCGCGACCCACTCGGCGCGCTGATCGCTGTTCATGCGCTCCAGCGCTGCCAGGACGTCTGCCGTATCGAAGGTGGGCGTGCTCATGCCGCACCGCCGCTCACACCGCGGGTCACCTCGGCACCGGTCCGGGCGACGGTGAAGCGCACCCGGACGTGCCTGGCGGGGTGGGTGAGCGCGTCGGTGGCGCAGTCGAGGCAGACGGCGTATCGGTGCTCGCGGTCGACGGCGATGAAGGTGACGGTCCCGACGGCGGCGGCGTCGCACGAGTCGCAACGGCGCGCGAACGGCAACCCCCTGTTTCTCTGGGTCCTCATGGCCCTGGATCCCTCCGGTCGTGACGGGTGTCGAGGCGGATGCCCCTCGCCAGAGGAATGCCTGTCCCACGGCCGCGGAGTAACGCCGCATGGACACATCCGGGTCTGCCCGGGTTCGTCGTCGACCCATAGAGTTCAGGTTCGCCTGTTACTCCGACGGCCCTCGGGAGGCATTCCCGGGTGTGAGGGAGGTTCCCTCGCCGGCACTGCTGGTGCCGGCAACAACGCCCTTGGGGGAGAGATGTCGAGGAATGAGTCGATCACCGCCAGCCAGGTCGCCCCACTGCTCTACCGGGTCGAGGAGGCTGCCGAGGTGCTGCGCGTCGGGCGGACCGTCGTCTACGAGCTGATCCGGTGCGGTGCACTGCGCACCGTCAAGGTCGGTACCCGCCGCCTCGTGCCCGTCGAGGCGGTGCGTGAGTACGTCGACAGCCTCTCGGACGGTGCAGCGTGACCGAGCAGTCGAAGAAGCCGCCGCGTCGCTCGCGGGGCGAAGGTGGCGTCTATTGGAACGAGAAGCGGCAACGCTGGGTCGCCACCCGGGTTGTCGCCTACGACGACCGTGGCAAGGAGGTCCGCAAGACGGGCTACGGCAAGTCGCGCTCGGCGGCAATCGATGCTGTGCGTAGGCTCGTCCGCGCCTACGAGAACGGCGTCCCGCCGGGCGCCGAGAAACTCACCGTGCGCGACGCGGTCGACGACTGGCTCCGGTACGGCCAAGGTCAGGTCGATGAGAGCACGGTCAAGACGCGTGCCTACTTGTCCGCGCACGTCGTAGACGGCCTTGGCGACGTGCTGCTCAGGAAACTGACGACCAAGCACGTCGAGGCGTTCCTGGCCGAGCTGGCAAAGACCCGCTCGACGCGCACGGTCGCTGACGTCAAGGCGCAGTTCAACAGCGCGATCAAGCGTGCCGTCGCGCGCGACCTCATCGAGCGGAACGTCGTCGAGTTCGCAGTGACGCCGAGAGGGCGTGCCGGGCGGAAGTCGAAGTCCCTGACAGAGAGGCAGGCGCTGGATGTCCTCGAGCTGACCAAGGGGCACTGGATGTACCCATACATCGTCGTGTCGATGCTCGTCGGCATCCGTACCGAGGAGATGCGTGCCCTGACGTGGAACCACGTCGACCTCGACTCGAACCCACCCGCGATCGAGGTTTGGCGCTCCGTGCGGACATCCGGGGACACCAAGACCAAGAAGTCCCGGCGCACCCTCGCCATCCCCGACGTCGCGGTCCAGGCTCTGCGCAGGCGTCGCCGTGAGCAGGAAGCGGACCGCGCCAGGGCCGGGTCCGACTGGGCCGGGACCGGCCACGTGTTCACGGCGTCGGTCGGCACTCCGCTCGACGCCGCGAACGTGCGTCGCGCGTTCCGGTCCGCGCTCAAGCTCGTCCCCTCGGTGGATGCCAAGGAGTGGACGCCGCCCGAGTTGCGCCACTCCTTCGTCTCGCTGATGTCTGCCGGGGGAGCGGCCGTCGAGCAGATCGCACATGTCGTCGGGCACTCCGACACCTCGACCACAGAGCGCATCTACCGCCACGAGCTGCGCCCGGTGATCCACACCGGGGCGACGTTCATGAACGAGTTCGCCGGCATGGAGGTGGTCAACCCCGAGTGGCACATGGACCCGTTGTTCAAGATGCCGGGGAACGGCCAGGTGCGACAGGCGGACGATGGCGGGTGACAGACGGAGCATCCGGGGATGAGGGCTCGATCGTCGCGGACGATCGAGCCCTCGTTGCCTGGAGTGGGGATGCTGCAACTCGCGCCAGCGGTCCGCCGCAGACCGTCCAGACGCGCCGGAGTCCCGGGCCGTAATGAAGCAGTTGATGAAGCACCCCGGTTCCGCGGCGCTCGAGGCAAAGCGAAAGGCCCCCTGCTCTCAGCGTTTCCGCTGGTCAGAGGGCCTTCCGGCTGGTCGGGGTGACAGGATTTGAACCTGCGACCTCTTCGTCCCGAACGAAGCGCGCTACCAAGCTGCGCCACACCCCGAGGGACTGCACCCGCACCACGACGACCCGGCGAACCGGATCCCTCGTGCGGAAGCCTGCTCAGAATAGCCGACGATGGCCCCGGAACGAAAACTCAGATCCGGCCCCGTGCCGTGAACGTGATCAAGGTCGCTTCCGGGCGGCACGCGAATCGCACCGCGGCGTACGGCGAGGTCCCGGCGCCGGCCGAGACGTGCAGCCAGGTCGAGTCCTCGCCACCCGGTTCGTCCGGCCGCGGGCCGGGCCAGCCGTGCAGCCCCTTGGCTCGCCCGCGGTCGAGGTCGCAGTTCGTGACCAGCGACCCGTAGAACGGCACGCAGAGCTGGCCGCCGTGGGTGTGCCCGGCGATGATCGCGTCGGCGTCGTCGGCGTGCATCTGGTTCAGCACGCGCCGGTACGGGGCGTGCGTGACGCCCAGTCGCAGCGTGGCCGGCTCGCCGTCGGTCCCGGCCGTCGGCTCCGGGAAGACGTCCCGGTCGAGGTGCGGGTCGTCCACACCGGTCAGGGCGACGCGTCGCCCTTGGACGTCGACGGTGTCCCGGCGGTTGGTGAGGTCGGCCCACCCGGCCTCGCGCATCGCCGTGACCATCCGCTCCCACGGCAGGTCAGGGGTGTGCCGCACCGGCCCCCGCGCGTCCGGGAGCAGGTAGCGCGCCGGGTTCTTGAACGTGGGGGAGTAGTAGTCGTTGGACCCGAGGACGAAGGCACCGGGCCGGTCGAGCAGTGGCTCCAGGGCGTGCAGCAGCGGGTCGACGGCGTCGTGGTGCGCCAGGTTGTCCCCGGTGTCGATCACGAGGTCGGGCTCCAGGGCGGCCAGGGACCGCACCCACTCGATCTTGCGATGCTGGCCGGGCGTCAGGTGCAGGTCGGAGACGTGCAGGACCCGGAGGTCGCGCTCGCCCGGGGCGAGCACCGGGACGGACACACGGCGCAGCGCGAAGAGCTTGGTCTCGAGGTGCGCGTAGGCCAGTCCGGTGACGCTCAGGGCGGCGAGGCCGCCGACCAGGGCGCGGGGGCTCAGTCCTCGCTCCCGCTGTCGTCCTGGCCGTTGCCGTTGCCGCCGCCCTGGCCGCCACCGTTGCCGGGGTTGTCCCCGCCACCGGAGGAGTCGTCGTCGGAGGACCCGCCGGAGTCTCCGCTGTTGCCGGGGTCGGACGACGAGCTGTCGTCGTCGGAGTCGTCGCTCGACGACGACGGCGGAGCCGGCGGTGCCGGCGGCGTGCCGATGAGAGCTGGATCGGGAGCCCCGAAGTCCTCCACCGGCATCCCCTCCACAGCCTGGTCCATGAAGGTCTTCCACGTCGGGGCCGCGACGGTCGAGCCGTACAGGATGTCGTAGTACTCGCCGGCGACGGTGCCCGGACCGGTGTGATCCTCGTTGGGGTTATCGACCGATCCCACCCAGACAGTCGTGGCGAGCTGCGGGACGAAGCCGGAGAACCACGTCTGCGCCGACTTCTGGGACGTGCCGGTCTTGCCGGCCACCGGCCTGCCGTCGTCGAGTCCGCCCACGTAGTACGCCGTTCCCCGCGTGAAGACATTCTCCATCGCGTGGGCCATGGTGGCCGCGACGTTGCTGGGCAGCGCGTTCTTGTCGCAGTCGGCCTGCGGAACCTCGTACTCCTCGCCACGGGGTCCGGTGACCTCGGTGATCGCGACAGGGGAGCAGTAGGTACCGCCGGAGGCGATGGTCGCGTACATCGCCGCCATGTTCAGCGGCGAGGACTCCTGGGTACCGAGCAGCATCGGCGCGAAGATGTTGATGTCGCTCTGCTTGACCTGCGTGGTCTTCAGCGGCCCCCGCGGCCGGTCCTCCGTGGGGAGGCTCGTGCTGGTGGGACGGAATCCCATCTGGTACGCCGTGCTGCGCAGGTTGCACAGGTTGAGCTGGGAGCCCATGTCGGCATAGGCCGCGTTCACGGACAGGTAGGTGGCCCTCAGCACGCTCATCGGTCCGGCGGAGCCGCCTTCGGCGTTCCCGACCGACCACTCCTCCGACGGAAGTGGGCTGCACGGTGCGTTGAACGTGCCGGTGTCCCAGGTCCGTTCGTCGGCGTTCACGATGTCGTTGAGGGTGCGTCCGCTCTTGAGCCACTCGGCCAGGACCACCGGCTTGAAGTTCGAGCCGGGCGAGAAACCACCGGAGGCACCGTGCACGTAGTCGGCGTTGAAGCTGACCGTCGTGTCACGACTGGCGTTGTTGGCAGCCTTGGTGCCCGTGTACGGCACGTTCTGCGCCATCGCCACGATCTTGCCGGTCCCGGGTTCCACAGAAACGATGGACGCTTCGAGACTCTCGCTGCTGCCGTCCTCGGGCACGGACTGCTTGATGGTCTTGAACGCCGCCCGCTGCTTCTTCATGTCCAGCGTGGTGTGGATGTCCAGCCCGCCGCGGTACAGCAGCTCCTGACGGTCGGCCCGGGTCTCTCCGAAGGCCTCGTCGAGCAGCAGCTCCTTGATGACGTAGTCGCAGAAGAAGGCCGAGTTGTTCGCCGTCTGGCAGCCGGCCGGGGACGGCGTGACGTTCAGCGTCTCCTCGACGGGCTGGTCGAGCGCGTTGTCGCGCTGGTCCAGCGAGATGTACCCGAGGGAGTACATGTTCTTGATGACCAGGTCACGGCGCTCCTGGGCCAGCTCGGGGTTCCGCGTGGGGTCGAACAGCCCGGGCGCCTTGGTGATCCCGGCGATCGTCGCCGCCTGCACGACGTTCAGGTCGGAGGCCGTCGTGTCGAAGTAGTAGCGCGCCGCGGCCTCCACGCCGTAAACGCTCGCGGCCGCGAACTGGGCGACGTTGAGGTACCCCTGCAGGATCTCGTCCTTGGACATGCGCTCCTCGAGGGCGATCGCCATCTTCGCCTCGCGGAGCTTGCGGTCGATCGTCGACTCGTGGGCGGCGATGACTCCGAACTGGTCGCCGTCCTGCAGCGCCGCCTCGATGAGCACGTTCTTGACGTACTGCTGGGTGAGCGTGGAGGCGCCCTGCGTGTCCTCGCTGGTGAGGTTGTTCACCACGGCGCGCGTGATGCCCTGCGCGTCGACGCCGTTGTGCTCGTAGAAGCGCTCGTCCTCGATGGCGATCACGGCGTTCTGCATGTGCTCGGAGATCTCGTCGAGCGGCTTGACGATGCGGTTCTGGTAGTAGAACGTCGCGAGCAGCTTGCCGTTGGAGGCGTAGATCCGGGACTGCTGGGACAGCGGCCTCGGCTCGAGCTCGGCCGGCACCTCGTCGTAGATCTCGACGGTGCTGTCGGCCATCGCGTTGACGCCTGCGACCGCCGGGATCACGAAGCCCGCCGCCAGCACGCCGCCGGTCCCTGCCGCCAGGAGGAAGGCGAGCAGCAGCGCGACCATCTGCGTGGCCGGGATCGTGCGCGTGATGCGACGGGAGTCGCGAGAGTCAGGAGCCGCCATGTTCCCAGCCTAGATGGTCGGTCCTCGCTGTCGCGCCGGGGACTCGGGGCGCGTGTGCAGGTCCTGTGGAGTCGTGGTCGCGGGGTCGTGCCGACGTTCACGGGAAACATGCTCGGGCTACCATCGGCCGCATGGCTACCACGTGGGAGTACGCGACCATCCCCCTGTTGATCCACAACACCAAGGCGATCCTCGATCAGTGGGGCGCGGACGGCTGGGAGCTGGTGCAGGTCGTGCCGGGTCCCGACAGCGCGAACCTCGTCGCCTACCTCAAGCGCCCCTCGGGTGAGTGAGGCCGGCGTGAGCATCGACGACCGCCTGGCCGAGCTGGGCCTCGCCCTGCCCGACGTCGCCGCGCCCGTCGCCGCCTACCAGCCGGCGGTGCGCTCGGGGCAGTACGTCTACACGGCGGGCCAGCTGCCCTTCGTGGACGGCACCCTGGCGACCGTCGGCAAGGTCGGCACCGAGGACGGGCTCGTCGACCCCGCGACGGCTGCCGACCTGGCCGCGACCTGCGCCCTGAACGCGCTGGCCGCGGTGCGCAGTGTCACGGGCACGCTCGACGGGGTCCGCATCGTCAAGGTCACCGGCTTCGTGGCCAGCAACCCGTCCTTCACGGGACAGCCCGCCGTCCTCAACGGCGCCAGCGAGCTCCTGGGCCGGATCTTCGGCGACGCGGGCACCCACGCCCGCTCCGCCGTCGGCGTCGCGGTGCTGCCGCTGGACGCGCCGGTCGAGGTCGAGCTGATCGCCGAGCTCACCGACTGAGTCGAGACATCTGACGCGGGCGGTGACGCGTCCCGCTGCTGAGGCGGATGGTGACGCGTCCCGGCGCGCGGCCGCGTTCACGGGCGCTGCGCGCCCTCCACTTCGGGCCTGACGGCCGCGCGACGGGACGCCCCACCACCCACCCGTGTGTGCTCACCGGGCGCCGCGCTCGCCGCGGACTGCACAGCAGGCGGAGACGACAGACCCCCGGACGCCGTCATCCACCCCGAAGTGGAGGCCGCCCAGCGGCCGTGAACGTGACGGCGTCCGGGGGTCTGTCGACGCCCGCGGACGACCAGGACTCAGCGCGCGCGGCGCTCCAGCCGGTCCATGTCGAGGAGCACGACCGCGCGGCCCTCGCGCCGCACCCAGCCGCGCGTGGCGAAGTCCGCCAGCGCCTTGTTGACCGTCTCGCGCGAGGCGCCGACGAGCTGGGCGAGCTCCTCCTGGGTCAGGTCGTGCGCGACGCGGACGCCCTCGTCGTTCGGCTCGCCGAAGCGCTGGGAGAGGTCGAGCAGGGCCTTGGCGACGCGGCCGGGGACGTCGGAGAACACGAGGTCGGCCAGCGTCTCGTTGGTGCGGCGCAGGCGCCGGGCGAGCGCGCCGAGCAGCGTCGTGGCGACGTTCGGGTGCGCGGCGACCCACTGCACGAGGGCCTGGTGACGCAGCTCGTAGCACAGCGCGTCCGAGACGGACGAGGCCGTGGCCGTGCGGGGGCCCGGGTCGAACAGGGACAGCTCGCCGAACATCTCGCCCGGGCCCAGGATCGACAGCAGGTTCTCCCGTCCGTCGCTGGAGCGGCGCCCCAGCTTGATCTTGCCCTGCGCGATCACGTACAGCCGGTCGCCCGGTTCGCCCTCGCGGAACAGGACGTCCCCGCGGCCCAGCTCGACGGGGATCATCGACTCGAAGAGCGCCTTCGACTCCTCGCTGTCCATGTCGGCGAACAGGGGGGCGGAGAGCACGACGGTGTCGTCCACAGCATTCCTCACGTTCTCGGGCCTCTGCCCGGTCGGGGCGAGGCGCGTGTCTGACAAAATGTGTTCCAGGTCTCAGTCTGCCTCACGCCAGGGCATCGTGCCTGGACGCGACGTGTCGGAGTGACGTCCGGGTGAACGATCGGCAGTGTCCGCGCGTTCCGCGACTCGGCCCCCGTTCCACCGTCGGAGGCTGGGGATACGCTGCCCGCATGGTCGAGACGTCGCAGCAGCCTACCCCCACCGGGGAGTCCCGTCTGGCCCTCGTCCGGCGGGCGCGGCGCATCGACCGCGTCCTGGCCGAGACCTACCCCGACGCGCGGGCCGAGCTGGACTTCACCACGCCCTTCGAGCTGCTCGTGGCGACCGTGCTCTCGGCGCAGACCACCGACGTGCGGGTCAACGCCACGACGCCGACCCTGTTCGCCCGCTACCCGGACGCCGTTGCGCTCGCCGCGGCCGACCCGGCGGAGGTGGAGGAGATCCTGCGGCCGCTCGGGTTCTTCCGGGCCAAGACGCGCTCGGCCGTCGGCCTGGCGCAGGCGCTGGTGGAGCGGCACGACGGCGAGGTGCCGCGTCGGATGACGGACCTGGTCGCGCTGCCGGGCGTCGGCCGTAAGACGGCGAACGTCGTGCTCGGCAACGCCTTCGGCATCCCCGGCATCACCGTGGACACCCACTTCGGACGGCTCGCGCGGCGGCTGGGCTTCACCCGGGAGGAGGACCCGGTCAAGGTCGAGCACGCCGTCGGCGAGCTCTTCGAGCGCAAGGACTGGGTGATGCTCAGCCATCACCTCGTCTGGCACGGCCGCCGGGTCTGCCACGCGCGTCGTCCGGCCTGCGGCGCGTGCCCGGTGGCGCGCTGGTGCCCGTCGAACGGCGTCGGCGAGACCGACCCGGTGGCGGCGGCGAAGCTGCTGCGCCCCGGCCCGCGCGGCTGACGGTCAGCGCTGCTGGTCGGCCAGCCAGTCGAGCAGCAGACCCGTCACCGCCGCGGGCGCCTCCTCGGCGAGGAAGTGCCCCGCGTCGTCGACGACCTCGAACCGGAAGTCGCGCGCCACGGCGGCGCCGTCCAGGTCGGCGGTCTCGCGCCGGAGGAACCCGTCGGCCGCCCCGTGCAGCTGCAGCACGGGCACGTCGATCCTGCGCCGGAGCGCGGCCAGGTACCGCCGGCCCGCCGGGTGCGCCGACGTCCGGGACAGCCAGCGCAGCGTGTCGACGGCGCTGTGGGCCGCGAAGGGGATGCGCAGCACCTCGCGATAGCGGGCGACGGCCTCGGCGTC
Organism: Isoptericola haloaureus; assembly: GCF_036689775.1. Lineage (NCBI taxonomy): Bacteria > Bacillati > Actinomycetota > Actinomycetes > Micrococcales > Promicromonosporaceae > Isoptericola > Isoptericola haloaureus. Next base: position 68,321 of record NZ_JBAGLP010000116.1, on the reverse strand, counting down.
GAGCGGCCGGTCGGACCCCGCGTCGAGCAGGCTGGGCACGCCGTCGCCGTCCTGCAGCCGCCGTTCGAGCACGCCGGGCAGCTGGGCGGCGGCGAACAGCCGTCGGGCGGCCGGGGTGAGGATGCCCCGGCCGGGCACGTGCAGCCGCGCCGGGTGCGGTGCGCCGAGCGCTGCCACGCCCGCGGTCACCCCCGGCTGGAGCGCGGCCATCGCCCAGGCGAGCGCGCCGCCGGTGCCCGCGCCGACGACGACGGCCCGGTCGTGGCCGAGGGAGCGGATCACACCGGCGACGTCCCGGGTGCGCGTCGGGACGTCGCGCCCCGACGGCGGCTTGTCGGAGGCGGCCACGCCGCGCAGGTCGAGCGCGGCGACCTGGACGCCGGCCTCGGCCAGGGCGGGGATCTGGTGGCGCCAGGCCCACCAGAACTGCGGGAAGCCGTGCAGCAGCACCACGAGCGGTGCACGGTCGCCGTGGGTGGGCCGCGGGCCGGCGGAGGCGACGTGGAAGCGGGAGCCGTTGGCGGCGACGAACTCGTGCCGCCACGGTCCGTCGACCAGGGCGCTGGAGTAGTCGGCGGCGTCGGACATGGCGGTCACGGCCGCAACCTACCGGGTCAGCCGCCGGAGGACACCTGCGGCGAGCCGGGGGCGTCGCGGTCCGTCCCGCCGCCGGAGGACTCGCCGGCCGTGGACGCGGCGGGTTCCTCGCGAGGCTCCTTGGGCGGGTCGAACCGGTAGCCGACGTTGCGCACCGTGCCGATGAGCTGCTCGTGCTCGGGACCGAGCTTGGCGCGCAGCCGCCGGACGTGGACGTCGACCGTCCGGGTGCCGCCGTAGTAGTCGTAGCCCCAGACCTCCTGCAGGAGCTGGGCGCGGGTGAAGACCCGGCCCGGGTGCTGCACGAGGTACTTGAGGAGCTCGAACTCCTTGTAGGTCAGGTCGATCGGACGGCCGCGCAGGCGTGCCGTGTACCCGCCGGCGTCGATGGCCAGCTCGCCGGCGGAGATCTCCTGGGGCGAGTCCTCGGTCGGGCCGTGCGCGGACCGCTCGACGACGAGCCGCAGCCGTGCCTCGACCTCCGCGGGGGAGGCGGACTCGAGCAGCAGGTCGTCGGCGCCCCACTCGTGGTTGACGACGGTCAGGCCGCCCTCGGTGAGGATGAGCACCAGCGGCACCGTCAGACCCGTGGCGTGCAGCAGACGGCAGGTGGTCCGCGCGGCGACGAGGTCGCGGCGGGCGTCCAGCAGCACGACGTCCGAGTCGGGAGCGTCCACGAGTGCCGAGGGCTCCATGGGCAGCACGCGCACCTTGTGCGAGAGCAGGCCCAGCGCTGGCAGGACCTCGACCGAACCGCCGGTCGCCGGCGTCAGGATCAACAGTTCGGCCACGTGCACTCCTCCCGAGACGGGTTGACGTCAAGGTACCCTGCCGCGCCCCGCAGGTCACAACGTCTTGGCATGGGAGACTCGTCGTCGTGACCGTGACCTCCCGTGCCGTGACGACGGCCGTGCTCGCCACGCTCGTGGCGGCCGCGGCCTACCTGGGGCCCTGGTGGACGGTCGGCGCGTCCGCGCTCCTCGTCGTGCTGCTGGCGGTCGGCTGGGCGCCGCTGCTGCGGCTGCCGGCCGACGGCGCGACGTCGACCGTGGTGCTGCTGGCGGGGCTCGGCGGCCTCGCCGTCACGTGGTTCACCGAGGGCGAGCCCGTGCTGCGCAACCTGCCCGCCGTCATCGCGCTGTCGCTGGTGCTGGCGTTCGTGGCGCAGATGCTCCGCAGCGGCGGGCGTCCTCGCCTGGTCGAGTCCGTCAGCGGGATGACCGCCGGCGTCGTCGTCTCCGTCGCGGCCGCCGGCTGGCTGGCCACCTCCGGCACGGACGCCGGCGCAGGGCTGGTCGTGACCAGCGCCGTCGGGCTGGCCGTCGCGTCGGCCGTGGCGGCGCTGCCCGTCGCCGGCGGCTGGATCGGGTCGCTGCTCGCCGTCGCGCTGGGCGGGGCGGCCGGTGCCGGTACCGCGTCGGCGCTGCGCGAGGTGGAGCCGGTCCACGGGCTCGTGGTCGGGCTGGTGGCCGGTCTGGTCTCGGCGGCGCTGCGGCTGCTGTTCGAGCGCCAGCCGGCGCTGCAGCGGTGGCGGGCCGGCGTGGCGGCCGCTGCTGCGCCGGTGACGATCACCGGGATGCTGGTGTTCGTCGTGGGCCGCACGCTGCTGTAGCCGGTCCGGGGCGCTCACGAGGTCTTGCGCACCGCCTCGCCGGCCAGCTCGATCCGGACCGTCTTGGCCACGAGCACGCCGCCGGTCTCCAGCGCCACGTTCCACAGCAGCCCGTACTTCTCGCGCTCGAAGTCCGCGGTCGCGCTGAACCCGAAGATGTTGTTGCCGAACGGGTCCGCGCCGGCGCCGCCGAACTCCGCGTCGAGCGTGATCGGGTGGGTGATCCCGCGGATCGTCAGGTCGCCGTGCAGGAGGAACTTCGCGCTGGTGCGGTCGGCGGCCGGGCCGACCTGGGCGCTGCGGCCGGGGGAGCGTCCCTTGAGGGCCGCCCAGGAGAAGATCGGGTCCGGCTCGGCGCGCCACTCGATCCCGGTGGAGCGGAACTCCATCGTCGGGTGGTTCTCCACGTCCAGGAAGTCGGCGCTGCGCAGGTGCGTGTCGCGGTCCTCGTTGTGGGTCGTGATCGACGTCGTGTCGATGATCGCGCCGACGGACGACGCCAGCGGGTCCTCGGCGACGTGGATGCGCGCGGTGCCCCGGCTGAACTCCCCGCGCACCGGGCTGACCATCATGTGCATCGCCTGGAAGCCGATGCGCTTGTGCCCCTCGTCGAGGTCGTACGTGCCAGGTGCCGGGATGACCAGGTCGTTCCAGGTCCGGGTCGGGGCGTCGGTCATCGTTCCTCCTGAGGGGGCCGGCGTCGCCGGGCAGCGTCGTGGACGGGCGTCGTGGACAGTCGTCGAGGTCCCGGTCGGGGCCGCGTAGTCTCCGGGTCGTCGACGGTCGGGAACATTCATGCAAACCGATATGTTCCCACCCGACGGTGATCTGAAGGAGGCCATCGCATGACCGCACAGTGGACAGCCCTCGTCGCGCTGCTCGTGGTGACGACCGTGCTGGGACTGGCGTGGCGCTCGGCGCAGGGCCGGGTGCGCGCCACGGCGCCGTCCGGCGATGACGACGCCGACGCACGCTGGACCGACGAGCTCGCCGCCCAGGGGGTCGCCCCCGGTGAGCGCGTGACGTTCCTGCAGCTCTCGGCGGAGGTCTGCTCGGCCTGCCGGTCCACCGCCCGGACGCTCGGGTCGCTGGCCGCCGAGGAGCCGGGCGTCGTGCACCTCGAGATCGACGTCGACGACCGTCCCGACCTGGTGCGTCGCGCCCAGGTGCACCGCACCCCCACCGTGCTGGTGCTGGACGGCACCGGTGCCGAGGTCGCGCGCGCCTCGGGCGGCATGACGCCGGCGCGCGCCCGCGAGGCGCTCGGTAGCGTGGACGCCGCACCCGTCCCCGGGAGGACCGCATGAGCCTCGAGACCTCGTCCCCGCCACGGATCGACCCCCGCGGCCCCCGCGTGGGTGCGGGCATCACTGCGGTGCTGCTGGCCGTCGTCGTGCTCCTGGGCACGACGACGTCGGCGCTCGTGCTGCTCACCGTCGTCGCGCTGAGCTTCGTTCCCGGCGCGGTCCGCGGTCCGCAGGCCACCTGGCAGGGCTGGGTCTTCCGGACGCTGATCCGTCCGCGGCTGGCCCCGCCCGAGGAGCTGGAGGACGTCCGTCCGCCCCGCTTCGCCCAGACGGTCGGGCTCGTCGTGACCGCGGTCGGCGTCGTGGCCGGCTGGGCCGGGGCGCTCGCCGTCCTGCCGTGGGCCGCCGGGCTCGCGTTCGTCGCCGCCGCGCTCAACGCCACCGTCGGGCTGTGCCTGGGCTGCGAGCTCTACCTGCTGGGACGGCGGCTGCGCCGCGCCTCCTCCTGATCCGCGCCGGTCAGTAGACGAGCGCCTGGGCACCCGGGCGCAGCGACTCCTCGACGAACACGGGCGCGCCCGCGACGCGCACGCCGTCCAGGACGTCCTCCGGTCCGATGTCCCGTCGGGCCGCGCACTGGGAGCACACGGTCACGGTCCCGGTCGCCAGCACGGCCTCCAGCAGCTCGGCGGCCGGGGCCGCGTGCTCGAGCGCCAGCTCGTCGGCGCGGCCCGGCACCCCGAACCACGCCGCCTCGCCCGTGAGCCAGAGGGACACGTCGACCCCGGCGGCGGCGGCCGCGGCGGCCACCGTCAGGGCCTGGTTCGCGGCTTCCGGGCGATCCGTCCCGGACGTCGTCTTGACGACGAGCGAACGCTGCGTTGTGGTCTCGGTCATACGTGGACCCTAGCCCGACGCCGATGGGTACCATCGAGGCATGTCGATCCACGCGCTCGAGATCTTCTTCACCAGCCTGCTGGTGGTCACCGTCGGTGTGATCACCTGGTTCGCGGCCTACGTCGTCTACAAGCTCTTCCACGGTCAGCGCTGATGCCGTTCACCTTCCCCGAGGGGCTCGCGCCCGAGGTGTACCCGCTGGCCTGGCTGGTCGGCCGGTGGACCGGGGGCGGTGTCATCAAGTACGAGGGCATCGAGGAGACGGAGTTCCGCCAGGAGCTCGTCTTCGACCACGACGGCGGACCGTACCTGCGGTTCGAGTCGACGCTGTCCGTCCGCTCCGGCGCCGCCGCGGACGGTGAGACCACCGACGGTCAGGTCGGCGAGGGCGCCGCCTTCGACACCGTGTGGTCCACCGAGACCGGCTACTGGCGCGTCGCCTCGGAGCGCCCCGAGGGGCTGGGCGAGAACCAGCACCCCCTCGAGGTGCTCGTCACCGACGCCTCGGGGCGGCTCTCGCTCTTCCTCGGCGTCGTCGGCGACGGCCGCGTGGACCTGGCCACGGACTTCGTCGCCCGCACCTCGACGGCCGCCGAGGTCACTGCCGCCAAGCGCCTCTACGGCAACGTCGAGGGCCGCCTGCTCTGGGTCGAGGAGCTGGCCGCCTTCGGCCACCCGATGGGGTCCTACGCGTCTGGAGAGCTCGACCGCGCATGACCTACCGCAGCCCCCTGCTGAACCGCACCGGCGCCGTCGCGGCGTCCGGACCAGACGCCGGCGTCGCCTGGCACTACGGCGACCCGGTGGCCGAGCAGCGCGCCCTGGCGCGCGGCGGGGCCGTCGTCGACCAGTCGCACCTCGGCGTGGTGCGGCTGACCGGACGCGACCGCCTGAGCTGGCTGCACTCGATCACCTCGCAGGACGTCGAGCACCTGGCCCCGCGCACGTCCACCGAGCTGTTCGTGCTCTCCCCCCAGGGGCGCACGGAGCACGCCGTGGCGCTCGTCGACGACGGCACGTCGACGTGGTTCATCACCGAGCGCGACCACGTCGAGCCCCTGGTGGCCTGGCTCGAGCGGATGAAGTTCATGATGCGGGTCGAGATCACCGACGTGACCGACTCCTACGCCGCGATCGGGGAGCCCGTCGACGCCGAGGGCACCGAGACCGAGCCGGTGACCTGGCGCGACGCCTGGCCCGAGGTCGTCGGCGGCGGCACCCGCTACGGCCCGCCCGCCGCCGAGCACCCCGGTGCCGACCGCGACTGGCGTCTGGTCCTCGTCCCGCGCGAGCAGCTCGCCGACGCCGTGGCCGAGCGCGAGGCCGCGGGCTGGCGCCTGGCCGGCACCTGGGCCACCGAGGCGCTGCGCGTGGAGGCCTGGCGGCCGCGGCTCGCCCGCGAGGTCGACGACCGCAGCGTCCCGCACGAGCTCGACTGGCTGCGCACCGCCGTCCACCTGCACAAGGGCTGCTACCGCGGGCAGGAGACCGTCGCGCGGGTGCACAACCTCGGTCGTCCCCCGCGCCGCATCGTCATGCTGCACCTCGACGGCTCCCAGCACGTGGTGCCCGAGGCCGGCGCCGAGGTCCGCCGTGACGGCCCGGACGGCAAGGTGGTCGGGCACGTCACGACCGTGGCCCGCCACCACGAGCTCGGCCCCGTGGCGCTCGCCGTGGTCAAGCGCAACGTCCCGACCGACGCCACGCTCGCCGTCGTCGGTCCGGTGGGTGCCGGCGAGGACGCCGAGCAGATCGCCGTCGCCGCCGCCCAGGAGGTCGTGGTGCCCGGCGAGGGCGTCTCCGCCGACCGGCCCGCCGCACGCGGGGAGACGATGCGCGGGCTGTCCCCGCGGGGTACCGACGGGGCCCAGAGCCTGCTGTGACCACGCGGTGAGGGCCGGGCCGGACCCGCGCCGGGCGGGCGCCGCCGCCGGCACGGCCGTGCGGAGCCTGCTGCGGCGGATCCGGCTCCGCCAGGGCTGGGCGCGGGTGCGGACCGGGTTCTGGCCCATCGTGCAGGCCTCGCTGGCCGCCGGGGCCGCCTACGGGATCGCGCACCTCCTGCTCGGGCACGCCCAGCCCTTCTTCGCGGCGGTGGCCGCCTGGGTCTGTCTCGGCTTCTCGTTCGACCGCGAGCTGCGCCGGGTGGCCGAGGTCGCCGTCGGCGTGGCCGTCGGCGTCGGGATGGGCGAGCTCGTCGTCGAGGTCATCGGCTCCGGCTGGTGGCAGCTCACCGTGGTGCTGCTCGTCTCCGCCCTGCTGGCGCGGTTCATCGACCGCGGGCCGCTGCTCGTCACGCAGGCGGGCGTCCAGGCGATCGTCGTGGTGGGGCTGCCGCTCGCCGTCGCCGCCGACGGCGCGTTCGGCCGCTGGACCGACGCCGTGATCGGCGGTCTGGTCGCCCTGGTGGTGACCGTCCTGACGCCGGGGGACCCGCGGCGCCGGCTGCGGGTCCAGGCGGCGAACGGGACCGGTGAGCTGGCCGAGACCCTCGAGTCGATCGCCCGCGGGCTGCGCGCCCGGGACCTGGACGAGCTGGGGGCGGCGCTCGTGCGCGGCCGGGCGAGCGAACCGGTGCTGGCCGAGTGGCGTGACGGGGCGCGACGGTCCGCCGAGATCGCCCAGGTGAGCGTCAACCGCGGCCACTGGGCCGAGTTCCGGCTGCTGGCCGAGCAGGCCGTGCTCCTGGACCGGGCGATGCGCAGCGTGCGGGTGCTGGCCCGGCGCGCCCCGACCGTCGTCGGGCCGGACGGCTCCTGGCCGGACGTGACCGCCGCCGCCGATCTCGTCGAGCGCTACGCCGGCGGGGTGCGGCTGCTGTCGACGGCGCTCGGGGGCGGAGGGTCGATGGAGGACGCCCGGGCGCTGCTGCTCGAGGTCGCCGCCGCCTCGGACCCTCGGCTGGTCGGCGGGGACGACCTCGGCGTGGCCTCGTTGGTGGTGCTGCTGCGGGCTCCCGTCGTCGACACGCTGGAGGCCGCGGGCGTGCCCGGGGGAGAGGCCCGGGCCGCGCTGCCGGAGCTCTGACCCCGCCGCGCGACGCCGCTGTGGGCGTGAAATCTGCAGCCGGACGCGCGCCGAGGCTGCAGATTTCATGCCCACAACGGGGCGGCGAGGCGGTGGTGCGGCGAGGCGGTGGTGCGGCGGTCCCGGGGATCAGGGGGCCGGGTCGGCCGCCTGGTGGAACAGGATCGACTCGACCTCGGCGGCGATCTCCTCGACGTCCGGCTCGTGGTCGTGCCACTCCCGCACGATCTGCTGCAGCCGGCGCCGCTCGCTCTCGCGCAGCACCTCCGCCGCGAGGTCCGTCTGGTCCGTGGCCACGACGGTGTCCCCGTCGAACCGCAGCAGGCCGCGGGCGGCGAGCCCCGTGGCGACGTGCCGCACGGTGGCGACGGACGCCCCGCTGCGCTCGGCCATGACGGAGACCGCGCGGCGGCGCTTCAGGGAGACGCGGGTGACCATCCACGCCTCCTCGGGCGAGAGGTCGGCGTCGGCGGCCGTGACGGCGTAGACCCGCAGCGGGTCGCGCACCCCCACCCGCCGCCACAGGATCATGCGCAGCTCCTCCAGCGAGGTGCGCGCGGCCGGGAGCGCGAAGGCGTCCCCCGCGGCCTGCCCGGCGACGTCCGTCAGGTCCGCCTCGCGGGTGGCGGTGCGCAGCTCCACCTGGGGCAGCAGCCAGGACAGGGCGAAGGCGACGACGGCGACCGGCACCGCCCACGCGAAGACCGTCTGCAGGGTGTCGGTGTAGCCGTCGAGGAACCACTCCTGCACCGGCGGCGGGCACTGGGCCAGGGTCTCCACCGACGACTCCAGGGTCGCCGGCCCGCACGGCCCGGTGGCGCCCGCCGGGGGAGCGGCGGTGAGGTTGGCGGCGAGACGGTTGGCGAAGACGGTGCCGAAGACGGCGACGCCCACGGCGGACCCGATCGTGCGGAAGTACGTGGCACCGGACGTGGCGGTGCCGAGGTCGCGGTAGGCGACGGCGTTCTGCACGGCGATGACCAGCACCTGCGTGACCATGCCGAGCCCCGTGCCGAGCACGAACATGCTCAGGCCGGCCTGCGTGGTCGTGGTCGTGCGGTCCATCAGCGACAGCAGGAACAGCCCGACGGCGGTCACGGCCGTACCCACGACCGGGAACACCTTGTACCGGCCGGTGCGGGTGATGAGCTGGCCGGAGCCGATCGAGGTCAGCAGCATCCCGAGCATCATCGGGGTCATCTCCAGCCCCGACACGGTCGGGGAGGATCCCTTGACGGTCTGCAGGTACAGCGGCAGGTACGTGATGGCGCCGAACATCGCGAACCCGACGACGAAGCCGACCACAGCAGCGACCGAGAACACCCGGTTCGTGAACAGGCGCAGCGGCAGCACGGGCTCGGCGGCGCGCCGCTCGACGAGCACGAACGCGACGATCCCGACGACGGCGACCGCGCCGGTGAGCAGGACCTGCGGCGAGCCCCAGCCCCAGGCGGTCCCGCCCAGGCTGGTGACGAGCACGATCGCCGTCGACACCGTGGCGAGCAGCACGATGCCCGCGTAGTCGATCCGCGGCCGCGCCCGCGGCGTGATGGGCGGCAGCACGACGGCCACCACGACCAGCGCGACGACCCCGATCGGCACGTTGACGTAGAACACCCACTGCCACGACAGGTTGTCGACGAACCAGCCGCCCAGCAGCGGGCCGGCCACCGAGGCGACGCCGAACACGGCGCCGAACAGGCCCTGGTAGCGCCCGCGCTCGCGCGGGGAGACCACGTCGCCGATGATCGCCTGGCTCAGCACCATCAGACCGCCGCCGCCCACGCCCTGCAGCGCGCGCCAGGCGATGAGCTCGCCCATCGACCCCGAGGTCCCGCACAGCATGGATCCGCCGAGGAAGATGCCGATGCACACCAGGAACAGCACCTTGCGACCGAACAGGTCGCCGAGCTTGCCCCACAGCACCGTGGTCGCGGTGGTGGCGAGCATGTAGGCCGTCACGACCCAGGACAGGTGCTCGGCGCCGCCGAGGTCGCTGACGATCGTCGGCAGGGCGGTGGCCACGATCGTCTGGTCGAGCGCCGCGAGCAGCATCGCGAGCATGAGCCCGCCGAAGACCGCCCAGACCCTCGACGAGGGCAGCACCGGTGGGTCGTCGGTCCGTGCGGTCGTCACCGGGTCGCCCTCCCTGGGTCGCCTCGTCGGCAGCCTGCCACGCGCGCCGGCGGGGCGCGCGGGGAGCGGCACGAGCAGGTCCAGGGGCGCCGACCTACCTCCGACGGGCCGGACTGCGGTAGCGTCGTCGCTCATGGACGTCCCCGTGAGCACGCTGCGCGCCGAGCTCAAGTCGTGGATCGAGAAGGCCCGCGCCGGCGAGGAGGTCATCATCACCGAGCGTGGCGTTCCCGTCGCCCGCCTCAGCGGGGTGCAGAGCGCCGACCTGGTCACGCAGCTCGTGCGCGACGGGCTGGTCTCCCCGGCGGACCAGCCGCGTCCCGAGCACCAGGTGCCGACGACGGCGGAACCGGCCGGGGCGGGCAACGGCTCGTCCCGAGCCGCCTCCGGGTCCGGTCTGTCGGGTCTCGTCCGCCGCATCCGGCGCTGACCGGGACGGGAGACCGCGATGGCCCTCGTCTACTTCGACGCCAGCGCCCTGGTGAAGCTCTGCGTCCCCGAGGCCGGCTCCGAGCTGGCCAGCGCGCTGTGGAACCGTGCCGACCTCGTGGTCACCTCGCGGCTGGCGGACGTGGAGCTCCGCGCGACGCTGGCGGCCGGCCTGCGTGCCGGCGTGCTCGACGCCGCCGCGCACGAGGAGGCGGTCGCCCGGTGGGAGGAGCTGTGGCCCGCCCTGCACCGGGTGGAGCTCACCGAGGAGCTGGCCGAGCAGGCCGCCGTGCTGGCGGCCGGGCCCGCACCCCTGCGCGGCGGCGACGCCGTGCACGTCGCCGGCGCGATCGCCGTGACCCGGGACGGCGGTCTGGTCGCCGCCTGGGACGACCGGGTGGCCGCCGCCGCGCGGAGCCACGGACTGCACGTGCTGCCGTAGCCTGGGCCCGTGATCGCGAGCCTGCAGTTCTACGTCTTCGTCATCCTGGCGGTCGTCATCTTCGTCATCGAGGTCTTCGCCCTCGTCGACGCGGTGCGACGGCCCGCTCACGCGTACACCGCCGAGGGCAAGCTGTCCAAGCCGATCTGGCTGATCATCCTGGGTGTCGCCACGGCGCTCGGTTTCCTGGCGCTGCCCACGTCCGGCGGCGCGATCAGCTCCCTGGGGTTCCTCAGCATCGTCGCGGTGGTCGCCGCCATCGTCTACCTCGTCGACGTCCGGCCGCGGCTGAAGCCGTACGGCACCGGCCGCGGCTCCGGCCGGTCGCAGGGGTCGAACGGGTGGTGAACGTCGCGCGCGGAGCCGTCCCCCTGGCGGAGGTCGTGCGCGGCGACCTCGTGGAGTCGGTGCACCTGGGCCACCTCGTCGTGCTGGACCCGGACGGTGCGGTCGTCCTCGCGGCCGGTGACCCCGACGTCGAGATCTGGCCGCGGTCGTCGCTGAAGCCGGTCCAGGCGCTGGCGATGCTGCGCGCCGGGCTGGAGCTCCCGCCCGAGCAGCTCGCGCTCGCGGCCGCCAGCCACGACGGGACCCCCCGGCACGTCGAGGTGGCCCGCCAGGTCCTGGCCGGGGCCGGCCTGACCGAGGAGTCGCTGGAGAACACGCCGGACCTGCCGCTGGACCCTGCCACGGCAGCGACGTGGCAGGCCGCCGGGCACGGTCCGGACCGGCTCACGCAGAACTGCTCCGGCAAGCACGCCGCGATGGTGGCGACCTGCCGCGTCGCCGGCTGGCCCGTCGCGGGGTACCTGGCGGCCGACCACCCGCTGCAGCAGCAGGTGCAGGCCGCCGTCGTCGAGCTGGCCGGCCCCGGCGCGGCCCGGCACCGGACCGTGGACGGGTGCGGGGCGCCGTTGTTCTCCACCACGCTCGTGGGTCTGGCGCGGTCGTTCGGCCGTCTGGCCGCTGCGCCGGTCGGCAGCCCCGCGCAGCGGGTGGCCGCCGCGATGTCGGCCCACCCCGGGCTGGTCGCCGGGGAGCGGCGCGACGCCACCCTCGCGATGCGCGCGGTGCCGGGGCTCGTCGCCAAGGACGGGGCCGACGGCGTGTACGCCGCCGGGCTGCCGGGTGGCGCCGCGCTGGCGTTCAAGATCCTCGACGGGGCCTCGCGGCCCCGTCCCGCCGTGCTGTCCGCGGCCCTGCGGGTCGCCGGTGCGCTCGACGTGCCGGGCGCCGACGAGGCGGCGCTGGACGCGCTGGGCGCCACGCCCGTGCTCGGCGGTGGTGCACCGGTCGGCGAGGTCCGCGCCACCGTGGCCGTCCCGGCGGAGGCGGCCTCGTGAGGGCCGTGGTCCAGCGGGCGACACGGGCGAGCGTCACCGTCGACGGCGAGGTCGTCGGGGCGATCGACCGGCCGGGCCTGGTCGCGCTCGTGGGCGTGACCCACGAGGACGGGGCGGGCGACGCGGCGACGATCGCCCGCAAGATCGCCGACCTGCGGATCCTGCGCGGCGAGCGCTCCGCGGCGGACGAGGGAGCGCCGGTGCTGGTGGTCAGCCAGTTCACGTTGTACGGCGACGCGCGCAAGGGGAGGCGGCCGACCTGGCAGGCGGCCGCACCCGGCCCCGTCGCGGAGCCGCTCGTCGACGCCGTCGTGGCGCACCTGCGCGAGCGGGGGCTGGAGGTCGCCACCGGCGCCTTCGGCGCCGACATGGCGGTCGAGCTCGTCAACGACGGCCCGGTGACCCTCCTGCTGGAGACCTGAGCGCCGGCGTCACCCGGCCCGGCGCCGGCGGACGACGACGATGGCGGCACCGCCGGCGACGAGGCCGAGGGCCAGGACGATCAACCCGGTGAGCTGCGGCCCGGTCACGGGCAGGATCGGCGTGTCGCCGTCGGGCGGAGGTGCTGCCTCGGCGGGGGGCTCGCTCGCGGGGGGCTCGGTGGTCGGCGGCTCCCCGGGCGGCGGGTCGGTGGAGCAGCTCGGCGTCGACGGCGGGTAGGCGACCGTCGTGGTGACCGTCGGGTTCACCTCGAACGTCACCTGCACGCTGGGTCGGACCCAGTCGAACTCGTCGCCGACCACCCACTCCCCGTCGACCAGGCGCCAGCCGGGCCAGTCGACGGCGTTGCCGGAGCCGTCCACGACGGCTCCCGGCCACAGCACGCGCCCGGACAGCGGGAGCTCGCTCTGCACGACGTCCTCCCCGCCGGGGTTCACCCAGACGATCCGCACGTCCGAGGGCGGCGGCTCGACCCCTTCGGTGGTGACCTCGTACACGAGGTACGGCACGTCGCCGTCGCAGATCGGGCTCAGCACCTCGACCGTCAACGACGGCTCCGGCGGCGGCCCGTACCCGTCGTCGCTCGGTCCGGGGCTCGGGCTGACGTCGTCCTCGACGTCGGCGATCACGCGGACGTCGTCGTCGACGTCGGCGGTGGCGATAGCCGCGCCGGGCAGCAGGAGGGCGACGCCGAACGCTGCCGTCCCCAGCACTCGTCCCACAGGTCGTCGAGCTCTCATCGGACTCGCCTCCTCGTCGCGCGTCCCGGACCACTCGTCATCACGCTAGGCACATGTGCCGTCGCACGGTGAAGCAGCACGGGGTGAAACCTCACGACGGCACGAACTTCACCCGCAGACCGGGACCTCGGCGACGTGCAGCCCGGGCGTCCCGACGGTCGGAGTGGTCCAGAGCTCCCGCGTGCCCGGTGCCGGCGCTCCGCCGCCCCGGGCGACGGCGGCCGGGGCGCGCGTGGTCATGGTCACCTCCGTCGACTCCCCGGGTGCCAGCCTGACGTTGACCGCGACGCGTGGCCGTCCCTGCACGACCAGCGACGAGCCGCCGACCACGTCGTCGTCGCGCGTCAGCTCCGGCACGTCCCCGTCGCGCGCGCCGTACGCCGTGAGGTTGAGCGACATCGTCCCGCGGTCCGGGGCGCCGACCGGCCCGGCGACGTAGAACGGCAGGTCGCGGGCGCGCTCCTCGTCCAGGGTGTTGGCCAACCGCAGGGTCACGGTGTCCGTCCGCCCCTCGTCGGTGCAGACCGACCCGGTGTGCTCGACCGTCGTCTCGAGGTGGGACGAGAGCTTGCCCAGGACGGTGTCGTCGAGGAACATCCCGGTCGCGTCCGCGGCACGGTCGGCGCTGAACCCGCCGGACAGGAGAGTGCCGTCGATCAGGGCCTGCTCGTCCTCGCGGGCCGACCACACGAGCAGCCGGTGCGACTGCGCGGCGTGCTGCAGCGCGGGCAGGGCGTCCACGGGCGAGACGTCGGTGGTGGACAGCCGGGCGAAGACGGTGCTGGCGACGATCGCGAAGAAGTCGTCCGCCCCCTCGCCGTCGAGCGCGTCGTAGGCGCGGCGCAGGAGGAGGTCGACGACGGTCTCGGCGGTGATCTCGACCCTCTCGGTGCCGATGGCGTCGGCGATGTCCGCCGGGACCTCGACGGTGACGGGGCCGGTGACCTCCAGCAGCCGGGACAGCGCGACGGGGTCCGTGGCGAGCACGCCGTCGACGGGGCCGTGGTCCTGCTCCCACATCGCCGCGGCGATGCGGGCGGACGTGGGGAAGTCCGGGGTGAGCGTGACGTCCTGCACGAACCGGCCCACGCGGGTCGTGTACGCGGCCTCGACCTCGGGGTCGAGGGGCACCACGGGTTCGGCGAACGGTCCCACGTCCCCGCTCGAGGCCTGGCGGACGACGTCGACGCGGCCGCCGTCGGCCTCCAGCAGCGTCAGGGAGCCGACGATGCCGCCCCCGGCGCGCAGCTCGGCGTTGTTCAGGCCCAGCAGCAGGTAGCGGCGGGGCTCGTCCGCGCCGAGCATCGGGGGGAGCAGGGCGGCGGCCCGTTCGGCGCCGCCGAGCAGCTCGTCCAGCCGGGCCAGCTGGTCCTCGAGCAGGGTCACGGGCCCCACGAACTGGGACTGGAGCGCGGTGGTGTCGATGCCGGCGAGCTCGGCGTGGGCGTCGGCGATCACCGCGCGGGCGGTGCCGACGTCCTCGGCGGAGGCGGCGAGCGGCTGCAGGTCGATGCTGCCGTCGTCGTCGCGGCCGGTGCGGGCGACGGCGTCCCCGGCCGTCGCGAGCGCGGGCAGCGCCACCTCGGCGACCTGGTCCAGGACCGCGGAGACGGTCGTGGCGGCGTCCACGGACGCGCCGACGACCGGGAGGAGGGCGGCGACCCGCCACAGCGGGCCGTCGGTCGCCTCGCGGGCGGTGCCGGTCTGCTCCTGGAGCTCGGCGAGTGCGGGCGTGTCGGTCAGGGAGCCGCCGTCGTCGTCGGCGACGTCGGTGAGGCCGGCGCGCAGGGACTGCTCGACCTCCGGGACGATGAGCGCGGCCTCCTCCAGCGCGTCCCGGGCCGTGAGGGCGTCGCGCGCCAGCAGTGCGGTGCACGCGACGACGACGGCGACGAGCGCGGCGATGCCGAGCAGCACCCAGCGCACGGGGCGGCGCCGGCGGGGCGCCGGCGGTGTCGCGCGCGACGTCTCGGCGTCGGTCGGGCGAGCCATGCAGAAACAGTACGTCGGCCCGCCACACCCCGGGCGGGCAGGGGCGGGTGAATCGGGCGCGATATCATCCGGAGACCTGACAAACTCGTGACCTGCATCGATCCTGCGGTTCACCGGGAGGTTGACGATGACGTCCCTGGGACCGGCCGATCCTGCCGTGGGAGGCAGCGACCGTGCGCGCGCCGTCGTCGCGCCGTCGGTCGTGTCGCGGCTCGAGCGGGCGGCGCCGGGCGACCCCCGCGTCGTCGACCAGCTCGCCGCCGTGCTGCGACCGGTGCATCTCGACGGCGGTGCGCTGCTGCCCGATCCGCTGCCCGCGGTGCCCGCCGTGCAGTCCCGCGTGCCGGTCGCCGTCCTCGCGCCGGAGGAGCGGCGCGTGATGGTCTGCGCCGCGCTGGCGGTGACCGAGCGTGCCGAGGTCGTCCTGCAGGCCGCGGCGGCGGACGCGGCCGTCCTCGCCCGACCGGTGGTGCGCGAGCTGCTCGCCGTGCGCGACGGGCGTGCGACCCTGCGCGACGTCGGGGTGCGTGCCGCGCTGCATGCCGGCACCGCGCTCTCCGAGCGGTCCGGTCTGCACGCCGCGCTCGCCCGCTCGGCGCGGCGGGTCGGGGACGCGGCGAGCGCGCTCTGGCACACGGCGGCGAGCACCCTGTCCGGCGACGAGCTGCTCGCGGACGGCCTGCTGGAGCTGGCGGACCTGCTGCTGTCCCGCGGGGACGCGGAGTCGGCGCACCTCGTCGCCCGGGAGGCGATCAGTCATGCCACCGGCGTCCGGCGGGCCCGCGCCTTCCTGCTGTCCGGCCGGAGCGCCCTGTGGAGCGGGCACCTCGACGACGCCGAGCGGTGGCTCCGGCGGGCGGCGGGGTGCAAGGTGCCCGAAGTGGCCGGTGCGGCGGACGCGCTGCTGGCGCCGACCCTGGGGCTCCGTCGGGGGTCCCCCGACGGGTCGACCGCCGCGCACGCTCCGGGCGGCGCCGGTGCGGTCCTGTCCCGCCTGGTCGTGCCGGTGGGGGCCCTGGCGGCGACGCCGTCCGACCGGGCCGCGCTGGCGTCGGCGGTCGACGCCCTGCACCTGCTGGACGGCGACCCCGCGGCCGCCGACGCCGCGCTGGCCCGGGCCGTCGTCGGGGCCGTGCCGACGGTCCGCCGACCCGGCCCCTGGCCGGTGGTCGCCGGCGCGCTCACGCCGCTGGCCGAGGCGCACCTGCGCGTGGTCCAGGCCCTGGTGCTCGTGTGCACGGGCGAACGCGGTGTCGCGGCCGAGGTGCTCTCGGACGCGGTCGCGCGGCTGCCGGTGTCGCACGTGGTGGGCGGCCTCGTGGCCGACCTGACCGCCCACCTGGGTGCCGAGCCGGGCGCCCGCGGAGGTGCGCCGGCTGCGGCGTGGCAGCGCTGGGGGCCCGAGCGGTCCGTCGCGGCGGGGGCGGTCACGGCCCTGCTGCCGGGCGTGGTCCCGCTGTCGGGGTCGGCGCTCGCGCTGGCTGCGACACCGGCGCCCCGCGCCGACGAGAGCGGTCAGGAGGGCCCGGCCGGGCTGCCGGCGGCCTGGTCGTCGGCGCTCACCCCGCGTGAGCTCCAGGTCGTCGCCGCCGTGGCCCGGGGCCGCAGCAACCGGCAGGTGTCGGACGAGCTCTCCGTCTCCGTGCGGACGGTCGAGGTCCACCTGGGGCGGGTGTTCCGCAAGCTCGGCGTCTCCTCGCGGTCCGAGCTGCTGGTCCGCGCGCTGCGCCCCGCGGACTGACGTCGCGGTACGGGTTCACCCGTACGGCGTGGTCGCGGTCCCTCCGGCCAAGTGTGTGGAGATCCCTGATCCCCAGAAAAGCAGGTTCCCTTACTTTTCTGGGGAGCGGCGTTCACCGACGAACGGCCGGGCGGGTCTGCCGGCCGGTGCCGGCGGTGGCGTCCCCGACGACAGGAGCAGGAGATCCCATGCGAGCACCTCACCCGGCGCGGCGCCGACTCGGCGCCGCGACCGCCGCGGTCGCCCTGGCGGCGACGACCCTCGTGGCGGCCGCGACCGCCCAGACGGCGAGCGCCGCCGTCGAGTGCGCGACCCCCTGGGCGGCCGAGGCCGTCTACACCGGCGGCGACGTCGCCTCGTTCGACGGCCAGAACTGGACCGCCGGCTGGTGGACCCAGGGCGAGGAGCCCGGGTCCGCCGCGTGGGGGCCCTGGACCAGCGACGGCTCCTGCGGCACGACGGATCCGGACCCCGAGCCGACGCCGGAACCGACGCCGGAGCCGACGCCGGAGCCCACCGAGGAGCCCAGCCCCGAGCCGACCCCGGAACCGACGGCGGACCCCGGCGAACCGCTGTCGACGAACCCGGACGACGTCTGCCGTCCCGACGGCATGAAGCCGACGGCGGGCGTGGAGACGCCGTACTGCGACGTCTACGACGCCGACGGACGTGAGATCCTGCCGAACGGGCTCGACCGCCGCGTCATCGGCTACTTCACGAGCTGGCGCACCGGCGCGAACGACCAGCCCAGCTACTTCGCGAGCGACATCCCCTGGGACAAGATCTCGCACGTCAACTACGCGTTCGCCCACGTCGGGCCGGACAACAAGGTGTCGGTCAACGAGGACGTGCCGGGCAACCCGGCCACGGACGCCACCTGGCCCGACCAGGAGATGGACCCGGCCCTGCCGTACACCGGGCACTTCAACCAGCTCGCCCAGTACAAGACCGCCAACCCGGGCGTCAAGGTGATCCCCGCCGTCGGCGGCTGGGCGGAGACCGGCGGCTACTTCGACGGTGACGGCAACCGGGTCGCCTCGGGCGGCTTCTACACGATGACCGAGACGCAGGAGGGCATCGACACCTTCGCCGACTCCGTCGTCGACTTCGTCCGGGAGTACGGGTTCGACGGCATCGACATCGACTACGAGTACCCGACCTCGAACAACCAGGCCGGCAACCCCGACGACTTCGCGTTCTCCGACGCGCGCCGCGGCGAGCTGTTCGCCGGCTACGTCGACCTGATGCGCACGCTGCGCGAGAAGCTCGACGTCGCCGGCGCCGAGGACGGCGAGTACTACCTGCTCACGACCGCCTCGCCGTCCTCCGGCTGGCTGCTGCGCGGCATGGAGGCCCACCAGGTCGTCCAGTACCTCGACTACGTCAACCTGATGTCCTACGACCTGCACGGGGCGTGGAACGAGTACGTGGGCGGCAACTCCCCGCTGTTCGACGGCGGGGACGACCCCGAGCTGGCCGCCGGTGGCGTCTACACCGCCTACGACGGCATCGGCTACCTCAACGGCGACTGGGCCGCGCACTACTTCCGCGGCGCGATGCAGTCCGGCCGCATCAACCTGGGCGTGGGCTTCTACACCCGCGGGTTCCAGGACGTGCAGGGCGGCACCCACGGCGACGGCGGCACGGCCCCGGCACCGGCGGGCTTCGACTGCCCGGCGGGCACCAACGGCTCGTGCGGGTACGGCGCCGACGGCATCGACAACCTGTGGCACGACCTCGACCCCGAGACGGGTGAGCCGATCCCGGCCGGGGTGAACCCGATCTGGCACGCGCTCAATCTCGCCGACGGCGTCGTCGGCGACTACGCCTCGTCCTTCGGCGTGCCGACCACGATCGAGGGCACCTACACCCGCCACGTCGACGAGGTCACCAAGAACGAGTGGTGGTGGAACGAGACCACCCGGACCTACCTGTCGGGCGACACCACCTGGGCGATCGGCCAGAAGGCCGACTACGTCGTCGACTCCGGCCTCGGCGGCATGATGATCTGGGAGCTCGCCGGCGACTACGGCTACGACGAGGCCGCCGGGCAGTACGGGATCGGCTCCACCCTGGTCGACCTGATGCACACGAAGCTCTCGGGGACCACGCCGTACGGGGCGACCAAGGCGAACGCCGACCGGCCGATGCCGGACCGGGCGCTCGACGTGAGCATCGACTACACCGAGTTCGCCCTGGGGGACAACAACTACCCGATCGCCCCGAAGGTCGTGCTCACCAACCACGGAGCCACGGACATCCCCGCCGGCGCCACGATCTCGTTCCAGTACGGCACCAGCGACCTCGGCGAGATGAGCGACTGGTCCGGGTTCGGCACGACCACCACGCGGCAGGGCCACACCGGCGACAACGTCGGCGGGCTGACCGGGGACTTCCACGACGCGGAGTTCACGGTGCCGACCGGCGGCATCCCCGCCGGTGGGTCGATCACCAACAACCTGACGTGGACGCTGCCGATCGCGCAGTTCTCCAACGTGCTCGTCACGGTCGACGGCGTCGACTACGCGACCACCTACGACCAGCCGCGCGGCGCGACCGTCGTCGACCTGCCCGCCGGCTCCGACGGGTCCGGGGGCGACGGCGGCGGTCCGGCGGACGGCACCGCCTGCGAGGCACCGGCCTGGCAGACCGGCGGCACCTACACCGGCGGCGACGCCGTCACCCACGCGGGCCACGCCTGGACCGCGACGTGGTGGACCCAGGCTGAGCCCACGGCGAGCGCCGACGCCTGGGCCGACGAGGGCACCTGCTGACCGTGCACGACGCACCGACCATCCACAGGAAGGACAGCACCATGACCGGATCACGACCAGGGGCGCGCCGGGTCGCGGCCGCCCTGACCGGACTCGCCGTCGCGCTGACGGGGGCCGTCGGCGCCGTCGCCGCCACGAGCGCGACGGCCGCCGAGACCTCCTCCGGCGACAGCGCCATCAACGGGTACCGCAACGTCGGGTACTTCACGCAGTGGGGCGTCTACGGACGCGACTTCCACGTCAAGGACCTCGACACCTCCGGCGTCGCGGCGGACCTGACCCACATCAACTACGCCTTCGGCAACATCCACCACGAGACCCTCGAGTGCTTCGAGGCGAACAAGGCCCAGGGCACCGGCCCGAACGGGTCCGACGGCGCCGGCGACGCCTACGCCGACTACGGCAAGAGCTACTCCGCCGCCGAGAGCGTCTCCGGCGAGGCCGACGCCTGGGACCAGCCGTTGGCCGGGTCGTTCAACCAGCTCAAGCAGCTCAAGGAGAAGCACCCCCAGCTCAAGGTGATGATCTCGCTGGGCGGGTGGACCTGGTCGAAGAACTTCTCGAGGGCCGCCGCCACGGCGGAGTCCCGGCAGAAGTTCGTGGCCTCCTGCCTCGACCTGTACATCGAGGGCAACCTGCCCGTCATCGACGGGCGCGGCGGTCCCGGGGCCGCGGCCGGGGTGTTCGACGGCATCGACATCGACTGGGAGTGGCCCGGCTCGTTCAACGGGCTGGAGGGCAACCACGTCGACGTCGAGAACGACGCGGAGAACTTCCGGCTGCTGCTGGCCGAGTTCCGCGCCCAGCTCGACGCCCTCGGCGCCGAGACCGGCGAGGACTACCTGCTCTCGGCGTTCCTCCCGGCGAACCCGGCCGACATCGCCGCCGGCGGGTGGAACGACCCGCGGAACTTCGACTCCCTCGACTTCGGCAACGTCCAGGGCTACGACCTGCACGGCGCCTGGGACCCGGCGCTGACCGGGCACCAGGGCAACCTGTACGACGACCCCGCCGACCCGCGCGAGCCCAGCCGGCAGTTCTCCGTGCACCAGGCGGTGCAGGAGTACGTCGGGGCCGGGATCGACCCCGCCCAGCTCGGCCTCGGCCTGGCGATGTACGGCCGCGGCTGGCAGGGCGCCACGGCCGCGGACGCCTGGGGCCCGGCCTCCGGCGCGGCCCCCGGCACGTGGGAGGACGGCAACGAGGACTACGACGTCCTCAAGACGCTCGGGACCGAGTACTACGACGCCGAGATCGGCGCCGCCTGGCGCTACGACGGCAACCAGTGGTGGTCGCTCGACACCCCGCAGAGCGTGACCCAGAAGGTCGGCTACGTGCGGGACCAGGGTCTCGGCGGCGGCATGTGGTGGGACCTGTCCGGTGACGAGGAGGGCGAGCTCGTCGACGCCCTGGCCGCGGGCCTGTACACGGGTGCGGCCGGTCCGGTGGACGTGCCGGACCAGCCGGAGCCCACTCCCGAGCCGACCACCTCGCCCAGCCCGGAGCCGACGACGTCCCCGAGCCCCGAGCCGACGCCGGAGCCCGGCGAGTGCGCGGCCACGGCGTGGGACGCCGGCGCGGTCTACGTCGGCGGCGACGTCGTCGCCCACGGCGGCAGCGAGTGGGAGGCGAAGTGGTGGACCCAGGGGGCCGAGCCCGGCACCGCGGACGTGTGGGTCGAGCGCGGAGCCTGCGACGGCGGTGAGCCCGGCCCGGAGCCGACGACGACGCCCGCGCCCGGTGACTGCACCGCCGCGGCCTGGGACACCGGCGCCGTCTACGTCGGCGGGGACGTCGTGAGCCACGACGGCGCCGAGTGGACCGCGAAGTGGTGGACCACCGGCTCCGAGCCCGGCACCGCCCAGGTGTGGGACGGCCCGGCGACCTGCTGACGCCCGAC
Source organism: Isoptericola haloaureus (assembly GCF_036689775.1). Classification (NCBI taxonomy): domain Bacteria; kingdom Bacillati; phylum Actinomycetota; class Actinomycetes; order Micrococcales; family Promicromonosporaceae; genus Isoptericola; species Isoptericola haloaureus. Next base: position 47,003 of record NZ_JBAGLP010000116.1, on the reverse strand, counting down.
CCGCACGACGCCGGCCCCCGACCTGACCAGGTCGGGGGCCGGCGTCGTGCAAGGCTGGTCCTGCCGACGACACACACCGGGTAGGACCGGCACGCGGACGCTACCCGCGCCGCCGGCCCGCGACCGACGACGACCGCAGGAGGCCCCGTGAGCGCCGACGAGGCGACCGAGCACGACGCCGCATGGTTCGACGCGCTGTTCGCCGCGCACGCCGGCGCCGTGCACCGGTATCTCGTGCGCCGGCTGCCGGCCGGTGACGGCCACCGCGACGAGGCCGAGGACCTCGCGGCCGAGGTGCTGGCCACGGCCTGGCGGCGCCGCGACGACGTCCCGGCCGGCGCCGAGCTGCCCTGGCTCTACCGCACCGCCGGGTACGTGCTGGCCAACCACCGCCGCAAGCACCGGGCGACGCCGGTCGCGGCGGTGCCGGAGGAGCCGGACGACGTCGACCCCGCGGCGCTCGCGGTCACCGACGACGCCGTGCGGGACGTGCTCGGCCGTCTGAGCCCGCGCGACCGCCGCATCCTGCTGCTCGTCGCGTGGGACGGGCTGGGCGGGGACGCGCTCGCCGAGGTGCTCGGCGTCTCGCGCGGCGGCGCGGACGCCGCCCTGTCGCGCGCTCGGGCCCGGCTGCGCTCGGCCTGGCAGGAGGCCGAGGCGAGCGCCGCCTCGGCGGACGACGTCGAGCAAGGGAACCGGTCGTGACGACACAGACCGGGTGTCCGAGCAGAGACCGGGGCGCACCCGCCCACCGGCTGCGTCACCGAACCGTCAGGAGGTCGTGATGGACGAGCGAGACGAGGCCTTCGACCGGCTGCGGGGGGCCGACCCGGCCGCCGACGTCGAGACGCGCCACGGCGTGCTGCGCGCCAAGACCGACGCGCTGCGGGACGGGCCCGAGCAGCCCTCCGAGGGGGCGTCCGGCCCAGGGGCGTCCGCCGGGCGGGACGAGCTCGCCGCCCGGCGCGACCGCCGGCGGTCCGGCTGGCTGGTCGCCGCCGGCGTCGCCGGGGCGGTGGTGCTCGGCGGCGGGGGGTACGCGCTGGGCTCCGCCGACGGCTCCGGGGCGCCCGTCGCCGAGGACGGCGGCGCGCTGCCGCCGATCACGTTGGACGGCGGGTCCGGTGCGTCGGCCGGCGCCGACGGTGCGGTGACCGAGGAGCGCGCGTCCGGGAGCGGGCCCGCACCCGAGGCAGCCGTCGGCACCTCCGTCATGCCGGCCCCCGGGTTCGGCGGGCGCGCCACCTTCAGCCACGACGGGCTGTCCACCGAGGCGGGCACCGCCACGGCGTACGCCTACGACGCCGCCGACGTCGCGACCGAGTCCGGCGCGGTGGAGCTGGCGGCGGCCCTGGGCGTGGACGGCACGCCGCGCTGGGAGTACGGCTCGTGGGGGGTCGGCCCGCGCGACGGCAGCGGTCCGAGCCTGTGGCTCGCCGCCGACGGTGTCGCCTCCTTCAGCTACCAGGACCCCTCCCTGGACCCGTGGCGGTGCGAGGAGGTCGAGATCCTGCCCGAGGAGTCCACGTCCTCGGGCGTGGCCGAGGACGGCCCGGCGATCGAACCGGCCCCCTGCGAGCCCGCCGGGGGCGGGGACGTCTCCGCCGACGAGGCCGTCGACCGGCTGCGCGGGCTCATGGAGCAGGTCGGGGTCGACCCGGCAGGCTTCGAGATCGAGGCCACGCAGGCCCAGGGCGCGGCCCGCCGTGCCCTGGCGTCCCAGGTCGTCGAGGGGCAGCGCACCGGTGCCACGTGGAGCGCCACGGTCACCGCCGACGGCGTCGCCTGGGCCGACGGGTTCCTGGCCGGGACCGTCTCGCTGGGCTCCTACCCCGTGGTGAGCCCGGCCGAGGCCGTCGACCGCCTCGGCGACCCCCGGTTCGGCCAGCAGCTCTGGCCGATCGCGTACGCCGACGACACCGTCTCCGGGCTCGAACCGAGCACCGACCGTCTGCCCGCCCCCGACGTCGTCGAGCCGGGGGACGGCGTCGAGCCGGGCAGCGAGCCGACCGTGCCGCCCGCCCCGCCGGCGTCGGGCAGCGACCTGCCCTGGCCCGTGCGCTACGTGACGATCACCGACGCCCGACTGGGCCTGGCCCAGGAGTACACGGTCGACCAGGGCGTCCTGCTGCTGCCCGCCTACGAGCTCACCGACGCCGACGGCAGCACCTGGTCGGTGGTGGCGGTCGCCGACGAGGCCCTGGCGATGACCTCTCCCTGAGCCGGTTCGCGGGGTACTGTCGGCGGTGACCTGACGTACCCGCGAAGGAGGCTCCATGCCCACTCGTACCGCACGCACCGCGTGGAACGGCTCACTGACCGACGGCTCGGGGACGGTCGAGCTCGTCAGCTCGGGCACCGGGACGTTCGACGTCTCGTTCCCGCGGCGCGCCGCCGAGTCCGCCGACGGCGTGACGAGCCCCGAGGAGCTCATCGCCGCCGCGCACTCGTCCTGCTACTCGATGGCGCTGGCGGCCGAGGTCGGCGCGCTCGGCGGCACGGCCGAGCAGGTGGAGGTCACCGCCGAGGTGTCCCTGGGTGACGACCCCAACGGCGGCCACCGCATCACCTCCAGCGTCCTCACCGTGAAGGGCTTCGCGGCCGGGCTCGACGAGGCCGCGTTCCGCCAGGCGGCCGAGGCCGCGAAGATCGGCTGCCCCGTCTCCAAGGCGCTGGGCACCGTCGACGAGATCGTCCTGCAGCTCGACTACGAGCACTGAGCCGCCGAGACCGTCCGTCGAGCGCCCGTCCCGCACCGTCGGGGCGGGCGCTCGCCGCGTCCGGCCGCCGCGCCGGGCCGACGCTCAGCGCTGCAGCGGCGGCGTGTCGGCGCTCGCGCGCTCGAGCACCCCGTGCAGCACCTCCAGCAGCACCTCGCCCTGCGAGCGGGTGGGCCGCCAGCGCAGCACCTCGCGGGCCCGGGAGGCGTCCATGACGATGTTCGCGGCCGCCATGTCCAGCCAGCCCGCGTCGATCGGCACCACGTGGGCGCGCGAGGCGAGGTCCAGGCCGGTGCGCAGCAGGCCGACCGGGAGCTCGACGAGCTGGCCCGCGGCGAGCAGGTCGGCCAGGTCCTGGCCGGTCAGGCCGCCGTCGGGAGCCAGGTTGAAGGCACCGCCGTGCCGGCCGACGACGGCGGCGCGCACGGCCGCGGCGGTGTCGTCCGGGTGCAGCACCTGCAGCCGCAGGCCGGCCGGGAACGGCATCAGCGGGAACAGCGGCGGCTCGGCGGGCTCGGGCAGCCCCCGCCACCCCCGCACGGCCCCGCCGACCGCCTGGCCCAGCGGGCCCACCGCGACCTTGAGCCCGATCTGTCCCAGGGGTCCCAGGAAGTAGCGGCCGATCTCGGCCCCGGCCTCGCGCTGCAGCATGATCGCCGCGCGCAGCCGGGTCACCGTCAGCCAGGGCGCCGCCTCCTCGACGGCGTCCAGGTGGTGCTCCACCTCGGCCTTCTGCAGGGCGTAGGACGAGCCGGGCACGCCGTCGCGGGGCCAGTCCTCGTCGACGTCGGACCCGTCGGCCGGGCCGGGGGAGTACACCCCGGAGGCGGACATGAACAGCAGGTGCGGGACCCGGTTGCGCACCACCGCGTCGGTCACGGCGCGGGTGCCGCCGACGTTGATGCGGTGCAGGGTCTCGGGGTCGCGGGCGGGCTGGATGGCCCAGACGAGGTGGATCACGGCGTCGGCACCGGCCAGGGCCTCGTCGAGCCGGTCGGCGACGGTCTCGGTGTCGGCCAGGTCGACGCGCACCCACTGCGCGGCGTCGTGGGGCGGGCCGACCGTGCTGGACCCGTCGGTGCGCGGCACGCGGCGGGCGACCCCGACGAGCGAGGTCACCACCGGTTCGGCGACGAGGGCGCGCAGGATCGAGGTCCCGACGTTTCCAGTGGCTCCGATGACGACGACGCGCATGCACCGACGCTATCGGCGTGCGGGTCCCGGCGCGCGGGGACGCCGACGACGCCGGGGGACGGACGGTGCGCCACACGACGCCGTCACGGTGGCACAATCGCCACGTGTCCGCCCAGACGACGACTCCAGCGCCCGGCCCGAACGGTTCGACCTCGTCGGCTCGCTCCGCCGCGTCCGGGGACGCCGCGGCGCAGGCCCGGCGGGAGGCCGAGCGCGAGGCGCAGCGACAGGCCGAGCGCGAGGCGCAGGAGGCCGCCGCCGAGGCGCGCGAGGCCGTCGCGACGGCCCTGCGCACGGTGATGACCGGCGACGTGGACACCTCCACACGTCGGCGCGCCGAGTACTCCACGGACGCGTCCAACTACCGGGTGGTGCCGGACGTCGTCGTCTACCCGCGCACGACCGACGAGGTCGTCGCCGCGCTGGGGGTGCTGCGCGAGCTCGAGGTACCCGTGACCGCGCGCGGCGCCGGGACCTCGGTGGCCGGGAACTCGGTCGGTCCGGGGGTGGTGCTCGACCTGTCCCAGCACCTGGACACCATCCACGCCGTCGACCCCGAGGCCCGCACGGCCGTGGTCGACCCCGGGGTCATCATGTCCTCGCTGCAGCGCGAGGCCCGTCCGCACGGGCTGCGGTTCGGGCCCGACCCGTCGACGCAGAACCGCGCCACCCTCGGCGGCATGATCGGCAACAACGCCTGCGGGCCCCACGCCGTGGCGTACGGCCGCACGGCGGACAACGTCGTCGAGCTCGACGTCGTGGACGGGCACGGCCGCCGGTTCACGGCCTCGCACGGCGACCCGTCGTTCGCGGCCGTGCCGGGGCTGGCCGAGCTGGTCCGGGAGAACCTGGCCCTGATCCGCACCGAGTTCGGGCGCTTCGGCCGGCAGGTCTCGGGCTACTCGCTGGAGCACCTGCTGCCGGAGAACGGCTCGAACCTGGCCAGGTTCCTCGTGGGGACCGAGGGCACCCTGGTGACGGTGCTCGGTGCGACCCTCGACCTCGTGCCCGTGCCGAACGCCCCGACGCTGGTGGTGCTCGGCTACCCGGACATGCCCGCGGCCGCCGACGACGTGCCCGTGCTGCTCCAGCACGACCCGCTGGCCATCGAGGGCCTCGACGCCCGCCTGGTCCAGGTCGTCCGCGACGCCAAGGGCGCCGACGCGGTACCGGAGCTGCCCGAGGGCGCCGGCTGGCTGATGATCGAGGTCGGCGGCGGCAGCGAGAACGAGGTGCGCGAGCTCGCCGAGATGATCGTCGGGGCCTCCTCCGCCGTCGGCGCGGCCATCTACCCCGCCGGTCCCGAGGCGACGCAGATGTGGCAGATCCGGGCCGACGGCGCCGGGCTGGCCGGACGCACCCCGGCCGGTGAGCAGGCCTGGCCCGGCTGGGAGGACTCCGCGGTGCCGCCGGAGAGCCTCGGCGACTACCTGCGCGACCTCGACGCGCTCATGGCCCGCTACGGCGTCGACGGGCTGCCCTACGGGCACTTCGGCGACGGCTGCATGCACCTGCGCATCGACATCCCGCTGGAGGCCTCCGGCTCGGTGCTGCGCACCTTCATGACCGAGGCCGCCGAGCTCGTGGCCAAGTACGGGGGGTCGCTGTCCGGCGAGCACGGGGACGGCCGGGCCCGGTCCGAGCTGCTGCCCGTGATCTACTCGCCCGAGGCCGTCGCGCTGATGGAGCAGGTCAAGGCGCTCTTCGACCCGCACGACGTGCTCAACCCCGGCGTCGTGGTCCGGCCCGCCGCCGTGGACGCGGACCTGCGCCGCCCGGCGGCCTCCGCGGTGCCGTCCACGGGCCCCGTCGGTCAGCGCGGTCTGCTCGGCTCGGGCACGCTGCGCGGGACCGCGAAGAAGACCGGGTACGCGGGGTTCAGCTTCGCCCACGACCACCACGACCTGACCACGGCCGTGCACCGCTGCGTCGGGGTGGGCAAGTGCCGCGCCGACAACCAGGCCGCCGGCGGCTTCATGTGCCCGAGCTACCAGGCGACGAAGGACGAGAAGGACGTCACCCGCGGCCGGGCCCGGGTGCTGCAGGAGGCCGTCAACGGCTCCCTCGTCGGCGGGCTGACCGCCCCGGAGGTCCGCGAGTCCCTCGACCTGTGCCTGAGCTGCAAGGCCTGCTCCTCGGACTGCCCGGCCGGCGTCGACATGGCCCAGTACAAGTCCGAGGTGCTGCACCGGACCTACAAGGGCCGGCTGCGTCCCGTCGACCACTACGCGCTGGGCTGGCTGCCCCGGTGGGCGCGGCTGGCGGGCGTCGCGCCGCGCACGATCAACAAGGTGCTCTCGGTCGACTGGATCCGCCGGGCCGTGCTGTGGGCGGGCGGCATGGACACCCGGCGCTCCGTGCCGGAGTTCGCCGAGATGCCGTTCCGGCGCTGGTGGGGCCTCGGGTACGCCACGCACGGGGTGCCCGGGCTCGCGCACCGGCAGTCGCCGGGCAAGCCCGTCGGCGGCGCGCGGCCGCAGGTCGTGCTGTGGACCGACTCGTTCAGCGACTCGATGTCGCCGTCGGTGCCGCGGGCCGCGATCCGTGTGCTCGAGGCGGCCGGCTACGACGTGATCGTCCCGCGCGGCGAGGCCTGCTGCGGGCTGACGTGGATCTCCACCGGCCAGCTCGACGGCGCCCGACGCCGGCTCGACGGCCTGCTCAAGACCCTCGGCCCGTACGCCGTGAACGGGTATCCCATCCTCGGGCTGGAGCCGTCCTGCACGGCGGTGCTGCGCTCGGACCTGCTCGACCTGTTCCCCGACGACCCGCGGGCCGCCGCCGTGGCCGGGGCGACGAAGACGCTCGCCGAGCTGCTGACCGACCCCACGACGGCCCCGGCCGAGGACTCGGGGTGGGAGCTGCCCGACCTCAGCGACGTCACCGCCGTCGTGCAGCCGCACTGCCACCAGCACTCCGTCATGGGCTTCGCCGCCGACCGCGCCCTGCTGGCGCAGGCGGGGGCCACCGTGAACGAGCTGGCGGGCTGCTGCGGCCTGGCGGGCAACTTCGGCATGCAGAAGGGCCACTACGACGTCTCGGTCGCCGTGGCGGAGAACGCCCTGCTGCCGGCGCTGCGAGAACGCGAGGAGTCGGATGTCTTCGTCGCCGACGGCTTCTCCTGCCGCACGCAGGCCGTCCAGCTCGAGGGCGTCGAGGGCAAGGCCCTGGTCGAGGTGCTCGCCGAGCGACTCTGAGTGCGGCAGGCTGGCGCCATGGAGTTCCGTGACGTGGTCCGACGGCGGCGCATGGTCCGGCGGTTCGGCCCCGACCCCGTGGACCCGGCCGTGGTCGACCGGCTGGTCGAGACCGCCGTGCGGGCCCCGAGCGCAGGGTTCACCCAGGGTTGGTCGTTCCTGGTGCTCACCACGGCTGAGGAGCGCGAGCGGTTCTGGGCGGCGACCACCCCGCCGGACTCGGCGCGGGACATGTCGACCTGGCTGGCCGGGATGCGCACCGCCCCGGTGCTCGTGGTGGCGCTGGCCTCGCGGGACGCCTACGTGGGGCGCTACGCCGAGCCGGACAAGGGCTGGACCGACCGCGACGAGGCGCGGTGGCCGGTGCCGTACTGGCACGTGGACGCCGGCATGGCCTCGCTGCTCATGCTGCAGACCGCCGTCGACGAGGGGCTCGGGGCGTGCTTCTTCGGCATCTCGGCCGACCGGATCGCGGCGTTCCGCGAGGCCTTCGGCGTGCCGGCCGAGTGGGCGCCCACCGGGGTGGTCGCCGTCGGGCACCCCCAGGCCGGGGGAGCGAAGGGGTCACCGGCGCGGCGGCGGCGCAAGCCGCTGGACGAGGTGTTGCACCGCGGGCGGTGGTGACCGCCGGCCGGCCCGTCAGGGGCGGACGGTGCCGACGAGCCGGTCGCGGACGGCGTGGGGGAGCTCGGCGACGTCGTCGATCGTGTCCAGGTCGGCGGCCGTGCCCGGGCGCAGCACGACGGCGGCGCGCAGCCCGTGCCGCGTGGCCTCGGCCTCGTGGGCGGCGCGGGACCCGGCGCCGAACCGGAAGGCGTGGTCGCCGACCCGGGGGACGGCCAGCAGGTTCGTCCCGGTGCCGTGCCGGTCCGTGGCGACGACGACGTCGGCTCGCGCGGTGGCGACCGCGTCGACGTCCGCCGGGGTCAGCAGCGGCAGGTCGGCGTGCACCACGAGGAGCCGGTCGGCCCCCGGGCCGTCGAGGCCGTCTGGGCTGTCCGCGTCGCCGGCGTCGCCCGCGACGTGCCGCCGGGCGTGCTCCAGCGCCGCGTTCAGGCCGGGGCGGCCGGGCGGCTCCGCGATCACGTCGGCAGCTGGTCGTCGACGCGGCACGTCGAACTGCCGCGTCGACGACGACCTGCCGACGTGACCCGGGCCGTCGTCGAGCACCTCGCGGGCGAAGTCGACGTCGGCCGTCACCACGACGACCCGTCCCACCGACGCGGCGTCGTCGAGCACCCCCAGCACGTGCCGGGCCAGGGCGACCACGAGCCGCCGTCGGGCCGCGGGCTCCAGCGCCGTGGCCAGTCGCGACTTGCCGCTGGCCCCGTCGCGCAGGGGGACGACGGCGGTCACCCGCCCGGGCTCCGGTGCGTGCGGTGAGTCGCCGTCGGCAGCTGCCGGTTCCGTCATGCCAGCGCGAGCAGCTCGCGGGCCAGGCGCTCGCGACCCGCGGGCCCGCCCATGACGGTGTCGGTCACCAGGACCTCGAACCCGAGGTCCTCGATCGCGCCGGCCAGGTCCGCGTCGGCGGTGTCGATCACCATGACGTCCACCAGTCCGGTGTAGAGCCGGGCGACGCCGAGCGCCGAGACGTCGTGCCCGAGGGACTCCAGCACCTGCGCGGCGGGACCCTTGAGCGCCTTCCCGCCGACGATGGGGCTGACCGCCACGCGCCGCGGGCCGCCGGCCCGGACCGCCTCGCGCACCCCGGGCACCCCGAGCACGGGCTCCACGGACAGGAACGGGTTCGACGGCGCGACCACGAGCAGGTCGGCCCCGTGCAGCGCGTCGAGGACCCCGGGCGCCGGGCGGGCGGCGTCGATCCCGTCGAACGTCAGGTCGAGCACGGCGTCGGCGTGCCGGCGCCGCACGAAGTACTCCTGGAACTCCAGCTCGCCCGACGGTGTGGTGATCCGGGTGCGCACGGCGTCGTCGGTGACCGGCAGCAGCCGCGCCGCGACGCCCAGCGAGGCGGTGAGACCGGCGGTCACGGTGCTCAGGGGCTGCCCCTCGCGCAGCCGGGCCGTGCGCACCACGTGCGTGGCCAGGTCCTTGTCGCCGAGGGTGAACCAGGTGTCCTCGCCGAGCCGCTCCAGCTGGGACAGCGTCGCGTACGACTCGCCCGTCAGCCCCCAGCCGCGCTCCTCGTCGTTGAGCCCCGCCAGCGTGTACATCACCGTGTCGAGGTCCGGCGCGACGTGCAGCCCGTGCCGCTCGGTGTCGTCGCCGACGTTGACCACGCAGGTCAGGCCGCCGTGCGTGCCGGGCGCTCCGCCGTCGGGCAGGGCACGGGCGAGCCCGTGCGCGAGGCGGGCGCCGCCGACGCCACCGGCCAGGAGGGTCACCGAAGTACTCACGCCCCGAGCCTAAAGGCGTCATGATGGCCCCATGGCTGTCTTCGCGTTCTCCGTCGCTCCGCTCGGTGCCGGCGAGTCGGTCACCGACTCCGTCGCCGAGGCCGTCCGCATCGTCCGGGAGTCCGGGCTGCCCCACCGCACCACCTCGATGTTCACCGAGGTCGAGGGGGAGTGGGGCGAGGTGATGCCGGTGATCCAGCGCGCCACCGAGGCCGTGGGCAACGGCGGGCACCGCGTCTCGCTCGTGCTGAAGGCCGACATCCGGCCGGGGTACACCGGCCAGCTCGAGGGCAAGGTGGCCCGGGTCGAGGAGGCGCTGGCCGAGGACGAGTCGGCGACCGGTCACGCCTGACCCGCCCGACGAGTCCGGCTCGTCACCTCTTCCGGATCGCGGTGCATGTGCCGGTTCTGTGTCGTGAGAGTCCTCACCGACCTGGGGTGTTGTACGACCCCTGAGGGCCCACCGTAGGCTATGGCGGATCACGGCCACACGGGCCGTGTGCGGAGCCGGGGAGAGTCAGCGCGATGCCACTGTTCGAGGTCGACGCCAGCAGGCCGCTCCTCGTCCAGTCCGGGCGGACCGCGGGGTCGGTCGAACCCGGGCTGGCGACGACGGCCCACCGCGTCGTGGACTCCCACATCGACGGACTGCTGGGCGAGCAGATCTTCCCCGTCGCGCAGGGCTCCGGGCCCGACGAGCCGCACCTGCTGGCCCTGGACGCCACGGGATCGCCCGTCGTCGTCGAGCTGGTCGCCAACCTGGACAAGGCGGCGCTGACCCGGGCCCTGGACCACGCCGGGTGGGCCGGCCGGCTGACCCGCGGCGAGCTCGCCGCCCGCTACCACGGTGGTCAGAACGCGTTCCAGCGCGACATCGCCACGTTCTACGACTCGGTGCCGATCACCCGCTCCCAGCCGGGACGCTCCAGCGCCCGCCTCATCGTCATCTGCCAGGAGGCCGGCGAGGACATCCTCAACGCCGTCGACTTCCTGCGGCAGCCGACCATGCCCGTCGAGGTGCTCAAGATGGGGGTGATGCACGGGCAGGACGGCCGACGGTTCGTCGACGTCTCGCCGCTGGTCATCCACCCGGCCTCCGACTCGACGGCGCCGCAGCTCTCCGGCCACGGCCGCCCCGCCGGTGCGCCGCAGGCTGCTGCCGGCACGGGGGCTCGCTCCGAGGCCGAGCCGGAGTCGTTCGCCGAGGGAGTCAAGGTCGGCATCGCGCTGACCGGGAAGAACCCGGCCGTCGCCGTCCCCGCCGGGGGCGCCGACGGGAGCGGGTCGCCCGCCCGTCCCGCCCCGGACGCCGTCGGGGACACCGCCGAGCAGCCGCCGCTGCGGCGCGGTCGTGCGGCACGGCGTGCCGAGGCGCAGGCCGCGGCCGGCCCCCCGAGCCTGGCGGTCCCGTCCGTCCCGACGTCGCAGCAGCCCCCGGCACCGACCCCCGCTCCTGCGCCGGCCCCCGCGACGGCGCACGCCCCGGTCCCGCCCCCGCCGCAGGACCCGCCGGCGCCGCGACGCCGGTCGCGCAGCGACCGTTTCCGCGAGGCCGGGCCCGCGCCGCAGCCGCCGCGTCCCGCCGCACCGGCGCCCGCGCCCGCGCCGGCCCCCGCGCCCGAGCCGGCGCCGGCACCGCGGCGGCCGTTCTCGGCGTCGTCGGCCGACGACCTCGACCTCGCCGGCCTCGCGCGGCGCACCACCTCCGCCGCGAGCTCCGACACCCCCTCGCTCGGCGAGGACTTCGCCCGGGCCGCCGCCCCGGCGCTGGACCGTCCCGCCCCGGCGTCGGACGCGCGGAGCTCGGATCCGCTGGACTCGTGGACGCCCTGGTCGGAGAGCACGGACCGGCCGTGGCAGCCGTCGACGCCGGAGACGTGGACCAGCGCCTCCGACGACCTGCCGCGCCTGCAGGTCCCGCCGCTGGAGGCGCCGTCGTACACGCCGCCGCCCGAACGCGCCCTGTACGACGACGCCGGGACCACCGTGCTCGACGAGGAGGAGGTGGACGGCGACCTCGTCGCGCTGGCGAGCACGCTGGGTCGGCCCACCTACCTCGAGTGGTCGCGCCCGCGCCGCCAGCAGCACTTCGAGGCGCTGCTGCACCCGGACGGGGTGATCGAGCTGCCCGACGGTTCGCGGTTCCAGCACCCCGACCACGCGGCGTCGGCCGCCTGCGGGGCGCCGACCGACGACGGTTGGAACGTCTGGCGGATCGTGCCCGACGGCGTCACGCTGCTGGACGCCTACCGCGCCCGCTTCGCCTGACCCCACCCCGCACACCCCGCCCCACCTGTCGTTGTGGGCATGAAATCTGCAGGTCTTCCCCGGGGAAGACCTGCAGATTTCATGCCCACAACGAGCAAGGGGAGGGGCAGGTCAGGGGGTGACGACGATCTTGCCGGTCTGCTCACCGGCGGCGAGCCGCGCCAGGCCGGTCCCGACGTCGGCCAGCGCCACCTCCGAGTCGACGACGGGGCGCACCCCGGTCCGCGCGCAGAACCGCAGCAGTGCCGCCAGGTCCTCGCGCGACCCCATCGTCACGCCCTGCACCCGCAGCTCGGTGAAGAAGATGCGGGACAGCTCGGCCGCCGGGGCGTCGCCGCTCGTGGCGCCGCACACCACGATCGTGCCGCCGGGGCGCACGGAGCGCACCGAGTGCGCCCAGGTGGCCTGACCGACCGACTCGACCACGGCGTCGACCCGCGCCGGGACCCGCTCGCCGGGTTCGACGACGGCACTCGCCCCGAGCTCGAGCGCCCGGTCGCGCTTGGCAGCGTCGCGGGAGGTGGCGGTGACCTCCAGCCCGGCCGCGGCCCCGAGGACGATGGCGGCCGTGGCGACGCCGCCGCCGACGCCCTGGACGAGCACGCGGTCGCCGGGGCGCAGGTCGGCCGCGCGGAACAGCATCCGGTAGGCGGTCAGCCAGGCGGTGGGCAGGCACGCGGCCTCGGCGAAGGACAGCTCGGCCGGCTTGGGCACGAGGTTCGCGGTCGGCACCGACACCTGCTCGGCGAGCGTGCCCGGATACTTCTCGCTGAGCAGGGTGCGGCGCTCCCGCGGCCCGACGCCGTGGCCGTCCGCGCCCACGACGCCGTGCAGCACGACCTCGCTGCCGTCGGGCGCGACGCCGGCCGCGTCCGTGCCGAGGATCATCGGGAGCTGCTCCTCGCGCAGCCCGACGCCGCGCAGGGACCACAGGTCGTGGTGGTTGAGGCTCGCGGCCCGGACCTCGACGGTGGTCCAGTGCTCACGCTCCTCGGGTGCCGGGCGGTCGGTGACCTCCAGGCCGTCGAGCGGGTTGTCCGGGGCGAAGCGGGCGACGGTGGCTGCGAGCATGCCCCCAACGTACTCGCGAGTCAGCGGGCTGCCGCGTTCACCCGGCGCCGACGTCGAACAGCCAGGCGATGCCGAACTTGTCGGTGAGCTGCCCGTAGTAGTCGCCCCAGGGCGCCTTCTCGAACGGCATGACGTCGGTCGCGCCGTCGGACAGGGCGGCGATGACGCCGCGCACGTACTCCAGGTCCTCCGGGCCGCCGGTCACGGCGACGGTGACACCGCTGTTCGGGGCGACGTAGGGCATGGACGACGGTGTGTCGGACGCCATCAGCATCAGGCCGCCCGGCGTGGTGACCGACCCGTGCATGACCAGCTCCTGGTCGGCAGGATCGTCGGCCATGCCGGGCATCGAGCCGAAGGTGGTGATCTCGAGCTCGCCGCCGAGCGCGGACCGGTAGTGCTCCAGGGCCTCGCGGGCACCGGTGCGAAAGCTGAGGTAGGGGTTGAGCCGCGCCATCGTGGCCTCCACGGTCGAAGCGGTCCGCCGTCGTCGGCGGCGCACCCACGGTAGGTCGGCGCGGCCGGACTCGCTCGCCGTGCCGACGAGCGGTGGATCAGGCGGGGGAGACGCGCTCGACCTCGGCGAGGAAGTCGCGCACGAGCGGCCCCATCTGGTCGAACTCCAGCAGGAACCCGTCGTGCCCGAAGTCGGAGGTGATGAGCCGCGTCCCGGCCGCGTGCGGCAGCCCCGCGGCGATCCGGTCGGACAGCTCGGGCGGGAACAGCCGGTCGGAGTCCACGGCCACCACGAGGGCCTGGGACTCGACCTGCCCCAGCGCGGCCTCCACGCCGCCGCGGTCGCGGCCGACGTCGTGGGTCAGCATCGTCTCGGTCAGCCGCAGGTAGGAGTTGGCGTCGAACCGACGGGCGAGCTTGTCGCCGTGGTGGTCGAGGTACGACTGCACGGCGAAGCGGCCGTCGGTCTGCGGGTCCTCGCCGCCCTGGGGGAGCCGCCCGAACCGCTCGTCGAGCTCGCGTGCGGTCCGGTAGGTGGTGTGTGCGATCTGCCGGGCGATCCCGAGCCCGGCGTGCGGGCCCTCGCCCGGGGCGGCGTCGTAGTAGTCGCCGCCGTTCCAGCGCGGGTCGGAGCGGATGGCGCCGAGCTGGGGGTGCGCCCAGGCGATCTGGTCGCCGGAGGACTGCGCGCTGGTGGCGATCGAGACGATCGACCGCACGTCGATCCCGGCCTCGGGGCCCAGCAGCGCCCACTCCAGGACGCGCATCCCGCCCATCGAGCCGCCGATGACGGTCGCCCACGAGCGGACGCCGAGCAGCCGGGCGAGCTCGATCTCCACGGCGACCTGGTCGCGGGTGGTGATCCGCGGGAAGCGTGCGCCCCAGGGTCGGCCGTCCGGGGCGGTCGACGCCGGTCCGGTGGTGCCCTGGCAGCCGCCGAGCACGTTGGGCACGACGACGAAGTAGCGGTCGGTGTCGATGGGGGCGCCGGGGCCGATCATCGGCTCCCACCAGCCGGCGGTCGCGTGGCCGGGGCCGGCCTGGCCACGCACGTGCGCGTCGCCGGTCAGCGCGTGCAGCACGAGGACGGCGTTGGACCCGTCGGCGTCGAGCTCGCCGTGGGTCTCGTAGGCGACCCGCACGTCGGGCAGCCGCGACCCGACCTCGAGGTCGAAGGTGCCCACGTCGAGGAACCGGCGGGCGCCCGCGGGGTCGCCCTCGCGCCAGGCGCCGGACGCCGGGACGGGGCCGGCCGGGGCGCGGCGCGCACCGCGCGGCGACTTCCAGCCGGTCTCGGAACCGGGATGGCGGGGTGTCGTCGTGGTCATCGTCTCTCCTGGCTGCGGTGCCGGGGGACCGGCGGGGTGCGGGCGGGCGAGGAGCGCACGCTGCGGGTGAGCTGCACGGCGTGGGACGCAGGCAGGCGAACGTGCGCGGTGGCTACGGGCACATTCGACGAGTCATGTCCTCGACGGTAACCGCCGCACCGACGCCTGCCCATCCCGATCTCACGATGCGGGACCACATGTCGAGACGGAGGAGGATCTCCTGTCGAGACGTGACGTGGACCACCCGGCGTACGGTGGGTCCATGCACGAGGCCAGGCTCCCCGTCGTCGAGATCGTCGGGGTCTACCACGCCGAGGGCAGCCTCCTCGGCGAGGTGCGGTACGTGCTCGGTCGGCTGCGCGGCACGGCGCACTGCGCGCTGTGCGACATCACGCACGGCGCGGTCCGACGGCGGCGGGCCTGGGACGCGTACGTCGCCACGCTCGACCTGCCGGTCACGCTCGTGCACCTCGACGAGACGGACGACGACGTCGCGGCCGCCGTCGCCCGCGCCGGCAGCCCCGTCGTGCTCGGCCGCACCTCCGCCGACGCCCTCGTCACCCTGCTCGACGCCGACGCCCTCGAGGACCTGGACGGGGACGTGGCCGCCTTCGGCGACGCGCTGACGGCGGCGCTGGCCGCGACCACCCGCTGACCGGTCTCAGGGGCGCAGCAGCACCTTCGTGGCGCGGCGCTCGTCCATGGCGGCGTAGGCCTCGGCGACGTCGGCCAGCGGCATCTCGACGTCGAACACCCGCCCCGGGGTGATCGCCCCGGACAGCACGTCGTCCAGCAGGTCCGCCATGTGCGCCCGCGCCGGCGCCATGCCGCCGCCGACGGTGATGTTGCGGCCGAACAGGGTCCTGATGGGCACCTGCGAGCCGCCGTGCGGCACGCCGACGAACCCGACCCGGCCGCCGCCCCGCACGGACCCGAGCGCCTGCTCCATCGACTGCTCGGTGCCGACGCACTCCAGGGCGGCGTCCGCGAGGTCGCCGCCCAGCAGGTCGCGCAGCGCCGCGACACCCTCGTCGCCGCGCTCGGCGATCACGTCGTCCGCCCCGAGCTCGCGGGCCAGCGCCGCCCGGTCGGGGTGGCGGGAGAACGCGACGACGCGCTCGGCGCCGAGCCGCCGGGCCGCGACGACGCCGCACAGCCCGACCGCGCCGTCCCCGACCACCGCGACGGTGTCCCCGGGGCCGACGCCGGCCGACACCGCGGCGTGGTGGCCGGTGGACATGACGTCGGCCAGCGTCAGCAGGTGCGGCACGAGACCTGCCTCCTCCAGCTCGGCCTCGCTGCGCCCGACCGGGAACAGCGAGTGCTGGGCCAGCGGGATGCGCACGCGCTCGCTCTGGGCGCCGTCCACCGGGTGGCCGTCCCGGTCGGTGGACCCGAACCCCGTGACCCGGTCGCAGGCCGACGGGAAGCCCGCCCGGCACGACTGGCACTCGCCGCAGCTCAGCGAGAACGGGACGACGACGAAGTCCCCGGGCGCGGCCGACGTGACCGCGGCGCCGACCTCCTCGACGACACCGACCAGCTCGTGGCCGATGGGGTGCGGCTCGCGGGTCTTCGCGACGCCCCGGTACGGCCACAGGTCGGACCCGCAGACGCAGGCGGCCACCACGCGCAGCACGGCGTCGTGCTCGGTGCGCAGGACGGGGTCGGGGCGGTTCTCGGCGCGGACGTCTCGCGCCGCGTGGATCATCGCGGAAAGCATGGCCCCACGGTAGGCCGACGACGGCGGTCGCACCCGCCGCCGTCGGCCCGCGCAGGGCGTGCGTGGCCCCGCGCACGGGGGTCAGCCGTCGAGCGCCGCCTTGGCCGCGGTGAAGCCGAGCTCGAGGTCGGCCAGGACGTCCTCGACGTCCTCGATGCCGACGGCGAGGCGCACCAGGCCGGGCGTGACGCCGGACTGGGCCTGCTCGGCCTCGCTGAGCTGGCTGTGCGTCGTCGAGGCGGGGTGGATCACCAGCGAGCGGACGTCGCCGATGTTCGCCACGTGCGAGTGCAGCCGCAGCGCCGAGACGAACGCCTGCCCGGCCTCCGCGCCGCCGTCGAGCTCGAAGGCGAGCACGGCGCCGGCGCCGCGCGGGGCGTAGCGCTGCTGGACGGCGTGCCAGGGGCTGGACTCCAGGCCGGCGTAGTGCACGCGCAGCACGTCGTCGCGCTGCTCGAGCCACTCGGCCACGCGCTGGGCGTTGTCGACGTGGCGCTCCACGCGCAGCGACAGCGTCTCGATGCCCTGGGCGATCTGGAAGGCGTTGAACGGCGAGACCGCCGAGCCCAGGTCGCGCAGGAGCTGGACCCGCGCCTTGAGGATGAAGGCCAGGTTGGCCCCCAGCGCCCCGTCGACGCCGAGGTCGCGGGCGTAGACCAGCCCGTTGTACGAGGGGTCGGGGGTGTTGAAGCCGGGGAACCGCTCCGGGTAGCGCGCGTAGTCGAAGTTCCCGGAGTCCACGATGACGCCGGCGACGGTGGTGCCGTGCCCGCCGAGGTACTTGGTGGCCGAGTGCACGACGACGTCGGCCCCGTGCTCGATCGGGCGCACCAGGTAGGGCGTCGCCACGGTGTTGTCCACGATGAGCGGCACCTGGGACTCGTGCGCGACGTCGGCGACCAGCGCGATGTCCAGGAAGTCGTTCTTCGGGTTGGGGATCGTCTCGGCGAAGAACGCCTTGGTGTTCTCCTGCACGGCGGCGCGCCACGCGTCGGCGTCGTGGGAGTCCTCGACGAATGTCGTGGTGATCCCGAACCGGGTCAGGGTGTGCTTGAGCAGGTTGTAGGTGCCGCCGTAGAGGCTGGCGCTGGCCACCACGTGGTCCCCGGCCTCGGCGACGTTGAGGATCGCGAACGTCTCCGCGGCCTGCCCCGAGGCGAGCAGCAGCGCGCCGACGCCGCCCTCGAGGTCCGCGATGCGGTTCTCGACGGTCTCCTGGGTCGGGTTCGTGATGCGGGTGTAGATGGGGCCGAGCTCGGCCAGGGCGAAGCGGTTCGCGGCGGTCTTCGCGTCGTCGAACACGTACGACGTCGTCTGGTAGATCGGCAGCGCGCGCGCCCCGGTGGCGGGGTCGGGCGTCTGGCCGGCGTGGATCTGGCGGGTCGCGAAGGACCAGCGAGGCGTGTCGGTCATGAGGGTGCTCCAAGGGGTCCGGCGGGTCGGGGATCGGCAGCGCGCACGTGCTCCCCACGGCCGGGCCGACACGTGCTCGGCCGGTCGGCCGGACGTGGGCAGGCGAACGTGCGCGGAGTCAGCGGCACATTCGACGCGTGGTCATGTGACGACGGTAGGGCGGGAATCTCGCTGAGCGGAAGGGGGTGTCCATCCAGCGAGATGCTTGGACGGGATGGGGTCTTTACGGCCTTCTGGCGGTTCGCTAGGTTCGTCGGACGTGGGTCGACAACTGAGGGAGTGGCCGGCGATGGGGCGTGGCGACCGGGGTGTGCGAGGCAGGATCGCGCGGGTGGCGACAGCGGGGGCGGTGACGCTGGGCCTGGCCCTGACGTCGGGCGTGGCCGTGGTCCCGGCGGCCGTCGCGGTGGACGACGTGACGACGATCGAGCTCGACTCGGACCGTGCGTGGCGCGGGCAGGTCGTCGGTGTGCCGGTGACCGTGACCGAGGGCGGCGCTCCGGCGGAGGGCTACGTGCAGCTCTTCGTCGACGGCGCCCCTCCGCTGCCGTCGGTCGCCCTCAGCGAGGGACGGGCCATGCTGGCCCTGTTCACCGGCGGTCAGCCCGTCGGTCCCCACGAGCTCGAGGTGCGACACGTCGACTGGAACGCCACGACGGAGTGCCGCTGCACCTCGTCCGCGACGACGTCGCTGCAGATCCTCGAGCCGACCGTTCCGGTCCTGACGCCGGGCTCCTGGCTCTACGGCGACCCGGTGACGCTCCGGTACGACGTCACCGGGACGGACCTGGCGACCGACGGGACGGTCACGCTGTGGGGGGACGACTCCTCCGAGGCGCCCCTCGTGGACGGCGTCGCCGAGCTCGAGCTGGCCGGTGACGAGACCGACGGCTGGTCGATCACGCTGAAGCAGCGTGACGCCGAGAACAACACGGTCTCGACCTGGCGGCTGCCCGTCGACGTCAAGTCCAAGCCGGTCACCGCGGACGTCGAGATCCCCGAGACCTGGCGCCGGGGCGAGACGGTCCGGATCGCGGTCGACGTGGCGTCCGACCACGGGACCCCGACCGGCGAGGCGTCGGTGACCTACCTCGACGGCGCCGAAGGGGTCCGGCTGGCGCGGGAGACGCTCGTCGACGGTCGTGGAGAGCTCGTGGTCGACGTCACGGACCTGCCGGTCGGGGAGCAGCGGATCGAGATCCGCACGCACGGAGGACGGGAGTACGAGAACACCCGCGCGGAGCACGTGGTCGAGGTGCTTCCCCCCGCGACGCGCGTGCGGGTGTCCACGGACCGACGGTGGACCTACGCCCAGCGCCGCAGCGTCGACGTGGACGTCACGTCCTCGGTCGGCACGCCGGAGGGGAGGGTCGTCCTCCACCAGGCGGGACGGAGGATCGGCGCGGCCGACCTGATGCAGGGTCGGGCGTCCGTGCGGGTCTGGGGCAAGAAGGTCGACCCGGGCCGGCGCACGATCGTCGCGAGGTTCGTGCCGGACTCGGCGGAGCACGCGCCGTCGCGCACGTCGTGGACCCAGCGGGTCCGCAAGGCGCAGCCCACGGTCAGTCTGCGGATGCGACGCACGACGTACTGGGCCGACGTCCCGCTCACGGGGAAGAAGTCCGGCCGGATCGTCGTGCGGACCCCGCGGATGCCCGAGGTGGGCAAGGTCGTGCTCCAGACCCGTGACCCGCACGCGAATAACGACAGCTGGCGGACACGGAAGTCGTGGTGGTTGAGCCGGAGCGAGGACGGGGTCCAGCGGATCAAGGTACCGGCGCGCTACCTCGACAAGGTCGGCGACCGGAGCGGACGAGTCTTCCTCCGCGTCCGGTACGTCCCCGCCGACAGCGCGCACGTCGCGAAGCGAAGGTCCCCGCGTCTCGCCCTCTACTTCACCTGAGCCCCGGAGCCCCTCCCGGAGGACGACGTCGGCCCCCGTCCCGGTGCGGGACGGGGGCCGACGTGGGTTCCGGGAGGACGGCGGCTCAGTGGTGGTAGCCGGAGTCCTTGGCGCGCTGGATCGAGCGGTTGATCTCGGCCTCGGCGTCCTCGCGGCCGACCCAGTGGGCGCCCTCGACGGACTTGCCGGGCTCCAGGTCCTTGTAGACCTCGAAGAAGTGCTGGATCTCCAGGCGGTGGAAGTCCGAGACGTCGTCGATGTCCTGGCGCCAGGCGGCGCGCTGGTCACCGGTCGGTACGCAGAGGACCTTGTCGTCGCCGCCGGCCTCGTCGCGCATGCGGAACATCCCCAGCGCGCGGCACTTGATCAGGCAGCCGGGGAACGTGGGCTCCTCGAGCAGGACCATGGCGTCCAGAGGGTCGCCGTCCTCACCGAGCGTGCCCTCGATGAACCCGTAGTCGTCCGGGTATCGGGTCGAGGTGAAGAGCATGCGGTCCAGACGGATGCGACCGGTCTCGTGGTCCACCTCGTACTTGTTTCGCTGACCCTTCGGGATCTCGATGGTGACGTCGAACTCCACAGTTCCTCCGCTTCGTGATGCGTACGCGCGTCACCAAGTGTGCCATGCAGGGCGCCTCCACGAGCCCTCGGAGGCCGGTTCGTCCCGGCACCGCGTGCAGGACGGTCGTGCGACAATGCGGGCTGACCGAGCCTGCGTGTGACCAGGTTCACGAGACGGGGAGGACCGCATGGGGTGGCGGCTGAGGGTCGGTGCCGCCGTGACGTCGGTCCTCACCTTGTTCGGCGGCTACCTCGTGGCCGACGCGTACGACGTCGTGCCCGGCATGGTCACCTTCGACCCGCCCCACGCCACACCCGCGCCCTTCCCCTCCGCGCCCGGGGCCACCACCGGCCCCACGCCCCGGACCGCCGTGCCGCCGCTGTCCTCCGAGGCCCCCTCGCCGGACGCCGCCGCCGTCGGGGACCTCGTGGACGGGATCGTCGACGACGAACGCCTCGGCAACCGGGTGGGCGTCGTCGTCGCCGACGCCGACACCGGCGAGACGCTCGGTGCGTCCGGACCGGACCGACTCATGGTGCCCGCCTCCACCCAGAAGGTCCTCACCGCCGTCGCCGCCTACGCCGGCCCGGGCGGCGAGGTCACCCTGCCCACCCGGGCGATGCTGCAGGGGACCTCGCACGTCGTGCTCGTCGGCGGCGGGGACATGATGCTCGCCGCCGACGACGGCGACCCGGACTCCGTCAACGGGCACGCGGGCCTCGGCGACCTCGCCGACCAGGTCGTCGACGAGCTCGGGCTCTCCGGCCGGGACACCGTCACGCTGTCCGTCGACGACACGCTGTTCACCGGGCCGGCGCTCGCGCCGTCCGTACGCCGCAGCGACGCCGCCGCCGGGTACGTCGCCCCCGTGGCGGCGCTCGCCGTCGACGTCGCCCGCCTGGAGGACGAGAAGTACGCCCCGCGCCAGTCCGACCCCGCCATGGCCGCCGCCGAGACGTTCGCCGAGGCGCTGGCCGACCGTGGGCTGACCGTCGCGGGTAGCGTCCGGCGCCACGAGGCGCCGTCGTCCGCCCGGGAGATCGGCAGGGTCGAGTCCGCGCCGCTCGGTGCGATCGTCGACTACTTCCTCGCCGAGTCCGACAACACCCTGACCGAGGTGGTCGGCCGGATCGTCGCCCTCGACGCCGGGCTGCCCGGTTCGCAGGCCGCCGCCATCAGCGAGGTAGTGGCCGCCGTCGAGCGCCTGGGCGTCGACCTGTCCGGCGCCGAGCTGATGGACCTCTCGGGGCTGGGCGTCGGCTCGCTGCTCACCCCGGCCCAGGTCGTCGCCACGCTCGAGGTCGCCGCCCAGGACCCCGCGCTGCGCGAGACCCTGATCGGGCTGCCCGTCGCCGGGATGCAGGGCACGCTCGCCGACCGGTTCGGGCAGGACAACCCGGGCCGCGGCTACACCCGGGCCAAGACCGGCAGCCTGCCCGACACCCGCTCCCTGGCCGGGACCGTGGTCACCGCCGACGACCGGCTGCTGCTGTTCACCGTCATCGCCGACCGCATCCCCGACGGGCAGTCGTTCGGGGCCAACTTCATCATCGACGACTTCGTCGGCGACCTCGCCGCCTGCGGCTGCCGTCCGCAGGGCGGCTGAGCGGCCGCGTCCCGCCGCGCTCGCGAACCGGTGCGTGGACGCCGCCGCTACGGTGGGACCCGTGACCTCCACGAGCGCCCTCGTCGACTGGCAGACCGCCGCCCAGATCGCCCGCCGCGTCGGGCGCCCCGGACCGGTCGCACCGCGCGCCGAGCTCGACGACCTCGTCGACGGGCTGCGCTCCGCGGCCCGGGACGCGGTCCCGCACGTGCTGCGGGTGACCCGGATGCGGCCCGCGGGCGCCGAGGTCGAGCGCGAGCGCGACGCCTCCGGACGGTTCACCCGCCGGGTCACCGTCAAGCGTCCCGACCTGGGCGACGTCCGGGTCGTGGACCGTGCCACCTGGGCGCGCGCCAACACCACCTCCATGGCGGCCCTGACGGACCCCGTGCTCGCCGACCTCGACGTCGGGGCGCGGCTGGGGGAGTCCTCGGCCGCCCGGCTCGCCGGCGCCGCCGAGGTCGGCGGGCTGCTGGCCCTGCTGTCGACGAAGGTGCTCGGCCAGTTCGACCCGTACGGCCCCGGACGGCCGACGCTGCTCCTCGTGGCACCCAACGTGCTCGCCGCGGAACGCGCCATGAAGGTCGACCCGCACGACTTCCGGCTCTGGGTGTGCCTGCACGAGCAGACGCACGCGCTGCAGTTCGCCGCCGCCCCGTGGCTCGCCGACCACCTCGCCGGCCGGCTCGGCGGCCTGCTGCGGGACGTCACGACCTCCTCGGTCGAGCTCAGCCACGCCCCGCTGCGGGACAAGGTGGCGCTGGTGGGACGCACCCTGCTGGACGCGGTGCGCGGCGACCTCACCACCCCGGTCGACCAGGTGATGGGGCCCGAGCAGAAGGAGCAGCTGGCCGAGATCACCGCCGTCATGGCCCTGCTCGAGGGGCACGCCGACGTCATGATGGACGCCGTCGGACGGCGCGTCGTGCCGTCCGTGCGCACCATCCGGTCCCGCTTCGAGAAGCGGCGCGACGGCGAGGGCGCGCCCCGGCTCGACGTCGTGCTGCGGCGCGTGCTCGGCATGGACGCCAAGCTCGCCCAGTATCGCGACGGTGCCGCGTTCGTGCGGGAGATCGAGAAGCAGGTCGGCCGCGACGGTCTCAACGCCGTCTGGGCCGAGCCCGCCCACCTGCCCAGCGCCCGGGAGATCGCCGACCCGCGCGCCTGGGTCCGCCGCGTGCACTCCTGAGCCGGCACCCGTGCCCCGCATCGACCCGGCGCTCGCCGCCGTCCGCACCGCGGTCCGCGCCGACCTGGCCGACCTCGGCCCTGGCGACCTCGTGCTCGTCGCCTGCTCGGGCGGACCGGACTCGCTGGCGCTCGCGGCCGCCGTCGCGCACGAGGCGCGCCGTGTGGGCCGGTCCGTGCGTTCGCGCGGGTACGCGGTCCGCGCGGGCGCCGTCGTCGTCGACCACGGCCTGCAGCCCGGGTCCGCCGCCGTGGCCGCCCGGGCCGCCCGGCAGTGCCGCGCCCTCGGTCTCGACCCGGTCCTGGTGCGTACCGTCGACGTCGTCGTGGGCGGCGGCGACGGGACGGAGGCGGCCGCCCGCACCGCGCGCTACGCGGCGCTGGAGGCCGCGGCCGCCGGGTCCGGTGCGGCCGCCGTGCTGCTGGGGCACACCCTGGACGACCAGGCCGAGCAGGTGCTGCTCGGTCTCGCCCGGGGCAGCGGCGCCCGCTCCCTCGGCGGCATGCCAGCGCGCCGCGGGCCCTACCGACGCCCGTTCCTGACCCTCCGGCGCGAGCAGATCCTCGCCGCGTGCGCCGCGAGCGGCATCGTGCCGTGGCACGACCCGACGAACTCCCCGGCGCCCGACGGCGGCACCCCCGCGCCGTTGCGCTCGCAGGTGCGGAGGTGGTTGCTGCCGGTGCTGGCCGAGGTCCTCGGTCCCGGGGCGGTCGAGGCGCTCGCCCGCAGCGCCGACCAGCTGCGCGACGACGCCGCGGTCCTCGAGGACCTGGGGGCGGAGCTGCTGGCCGCGGCGCGGTCCGGCGAGCCTGCGCGGGGGCCGGCCGACCCGGTGGTGCTCGACGTCGCACCGCTGGAGCGGGCGCCGGCCGCGGTGCGCCGCCGCGCGCTGCGGGCGGCGGCCCTGGAGGCCGGGTGCCCCGCCGGGGCCACCACGTCCCGGCACGTCGACGCCCTCGACGCGCTCGTGGTGCGGTGGCGCGGCCAGGGGGCGGTGCACCTGCCCGCCGACGTCCGCGCGGTGCGGGACTGTGGCAGGCTGTTCCTGCGGCCGTCGGTGACGGGTCCGCGTCACCCTGCCACGCACCCCGAGGAGTAGCCCCGTGGACAAGTCGGACGTCGCCGGCGACCTCGCCGACATCCTGATCACCGAGGAGCAGATCGGCACCCGTCTGGACGAGATGGCGGCGCAGATCGACGCCGACTACGCCGGCAAGGACGTGCTCCTCGTCGGCGTGCTCAAGGGTGCGGTCATGGTCATGGCCGACCTCTCGCGCCGCCTCCACCACCCCCTGGAGATGGACTGGATGGCGGTGTCCTCCTACGGCTCGGGCACCAAGTCCTCCGGCGTGGTGCGCATCCTCAAGGACCTGGACTCCGACCTGACCGGTCGGGACGTGCTCATCGCCGAGGACATCATCGACTCCGGCCTGACGCTGTCGTGGCTGGTGCAGAACCTGCGCTCGCGCGGACCGGCGTCGGTGGAGATCGCCACGCTGCTGCGCAAGCCGGACGCCGCCAAGGTGGACGTCGACGTGCGGTACGTCGGGTTCGACATCCCGAACGAGTTCGTCGTCGGCTACGGCCTGGACTACGCCGAGAAGTACCGCAACCTCCCCTTCATCGGCACCCTCGCCCCGCACGTCTACTCCTGACCCTGACGCCCTGGGCGAACATCCGTCAGCACTGAGGGAACTTTTCCCGCCACGGTGTAGTTTCGTAGGTCGAACCATCGCCCGACCGAAGGGAAGCGGGGCAGGGCCCCGTCACGGATGAACTTCAAGAAGATCTTCAGCGGACCGCTCGTCTGGATCGTGCTCGGCCTGATCCTGGTCGCGCTCGCCTTCTCCGCCTTCACCGGTGAGCGGATCGAGCGTGTCGAGACGTCGCAGGGCCTCGAGCTGCTGTCCGGCGACACGGTCGACCACGCGCTCATCGTGGACGGCGACCAGCGCGTCGAGCTCGAGCTCAGCGAGCCGTACGTCACCGACTCCGGCACCGAGGACGAGCGGGACTACGGCGAGAAGGTCGACTTCTTCTGGGTCCAACCCCAGGGCGAGGACGTCGTGTCCGCCGTGGAGTCCGCCGACCTCGCCGAGGGCTACGACACCTACGTGCCGCAGCCGTCGTTCCTCGGCTCGATGCTGTCCTTCCTCGTGCCCTTCCTGATCATCCTGGTGATCTTCTGGTTCGTGCTCTCGCGGATGCAGGGCGGCGGGCGCAACGGTGTCATGGGCTTCGGCAAGTCCAAGGCGAAGATGATCTCCAAGGACACCCCGCAGGTGACGTTCGCCGACGTCGCGGGCGTGGACGAGGCCGTCGAGGAGCTCCACGAGATCAAGGAGTTCCTCTCCGAGCCGGAGAAGTTCCAGGCCGTGGGCGCCAAGATCCCCAAGGGCGTGCTGCTGTACGGCCCGCCCGGGACGGGCAAGACCCTCATCGCCCGTGCCGTCGCGGGCGAGGCCGGCGTGCCCTTCTACTCGATCTCGGGCTCGGACTTCGTCGAGATGTTCGTCGGCGTCGGCGCCTCGCGCGTGCGCGACCTGTTCGAGCAGGCGAAGAACAACTCGCCCGCGATCATCTTCGTCGACGAGATCGACGCCGTCGGCCGCCACCGCGGCGCCGGCATGGGCGGCGGTCACGACGAGCGCGAGCAGACGCTGAACCAGATGCTCGTCGAGATGGACGGCTTCGACGTCAAGACGAACGTCATCCTCATCGCGGCGACCAACCGCCCGGACATCCTCGACCCCGCGCTGCTGCGCCCGGGCCGCTTCGACCGTCAGGTCGCCGTCGAGGCGCCGGACCTCAAGGGCCGCGAGCACATCCTGCAGGTGCACGCCCAGGGCAAGCCGATGGTCGAGACCGTCGACCTCGCCGCCGTGGCGCGCCGCACGCCCGGCTTCACCGGCGCCGACCTGGCCAACGTGCTCAACGAGGCCGCGCTGCTGACCGCCCGCTCCGGGGCCCAGCTCATCGACGACCGGGCGCTGGACGAGGCGATCGACCGCGTGCTGGCGGGTCCGCAGAAGCGCACCCGGGTGATGAAGATCAAGGAGCAGAAGATCACTGCGTACCACGAGGGCGGGCACGCCCTGGTGGCGGCCGCCATGCGGTACACCGACCCGGTGACGAAGGTGACGATCCTGCCGCGCGGGCGGGCCCTCGGCTACACGATGGTCATGCCCACCGAGGACAAGTACTCCACCACCCGCAACGAGCTCCTCGACCAGCTCGCCTACGCCATGGGCGGCCGTGTGGCCGAGGAGATCGTGTTCCACGACCCCACCACCGGGGCCAGCAACGACATCGAGAAGGCCACCGCCATCGCCCGCAAGATGGTGATGGAGTACGGCATGAGCGAGAAGGTCGGCGCGCTCAAGCTCGGGTCCGCCTCCTCCGAGCCGTTCCTGGGCAAGGACATGGGCCACCAGCGCGACTACTCCGAGGCCGTGGCGGGCACCGTGGACCATGAGGTCCGCAAGCTCGTCGAGGCCGCGCACGACGAGGCGTGGGAGGTGCTGTCCGAGTACCGCGACGTGCTCGACGACCTCGTCCTGCAGCTGCTCGAGCACGAGACGCTCAACCAGGAGGAGCTGGCCGCGGTCTTCGCCCCGGTGAGCAAGCGCCCCGCGCGGGACGTCTGGCTGTCCAGCACCGAGCGCACCGTCCACGACCGCGGTCCGGTGATGACCGAGGGCGAGCAGGCCGCGTACGCGACGAACGGCCATGCCGGTCTCCCGCAGGACGAGGCCGCCGTCGTGGGCAACGTCGAGGCCGAGGCCGCGGCGTCCCGTCGCCCGCACGAGCGTCCCGCGGGCGACGACGGCGCGACGGCGGAGCGCACCGACGGCCGCGCCGACGGCGAGGAGACCTGAGTGACGGAGCCGGACCTGCCGCTGACGCCGGTCTCGCTCGGGATGCGGCCGGCGGCCGACGTGCCGCCCTACGACGCCGAGCGCGCCGAGGCGGCGATCCGCGAGCTGCTGCTCGCCGTCGGTGAGGACCCGGAGCGCGAAGGGCTGCGCGACACCCCGGCGCGGGTGGCGCGCGCCTACCGGGAGATCTTCGCCGGCCTGCACCAGGAGCCCGAGGACGTCCTGACCACCACCTTCGACCTCGGGCACGAGGAGATGGTGCTGGTCAAGGACATCGAGGTGTACTCCACGTGCGAGCACCACCTGGTCCCGTTCCACGGGCTCGCGCACATCGGCTACATCCCGAGCGTCGAGGGGCGGATCACCGGGCTGTCCAAGCTCGCCCGGCTGGTCGAGGTCTACGCCCGGCGCCCCCAGGTGCAGGAGCGCCTCACCACGCAGATCGCCGACGCCCTGGTGCGGATCCTCGACCCGCGCGGCGTCATCGTCGTCGTGCAGTGCGAGCACCTGTGCATGTCGATGCGCGGGGTGCGCAAGCCCGGGTCCCGGACGGTCACCTCGGCCGTACGGGGCGTCATGCAGACCGCCGCCACGCGGTCCGAAGCGATGAGTCTGATCCTGGGGCACTGACGCATGAGTACTCGCGACGCCGTCGTCGCCGGTCTGCCCGAGCTGTCCGGCGCCGGCCGCTGCCTGGTCATGGGCGTGGTCAACATCACGCCGGACTCGTTCTCCGACGGCGGGGAGTGGTTCGAGCCCGAGGCCGGCGTCCAGCACGGCCTCGACCTGCTCGCCGAGGGCGCGGACGTCCTCGACGTGGGCGGGGAATCGACCCGACCCGGCGCCCAGCGGGTGACCGAGGCCGAGGAGCTGCGGCGCGTCGTCCCCGTCATCGGGCGGCTGGCCGCCGCCGGTGCGGTCGTGTCCGTCGACACCACGCGGGCCGCCGTGGCCGAGCGGGCGGTGGCGGCCGGGGCACGGCTGGTCAACGACGTCTCCGGCGGGCTGGCCGACCCGGACATGGCGGGCGTCGTGGCCGAGACGGGCGTGCCGTACGTGGCGATGCACTGGCGCGGGCACAGCGACGTCATGGACGCGCGGCAGGACTACGACGACGTCGTGGCGGACGTGCGCGACGAGCTCGCCGCCCGGGTCGCGGCCCTGCAGGACGGCGGGGTCGCGCACGAGCAGATCGTGCTCGACCCGGGCCTCGGCTTCGCCAAGTCCGGGGCGCTGAACTGGCCGCTGCTGGCGCACCTGGACGCGCTGCACGCCCTGGGTCGCCCCCTGCTGGTCGGTGCGTCGCGCAAGCGGTTCCTCGGTCACCTCCTCGCGGGGGTGCGGGGGACCGCCGCGGACGAGCCGGTCCCGCCCGCGGCCCGGGACGACGCCACGACGGCGATCACCGCGCTGGCCGCACACGCCGGGGCGTGGTGCGTGCGCGTGCACGCCGCGCGTGCGAGCGTTGACGCCGTACAAGTGGCGGCCGCCTGGAGGCAGGCCGAGACGACGGAGGACACCGCGTGACATTCGCCGACGCCGTGACGGGGTCGGACGGCCGACCCCTCGACCAGATCCGGCTGACCGGGGTGACCGCGACCGGTCACCACGGCGTCCTGCCGCACGAGCGCGCGGAGGGCCAGACCTTCCGCGCCGACGTCGTGCTGCACCTGGACGCGCGCCCCGCCGCCGGGTCGGACGACCTGGCCGCGACGGTCAGCTACGCCGAGGTCGCCGAGGACGTCCACGACGTGCTCTCGGGGTCCCCGGTGGACCTCGTCGAGACGCTCGCCGAGCGGATCGCCGCCGTCGTGCTGTCCCGGTCGGCCGTGCAGGCCGTCGACGTGCGCGTGCACAAGCCGCAGGCGCCGATCTCCGTGCCGTTCGACGACGTCGAGGTCGTGGTGCGCCGCGACCGGGAGAACCCGCCCGCCGTGCCGGCCGCGACGAGCACGGACCAGCAGGTCTCCCCGGCGCCGGCACCGGCCCCCGCGCCGGCGGCGGCGCCCGTCCCCGCGCCGCCGGTGCCGCCCCCGCCGGCGCCGCCCGAGCCGGTGGCCGCGACCCCGGTGCCCGCGGCGACCTCGCTCCCGACCCCCGCGGTCGCCGAGACGGCGGTCCCGGCACCTCCCGCCCCGGACGCGACCACCGTCGACGCTGCACCCGTCCCGGGCCCGGAGGCCCCCGGCCCGGAGTCCGCGCCGGCGCCCCCCGCCGTCGACCCGCTCGACGAGGTCCCGGAGGCGCCCGTGGACGCGGTGCTCGCCCTCGGGGCCAACCTGGGCGACGCCCAGGGCACGCTGCGCGCCGCGGTCACCGACATCGACCGCATCCCCGGGGTGCAGGTCATGGAGGTGTCCCCGCTCGCCCGGACCGTCGCCGTCGGACCCGAGCAGCCCGACTTCCTCAACGCCGTGCTCCTGGTGCGCACCACGCTGCCCGCGCGCGACCTGCTGGGTGCCTGCCAGGAGGTCGAGCTCCTGCACGGCCGGGTGCGGGACGAGCGGTGGGGTCCGCGCACGCTGGACGTGGACGTCGTCCAGTACGGGGACCTGACGTCGACCGCCGAGGACCTGGAGCTGCCGCACCCGCGGGCGCGGGAACGGGCGTTCGTGCTGGTGCCGTGGGCCGAGGTGGATCCCCAGGGCGTGCTCGTCGGTCTCGGCGGCGGCCCGGTGGCCCAGCTCGCCGCCACCGCGCCCGACCGGTCGGGCATCCGGTGGCTCGCGCTCGACTGGCTGACCGAGCCGGCCTCGAGCGGCGCGGTCCCGGCGGCACCCGCCCCGCAGGCGCCCTCCTCGCAGCCGGTGCCCGCGGCACCGCCGTCGCACCCCACCCCGCAGGCGCCGAGCACCGCGGCCTTCCCGGCCCAGGCGCCGCCGTCGGTGCCGGTGCCGCGTCAGGACCCGCCCGACGACGTGCCGCCGGCGCAGGAGCCGCGCGGTTTCGTGGCCGCTGCCGGCATGCACGCCCCGATCCCGCCCGCGCCGGACGCCGAGCACCCGGAACGCGCCTGACGTGCGCCGGACCCGTGTGCGCACGCTGGTCGCCGTCGCGGTCGGGGTCGCCGCCGTCGGGACCCTGCTGCTGCGCCTGCTCGAGACCCGGGGGGTCTACCTGCCGGGAGCGGCGTGGGTGGAGGTCGTGGCACTCGTCCTCATCGCCGGCCTCGTGCTGTGGGCCGGGTGGGCCGTCCGCGCCTACCTGCGCGGCGAGAAGCCGGACCTCGACCCGCTGCGTGCCGCCCGCACCTTCGCCATGGCCAAGGCCGCGGCGTACACGGGAGCGCTGCTGACGGGGCGCTACGCCGCGTCCGTGCTGCTCGTCCTGCCGCAGCTCGCCGTCGAGCCCCGCCGGGAGGTGGCCATCACCTCGGGCGTGGCGGCCCTGGCGGCGATCGGTCTGGCCGTCGTCGGCCTCGTCGTCGAGAAGTTCTGCGAGGCGCCCCCGCCGGAGGAGGACGAGGGCCGCGAGGCGATCCCGTCCTGAGGCGTCCGGAGCGGTCGTGGGCGGCGATTCTGCGAGGATGGACCCATGACACACCCCGCATCGGGTCCGGCCGACCCGTTCGACCCGCCGGACGTGACCTGGGACCGGGTGTCCCCCCGGCTGGTCCCCGCGCGACTGGTCGTCGTGGGGTTCTGGCTCGGGCTGCCGCTGCTGGTCTGCCTGGTCCTCGCGCTCGCGGTCACGGGGTGGCTGTGGATCCCGGCGGCCGTCTGCGCCGTGCTGCTGCTGTGGATCGGGCTGCTCGTGCCGCGCCAGGTCCGCGCGATCGGCTACGCCGAGCGTGACGACGACCTGCTGATCCGCAAGGGCATCCTCTTCCGCGAGCTGGTCGTGGTCCCGTACGGGCGCATGCAGTTCGTCGACGTCACCGCCGGTCCGCTGGACCGCCGCCTGAACATCGCCACGGTGCAGCTGCACACGGCCTCGGCCAGCACGGACGCCGAGATCCCGGGGCTGACCCCGGACGAGGCGGAGCGGCTGCGGGACCGCCTGACGGCGCGCGGCGAGGCGAGGCTGGCCGGCCTGTGAGCGCCGCGGAGCCGACGTCGGGGGCCACGGGGACGGCACCGGCGCGCGAGTGGCGACGGGTCCACCCGATCACGCCCGTCGTGCGGGGCTGGGCCGCCATCGCCGTGCTGCTGTTCGTCCTCGGGCAGCAGGCGATCGAGAGCCTCGAGTACGCCGGCGAGGTCGTCGACGGCGTCACCCGGGTGTGGTGGCTCGCGGTCCTGGTGGTCCTCGTCGTGCTGGCGGTCATCTTCGGCGTCTCCGCGCTCGCCTGGCGCATGACCTCCTACGCGGTGGACGACGACGCCGCCCACCTGCGCAAGGGCATCCTGTTCCGCCAGCAGCGGCACGCGCGGCTCGACCGGCTGCAGGCCGTCGACGTCCGTCAGCCCCTGCTCGCCCGGCTGTTCGGGCTGGCCGAGCTGACCCTGGAGGTCGCCGGCGGGTCGGACTCCGGGGTGGTGATCGGGTTCCTGCGTCTCGACGACGCCAAGCAGCTCCGTGCCGAGCTGCTGGCGCGCGCCGCCGGGGTCAAGGCACGGCGGGCCGGTGGCACGGTGCCGTCCCCGGCGGGCTCCTCCCCGGTGGGCATCGCCGCGGACGGCGGCCCCGCCGGCCCGGACGTCGCCACCGAGCCGTCGCCGGCCGCAACCGGCCCGGTGGTGGCGGAGGTGCCGCCGCCGGCCGAGGAAGCCCCGGAGAACCTCGTCTACGAGGTCCCCCCGGGTCGGCTGGTCGTGTCGCTGCTGCGGCTGCCCGCCGTCTGGGTCGCCCTCGCGGTGCTCGTCGCTCTCGTGGTCTTCGTGCTGGTCACCCGCGCCGTCGGTGTGCTGGTCTCCATGCTGCCGGTGGCGTTCGGCGTCGCGACGTTCCTGTTCAACCGGTTCGCCGGGGAGTTCGGCTTCCGGGCCGCGATCTCCCCGGACGGGATCCGGCTGCGGCACGGGCTGCTGGAGACGCGCGCGCAGACCATCCCGCCCGGCCGGGTGCAGGCGCTGGAGCTCACCCAGGGCTTCTGGTGGCGCGGCAAGGACTGGTGGCGGATCAAGGTCAACGTCGCCGGGTACGGCGGCGAGGAGCAGAACGCCACCCAGAACGTGCTCCTCCCGGTCGGACCGCGGTCCGAGGCGATGGCGGCGCTGTGGCTGGTGCTGCCCGACCTCGGGGCCGAGGACGCGACCGAGCTGCTCGACGAGGCCCTGACCGGGGACGCGCGCACGGACCGTTTCTTCACCACGAGCCCGCGTCGTGCCCGGCTGCTGGACCCGATCAGCTGGCGCCGCAACGGGTTCGCCGTCGCCGACCGGGCACTGCTGCTGCGCGGCGGACGGCTGACCCGGCGGCTGTCCGTCGTCCCGCACGAGCGCACCCAGTCCCTCGGCCTCGAGCAGGGGCCGTGGCAGCGGCGGCGGGGACTGACGACGTTCGCGGTGCACTCCACGCCGGGCCCGGTCACCACCCGTGCCCACCACCTCGACACGCCCGACGCGCAGCACCTGCTGGCCGAGCAGTCGGTGCGAGCCCGCGCGGCCCGGTCGCACCAGACGCCGGAGCGCTGGATGGAGCGCGTCGCGCCTCTGGCCCGCCCGGCGGCACCGGGCGACGGACCGGAGGACAGCCTGTGACGGCCCCGGACACCGCGACACGCCCCGGGCGCCTCGGCGTCGGCGTCGTCGGCGCCGGGCGGGTCGGCGCCGTGCTCGGCAGCGCGCTGCGCTCGGCCGGGCACGCCGTCGTCGGGGCCTCCGGGGTCTCGGACGCCTCCCGGGACCGGATCGAGACGATGCTGCCCGGCGTGCCGCACCTGGACGTGCCGGAGATCGTCGAGCGCTCCGAGCTCGTGCTGCTGGCGGTGCCCGACGACGCCCTGGAGGGCCTCGTGTCCGGGCTGGCCGACGTCGGTGCCTGGCAGCCGGGCCAGCTCGTCGTGCACACCTCGGGCCGGTACGGGGCCGAGGTGCTGGCCCCCGCCCAGCGGGCGGGAGCGATCCCCCTGGCCGTGCACCCGGCGATGACGTTCACCGGGACCTCGCTGGACCTGGCCCGGCTGACCGGCTGCACGTTCGCCGTGACCGCACCGGCCGCGGTGCTGCCCATCGGTCAGGCGCTCGTCGTCGAGATCGGCGGCGAACCCGTCGTCGTGGACGAGCAGGCCCGCGGGCTGTACCACGCCGCCCTGGCGCACGGTGCCAACCACCTCGTGGTGCTGGTGGCGCAGGCGGCACAGGCCCTCGAGGCCGCCGGCGTGGAGCACCCGGGCCGCGTGCTCGCCCCGCTGCTGGGTGCCGCCCTCGACGGCGCCACGCGGGCGGCGGACCTGCGCGACGGCGAGGGGCCCGGCGCGATCGCCGCCCTGACCGGCCCGGTCGCCCGCGGTGACGCCGGCACGGTGGCCCGGCACCTGGAGGTGCTCGGCGACCTCGCGGCCGGCACGGGAGCGACCGACGTCCCGGACAGCTACACCGGGCTCGCGCGCGGCGCCGCCCGGCGCGCGCTGGCCGCCCACCGCATCGACGACGCCGCGGCGCGGGCGCTGCTGGACGTCCTCGGCGAACCGCCCAAGGAGCACTGATGACCGCACCTGCTGACCGTGCGACGCCGTCGTCGCCCGCCGACGGCGTCGTCGCGCACACCCGCACCGAGCTGCGGGACGCCCTCGCCGCCTGGACGATCGGCGGCGCGGACCCCACCGACCGCCGTGCCGTGGTGATGACGATGGGGGCGCTGCACGAGGGGCACCTGGAACTGGTCCGTCGGGCGCGTGCCGAGGTCGGCCCCGGCGGCCAGGTCGTGGTGACGATCTTCGTCAACCCGCTGCAGTTCGGCGAGGGAGAGGACCTCGACGCCTACCCCCGTGACCTCGCCGGGGACCTGGAGCGGCTGGCCGAGGTGGGGGCCGACGTCGTCTTCGCCCCGACGCCCGACGTGGTCTATCCCGACGGCGACCCGATCGTGCGGGTCTCGGCCGGACGGATCGGCGAGGTGCTGGAGGGTGCGTTCCGGCCCGGCCACCTCGACGGCGTGCTGACCGTGGTGCTCAAGCTGATGCAGCTCACGCGGCCGGACGTCGCGCTGTTCGGCGAGAAGGACGCCCAGCAGCTCCTCGCCGTGCGGCGCATGGTGCGCGACCTCGACCTGGAGGTCGAGATCGTCGGCGTGCCCACCGTGCGCGACGCGGACGGGCTGGCGCTGTCGTCGCGGAACGCGTACCTGTCCGACGGCGAACGGGACGCCGCCCTGGCGCTGTCGCGGGCGCTCCGGGGAGGGGCCGAGGAGGCCGCCGCCGGGCACGGCGCGCCGGCGGTCCTGGCGACGGCCTCGGGAATCCTCAACGCGGTCCCCGACGTTGTCGTGGACTACCTGGCACTCGTCGACCCGGATACTGTGGAGGAGGTTCCCGGTGACCGCACCGGGCTCGCCCTGCTGCTCGTCGCCGCGCGCGTGGGCACCACACGACTGATCGACAACCAGGCCGTGGACGTCGTCGCGTCCTCTGACGAGGACGAGACCGCAGGCCAGGAGGCAACCCGTGACTGACCAGACTGCATCGCCCGTCGGCTCGACCCCGACGGACCGCCGGACCGGTGCGCGCCGCCCGGCGTCGTTGCAGCGCCCGATGATGATCGGCAAGATCCATCGCGCGACGGTGACGCAGGCGGACCTGCACTATGTGGGATCCATCACGGTCGACACCGACCTCATGGACGCCGCCGACCTCCTCCCCGGCCAGCAGGTCGACGTCGTGGACGTCGACAACGGCGCCCGGCTCACCACCTACGTGATCCCCGGCGAGGCCGGCTCCGGCCAGATCAGCATCAACGGCGCCGCCGCGCACCTGGTGCACCCCGGCGACACCGTCATCATCATCGCCTACGGCATGCTCTCGGACGCCGACGCGCGATCCTTCCTGCCGCACGTCGTCTTCGTCGACGGCGAGAACAGGATCGTCGACGTGCACGACGACCCCGGCCAGGTCCCGGACGGCTACGGACTCGTCAGCTCCGGCATCCCCGTCGGCGCGCGGTGAGCCCGGACCGGCTCGCCCGTTCCCTCGTCGCCCCGGCCCCGGGCTGGACGACGCGCGCGGACGCCGTCGTCGTCGGCTCCGGGATCGCCGGGCTGACGGCCGCCCTCGAGCTGCGCACCCGGGTGCCGCACGTGCTCCTGGTGACCAAGGGCGAGCTGTCCTCCGGGTCCACCGTGTGGGCCCAGGGCGGCATCGCCGCGGTGCTGCACCCGGACGACACCCCCGAGGCGCACCGGCACGACACGCTCGTGGCCGGCGGCGGCCTGAGCGACCCCGAGGCCGCCGACGTGCTGGTCACCGAGGGCCCGCAGCGGGTGCACGAGCTGGTGGCCCGCGGCGCGAGCTTCGACCGCGCCGACGACGGCGGCATCGCCCTGACCCGCGAGGGCGGCCACCGCGCCGACCGGATCGCGCACGCCGGCGGCGACGCCACCGGGGCGGAGATCTCCCGCGCGCTGGTCGCCCAGATCGAGGCCGTGCAGCACGACCCGGGGATCGAGGTGATCTCCAACGCGCTCGTGCTCGACGTGCTCACCGGCGCGCCGGACGCCTCCGGTCAGCGGCCCGTGGCCGGCGTGACCCTGCACGTGCGCGGCGCGGGCTCCCGCGACGGCGTCGGGGCCGCCCTGGCGCCCGTGGTGGTGCTCGCCACCGGGGGAGTGGGGCAGGTGTTCCGGTCCTCGACGAACCCGCCCGGGGCCACCGCCGACGGCATCGCCGCGGCGCTGCGTGCCGGTGCCGTGCTGGGCGACCTGGAGTTCGTGCAGTTCCACCCCACGGTGCTCTGGCTGGGCGCCGGCGCGCGGGGCCAGCTCCCGCTGATCAGCGAGGCCGTGCGGGGCGAAGGGGCGCTGCTGCTCGACGTGCGCGGGCACCGGTTCATGCCGGACGTGCACGAGCTGGCCGAGCTGGCCCCGCGCGACGTCGTGGCGCACGCCATCGTGCGGCAGATGGCGGCGACCTCCGCGGACCACGTGCTTCTCGACGCCCGGGCGCTCGGGGCGGACTTCCTGCGCCGCCGGTTCCCGGGGATCACCGCCCGGCTGCTCGAGCAGGGCATCGACTGGACCGAGGAGCCCGTGCCGGTCGCCCCGGCCCAGCACTACCACTCGGGCGGTGTCGTCACGGACCTGCACGGACGCACGTCGGTCCCGGGGCTGTACGCCGTCGGGGAGGTCGCGTGCACGGGAGTGCACGGTGCCAACCGGCTGGCCTCGAACTCGCTGCTCGAGGGGCTCGTGTTCGCCCACCGGGCCGCCGCCGACGTCGTCGCACGCTTCGAGGCGGGCGAGCTGTCGTCGGCGCCCGAGCCCGTCGAGCGCCCCGGCGGTGCCGCGCTGGTCGCGGCCGCGGCGCGGTCGCGGATCCAGCGGGTCACGTCCGAGGGGGCCGGGCCGATCCGCACCGCCGAGTCCCTGGCGCAGGCGGAGGCGGCCCTGGCGGACGTGACGACGTCGGCCCACGGCGACGCCGGGGTGGTGGCCGCCCCGCAGGTCGCGGAGTGGGAGACGACGAACATCCACCAGGTGGCCCGGGCGCTGGTGCGGGCTGCCGCCGAGCGCGCCGAGAGCCGTGGCGGCCACTTCCGCGCGGACTTCCCGGACCGGGACCCGGCCTGGGAGCGTCGCGTGACCGTGGCCCTGGAGGACGACGGGACCCTCGTCACGAGGTAGGCGAACTCCCCCCCGAGGTAGGCGAGTTTCCGCCGAGGTAGGCGAGTTTCCGCCGAGGTAGGCAACGTCCGGCCGAGGTAGGCAAGTTCCCGCCGAGGCAGGGCACCGCGGGACGACGACGTCCCGCGTGGTTCGCCGTCGTCCCCTGCTGGCGCCAGGGCTCGGCTCAGCGCAGGTCGAGCGCCAGGTCGAGGATCGGGGCCGAGTGCGTCAGCGCCCCCACGGACAGGTAGTCCACCCCGGTCGAGGCGACCTCGCGCGCCCGGTCCACGGTGAGGTTGCCCGTGGCCTCGAGCTCGACGTGCTCCGGCACTCCGTCGCGACCCTCCCGGGCGCGCACCGCGGTCACCGTCTCGGCGAGCACCGGCGTCGGCATGTTGTCCAGCAGCAGGAAGTCCGCCCCGGCGTCGAGCGCCTCCATCGCCTGGTCGGTCGTGTCGGCCTCGACCTGCACGAGCACGTCGGGGAAGGTGCGTCGCACGGCCTCGACGGCGCCGCGCACCGAGCCCGCGGCCACCACGTGGTTGTCCTTGACCATCGCGACGTCGTACAGGCCCATGCGCTTGTTCGTCCCGCCGCCGGCCCGCACGGCGTACTTGTCCAGGGCGCGCAGCCCCGGCGTCGTCTTGCGGGTGTCCAGCACCAGCGCCCCGGTGCCGGCCAGCTCGCGGGCGAACTCCGCCGTCGCCGTGGCCACGCCCGACGCGCGGGAGGCCAGGTTGAGCAGCGTGCGCTCGGCCACGAGCAGCACCTGCACCGCCCCGGCGAGCCGGGCCAGCACCTGCCCGGGCACGACG
The DNA here is from genome assembly GCF_036689775.1 of Isoptericola haloaureus. Lineage (NCBI taxonomy): Bacteria > Bacillati > Actinomycetota > Actinomycetes > Micrococcales > Promicromonosporaceae > Isoptericola > Isoptericola haloaureus. The sequence goes on along the minus strand of NZ_JBAGLP010000116.1, from coordinate 9,621 downwards.
GCGTCGCCGTCCTGGGCGTGGAACGTCACCGCGGGGGCGGGCAGCCCGAGCCGCGTCGCGGTCTGCCGCAGCGTCTCGTCGACGACGACGAGGCCGGCCACCGTCCCGGCCTCGCGCGCCACCAGGTCGGCCGTGCCGGTGTCCGACGCGGGGACGGTCGCCTGGGTGGTCACGTCCCGGCCGGGTGCGGGGCCGAGGTCCTCCTCCAGGGCGATCTCGACGGCGCGGCGGATCCACGCCGGGTCGAGGGCGGGATCCACGGCGGACGGCGAGGCGTGGACCGGGAGGGGGTGCTCGGGCGTGCTCACGGCGACACGGTACTGCCCGCGGGACCCCCGGGTCCCCACGGGCCGGGTTCGTCACGGGCCGGGTCCCTCATGGGGTCGGGTTCGGTCGACCGGAACGGGTTCGGTCGAGATGCTGACCGAACCCGTTCCGCTCGACCGAACCGGTCGCGGGCGGTTTGGCGCCGGACCGTAGAATCGGACGGTGACCACCCCCGAGAATGTCGACTCCGCCGTGTCCGACGACCTGCCCGAGCAGCTCCGGGTCCGCCGTGAGAAGCGCGACCGGATCATCGCTTCCGGCGGCGAGGCCTACCCGGTCAACCTGCCGATCACGCACACGATCGCGCAGGTCCGCGCCGCCTACGACCACCTGGAGGCCGGTCAGGAGACCGACGACCTCGCTGGTGTCGCCGGCCGGGTCGTGTTCCTGCGCAACACGGGCAAGCTCTGCTTCGTCGCCCTTCAGGACGGCGAGGGCAACCGGCTGCAGGCCATGCTCAGCCAGAAGGTGGTGGGGGAGGAGGCGCTCACCGCGTTCAAGGGTGACGTCGATCTCGGCGACCACGTCTTCGTCCACGGTCGCGTGGGGGCCTCGCGGCGCGGGGAGCTGAGCATCTTCGCCGACTCCTGGCAGCTCGCCTCCAAGGCGCTGCGCCCGTTGCCGGTGCTGCACAAGGAGCTCTCCGAGGAGGCGCGGGTCCGTCAGCGGTACGTCGACCTCATCGCGCGCCCGGCGGCCCGGGACATGGTCCGCCTGCGTGCCGCCGTCGTGCGCTCGCTGCGCGAGAACTTCCACGCCCGCGACTTCCTCGAGGTCGAGACGCCGATGCTGCAGACCGTCGCCTCGGGTGCCTCGGCGCGTCCTTTCGCGACCCACATGAATGCCTACGACATGGAGCTGTTCCTGCGTATCGCGCCGGAGCTGTTCCTCAAGGAAGCCGTCGTGGGTGGCGTGGAACGCGTCTTCGAGATCAATCGCAACTTCCGCAACGAAGGCGCCGACTCGTCGCACTCCCCGGAGTTCGCGATGCTCGAGGCCTATGAGGCCTACGGCGATTACGACACCATGGCGGCCCTCACGCAGGACCTCGTGCAGACCGCGGCCCGCGAAGCGCTCGGCACGACCGTGGTGACGCTCCCGGACGGCGAGGAGTACGACCTCGGCGGGGAATGGGCGCACATCACGATGTACGGATCTCTTTCCGAGGCGGTCGGTGAGGAAATCACGCCCGAGACCTCGGTCGAGCACCTCAACGAGCTCGCCGAGAAGGCGGACATCTCGATCGACCCGAAGCAGATGATCCACGGCAAGCTGGTCGAGGAGCTGTGGGAGCACCACGTCGGCAACCACCTGTACGCGCCGACGTTCGTGCGCGACTTCCCGGTGGAGACGTCGCCGCTGACCCGCGCGCACCGCACCATCCCGGGCGTCGTGGAGAAGTGGGACCTGTACGTGCGCGGCTTCGAGCTCGCCACGGCCTACTCCGAGCTCGTCGACCCGGTCGTGCAGCGCGAGCGGTTCGCCGAGCAGGCGCGGCTCGCCGCGGCCGGCGACGACGAGGCGATGGCGCTCGACGAGGACTTCCTCACCGCGATGGAGTACGCCATGCCGCCGGCCGGCGGCATGGGGATGGGTGTCGACCGACTTCTCATGGCTCTCACGGGGGCGGGAATCCGGGAGACGATCCTCTTCCCCCTCGTCAAGCCCACGCACTGAGGAAGGCGATCGTGGACACTTTCTGGGCAGTCGTCGCGGGTCTCGTCCCGTCGATCGGTGTCGGACTCCTCTTCTGGTTCGCCATGCGCAAGATCGTGCGGGCCGACCGGAATGAACGGGCCGCGCAGCAGCAGTTCGAGCAGGCGCGTTCCGAGCGCGCGGAGATGAATGATTGACTCAGGTCATCTCTTCATTCCATCGCGCGTGAGTTGACATTACATTCCTGATTCGGGCATCCTGAAATCGTCATTGCATTTCGGATCCTGAGAAGGGTGGCAACGTGGTCCAGAAGACCCAGGTCGTGCTGTTGGATGACATCGACGGCACGGAGGGTGACGAGACCGTCACTTTTGCGCTGGACGGCGTCTCCTACGAGATCGACCTCACCTCGGCCCACGCGGCCGAGCTGCGGGAGTCCTTGGCGAAGTGGATCGGGCACGGCCGCAAGGCCGGCCCGAAGACCGCGACCCGCGCGGCCGGCCCCCGTCGCGGCCGCACGGACCGTGCGCAGCTGCAGAAGATCCGCGAGTGGGCACGCGAGAACGGCCACGAGGTGAACGACCGCGGCCGGATCCCGGCGCGCGTGCTGGAGGCCTACGAAGCGGCGCACTGAGCCGCCACCGACCGCCCTCGCCCCGATCGGCACTGCCCGGTCGGGGCGCGGTGCTGTCCGGGGCCTGGCGGCCCGCGCGCCGGCGCACCGCCGGGAGCACCGCCGTCGGACGCCTACCCTGGTCCCATGACCACTTCGAGCGCCTCCGTGCCGCTGTGGGTCGGGACCTATCCCTCGGCCGGCGCAGCCGCCGGGAGCGGCGAGGGCATCTGGCGCGTCGACCTGGACCGCGATGACGGGTCGCTCGGCGTGCCGCGGCTCGCCACCGAGCTGGCCTCGCCGTCGTTCCTCGCCCGCCACCCGTCCGCCCCGGTCCTGTACGCCGTGACCGAGACGCCGCACGGCGCGCTCACCACCCTGCAGGACGCCGGGGACGGCGCGCTGGCGGTGCTGTCGTCCGTCGGCTCCGGCGGGGACGACCCCTGCCACGTCGCCGCCGCGGACCGGACCGTGTGGGTCGCGAACTACGGCGACGGCGTCGCCGCGGTCCTGGGCCTGGCCGCCGACGGCACCCCCACGCCCGCGCACCGGTCCCTGCACGCGGGCTCGGGCACCGGACCGGTCACGGACCGGCAGGAGGGCCCGCACGCCCACCAGGTGACGATGACCGGTCGCCGGGTGCTCGTCACGGACCTGGGCGCCGACGTCGTGCGGAGCTACCCCCTGGACCCGGCGCCCGGCGACCACGGGCTCCTGCCCGACGACGGCGGCTCGGTCGCGGCCTGGCTGCCCGCCGGTACCGGACCCCGGCACCTCGTCGTGCTGCCCGGCGGCGGGCTGGTCGTGGCCGGCGAGCTCGACGCCCGCCTGCACCTGCTGCTGCCCGCCGAGGGCGGCGCGTGGCGGCACGTGGGCAGCGTCCCGGTGTCCCCGCAGGCGCCGGTCGGGGAGGCGTTCCCCGGTCACCTCACGCTCAGCGCCGACGGCCGCCGGCTCCACGTCGGCGTGCGCGGCCCGGACCTGCTGGCGGTGCACGCGGTGTCCGACGGCGAGCTCCCGCAGATCACGCACCTCGCCGACGTCGCGCTCGGCGAGGGCGGCTGGCCGCGGCACCACGAAGTCCTCGCCGGCGCCGACGGGACCGAGCTGGCCGTGGTGGCCCTGCAGGGCACGAGCGAGCTCGTCACGGTGCGGATCGACACGGACTCCGGAGCGGGCGAGGTCGTCGACCGCACGGCCTGGGCCACGCCGCCGTCGTGCGTGCTGGAGGCCGGGTGAGCACCGACCGCGAAGGGCCGCGGGTGGCGATGATCTCCGTGCACACCTCGCCCCTGGACCAGCCCGGCACCGGGGACGCCGGCGGGATGAACGTCTACGTCCTCGAGCTGTCCCGGGCCCTGGCCCGCCGCGGGGCCGAGGTGGAGATCTACACCCGCGCCACGTCGTCGGCGCAGCCCAAGGTGGTCCAGGCGGAGCCGGGCATCCGCGTCGTGCACGTCGCCGCGGGACCGTACGAGGGGCTGGACAAGAACGACCTGCCGGCGCAGCTGTGCTTCTTCAGCGCCGGGGTGCTGCGGGCCGAGGCGCACCGCCCCGCCGGCTGGTACGACGTCGTGCACTCGCACTACTGGCTGTCCGGGCAGGTGGGCTGGCTCGGCGCCGACCGCTGGGACGTGCCGCTGGTGCACACGATGCACACGATGGCCCGGGTCAAGAACGCGGCGCTCGCCCCGGGGGACACCCCCGAGCCGCACAGCCGGGTCATCGGCGAGGAGCAGGTCGTCGCCGAGTCCGACGCGCTGGTCGCCTCCACGACCGAGGAGGCCGAGGACCTGGTGGGCCACTACGGCGCCGACCCGGACCGCGTGCACGTCGTGGCCCCGGGCGTCGACCTGGCCACCTACGCCCCGCTGGAACCTGGTCCGGGGGAGACGACGGCGCAGGCCCGGCAGGCGCTGCGCGAGCGGCTCGGGCTGCCCACGGACCGTCCCGTGGTGCTGTTCGCGGGCCGGGTCCAGCTCCTCAAGGGTCCTGACGTGCTGGTGCGCGCCCTGGGCGTGATGGCCGACCACGCCGCGACCGTTGCCGATCCGGACGCCCTGCGCGACGGGGGCGGGTCGCGGGTGCCGACCCTGGCGGTGCTGGGCGGTGCCAGTGGACGCCCGACGGCGGTGCGCGAGCTGGAGGCGCTGGCCCACCAGATGGGCGTGACCGACCACCTGGTGGTGCACCCGCCGGTGTCCCGGGCGGAGCTGGCCGACTGGTACCGGGCGGCCGACGTCGTCGCGGTGCCGTCGCACAACGAGTCCTTCGGGCTGGTGGCGGCCGAGGCGCAGGCCTGCGGGACACCGGTCGTGGCGGCGGCCGTCGGTGGCCTGCGCACGGTGGTGATCGACGACGTCTCCGGGGTGCTGGTCGACGACCACAGTCCGTGGACGTGGGCGGCCGAGCTCGGCGCGCTGCTGGCCGACGACGAGCGCCGCGAGCGGCTGGCGGCCGGGGCGCGGCGCGCGAGCGAGCGGTTCTCCTGGGACCGCGCGGCGGCGGCGATGCTGGACGTGTACTCGCAGGCCGCGAAGGTCCGCCGCACCCGCTGACCCCTCTGCCGAGGTAGGCAACTCTCAGCCCAGGTAGGCAACGTCGGGCCGTCGGGAGGGGCCCGCCCGGGAATGCCCGCGCCCGGCACCGATGTTGCGCGGGGCATGGCGATCACCGGAGAGTACGTCCCCAGCCCGTCCGAGTTCGTGGCGAACCACGTCGAGACCTACGAGGCCTCGGGAGGCACCGAGGGCACCACGATGCGCGACAAGCCGGTCATCATCCTCACGACCGTCGGCGCGAAGTCCGGCAAGGTGCGCAAGATCCCGCTGATGCGGGTCGAGCACGACGGTGCCTACGCCGTCGTCGCCTCGATGGGCGGTGCCCCGCAGCACCCCGTCTGGTTCCACAACATCGTGGCGAACCCCCGGGTCGAGCTGCAGGACGGTCCCGAGAAGCACGCCTACACGGCGCGTGAGGTCACCGGCGAGGAGAAGGCGGTCTGGTGGGAGCGGGCCGTCGAGGCCTGGCCCGACTACGCGGAGTACCAGCAGAAGACCGACCGCGAGATCCCCGTCTTCGTCCTCGAGCGCGACTGACCGGTCGACGGGCCGCGCTGTCATGACGTGCGGCCCGTCGTCGCGGGTGCGTCACGACGGGCGGAGCCCGGCGGGGCAGACGTCAGAACCCGCGTGGCGAACACCACGCCCTGTGGTGCGACCACATCCGGGTCCGCATCGCGGCCCGTGGTGCACACGGGCGCCCCGGCAGGGCAGGATGGGGCCATGACCTACACCCTCGTGCTGCTCCGCCACGGCGAGAGCGAGTGGAACGCGAAGAACCTCTTCACCGGCTGGGTCGACGTGCCCCTGTCGGAGAAGGGCACCGAGGAGGCGAAGCGTGGTGGTGAGCTCCTGAAGGACGCCGGCGTGACGCCGGACATCCTGCACACCTCGCTGCTGCGCCGCGCGATCATGACGGCGAACCTCGCCCTCGACACCGCCGACCGGCACTGGATCCCGGTCAAGCGCAGCTGGCGTCTCAACGAGCGTCACTACGGCGACCTGCAGGGCAAGGACAAGAAGCAGGTCCGCGACCAGTACGGCGAGGAGCAGTTCATGCTCTGGCGCCGTTCCTACGACGTGCCGCCGCCCGAGATCGAGCTGGGCTCGGAGTTCTCCCAGGACGCCGACGTGCGCTACGCCGGCGAGCCGATCCCGCGGACCGAGGCGCTCAAGCAGGTCCTCGAGCGGGCGCTGCCGTACTGGGAGTCGGCGATCGTGCCGGACCTGCAGGACGGCAAGACGGTCCTGGTCGCCGCGCACGGCAACTCCCTGCGTGCGCTGGTCAAGCACCTCGACGGCATCGACGACGAGACCATCGCCGGCCTCAACATCCCCACCGGCATCCCGCTCGTCTACGAGCTCGACGAGGAGACGCTGAAGCCGACCAACCCGGGCGGCACCTACCTCGACCCGGAGGCGGCCAAGGACGCGATCGCGGCCGTGGCCAGCCAGGGCAAGTAGCGGCACGCCGGCCGGACGCACGAAGGGGGCCCTTCCCACCGCGGGAAGGGCCCCCTTCGTGCGTCCGGCCGGTGCTGACCCCTCGGTCGGCCGCCGGTCGACCGCCGGGTCAGACGTCGGCGGGAGCGTGCTGCTCCGCCTCGAAGTCGCCGGTCACCAGGTAGGTGATGCGGCGCGCGACCGACACGCCGTGGTCGCCGAACCGCTCGTAGTAGCGGGCCAGCAGCGTGACGTCGATCGTCTCCTGGGAGGTGCCGCTCCAGTCCGGCGACAGCGTCGCGGCGAAGGTGTCCTGGTGCAGGCGGTCGATGACGTCGTCGCCCCGCTCGATCTCCTCGGCCAGCGCGACGTCCCGCGTGGCGAGCAGCTCGCTGGTGCGACGGGCGACGAGCGCGGCCGACTGGTTGATCTCCACGAAGGTCTCGCGGGCCGCGTCCGGCACGGCGAGCGCCGGGTACCGGCCGCGCGCCACCTCGGCCACGTGCCGCGCCAGGTCGCCCATCCGCTCGAGCGTGGAGCTGATGCGCAGCGCGGTGATGACCACCCGCAGGTCGGTGGCGACCGGTGCCTGCTGGGCGAGCACGTGCACGCACCGCTCGTCCAGCTCGCGCTCGAGCCGGTCGATCTCGTGGTCGGAGGCGATGACGTCCTGTGCGAGCTGGTGCTCGCCGTCGAGCAGGGCCGCGCCGGCCCGCGTGATCGCGGACTCGACGAGCCGGCTCATCTCGACCAGACCGTCGCCGATCTGCTTCAGCTCGGCGTCGAAGATCTCTCGCATGGGTGTCCTCTCGAAAATCGGTGCTGACCAAGTTTCACAGGCGGCCCAGGCGGTCAGGTGAACTCGACGCGGTCACGAGGTGAACACTGGGCGACGCGTCAGGGAGCAATTGCCGCCGTGGTGCGGCAGAGAGTCGTCCGCAACCTAGGCTGACACCTGTGGAAGGAATCATCCAGGGTGTGACGGCCGTCGTCGCCGGAGGTCTCGGCGTTCTGGTCGGAGTCGTCGCTGCCCTGGCCTTCCGCCTCTCCGACCGCGCCCAGCAGCGGGAGGCCGAGACGGACTCGGCCGAGCTCGACCAGGGTCTGGTGCGCGTGCTCTCCGTGCTGCGCTCCGCCGCCGTCGTGATCGACGACGACGACGAGGTCGTGCGGGCCTCCCCGCCCGCGTACGCCCTGGGGGTGGTGCGCAACGACGCGCTGGCGCACGCCGCCGTCGTGGACCTCGTGCACGAGGTGCGGCGCGACGGCGTCATCCGCGAGCGCGAGCTGGAGCTGTCCCGCGGCCCCATCGGGTCGGGGACGGTGCTGCTGCAGGTCCGCGCGGCGCCGCTGGGGATGGACAAGCTGCTGGTGCTCGCCGAGGACCGGACGGAGGCGCGTCGCGTGGAGGCGATCCGCCGCGACTTCGTCGTCAACGTCTCGCACGAGCTCAAGACGCCGGTCGGTGCGCTGGCGCTGCTGGCCGAGACGGTCCAGGACGCCGCCGACGACCCGGAGGCCGTGCGCCGGTTCACCGAGCGGATGCAGGCGGAGGCCACCCGGCTCTCGGCGCTGGTGCACGAGATCATCGAGCTCTCCCGGCTCCAGGTGGCCGGCGCGCTGCAGGAGATCCGTCCGGTCGCGGTGCGCGACGTCGTCGACGAGGCGGTCGACCGCGCCCGGACCAAGGCGCAGGCGAAGAACATCGCGATCACGGTGGGCGGGGGGACCGACAGCATCGTCTTCGGCGACCACAACCTGCTCGTCACCGCGGTCCGCAACCTGCTGGACAACGCCGTGTCGTACTCGGGGGAGAACACCCGCGTCGGCCTGGGCGTCCACGAGCGGGACGGCCTGGTCGAGATCGACGTCGTCGACCAGGGCGTCGGCATCTCCACGGAGGCCCAGCAGCGCGTGTTCGAGCGCTTCTACCGCGTGGACCCGGCCCGGTCGCGCGACACGGGCGGGACCGGCCTGGGCCTGAGCATCGTCAAGCACGTGGCTGCCGACCACGGCGGCGACGTGCGGGTCTGGTCCCAGCCCGGCAAGGGCTCCACCTTCACCTTGCGCATCCCGGCCGCGGACCTCGCGGCGGGTGCGCTGGACGCCTCGGCCTCGACCCCCGACGGGGGCCCGGCCGACGGCGGTCCGGACGACGGCGTCCCGTCCGACGATCCGGACGGCGACGTGTCCGCCGGGCCGCGAGACGGCCGGGGCGGACGCCCACAGCACGGTGCCGGAGACGGCCCGAGGAACGAGGAGGTAGGCGCGTGACGCGCATCCTGGTGGTCGAGGACGAGGAGTCGTACCGCGACCCGCTGACGTATCAGCTGACCCGCGAGGGCTACGACGTCGTCGCGACGTCGAACGGTCACGACGCGCTCGAGCGGTTCGACGACGGCGGGGCGGACCTGGTGCTGCTCGACCTGATGCTTCCCGGCCTCAGCGGCACGGAGGTCTGCCGCGAGCTGCGCCAGCGCGGCGAGGTGCCGATCATCATGCTCACGGCGAAGGACTCCGAGATCGACAAGGTCGTGGGGCTCGAGCTGGGGGCCGACGACTACGTCACCAAGCCGTACTCGTTCCGCGAGCTCCTCGCGCGCATGCGCGCGGTGATGCGTCGCCGTGGTCCCGCGGGGGACGTCGGCAGCAGCGCGGACGACGACGGCGAGTCCGTCCTCGAGGTCGGCCCGGTGCGCATGGACGTCGAGCGGCACACCGTGGCCGTGCGCGGCGACTCGGTCTCGCTGCCGCTGAAGGAGTTCGACCTGCTCGAGCTGCTGCTGCGCAACGCCGGCCGCGTGCTGACCCGCGGACAGCTCATCGACCGCGTCTGGGGCGCCGACTACGTCGGTGACACCAAGACGCTCGACGTCCACGTCAAGCGCATCCGGTCCAAGATCGAGCCGGACCCCGGGGCGCCGAGCCTGCTGCTGACGGTGCGCGGGCTCGGCTACAAGTTCGCCGACACCGAGGGCTGAGCCGGAGCGAGCGTGCGAGCGCAGGCGCGGCCCGACCGTC
>NZ_JBAGLP010000015.1:0-310 GCF_036689775.1 Isoptericola haloaureus | reverse complement strand
GGCGGTGGGGCCCGAGGTACGCCGAGAGGGGGCGGGGCCGCGTGGGCGCCGGCGGCTGCCGGGCGATGGGGGCGGGCGAGCCGGTGAGGCGGGCCGCGGCGAACAGCGGGGTGAACGTGTCGGTGTCGAACCCCATGAGGTGGTAGGCGGGCCCGGCCGGGTAGTCGAGTTGCGGGGAGATCCCCTTTCGCTCGACGAACGCCGACGCCAGCGCCGCGTGGAGGTCGCCGAGATCCTGGCGGTCGAAGTGCGCGACCAGGTCGTCCAGGGCGGCCTTCATCGTCGGCACCCGGGAGTCGCCGTGCTTGTA
>NZ_JBAGLP010000001.1:0-315 GCF_036689775.1 Isoptericola haloaureus | reverse complement strand
GGCGTCCGCCATCATGGTGAAGTACCGCGACGTCACCTACGTGCTGCCCTGGTTGGTCCAGGTCATGATGTATGCGACGCCCGTGGCGTACTCCCTCGTGATCGGGCTAGCCGAAGTACAATCCAATCCGGGCCCAGTCCGTGCACGACTGGTCCGTGACACACTGCAGCGCGCTGGGGCCCCCACCCCCCCCCCCCCCGGCCGGCCCCCCCCGCCCCCCCCCCCCCCCCGCCCGCACCCCCGCGCGCCGCCCGCCCCCCCCCCCCCCGCCCCCCGCCCCCCCCCCCCCCCCCCCCCGCCGGCGGCCGGCGCGCC
>NZ_JBAGLP010000115.1:0-344 GCF_036689775.1 Isoptericola haloaureus | reverse complement strand
GGCGGGCGCGGCGGGGGGCGGGGGGGGGGGGGGCGGGGGGGCGGGCGGGGCGGGGGGGCGGGGGGCGGGGGGGCGGCGGGGGGGGGGGGGGGGGCGGGGGGGGGGGGGGGGGGGGGGGGGCGGGGGGGGGGGGCGCGGGGGGGGAGAGCATCGGCACGTGCGGCGGGATCTGCAGCGCCTCCCGCACGGCCTCGAGGCGGTGCTGGGCCACGCCCGGCAAGCAGCTGACGCCCCCGCCGAACGGGACGCCGCGCGCCTCGAAGTAGCCGATGGCCGGCAAGCACTGCTCGAGGCGGTCGGTGTCCACGAGCACCACGGCACCGATCGCGCCCCGGACCAGGTCG
>NZ_JBAGLP010000065.1:0-231 GCF_036689775.1 Isoptericola haloaureus | reverse complement strand
ACCGGGCGTTTCCCCTTCGCTGTGACCGCCGTAACAGTATCGAGTTGTCGGGTCCCCCACGTATTTGCCCCGGCTGCCACGCAGGGTGGCGGGGGGGGTGGGGGTGGTGCCCGTTTCTCGGGAACCGCACAGTGGACGCGTAGCAAGCAGTGTAGGTGTGTTGAAGTTGTCGGCTGATTAGTACCGGTCAGCTGCGACAGTCGTTGGTCCTGTCTTCCACTTCCGGCCTAT
>NZ_JBAGLP010000114.1:0-311 GCF_036689775.1 Isoptericola haloaureus | reverse complement strand
TCGGACCCGCCGTCCTCGATCACGTCGCCGACGATCCCGTCCTCTCCGGCGACGTCCCCCACGACCGCCTCGCCGTCACCGGCGGCGGCGTCCTCGACGGTCTGGCTGACGTCCTCGGCGACGGCGGCCACGGCCGCGTCGACGTCTCTTTTAATGGTGCGAGGGCTCGTCGGCACCGAGGACGTCGTCGACGACCCCGTCCTCGCCGCGCAGCCCGTCGACCGTCTCCGAGACGGCCCCGTCGCCGCCCAGCGCACCGTCGGCGTCCTTGACCACGGCGTCGACCTCGTCGAGGGCGGCGTCCACGCCGC
>NZ_JBAGLP010000113.1:0-323 GCF_036689775.1 Isoptericola haloaureus | reverse complement strand
TCGTGGAGGTCCGTTCGACCGGGACGACGGCGTCGAACCCGTCGGGCACGGGTGCTCCGGTCATGATCCGGACGGCTCGGCCGTCGGCTGCTCCGCCGGCGGCTGCTCGGCCGTCGGCTGCTCCGCCGTCGGCTGGTCCGCCGTCGGCCGTTGTGGGTCTCACATCTGCAGCTCCGGGCGGGGCGGGAGCTGCAGATTTCATACCCACAACGTCCGACGGCGGAGCAGCCGACGGCGGAGCAGCCGACCGCGGAGCAGCCGACGGCGGAGCAGCCGACCGCGGAGCCGTCCGGGCCAGGCCCGGGGCACCCGTGCCCGACGGG
>NZ_JBAGLP010000112.1:0-414 GCF_036689775.1 Isoptericola haloaureus | reverse complement strand
TGCGCCGCGCCGGCTGACCGGCCGTCCCGTACCCCTCGCCCTCCCGTTGTGGGCATGAAATCTGCAGCCCTGAACCGGTTCAGGACTGCAGATTTCATGCCCACAACGGACGACGGGGGGCAGCGGAAGCGTCGGCCCTCGTCGCGACGCTAGGCACCGACGGCCAACGCGGCGAACAGCACGGTCCAGCCGCTCAGCACCGGCCACCCCGCGGCGAGGGCGGCCCCGCCGGTCAGCGCCCGCAGGACCAGGTCGCGGCCGGGGCGGGGCGGCGTCCCCTGGGACAGCGTGTTCAGCCAGTCCGGGAACGCCACCGGCGGCAGGAACAGGCCGCCGGCGAACGCCAGCGGGAACAGCACGACCTGCACCACCGGCAGGGCCGCCTTGGCCGACAGCGAGTAGCCGACGGCCATG
>NZ_JBAGLP010000111.1:0-360 GCF_036689775.1 Isoptericola haloaureus | reverse complement strand
CCAACCCGCGAGGGGTTGGGGGCCTGCTGTGAAGGGTGTCCGGCGGCGTCCTACTCTCCCACCCCGTCTCCAGGGCAGTACCATCGGCGCTGAAGGGCTGAGCTTCCGGGTTCGGTATGGGACCGGGCGTTTCCCCTTCGCGGTGACCGCCGTAACAGTATCGAGTTGTCGGGTCCCCCACGTATTTGCCCCGGCTGCCACGCAGGGTGGCGGGGGGGTGGGGGTGGTGCCCGTTTCTCGGGAACCGCACAGTGGACGCGTAGCAAGCAGTGTAGGTGTGTTGAAGTTGTCGGCTGATTAGTACCGGTCAGCTGCGACAGCCGTTGGTCCTGTCTTCAACTGCCGCCCTCTCCCCCCGGT